>CAZSKP010000007.1:0-58106 GCA_964607485.1 uncultured bacterium | reverse complement strand
GTATTAACATTGGGCATATCCAGTCCCGACTCAATAATGGTGGTGCACACCAGGACTTCGCTCTCCCCCAGAGCGAAGTCGGCCATCACCGCCTCCAGTTCGCCCTCGGGCATCTGGCCGTGAGCCACGGCTATCCCGGCCTCTGGCACCAGAGCCCGCAGCCTGCCGGCAACCATGGCTATGCTCTGCACGCGGTTGTGCACGAAGAACACCTGGCCCTCCCTGGACATCTCCCTCAGGATCGCGTCGCGAATCAGCTTCTCGCCGAACTCGGCGACGACGGTCACGACGGAGAGCCTGTCCTCGGGCGGCGTGTTTATCGTGCTCATGTCTCTCACGCCCATCAACGCCATGTGGAGCGTGCGGGGTATCGGCGTAGCGGTCAGCGTGAGAACGTCCACGAGCTTGCGAAGCCTCTTCAGCCGCTCCTTGTGAGCGACGCCGAATCGCTGCTCCTCGTCGATGATGACCAGCCCCAGGTCCTTGAATGTGATGTCGTTCTGAACCAGCCGGTGCGTACCGATGACGATGTCCACCTTGCCTTCGGCCAAGGCGGCGACGATTTTCCTCTGTTCCCCGGCAGTCTTGAACCGGCTGAGCATCTCGACGCGGACGGGGTAGTCGGCGAGGCGCTCCCGAAACGTGGTGTAATGCTGTTGGGCCAGTATGGTGGTCGGCGCCAGAACGGCCACCTGCCGCGCATCCATCACGCACTTGAACGCCGCCCGGAGCCCCACCTCCGTCTTGCCGTATCCCACGTCGCCGCAGATGAGACGGTCCATCGGACACGGCCGTTCCATGTCGCGCTTGGTGTCCTCGATTGCGGCAAGCTGGTCGTCGGTCTCACGATATATGAATGCGTCCTCGAACTCATTCTGCCAGACGGCGTCGGCCGAGAACGAGGTGCCGGGAAGAACCTGCCGCGCCGCATGCAGCTCCAGCAGCTCGCCGGCCATGTCGCGAATCGAGCGGCGCACGCGTTCCTGCACTCGGAACCACGCCGTTCCGCCCAGCTTGTATATCTTCGGAGGCTCGTCGTCGGAGCCCACGTACTTCTGCACGAGGTGCATCATGATGACGGGAACGTAGAGCTTGTCGCCGCCGAGGTATTCGAGCACAAGGAACTCGCTCTTCTGGTTGGGCAGATAGGCGAGGCCCCGATATATGCCGACGCCGTGGTCGGCATGAACGACGTAGTCGCCCACGCGCAGGTCGGTGAAGTGCGCGACGGGTGCCCCTCCCCTGAATTTCTTCCGGGGGCGGCGGTGAGAATATCGCCTGAAGATTTCCTGGTCGCTCGCGACGACGAAGCCCGTCTCGTCAATCGCAAAGCCGCTTCTCAGCCTGCCCAATGTGACGAGCAGTTGATGGCGCTCGTCGAATCGCGGGCTGAAATGCGGATTCTCGCCCGCATCCTGGAGGAGCTCCATCAGTCGCCTGCTTTCGCCCTCGTTGTTGCATACCAGCGCCGCCTGGAATCCGTCGCGAAGCCATCCGCCCAGCTTCTCCACGAAGGCCTCCAGCTGGCCGGAGACGGGAGCGAGCGAGTGGCACTGCACGCTCAGCCGCTCGAATCCCGTGAAGGTGTCCGAGCTCTGGTCGAACCGGCTCAGACACACCATGGGATTCCGGGCGTTGCCGAGAATTTCTGTCAGCGTCGCCATCTTCTCGCGCGCGACATCGTACATGGGCGCGAGATGTTCCTGGCTTCCCTCGTCCTCTATCAGGAGCGGCTCATCCCACACGACGACGGCGTCTGGGGGCAGATAGTCCAGAAGCGTGGCCTCGCCGTCCTGGGAACCCGACGAGTCAACCCAACGGTTCCGGGGCATCAGCTCCACTTCGTCAGTCGTCTCGAACGAGCGCTGGGTGACCGCGTCGAAAGCTCGAATCGACTCGATATCATCTCCAAAGAATTCGAGACGGAAAGGAACGTCGGCGCAGATGGGAAAGATATCGACAATTCCTCCCCTGATGCTGAACTCGCCACGCGTCTCGACCATGCTGCTCCTGCGGTAGCCGCGCTCGACCAGCTCGGCGCTCAACTGCTCAAGCGGCCACGACTCGCCCACTCGCAGGCTGAACAGAAGCGGAGCGATCATCCGCGGAGGGGGCAGATACTGGAGCAACGCTCTCACGGGGGCTATGATGACCGGCCGGTTTCCGGTGTCGGCGGCCCGCAGCAGCGTCCGCAGCGCGAGAAGACGTTCCGAAACGCTCTGGTCGGGAAGGAGAACGTCGGAGGGCGGCAGGTATTCGCGGGGTGGAAACAGATACAGCAGGTTTGAGTCATAGAAGCTTTCGAGGTCGCCCAGAGCCGTCTCCGCCGCATCGAGGGTCGGCGTGACGATGAGCATGGCGCGGTCGAGCGAGCCGGCAAGCTCGCCGGCGAATACGCGGCGCGATGCGCCCGACAGGCCGTGCACCCATGCGCGCGGCCTGTCCGAGCGGATGCCTTCGACAACTTCCGAAAACGCGGAAAGGTTTCGTATCCTGCTTATCATGGCTCTCTGTGTTTCATCCGGCTGCGGACATACCACTACCCCGCCGCATCCCCTAAAGTGGGGGCGCGGAAGGGCATGTCCTCCGCCGATACGTTGTCGTTTTCAAAGAATCGGCCCGGAAGCCGACGTATCTATTAGTGCAAGGAGCACGAGATACTTCACATTCTTGTCATCCTGAACGAAGGGTCTCGGACCCGTGGGCCGCAGGGCCGAGTGAAGGATCTCGCGTTTCGCAGGACCTACCGCAATCATTGAGATTCTTCGCTGCGCTCAGAATGACAACTGCGCTCAGAATGACGATTGTTAGCCGCTCCGAATAGTATGTCACCTGTCCTGAGAGTGTGTCTCGATTCTCACTCCCAGAAGCTTGCTGGCCGCGTCGATCACACCCTGCACGCTCAGACCGTATTTCCGCAGGAGCGCAGAGCGCGGGCCGTGCTCGATGAACTTGTCGGGAAAGCCGAGAGTGGCGACGTTGGGAATTCTTTCGGGCTTTATCTTCAGCATGAGCTCGACCAGTCCGCTCCCGAACCCGCCCGAAGCCACGCCGTCCTCTATGGTGACGATGGCCTTGGCCCGCTCGGCGATTTGACAGTAGAATTTTTCGTCCAGCGGCTTCACAAAGCGGGCATTGACGACTCCCGCGCTCACGCCCTCATGCGCCAGTTCGGCGGCCGCCTTCAACGCGACCTCCACCATCGCTCCGACGGCAACGATTGTGATGTCGTCGCCCTCCCGGAGCACTTCGGGTCGGCCCAACTCTATCGAGGCGTCGGGCTGTCCCGACGCGACGGTCGAGGACGAACCGCGCGGATACCTGATGGCCGCCGGCCGAGACTGTTCGCTCGCCCAATCGAGCATCGCCTTCAGCTCGGCACCGTTCTTCGGCGTCAGGATGGCAATGTTCGGCAGGCTCCGAAGGTACGCGATGTCGAAGACGCCGTGGTGCGTCGGTCCGTCTCTGCCCACGACTCCGGCACGGTCGATGGCAAACACCACCGGCAACCCCTGGAGACACACGTCGTGGCATATCTGGTCGTACGCGCGCTGCAGGAAAGTGGAGTACACCGCGACGACGGGACGGAATCCTTCGTTGGCAAGCCCGGCGGCGAACGTCACCGCGTGTTGCTCCGCTATGCCGACATCGAAGAAACGTTTGGGAAATCTCTCCGCAAACTCCGTCAGGCCCGTGCCCTCGGCCATCGCGGCCGTTATGGCGACCGTTTTCGGATTCCTCTCGGCCATCTCCATCATGTGTTTGCCGAAGACCTCGGAGTAACTGGGCCCGTTCGATGCATCGTCCGGCGGCGGAAGCGGCTCGCCCGTTTGAACGTCGAACGCGCGTATGCCATGGAAGCTGCTCGGCTCCGCCTCGGCGTATTCGTACCCCTTCCCCTTCTTGGTGAGCACGTGGAAGAGGATCGGAATCCGAAACGCCGCTATCTTGCGCAGCGTCTCTATCAGCACGTCGAGGTCGTGGCCGTCCACCGGGCCGACATATTTGAACCCAAGCTCCTCGAAGAGCGACCCGGGCTTGAGCAGGCTGGCTGCGCTTTTCTGTATGCGTTTGGCCGTCTCGAACAATGTCGAGCCGATGGCGGGAATTCGCTTGAGCAGGTACTCTACGTCGCCTTTGAGCCTGTTGTACGAGGAAGCGGTAATGAGACGGCTCAAGTAGAGCGAGAGCGCTCCCACGCTCCTCGATATCGCCATCTCGTTGTCGTTCAGGACGACTATCAGGTCTTTTCCCATGTGCCCGACGTGATTCAGCGCTTCAAACGCGAGGCCGCCCGTCATGGAGCCGTCGCCTATCAGCGCGATCGTCTTGAACTTCTCACCGGCGAGGTCGCGCGCGGAGGCGATGCCGGCAATTGCGGAGATGCTCGTGCTCGCGTGTCCCGTGGTGAAACAGTCGAATTCGCTCTCGTCGCGATTGGGGAACCCGGCCAGGCCGCCGAGGGTGCGAAGCGATTTGAAATCCTCACGTCTTCCGGTGATGAGTTTGTGCGCGTATGCCTGATGCCCGACGTCGAATACTATTTTGTCGCGCGGCGCGTCGAACACGTAGTGAATGGCCAGTATGAGTTCGACGGTTCCCAGGCTCGACGCGAGATGTCCTCCCCGCTGGGAGGTCGTCGAGAGGATCTCACGCCTGATTTCCTCCGCCAGGCGGCGAAGCTCGTCTATCGAGAGCGCCTTGAGGTCTTTTGGGCTGTTTATCCGGTCGAGAAGCCTTTCCATAAGTCAATCACCTTCTGCAAAAACTAAGCCTCACGGTTGCCGACAAAGTCGGCTATCGCTTCGAGCACTCCCGCGCGCGGTGCAAAATCGGCGAGATGCGTTCTCGCCTGTTCTATCAATCCGAGACAACGCTGTCGCGAATCGGCCAGCCCGAAAAACTTGGGATACGTCGCCTTGCCGAGCGTGGCGTCGGAGCCAGAATCTTTTCCCGTGACCGCCGAGGTCGATTCCACGTCGATGATGTCGTCGGCTATCTGGAAGGCGAGGCCGAGGCTGCGGCCGTATCCCGTCAGGCTCTTGAGCGCCGCCTCGTCGGCCCCGGCGATTATCCCTCCCATTCGCACGGCGGCGGTGATGAGCGCGCCAGTCTTGTGCGAATGGATGAACTCGAGCGTCGGAAACTCCATTTCCCTGCCGGTCCACTCGATGTCGGCCACCTGTCCGCCTATCAGTCCCCTAGTGCCCGACGCGTGAGCCAATTCGTACACCAACGCCGGAACGAACTTTTCGGGACACCTGCTGAGGACTTCGAACGCGAGCGTGAGCAATGCGTCGCCCGCCAGTATTGCGATCGCCTCGCCGAATTGCCTGTGCGCCGTCGGCTTCCCCCTGCGGAGCTGGCCGTTGTCCATAGCGGGAAGGTCGTCGTGTATGAGCGAGTACGTGTGTATCATTTCGAGTGAGCAGGCGGCGGGCAATGCGGTGTCTGTGTCGCCCCCGCACATCTCGTTGGTTGCCAGCAGCAGGATGGGCCTGATCCGTTTCCCCCCGGCGAAGACGCAGTATCGCATCGCCTCATAGACCGACCGCTCCAGCCCCGCCGGCTGCGGGAGGAACCGGTCGAGCCCCCCGTCCACAAGCTCCTTTCGTTCCGCCAGATATCTCTTGAGGTCACTCATCGAAAAGGGATTCGGTGTCGGGCCCCTCTTTCTCTGCTTTCTCCGATTCCTGCGGCTCGGCGAACGGGACCTCCTTCAGGTCTCCCTGTTCGTCCCGGGTCAGCATCGAGACCTTCTTCTGCGCCTGTTTGAGTTTCTTCTCGCACAGACGCGCCAGCTTGATACCTTCCTCGAATCTCTTCAGCGTCTCTTCGAGGGGAAGGTTCCCTTCCTCCAGTTCCTCGACTATCTTTTCGAGATTTTGCAGGGCTTCCTCAAAGCTGGGCTCGCCCACGTGTCTAATCCTCCACCTTTTCCACCGAGCACGCAAGCGAGCCGCGGTGCAGTCTCACGCTCACGCGGTCGCCCGCTCTCGTCTCCGAGCTGTCCCTGAGTATGGCTCCCGTGGCCATGCGATAGGTGATGCTGTATCCTCTCGCCAGAACCGCCAGCGGGCTCAACGAATCGAGTTTTGCGGCCACAGAGCCCAGGGCGGCCTCACGCCCGGAGAGCGCATTGAGGGCGCGCTCCCTCAGCATGCGGCCGGCCGATTTGACCCTGTCGCTCAAGGAGGCAATGACTCTGTCGGGCCTGAGCATGAACAGCTTGTTCCGAGCGACCTCCGCCTTGTTCTGCAGGTCGTCGAGGCGGCGCGTTTGCAGCTCGACCATTCGCTCGCGCATGTCGTCCAACTGCTGCTCATACTGGAGCAGCGTGTCCGACGGACGTCGCAGCCCGTAACTCGAGAGCGCCAGCTTCAGCCGGTGTTCGAGCTCGGTGAGGCAAGAAGCCGCGGACCGAATCAGCCCGTCGCGGAGCCGCGATATCTCGGAAATGACGGCCTCTCTTTCCTCCACGACCACTTCCGCCGCAGCGCTGGGCGTCGGCGCCCTCAGGTCGGCGACGAAGTCGGCGATGGTGAAATCCACCTCGTGGCCGACGGCCGAGACGACGGGCGTCTCGCATTCGTATATCGCGCGGGCGACCGCTTCTTCGTTGAACGCCCACAGGTCTTCCAGCGAGCCTCCGCCCCTGCCGACAATTATAACGTCCACCTTTCCCTCTCTGTCGAGCGTCCTCACGCCGGCGGCAATCTCCTCCGCCGCGCCTTCGCCCTGAACCAGCGAGGGGTAGAGCACCACCTCGACAGTGGAGAAGCGTCGGTCGAGCACGTGCAGAATATCGCGGATGGCCGCTCCCGTCGGCGACGTGACGATGCCGATTCGTTGGGGAAATCGCGGGATGGGCTTCTTGTGCGCTTCGTCGAAGAGGCCTTCTTCGCCCAGGCGCTTCTTCAGTTGCTCGAAGGCGAGCTGGAGCGC
The DNA here is from genome assembly GCA_964607485.1 of uncultured bacterium. Classification (GTDB taxonomy): domain Bacteria; phylum Abyssobacteria; class SURF-5; order SURF-5; family SURF-5; genus CAZSKP01. The sequence goes on along the minus strand of CAZSKP010000007.1, from coordinate 51,161 downwards.
GCCGTATCCGACCGGTTCCGCAGTCGCCGCGATGAGCTGGTAGTTGCCCCTCTTCTCGTACACGCTGATCCGGCCCTCGACGTTGACCTGCAATCCGTCTTCGAGCCTGAACTTGAGCCGGGCCGCATCGTTTCTGAAGAAGACCACGCTCAACTGGCTCTGCTCGTCCTTCAGCGTGTAATAGATGTGGCCCGAGCTGTGACGCCTGCAATTCGACACCTCGCCGCACACCCAGACGTGTCCGAAGTCCTCTTCGAGCAACGCCTTGATGCCGCGGGTGAGCTCGGTAACCGTATATACCCGGTCCGAATTGGAAAGCTGCATTCCGGAGACCTCTTAACATCCTGATTTTTCGTCAATTATACCAGATATACTCGACTTTAACAAGGGCTGTGCCGGGCATTGCAGTGCGGGCGAGGAAGCATTCTCATCAAACACCTCCTCTTCGAAAACCCGCCTCCGTGAAGGATTCCCCCCTCTTGCCTAGCACCCGATCGCATGATATACTTCCATCACAATAGTCTTTTCTTCAGCGTGAGCACTTCACCGGTATCAGAGGGGAAAGACTGTGCCCCGGCGTAGTCGGCGGGCAAAGAAAGGAGAGAAGGCATGACATTGAGACGGTGGTTAGCGGGATTGACAGCTTTACTTTTGTTTGCGCAATTTGGTTGTGCCACGGGCAAGTGGGCCAAGGCAGACCCCTGGCGGGAATATCCTCCTCCCGGAGCATGGAAGGGAGTGCAGCAATACGCCGGCGGGTATTGGTATATGCCCTCAAAGATTGGCCCGGAAGCTGGGAAAATCGAAGGAAGGGGTAACGGAGGGGTTCTATTCTATGCGGGCGCGGAGAAGCCGGCGCCACCACCGCCACCGCCGGCCGACAGCGATGGTGACGGCGTGCCGGATAGCCTCGACAAGTGCCCCGGTACTCCAAAGGGCGTAAAGGTCGATAAAGTGGGCTGCCCGCTTGACAGCGACGGCGACGGCGTGCCCGACTATCTCGACAAGTGTCCCGATACGCCGAAGGGCGTAAAGGTCGATAAGGTGGGCTGCCCGCTCGACAGCGACGGCGACGGCGTGCCCGACTATCTTGACAAGTGTCCCGATACACCGAAGGGCGTAAAGGTCGATAAAGTGGGCTGCCCGCTCGACAGCGATGGCGACGGCGTGCCCGACTATCTCGACAAGTGCCCCGGTACGCCGAAGGGCGTGACGGTCGATGCTGCGGGTTGCTGGATCATAAAAGACCTCAAGTTCGACTACAACAAGTGGGACATTAGACCCGAGTATCATGCCGCATTGGACAATGCGGTTCATGTGCTGGAAATTAATCCGAAGATGAAAGTGGAGCTCCGCGGCCACACCGACAGCGTCGGGTCAGACGCATACAACAAGACGCTGTCGGAGAAACGGGCAAAGGCTGTGATGGATTACCTCGTTTCCAAGGGCATCAGCGCCGGCAGGCTGAGCGCCGTAGGCAAGGGCGAGACGGATCCAATAGCCACAAACGACACACCTGAAGGAAGAGCGCAAAACAGGCGTGTCGAGTTACATATCGAGTCTCAATAGCAGGGAAAGACGGCCTGAGCCTGTCTGAGGATTAACCCGCGCCGGTGACGTGAGTTCGCGCGACGGTTGCGGAATATTCCTAGGGGCGCAGCATTATGCTGCGCCCCTATTTTACAATGCGGAAGGAAAGAAGCTGACAGGTTCGAAGGAGCGCGGCGTTCCGCGTCTCAAGCGCGAACCCTTCTCGCCCGGCGACTTCGGGAAGGTCGAGTTCAAGGAAATCCATGCAATACGGGCCTTCGAAGAGGCCGACGACAAACCTGTATGCTCCCGCGAGCAGGCCGGCGTCGGGCAGCTTGTAATCGATAACCACGAGCCGACGCTTCGCCACGCGATGCGCTTCCCGGAGGACGCGGCGGATAATCTCCAGGGGCATTTCATGCAGCCCGAACGAGATGGTGACCGCATCGAATTCGCCCGGGGAAAACGCAAGCTCCGTTGCGTCCATCCTCAGGAATTGGACGTCTTGGGCCTTCGCTCGAACCTCGCGCTTGCGACGGGCGTGCCGGAGCATATCGTCGGAAAGGTCTATCCCGGTCACGGATGCGCCCGCCTTGGCCAGTTCGAGCGCCACGGCGCCCGTGCCCGTGCAAATATCCAGAACTTTCTCGCCCCTTCCGGGCGCCACCGCCGCCACGACCGCCCTCCTTGCGCTGCCGATTGTGACGGTGAACGCATCGTAGAACGGCGCCCACTTCCTGAAGCCTTCCCGGATAGAAGAATAGTATTTTTCGCTCATGTCGGGCCTATTGCCCCTGCCCTTCGGGCGGTGTCTTGCGCGCGAGGTTGAAGATGAGCAGCGCAAGGAAAACGATGACGGCGGCCATCACGACCCAGAGCAGGTAGGCATGCTCCTCGCTCCAGGGGCGTTTCGGCTTCTTTTCCACGTAGTCCGGGTTGGATTGGCGCGGCCCCAATGCGAGACGCGGGAGGCGTTCCGTCTCGATGTAGGGAATGCGGTGCGCAAGGTCGTAGCGGGGCGCAGCCGCACGGGGATTGCCGAAAAAGACCCGGTAGGGAGCCCCTTCCTCCACGGCGAGAATGACTCGCCGCACAAGCCCAATGCCTGAAGCGCCGGCCACCTCGAGCGGCTGGTCGTCATAATTTTCTATGGTCAGCTTGAAATAGCGGCCGCGGCTGTTCTCGCGGAACGACAGCCGCTTGTCGGCTTTCTTGAACTCGGGCAGGTCGTAGTCGAAGATGATGCCGCTTCCGAGGTCAATCCATTTCTCCCGGTCTTCGCTCGATTGGACGTGGACGCTGCGGTGGTAGTTGCGGCTCGCGACATCGAGGTCTATCTGCCGAATGGGCAGGCCGCTGAATCGCGCATCCAGAACGATTTCGGTGGTCCGGTCCTTTTCGTTCTCGGTTCTCTCAACAATGGTCAACGGCCACTGTTCCGTCTGCGCTTCCTCTTTTCTCACTCTGAACGCCTTGGCGCCGGTAATTTTCAGCACGCCGCTTCCGTCGTCGAACACTTTGACGCGGAGGAATCGGAAATTCGAAGTCGGGAGTTCGATCCGCAGGTAGTGCGACCGGATGTTGCGCGCGAAATCGAAGATGTAGGCCTCCTCGACGAGCGTGTTCCATTCGGCCTGGTCGTCGCTCCCCTCGACCGATGCGCGGCGCGTGAAGTTCTCGCTGGAGGTCAGGACCTCGAGCTCGTTCACGCTGGGCGGTTCCTCGCCGAAGTCGAGCACAAACGAGTTGTATTTCCCCGGCAGGTATGAGTTGTTCAGAATTTTCGGGAAGAATTCCTCCCGATGCTCGCTCTCTCGCTTGGTCACAATTTCGTATGCGACCTCGCCGGAATCGCCGCGGATTACCCTGATGCTCCTGAGTCCGTCGGAGCAGACGTCGTAGATTTCGCCATCGACCTGAAAGTAAGCGTATTCGGATTCCAGCGGCTGAGGGAGAGCGATTTCCTTGTAGAACGGCCAGTCGGTCGTGTTGAAGTCCGCCCGTGTTGGAGATGATGACACGAGGAGGACAACGACGGCGAGGACGGGTATCAGCGCGCGCTTCATTCTGTCTTCCCTTCTGCCGGGGTCGGGCCAACGAGGACTCCCTTATATTTCTGATACAGGAACGATACGGCGATGAGTATCACTCCCAACACCACGAACGAAATTATCCTGTAGAACCGTTCCAGTGCGGAAAGGTCGATGAAAAACACCTTCAAGATCGTGATGCCGAAGAGCAACAGCGCCATGTAGCGCATCGGCCTGTATCCCTTCCAGATGCCCACGATGATAAGAAAAGTGGCGTAAAGTGTCCACACGAGCGAAAGCGAAAGCTGCCGCGCATACGACACCACGCTCGGCGAAATCCTCTCCTGGAATCGAAGATAACGGAGGAAATCATTCGCCTCGACGCTCAGGAGAACAATGGCCGCAACATTGGCCGCAACCAGCAGGCACCCCACGACAGCCTTGTCCCCGTCGGCCGCTTTCTTCGACCTGTTGGCGAAGCAATACGCGCCGAACAGCATCGCCGCAATGCCGACGACAAACGAAAACACGCGCTTGTTGAAAAGGAGCGAGAATTCTTCCTTCACGTACTGCCAGGGCAACTGCACGTCGAAGAAGATGAGCCGCACGAAGACCAGAGCGATGATGGCGAGCGAGGCCAGCAGCGTATTTCTGCTTCCGTACTTAAACCCGATGTATGCAAGAATTGCGCCCTCGACCGCCCATCCGACCGTTATCCAATTCTGCTTCAGTTGTATGGGCGCCGCGAGCGTCACAAACGTGGCGGCGAGTCCGAGGAAAACCCACACGAGGAACCGGTCTTCATCGTGGCGGACGTTCGCCAGGTAGGCAAGCGCGACATAGGCGCCGCCCATCGCCAGCGAGAACAGGCCGAGGTAGTCGCCGTATTTGTCCTCGAGCAGAACGTACATCGCCCCGAAGTAGATGCCCGCGTTCAGGAACGCGAGCACCAGTTCGGGTGCCGACGCCTTCTGTCGGTGGATGATGTTGTAAAAAATAGCCAGGAACGCGAACACGACGAAGAACAGCGTGAGGAAAAGAACCGTTGTCCACAGTTTCGAGGACTCATAGAACCCCCCGGCCCATGCGGCAAACGTGATTATGGTCAGAAAAAAACTCTGATAATTGAGCGTCGGCCAGTGCTTGAAATAGGCTACGCCGAGGATGCCGGCATTCAGAAGCAGGATGTACGTGAACAGCCCCACCTGGTTGTCAACGCCGGTGCTCAACAGAAACGGCGTCAGGAAGCCGCCTAGCGCCGCCAGCGTCGCGACAGCGAGCGCATCGTACCTGATGGCGAGAGTGACGCCTGCGACCGTCACCAGAATCATGAACAGAAACGCGGGGACTTGAGGGACGAGGTGGTAGAACCCGAACGCCGCGTAAATGGACAGATAAAGCAGCGCGATGCCTCCCCCCGTGAGCCCCTGCGAAAAGCGCGGAAAGCCCTTCCTCTGATACCGCTCGCCCAGCCCCAGGAACACGAGCCCGGTGATCAGGCCGAGGATGACCCGGCCGGTCTCGCCGATCCAGCGGTTGTCGAACGCGTACTTCAGGAAAAACGCCACGCCGAACAGGAACGCCAACACCCCGATTCGGTTCAGCCAGTTGCCTCCGATAACTGCCTCCATATCCAGCGGGGGCTTTGCTCTCGCAGGGGCGGGCATGGCGGGCTCGGGCGGTTTCGGCGGAACAGGTGAGGGCAGGAGCGGGCTTGGAGGTTCCTGAGGAGCTTCGGCGGGCTCGGGCGCCGGTTGAGGAGGCCGTTGTCCCACAGCGGCCAACGTTTCAAGCTTCGCCATCCGCCGCCGGAGTTCTTTCATGTCCTGGGCGAGGTTCAGCATGTACACGAACATCACACAGGCCACTACGACCAATCCCAGGAAGATCAAGGACAAGAACGACGCATATACCATATCCGCCCCCTTTCGGACCTGCCGAACCGGGAGTTTCCCTCGTTGCTCTCTTGCGCAAAGAGAGAACCGGTTGGTCGATAAGCGTCAAATGCGCCCGACGTCGTCGAACAGCTCGGCATGCTTTCGCGCGAAGTCTTCCTCGATATCAACCCGAAACGTTCGCAGAAACTTGGCTACCATGCACCAGAACCCGATGGAGAGCGTCAACTCGACGATGCCGGCGGAGTCGAGGAACCGCGACGCAGCCGTGAAGGTATCATCCGCGGGTTCGTTGTTTCGGACGACCTCTTCGGTGTACTTGAGAACGACTTTCTCATCGTCCGCGAAGTGCGGCGACTCGCTCCACTTCCCGATGTCTTTAATCTGTTCCCGAGACACTCCGGTCTGCAGCGCGATGGGCACGTGGTGCGCCCATTCGTAACCCGCGCCGTGCAGTTGCGCGATTCGAAGTATGGCAAGCTCCCGGAACCGTGGCTCCAGGCGCGGCTTGGTCAGCAGCCTGCTTCCGAACCTGACGAACTCGCGGACGGACGCGTCGCTGTGAGCCACCATCCTGTGGACATTCAGAATCTCGAGCTCGCTCGACCTCAGCTTTTCAAAAAAATCCTTGATCTTTTGGGGCGATTCCTCGATATTTGCATAGGGTATTCTGCTCATCGTTTCCCTCTCGCGGTCATCGCGCTGCCGGAAAATCGGTCGGTCACAGGCTTTCGTTCACGGAGCAGGTGATGCCCGGCTGTTCGCCTTCGATGAAGCATTGCAGGCAGCCGGTGCATTCGACCACGTCCTCCGGCTTGCCCGCGAGCGACTTCGTGACGAGCTCGGGGTCAGCTACCAGGGCGCGGCCGATGGCGACCATGTCCGCCAGTCCGTCTTCGAGCGCGCGCTCTGCCTGTTCGAGCCGGAGTATGCCGCCCACCGCTATCACAGGTATGTTCACGTCCTTCTTCACCTCGCCCGCGAGCTTGACGACGTTGCCCTGCGCGGCTTCTTGTAGCATCCGCGGGCCGGAATCCATCCCGCCCCCGGACACATGGATAATGTCGAGGCCGTCCTCAATGAACATCTTCACCATCGTGCGGCTTTCCTCGACCGTGAGTCCCCCATCGACGAATTCCTCCACGCTCATCCTCAGCCCGAGAACGAAATCGTTGCCGACCCTCTCGCGCGCCCTTCGGAGAATCTCCCGCACTATGTGCGCGCGGTTCTCGGTGCTGCCGCCGTATTCGTCGTTCCTTTGATTCGCCGCGGGCGACAGGAACTGGTTGAGCAGATAACTGTGCGCGCCATGGAACTCGACCATCGCCGCTCCCGCGCTCTTGGCGGCTTCGGCGGAGCGGACGAATTGTCCGATTATCTCTTCGACCTCTTTAGACGAAAGCTCCCGAGGAACGACTCCCGTCGCGGGTGAGGGTATCGCGGAAGGCCCGACGACGTCGCCGCCCGCGAGTCGCTTCGACAGGGCGCGGCCGCCATGGTTGAGCTGGACGGCGGGAACGGAGCCGGCGTTTCTTATCGCGTCGAAGAGCTTCCGCGCCGAGGAGATGTGCCGGTCCTCATATAGACAGAAGCTGTGGCCTCCGAGCCGTGAGTAGGGCGATATGCCTGTGGCGCCCACGATTGACAGCCCGACGTTGTTTCGCGCGATGGTTTCATGAAATCTTATGAGACGTTCCGTCGCCTCGCCGTCGTCGGTCGCGTAGTTCGTCTGGAGAGGCGGCAAAACGACCCTGTTGGGGAACGTGGTCTTCTTTATCGTGAGCGGTTTCATTAACAATTCGTACGCCATGAGTGTTTCTCACCTTTCTTCGTTGTGAGCCCGAAGCGGTTCGACCGCGATGGCTCACTTCCCTCGTGGTTCATCAATCCGATGTGTCGTCCGAGCCGTAGCGAGCTCTTCTGATCGAAGCCGAAAGCGCCTCTCCCGAACTCTCAACCGCCTCGCACACGGCTTCGTATGCAATCATCCCGCCCGCCAGTGCGTAGGCGCCCAACGGTCTGACCGCCTTCACAATCAGCGGAACGGCCGCGCCCACAAATACTCCGAGCAGGAAAAACGTGGTCTTTGCTGTCATGACTCGCTCCTTCGTGAAACGACAACTGCATTTCCTTGGACAACCGAAACAGATTCTACCATTCCGGAACCGGGAAATCAATTATATGCTCTATTGGAAGCCTTTGTGGTATCCTAGTAGGTGCGATGGACGCGGGTGTCTATCGGTGCGGCTGCGGCCTCTTGCCGACATGCGGGCTCTCATGACAATCTTGTGCTAGACGTTTCGATTGCGATGCCGCACAGAACCGGCGCCGAAGGGGTTTGAATTTCCATGACACACTTCTTCACCCAGCTGTTCCAGACATTCAGGATAGCCGATTTTTTCGACATCGCGATAATCTCGGTGCTGATTTACGTTATCCTCATATGGTTCAAGGCGACCGCCTCCAGATTCGTGCTCCTCGGTATCTTCATCCTGGGCATCGTATATATCATCGCGCGGTTTTTCCAGATGTACCTGACCGCCGTCGTATTGCAGGCGTTTTTCGCAATCCTGCTTATCGCGCTCGTGATCATATTCCAGGAGGAGCTCCGACGCTTTTTCGAACGCCTGAGCATCTGGAGCGCGTTCAGCAATCGCGAAGGCTCCTCTTCGGAACATTCCGAAATCGACATCCTCACGAGCGCGCTCACCGAGCTCGCGCGAAAGAAAGTCGGTGCTCTGGTCGTCATTCGGGGAAAGGACCCGTTGGGCCGCCACCTTGAGGGCGGAATCGACCTGGACGGCCGCCTCAGCAAAGCCCTTCTGGAGAGCCTCTTCGACCCTCATTCGATCGGTCACGACGGCGCCGTCGTCATCGAACAGGGACGGCTGACCAGGTTCGGATGTCATCTGCCGTTGTCGGTCGACATGAAGAAGCTGGGCAATCTGGGAACGCGTCACAGCGCGGCGCTGGGGCTGGCCGAGCGCTCCGACGCGCTGTGCATCGTCGTGTCGGAGGAACGCGGGACGATATCGCTGGCCCAGCAGGAAAGACTCAGAGAGGTGAAAGACCCCTCCAAACTTCAGGTGGCGCTGGAGCGATTCTATCTCGAGAAATTCCCGAAAAGGAGCGAAAGAACGTGGCGACACTGGGTAAGAGAGAATTCGCGCGAGAAGGCGCTGGCTGTCGCCCTCGCATGCGCGCTCTGGCTCGTGTTTGTGTTTGAAACGGGCACCGTCCGGCGCGATTTCGTCGTTCCAATCGAATATCGCAACCTTGCGTCGGATTGGGTGATCGAAGAGCCCAAGCCGAAGGAAGCCACCATCACCCTGCTGGGAAGGGCGCGCGCATTCGATCTGCTGGACGTGCGCACACTGAAGGTAACTCTGGATATGTCAACGATCAAGGACGGCGCTCAGCAGGTCGAGCTCTCCAGCGACATGGTCCGCCGCCCCTCGAGCCTCTCGGTCCTCGGCATCGAGCCGGACAAGATAAAACTCATCGCCTATCAAATGATACCATTCAACCTGCCCGTCAAAGTGCAGACGGTCGGCCGCGTGGGAAACGCTCCGGCAGGGGTAAAGATCACAGTGTCTCCGGAGTCGGTCCCGGTCTTGGTGCCAAGCAAACTCTCCAGCGGTACGCTGAAAGTTATGACCGAACCAATCGACCTCAGCAAGATAACCGAGACTGCCAAGCTGACTCCGAAGCTGATTCTGCCCGAGGACGCCAGATTTGCCGACGACAAGACTCCGGACGTGTCGGTCACGATCGAGGTTGCACACCCGCCGGAATGATACAGGAAGGGACGGGCCCGGCCACTACCGGACGCCTCTGACGACGCTTTTTTCGCTGGAATTTCCCCCGCTTCCACCCACGGCGTCCGGATAAAAAGGGGATTCAAGATTTACCTGTGCCGTCGCTCAGGCAAGCGGCGCGCCCGAGTTCTCGAAAACCTTTCTTCGCCTTTCCGGAACGGCCATCGTCGGCGCAGGAGGAAGAATCGTCCCTTTCGGGATGACCACGATGCCCTTATCCGACACAGTGAAGCGCTCGCTGTCCCGCTCGAGGTCGTAACCTATCACCGTGCCGGCCGGCACGAGTACGCGCTTGTCGATGATCGCGCGGCGTATTCTTGCATAGCGGCCTATCTGCACCCCGTCCATCAGGACGGATTCGTAAACCTCCGAATAGCTGTTAATCTTGACGCCGGGGGAAAGCACCGAATCTTGTACCCTTCCGCCGCTGATGATGCAGCCGTTCGAGATCATCGAGTCCAGGACCAGCCCGACTCGTTTCCCGTCGTCGCCGCCGGCGAAAACGGTCTTGGCCGGGGGATACTGTCCCTGATACGTTCTGATGGGCCAGTGCGCATCGTACAGGTTGAACAACGGGTCAACCGACACGAGGTCCATGTTGGCTTCCCAATAGGAATCGAGCGTGCCCACGTCCCTCCAGTATTCCGCCTCTTTCCTGTTTTCATCCCTGAAAGGATACGCGCACACCCGATGCGAGCCCAGCATCGAGGGGATGATGTTCTTGCCGAAGTCGTGGTCCGTTTCCTCTTCGGAATCCGCCTCCAGAGCATCGAAGAGAGCGTCGGTATTGAACACGTATATGCCCATCGAGCCCATCGGCCGGCTGCCGTTGAAGTGCTCGTCTGCCAGGGCCTTCGGTTTCTCCATGAAACCGGTTATGCGGTATTCGTCGTCAACCCGGAGTATCCCGAACCGGTGGGCCTCCTCAAGAGCGACCTCTATCGCGCCCACGGTCAGGTCGGCCCCGACTTCTTCATGGTAGTCGAGCAGCTTCGAATAATCCATCTTGTACACGTGGTCGGCCGAGAGTATGAGCACATATTTCGGGCCGATGCTCCTGATGGAGTACAGATTCTGGTGCACCGCCGATGCCGTGCCAGTGTACCACTCCTCGCTTATCCTCTGCTGCGGAGGGAGGAGAAAAAGGAACTCGTTAAGTGCGGGATTAAAGATGTTCCAGCCGAACTGAATATGTCTGTGAAGCGAATCGGACTTGTACTGCGAGAGGACGAATATCTTTCGGATACCTGAATTTATGGCGTTGCTCAGCGTGAAATCTATCAGACGGTACATCCCTCCGAAAGGCACCGCCGGCTTCGCGCGGTCTCTGGTCAAGGGATACAGCCTCTTTCCGGCGCCACCTGCGAGAACGACAGCGAGGACATCTTTCGTTTTCATGTCTTATCTCCGAGGGGACCCTCACCGGATTGGGTGTAGGCTTTGCGTTGCGTTGCAGGCTTCTACAGGTACAGGTAGAACAGCTTGTCGAATCCGTGCTGTTTCAAATACCGAGGCGGACTGCCCCACAGCGCCTCGTTATTGTAGTCGGGATGGAGGCAGATACACTGGAAGCAATACGGACACATTTTGGATGGACGGTCAACTCTCGCCCCGCAGCCGCACCACATTGCCCCGAGCAGGTCAAACTGTCTTCCACAGTGCCAACACTTAACCACATGGAAAACCTGAGCGCTTGATGTCTTCATCATCTTCCCTACTCCTGCCGTCGCGGCTCTCCTCTCGCCGCATGAATCGGCTTGTCTTGCGTCGCGACTTTTCTCTCATTATTCAATCGTTCTCGGGAAAAGGCAACCGTGTTTCGCTCTTTTTTTGGATTGTTGAAACTTTTTTTCTCGGCGACGCGTTTTCGCCGTCGATGGAGGGGACACAGCCGGGCCTTCGGAAGATTTCTCAGTTGAAGGGGACGGATATACGCTTCGCAGTTACGCTTTCGCCCGTTCTCTCAGCGCAGCATAGGAGAACACGTACAGCAGGAGCGCCAGCAGCAGGAGCCCTTTGATGCCCACGACGAACGACATGCACTCCAGCATTCCGCCCAGCATCGCGCCGATGAGGTTGGATGCGAAAGCTTTATTCAGTTCCTTCGACGTGCGGAAGGAATACGCGAAGATGATTCCCGCGAAGAAGACCGGCAGCGACAACAGGATGCCGGAGACTGCGGCCTTCGGAACGAGGGAAAAGCCCGCCAGCCGTCCGAGCGGAAAGAAGTACAGAAGAATCAGCGTGCCGACCAGTCCCGCGTAATAGGGCGCGTGAGACCTGACGCTCACGATGAAGACGTAGTAGTTGGCCAGCAGAATCATCACCATGATGGCGGATATGACAATCGAATTCACAATCCACGTGGCGCCGAACAGGAGCGCCAGCTTGCTCACGTTTTGCACCTCTATCAACAGGAACCCTGCCCCCAAGAAGAAGAAATGCCAATCCATTCCCTTGAGCCCGCTGAAGCTGCGCCTGACCATTGCCACCGAAATCAGCATCAACAGTCCGAATATGATGTAGTAGAGCGAGGGGATGCTTCGGCCGCTCAGGTAGAGATAGGGCCAGTCGTCGGTGGGAACGCTGGTCTTTGTCTCCGCGGCCGCGAACGACCTATCGACGAGGGTGCGCAGGAACGGATACCGCGCCATCGTGTTCGAGATGGTGTTCGGATCGCCCTCGACGAAGACCCGGCCTCCCCAGCCGCGAATGGTGTCCTCCAACTTGAAACATAGCGGAGGCGAATCGAACGCCTCTTCCATGATTTCGAACAAGCTTTGCCCTATGAACTCGTCCTTGACATCGAAGATGAGGACGAGCACGCCTCCGGGCTTGAGCAGGCGCTTTGCCTCCCGGATGCTCTGGAGAGTATAGACGTAATTGTCGAGCCTGACGTTCGAGAGATTGGATGACAACGTATGGGAATCGAGCAATCCGAAGACGACCAGGTCGTAGCGCTTTTTTGTCTTGTGAAAAAAAGAGCGGGCATCGTCGTTTATTATGTCGACCCGCTCGGACGAATATGGCTGCTCGGGATGCAGCTTCTTGCCGATCTTGATTATGACCGGGTCGATTTCGACCGCGTCCACGTGTTTCGCGCCGTTCCGCAGAGCGCCGGCGGCGTCGTTGCCCGCGCCCGCCCCGACTATCAGCACGTCATCCAGCTCCTTCCCGAACAGATACGGCAGGTTGTAGTGGTCGAATTTAACCAGCTCCGGACTGCGGAAACCGTATATGCGCGGGTTGGAGTTGACGAACTCATACGACAGGTTGACCGCCTGCTGGTAGGGCACGCTGTTCACATCAATTACATACCCCACCCTGATCGTTGTTGAGTCTTCTCGAACGTCCAGCGGCACAATCTCCAGCTTCTGGTACGGCGACCATATCTCTTCCCTCCCGTCACCCCGCATGGCGAGGTCCCCGCGCCAGAGCAGGAGCGCCATGGTGATTCCCATCAGCACCACCGATGGCAGCAGCAGCTTCCTTTCTCCCTCGGTGAACAAAACGACGAGGACAAAGACGAAGAGGATGGCGAACCAGGTCGGCGGCGGGGATGAGAACAGGGAGAGCAGGGTGAAAAGCAGGATGCCGGCGAGGCTGCCCAGAATGTTTATCGAGTAGGCCCTGAGCGGCCTGTCGCTCTCATTGAGAAGCTGACCCAGCAGCTGCCCGAACGGCACGAACAGATACACGATGCCCACGGTCAGCAGACCGAGCATCGCAACTCCCAGCACAATCTCCCATACCCTTCTCCCGCCCGCCGAGACCTTCTGATACCATATGACGAAATCCTTCAGGTTGCCGAGATACGCCGTTATGTTCCTGACGGAAAAGATTCCCAGGTTAACGGGGCAGTAGATGAAGAACACGAGCGCGGCCAATATGCCCAGCGTGGCCATGAAGCTGGCCGTTCTCTCAGGGCGGGCGCATCCCAGGCCGATGCCGAGGAAGCAGACGATGAGCACGAGATTGTGGAAGTAGGCGAAGATGCGCAACTCCGCCGACAGCCACCTGATGATGAGCAGTTCGAGGAAAAGCAGCAGTACGCTTACCCAGAACAGCCTGAAGTCATTCTTGAAACGATGGTTCATTGTCTCCTAATCTGGGGACATAATACTATTTTTTCGTCGGCAGAGATGAGCTACGATGGCACTATTCGCGCATCTTTCCGGAAAATGCGCCTATGCTCGCCATCGAAAAAAATAGTATTATGCACCCAAATCACTATGTCCCCGAATTATCGAATTATCAACTGTCCTGTTTGAACGTGGCTTTCCGTTTCTGGATGAAGGCGCTCGAGCCCTCGACGATGTCGTAGCTGTCGAGCACGGTCTGGCCCACCTCGGCCTCGATGCGCAGCCCTTCTTCGAGCGGACGGCCGTATCCCATCAGCGCCGCCTGCTTGTCGGTCCGAAGCGCGCCCTGGGGCAGCTTGCAGACCTCAGCCGCCAGCTCCTTCGCGCGTTTGAGGGACTGGCCCTTCGGCACGACCTCGTTCGCCAGCCCGATGCGGAGGGCCTCCTGCGCGTCGATGAACCTGCCGGTGACAATCATCTCCATTGCGCGGCCCATGCCGACGATGCGAGGGAGCCGCTGGGTGCCTCCGTCCAGAAGCGGCACGTTCCATCTCCTGCACGCCACGCCGAACTCGGCGTTCTCCGCCGCGATGCGGATGTCGGCCAGGCACGACAGCTCGAGCCCGCCCGCAAGCGCGTAGCCGTTCACCGCCGCGATGATGGGCTTGTAGATGTCCACCTGCCGCGTGTACCCCATGTAGCCCGGGCCGTTCGTGATGAACTGCCGCCTCTCGTGGCGGCTGGCCTCCGGCCCCGGGCCCAGCGTGGTCAGATTCCTCAGGTCCGCCCCCGCGCAGAACGCCACGTCGCCCGCGCCAGTCAGGATCGCGACGTAAAGCTCTTCGTCGTCACGGAACCTCTTCCACGCCTTCTCGAGCAGCGCCGCCGTCTCGCCGTCAACGCAGTTGCGCACCTCCGGCCTGTTGATGGTGATGATGAATATCTTGTCCTCTTTCCGGGTCAGTACCTTGCCCATTCCCTTACCTCCATATGGTTGGCCGCGCAGCCGTCCGGCTGAATATGAGAGGGCCGCTTTATTCCGAATTCAGTAGGGAAATTCTATAGAATCCCTCCCGATAAAGCAAGGCAGTATAAGAAATCGAGTAGTCCTCATCAACAGACCGTGGGTCAAAGATTTTCCGCAACCGCCGCGAGCGCAAGCCGCTTTGACGCAGGAACTCGCCAGGTGCTAAAATAGACCGCGTCTGTCTTGATGCTATGCAGCCAAGCGGCGCCATGCAGGGCTTCCATTTGCAGGCTGGAAGCCTGCGCTACGTCAGAGGCGTCGTAGAGCTTCTCCTTGCAGGATGGAAGCCCGCCATGAGCGAGGCCGAATGGTATGCGCTGCTTCAGAACCGTCGTAGCGCAGGCATCTTGCCTGCAAGACGCTTGTCTCCCATGAGTGCGGACAACCGAGGAGGCCTTCGGATGAGACGAGGTCGCCCGATGAAGCGAGGAGGTCGCCCGATGAGCAGCGACGTGTTGATAAAAGACGGGATGGTTATGGACGGCACTGGCGAGCCGGCCAAAAGAGCCGACGTGCTCATCGACGGCGACCGTATCAAGGACATGGGCCTCTTCCCGACGGCCAACGCGTCGAAGGTGATAGACGCGGCCGGGCTGGTCGTCGCGCCCGGATTCATCGACGTGCACACGCACCTGGATTTCTTTCTCCCGTCGCCGCGGCACGCGCAGGTGCTGGAAAGTTGGGCGCATCAAGGCGTGACAACCATAGTCGCCGGCAATTGCGGCTGGAGCCCGGCGCCGATAAATCACGCGTACGAAGACACCGTCAGCACGTACTGGAATTTCGCGCTTCCCCGCGACGGCCTGAAGTACGAGTGGACGACGATGGCCGAGTATCTCGATTTCCTCGAGAGGAACGGGCAGGCGTTCAACGTCGCGATCCTCACCGGCCACGGAATGCTGCGCACCAACGTCATGGGGTTTAAGGGGCGCTTCGCCAATCCCGAAGAAATTTCGGCGATGAAGAAGATGCTGAGGGAATCGCTCGAGGCCGGCTCGATAGGGCTGTCGCTTGGGCTGTACTACGTTCCCGGCGTCTATTCGCACACGAACGAGATAATCGAGGTGGCCTCCGTCCTGACCGAGTTCGGCGCGCCCGTCGTGCCGCACACCCGCGGCATGAGCGAGACCTACCCTGAGGCCGTCCAGGAGGTAATCAGAGTCGCCGAAGAGCTCAGGATCCCCCTGCACATCTCCCATCACGGGAGCTTCGTCCGCGACGACCCGAGCGTGCTCGAAGGGGCGAACAAGGCGATCGAGGAGGCGATAGGGCGCGGCGTGAATATCGGGCACGACTATATCCCCTACGCCACCGGCTCGACGACGCTCATCTCGCTCTTCCCGCCCGAGGCCTTCGACGGCGGCCTCGACAAATTTTTCCCGCGGCTCGAAGACCCCATCGTTCGCAGGCGAATAGTCCACGGATGGGAAACCGTCGTGCCCGCGTGGCCCAACTGGGAGCACAGTTGGTGGACGGACAATCATTACCACAACGCGTTCAGCTCATGGTCGCTCATATGCCTGAGCGGGTTCCGCAGCGAGAAGAACCTTCGGTTCGAGCACATGAGCGTCGAACAGATTGCCGCCGCTTTGAATAAGGACCCGTTCGACACGGTGTTCGACCTCACGCTGGACGAAAGAGGCAGGATCATCGTGACCGGCGGCGCGTTCGACAATCCGATGGACGACGAGGCCATAGCAAAGGCGCTCACCGACCCGAACTGCTCCGTCGCGTCCGACATCGTCGGGGCCGACCACAACAACATCAACCCGGTCGCATACGGCGCGTTCACGAAAGTGCTCGGCCGCATCGCCCGCGACGAAGGCGTGATGACGCAGGAGGAGGCCGTCCGCAAGATGACCTCTCTCCCGGCCAAACAGATGGGGCTCAAGGACCGGGGTGTCATCCGCAAGGGCGCCTATGCGGACATCACTGTATTCAACCCTGACACGGTGATAGACCGCGCCAGTTTCGGGAATCCGAGGCAATTATCGGAAGGGATCGAGCACGTCCTCATCAACGGAACGGTCGTGCTCGAAAAAGGCGCGTACGACGCCGACGCATTCGCCGGCAGGGTAATAAGAAGAACGTAAACGTAGTCCGGGATAATCCGGAATACTCTTCTATTCTTCCTTCTTTCCGTTCACCGCATTCTTTAGCTTCTCTACTGCGGCCAGCGTTACCTTCGGGTCGGCAATCGGGCCGCGCGCGATGAAATCGGTTGAGAGAGCGGCTTCCTTCGCCTGCTTCAGTTTCTCGCCGGCGAGGGGCACTTTCTCTATCAGCGAGCCGACCGCGCCCAGCGGGGCGGCGCGTATCTTCATGTCCATCTGGCTTTCCGGAAGGTCGATGTCGCCCTTGCAGCTCAAGTTGACCATGCCGCTCTCGAGTCGCAGGTCTTCGGTGTGAGCCACGCCGTCGGTGAAATGGAAGGTCCCGTCTATTTTCGTGAACATGATGTTTGAAGGGTCGAGCGAGCGGCCGCCCGTCCTCGCGGCATCGACGAGCGTGTTGAGAATCGTCACTTCCCTCACTCCGGGCACGAGCGCGGGACCGATGGGCGCCTGCATCAACAGAAAGATGCTTTTGAGCAATGGATACTGCCTGATCTCGCCGTCCATCACGGTGACCCTCACGTCGCCATCCAGAGACCTCAGCGCCTCTTTGGCCTCCGGGGCCGCGATGCCGCCCAGCTTTCCCTTCGCGCTCACGAGGCCCTTGGCCTTCGTTCTTTCGGTTTCAAACTGGTCCACAATGCTCTCAAGCCTCATGCCGTGTCCGCTGAAGTCGGCCGCCCAGCTCATTCCGTCCTCGGTGGGATGAAGCTCCGACGACCCGCGAATCTCGCCCCCGAACGCCTGAATTTGAAACGGGTCGAACGTGTGCGACTGGCCCGACGTCCGCCATTCGACGGAAACGGGCCCCGTCTTTAGCTTGCCGGCCTGCATCGCATCGGCCGTGACGAGCATTTCTATCGAAAAGCCGGAAGGAGCTTTCGCGTCGGCGGGAGCGGATTTTTCGCCTTCATCCTTCTCTTTTTCGACCGCGCCTGCAATCGCGTCTATGTCCAGCATATCGGCGTGAACGGTTCCGACGACATGCGGCGTGCTGAAATCGGTGATTTCCGCCTTCGTGTCAAAGTTCGATTCTGCAAACGAGAACGAGGCCGATGCCACGTCCGCTTTTTGGTCGGACAATTTGATGTCGGCGTTCAGGTCTTTGACCGGCTCGCTCACGCCCTTCGCCGTGAGGAGCGCGCCGTTGACCCGCGCTTCGCCGCTGTAATTTATCCCCTTTTCGGACGGATTCGACTGCCACACCTCGGCGGCGAGCGAGGCCGTCCCGTCATCGAAGCTGATGGACGGCAGTCGGTCCAGACTTTTCAGAGGAAAATCGACCGTGCCGACCGACGCCTGCGCCCATGGCTCCTCGCCGGGTTTCATCCGCCCATTGCCGTGAAGCTTTGCATCTCCAATCGCAAGATCGAAGTTGTCCACGACGATTTCATCCGGGGTTTCGTAGTGAGCGTCCACCTGGAGCGAGCCGGGCGTTCCGGGCTGCTTGGCCATAAGATTGGGAACGACCATGCCGGCGTTGGTGAGATCGAAGTTCGTTTTGAGCCCAACGCGTTCCATGGAGCCTGCAAGCGCGAGCGACGCGTCCGTTGTGCCCTGCGGCTCGATTTTCGACGCGAGCTCGTCGCCTGCTAGACTGAAAGCATCTTCGAGGGAGATTGTGCCCGTCCCCTCGAGGCTGGCCGTCCGCCCTTCGGTCATGATGTTGTTGCAGACGCCCGAGAGCGAGAGCGTGCTCTTGCCGGCGTGCGCGTCGAAAGATGCAACCTTTAGAAGACCCGCTTCCGGTTCGAGCTTGCAGACCAGCTTTCCCTTCGTATCGAGGCCGTTCGTCGCCAGCCGGTTCAACGAGAAGTTCCCGTTCAGCGCAATCTCGCGTGTCGGTCCCGTAGCTTTCGCAGAGACCTCGGCAATCGTCGCGCCGGCCGGGAGAGAGCCCGCGCGAAAGTCCGCGAGCTTGCCTGTCTTCTTCACACGGATATCGGCGTTGAGGTCGAGAACGGGATACGGTTTGGAAAACTGCGAGACCGTGCCGGCGAGCTTCGCCTGGATGGGCGGGTAGGAGACCGATGCCGAATTGAGGTGTACGCTCTCGCCCGTCAGATCGATGGTCGCCGCAATCTTGCGGACGCTCAGACTCGTCCCGGACGCGTCGTCGCGCATCTCGACGGTCCCGTTATGTATATGGATGGGGCCGATCTCCAGCTTGCCGGGTTTCTTCTCGGCTTCCTCCTTCGCTCCCGGAGTTTCTTTGGGCCTCATGCTTTCGATGAGCTCTTCCACGTTCCATTTCCCATCGGCCGCGCGGACGAGGTCGAGCCTGGGAGAGCTGACCGTGATGCTCTCCAGTTCGTATTTCCGCTCCAACAGCTTCAGGAGGTTCAGGTCGAGGCGGACTTTTCGAGCCGAAATCATCTCCCGCGATGTCTGAGGGTCAACTATGCTGATTCCGCTCGCCACGACTTCGGCGTCGGGATAGAAGCCGATGGAGACATTCTCTATGGTCACACCCCGATTGAGTTCGCGCGACAGCTCATTCGTCAGCATGCTCCTGATTCGCTCTCCGGGGAAGAATATCCTGATGGCAATTGCGGCGACAAGCAACACGACCGCCAGTGCGAGCAAGACTATACCGGCGCGCTTGAGAAAACGCCTTCTATCGGAGAACCACTTCACCGCTTCCTTCCAATCCTTCGCCTGTCCTATTGCGCGGCGGTTTGATGCCTTCGATTATCCCAAAGCAGCGCAGAACTGCGCCGGAATCCTGTTCCATTTTACATTAACGACGCTCATCGGGCTAATCATCAGCCGGATGTGCGTATTCCGGCTCGCCGACGTTCAATGTCGCAAGAAGAGGCTTCATTGTGATTCCCTGGAAGACGAGAGAAAAAAACACGACTCCGAATCCGGCCACGAGAAGCGGGGTGCGGTACGAATCGAGCAGCGCGCTTCGGGGCAGGCCGAGCAGCAAAGCGATCGGTATCGACCCTCGCAGGCCGCCCCAGAACAGCACATGCGACCAGTTGGTCGGACGAATTCGCCCTACCAGATTGGTCGCGAAGTACAGCGGATAGACGACGACCGCCCGCGCTGCAAGCATCGCCACTATTGCTACGATGAGCGGGCGAACATTTTGCGCCAGGTCGGCGAGAGTGAGTGTCTGCAGCTCCAGTCCAATCAGAATGAACAGCAAAGAATTGACGAGAAAATCGATTGATTCGAAGAATGTTTCGACCGTCGCGGTGGTCTTCTTGCTCATCGAGAAACGGCGCCCGTAGTTGCCGATCATCAAGCCTGCCATTACGACGGCGATCACGCCGGAAAAATGGACCGACTCGGCCAGCCAAAACGAGCCGTATGCGAGCACCAGGCAGATGGCGTTTTCCAAGAGATGGTCGTCCAACCGTCCCATTATGAAAAATGTGATGGCGCCCAGCCCACCTCCGAGCAGCAGGCCGCCCGCCGTCACCTTGACGAATTCGCCCAGCGCGTGCACGGCGTGGAACTCGCTTGCGCCGAGCGACATGTCCAGAATAATGGTGAAGATGACCACGCCCGTCCCGTCGTTGAAAAGCGACTCGCCTTCGACCAGATAGCGCAGGCTGTCGGGCACGCCCATCGTCTTAAAGATTGCAAGCACGCTCACCGGGTCGGTCGGAGATATCATCGCCCCGAACAGCAGCGCCACGAGCAGGCTGCCGATGCCGCCGACCCAGAAAACCATCCCGCCAATGACAAACGTGGAGATCAACACCCCGAGCACGGCAAAAATGCAGATGGGCCAAAAGTGTTCGAGGAGCCGATTGAGGTCCAGATGCAGCGCGCCCTGGAACAACAGCGGCGGCAGCATCACGAAGAAGATGAGCTCTTTGCCGAAGCCGGTCTCGGCTATCTCGGGTCCGAAGTGGAAGAAGCTGATGCCCAATCCGACAAGCGTGAGCGCTATCGTGTAGGGAAGATGCGCCAAATAGTTCGTCAGGATGCCGACGGCGCACGTGATCAGCAACAAACCGACGTACACGCCCACTTCGTGCGCGATCATGTGTTCCATCAAAGGAATCTCTTCTCGCTCTATCGCTCCGAGGTCAGCGACTTAACAAAAGTACATTACATCAATCTGCGGGAATTGGCAAGGCTGCATGGAGAAAGGCAGCGGGGGAAACTTCTTTGGGAAGCTTCCCCCGCGAACGGAATCTGTTGGAGCAGGCCTGTAAGCCGAGTTCTGTCTAGTCCCGCCTCAGGCGGAACCGAGATGGCCATTCGTCTGGGATGTCCGTTGCCGGACACCTCGAGCGATCGAACCCGGAGGCACGTGGAGCGGGCCGCTCCGTCGCCTCCCTATTTGATCTTGCTCCGGATGGGGCTTGCCAGGCCGGCGGGTCGCCCCGCCGCCGGTGCGCTCTTACCGCACCATTTCACCCTTACCGGCGCGCCTTGAGCGGCGCTGGCTCACCTCGCCCATCGGGCGGGTTCCGGCGGTGTGTTTTCTGTTGCGCTTTCCTTAGGGTCGCCCCCACTCGCCGTTAGCGAGCATCCTGCCCTGTGGAGCTCGGACTTTCCTCAGCCCCGGGCAAAGCGGGGCCGCGGCCATCCGGCCTGCTCCGCTTATTATTATATCAGGCAAACTTAACTATGTGCAACCTCACGCCTTACGTGTCGATGGGCCGCATGCGCGCCGGGGACGGACCGGGATTTGCCAAGAGAGCGGCCGCTGTGTTACAATACTGTCATCACCACGCGGGGAGACAAAATGAGCGATACGCGCTCTGCGCAGGAATTTGCCGGGGAGATGCCGCCGCCAACGCTCGAAAAAATCAGGCGCGAAGTCGAACAGATAGGCGCCCTTCCCACTCTTCCCGAGGTTCCCATGAGGATTCTCGAACTCATCGCCAGCGAGAAATCCTCCATGGGTGAAATTTCCAAGATGGTTGAGAGAGATCCCTCTCTCGCGGCCAACATCTTGAGGGTTGCGAACTCGCCATATTACGGAGTTCGCGAAAAAGTTGCCTCCCTTCAACTGGCACTGACTATTCTCGGGCTCAACGAAGTAATCAATATGGTCACAAGTATTTCCATCGTGCGCATATTCCCCTCTCAAAAACGAGCGGGCGGATTCGACCGCACGAAATTCTGGCGGCACTCGTTCGGGTGCGCTTCGGCGGCGCAGATGCTCGCGCGTGAACTCCGGTTCGACACCGAGGGCGTCGATTTCGTCGCCGGCTTGATTCACGACATCGGAAAGCTTATCATGGACCAGTATTTTCACCCGAAACTGAAGGAAATCTGGGGCATGCGGGAAAAGGAAGAGATTCCGCTGCTGGAAGCGGAATCGCGGGTGATGGGCGTGGACCACGCCACGCTGGGCTCATGGCTCGCCCAGAGCTGGCATCTGCCCACGATTCTGGTCGAGTCGATCACGTATCACCATCGCCCGCTCGACGTGCTCGCGCTCGCCGAGCCGAGCCGAAAGCCGGCGCTGACGGCCATCGTCCACCTGGCCGACATCCTGGCCTGCGAGCCCGAGCTGAACTTCACGGAAAACGAACAATCGTCGGAATCGTTCGGAGACAGCCTGGCCTGGAAGATCATTCTCGCCGAGCGACCCGATTTGGGCAAGGAGAAGCTCGACAGCTTCATCGGCAAGTATAACGAATACCGAGAGAGAGTGAACTCGCTGGTCGAGACGCTCTCCTAACATCCAGAAAAGAAAAGCATGAAACACATACTTCTCGTGAGCAAAGACGACGGGCTAAAGGAGCAACTCACCAAGGTCATAGACAAAACGAAGATGCAGCTCGACTGGGCGCAGTCGTTCCCGTCGGCGATATCCCTTTCCGCAGAGCTGCAATACGACGCCGCACTGCTCGAGGTGAACAGGTTCGACGCCAAGGCGGCGGCGTTCCTCGAGGAATTTCTGACGCAAAGTCCCCAGACGGTGTTCATACCCATCTCCCTCGATGCCGCCGTCGAGCAGGTGATAGAGGCGACGCGCCGGGGGGCGGCGGATTTCATCCATCAGCCCAGCGGCGCCGAAGAGGTGCTCTCGCGCATCTCGAACAGCATCGAGAACCGGCGGATGAGGAAGGAGATCGATTTCCTCCGCCACACGCAGCCGCTCATCTATCGCGTCGACGACATCGTCGGCGTGTCGCCCCCGATGAAGCAGGTGTTCTCGCTGCTGAGGAAGGTCGCGCCCACCGACGCCACGGTCCTGATAGTGGGCGAGACGGGTACCGGAAAAGAACTCATAGCCGGCGCGATTCACTTCAACAGTCCCCGCACCAAGAGCAGCTTCGTCAAAGTCAACTGCGCCGCGCTTCCCGAAAACCTTCTCGAAAGCGAGCTGTTCGGCCACGAGAAAGGGGCGTTCACCGGCGCGCATCGCCAGCGCGTGGGCCGCTTCGAGCAGGCCGACGCGGGCACCATCTTCCTCGATGAAATCGGCGACATGGGCGCGAGCACGCAGGCGAAAATCCTGCGCGTGCTCCAGGAACACCAGTTCGAGCGGCTGGGCGGGACACAGACCATCGACGTGGATGTGAGGGTCATCGCCGCCACCAACAAAGACCTCTCCGACCTGATGAACTCGGGCCAGTTCCGCGAGGACTTGTTCTACCGGCTCAACGTCGTCACCATGGAGCTGGCTCCGCTGCGCGACAGGCTCGAAGACATCGAGCCCCTCGTCAACTTCTTCCTCAAGAAATATGCCGGCCAGATAAACAACAGGATATCCGGCGTTAGCTCGCCCGCGATGAGAATGCTCGAAGACTACCACTGGCCGGGCAACATCCGGCAGCTTCAGAACGTGATCGAACGCGCGGTTATCATGTGCGATGGAACAAAGATAATGCCCGAACACATCGCTCTTTACGACAGGCGCCCGCCGAAGAGAAGGGAGATACTGGAGATTCCCGAGGGAGGAATCAAGCTGATGGAGGTCGAGCGTCTGCTCATCATCCAGGCGCTCGAGCGCACCGGATGGATACAGAAGAACGCCGCAAAACTCCTCGGCATCAGCCCTCGCGTGATAAACTACAAGATCCGAAAACACAAGATCAAGCGCGAGAAAAGCTAGCGCTCAGTTGCGAGAGGCTGGATTGGACAATCCGGTAAAGCGCAATCGCAAGGTCCCCCTCGGCCCCCTCGGCCAACGGGGGACTTCAACTTTTCCGGTTGAAGAACATGCGTCAAGATTCCCTTCCCACAGGCGGAAGGGCGATTTCTCAAGAGGGAGGTGTCCCGTCATGCACCGACCAATCCTTGCCCTGGCAGGCAGGTGGATGCTCGTTCTGACGGCGTCGGCGCTGCTTGTGGCCGGCTGCGGAAGCGGCCGCAAGAAGTACCTGGCGCAGGTCATGCCGCTCATCGAGCAGAACGACGCGATCGATGTCCGCGTCGCCCAGCTTCCAAGGGTGAATGCGTTCAAGGACCCCGATTATCTCACGAAGCTCGACAGCTACATCGCGTCGAAGCAGAACCTCCGGAATCAGATGAAGGCCATGGAGCCGCCCTTCCTCATGAAGACCATCCACGTCCGACTCCTGCAAGCCATGGAAAACGGCATTCGCTACCTCCAATCGGAGCGCGAAAAATTCATGGTCGCCGAAGAGAGGATTGCCCAGATGCCCCCGTCGGAGGGCACGATGGAAGACGAGCTCATCCGGGAATACCAGTCGCAGACGTCGGCTTACCTAGTGGATATGCGTGAACAACTGATGAAGCAGCAATACGAAAAGCTATATGGCGAAGTGAAAGATGAGTTGGAGCGCGCGAAGAAGTTCTGATCGCCGCGTGATATTCCGAACATCCACGGATTAGGCGGGGTATCCCAAATTTGGTCTCGTCAGCGCCAACGCGCATCTGCGCCGAGCTCGCAATTTTTCGTCCCATCCTCTTTCTTCCCAAGAACTCGATGAATGACAGCGGAAAGCTTTCAGCATCTCTCCAGCGTGCCGCCTGCACGCCGTCGGCACCAGCGGCATGTTCCGTACGCGAAAAGGAGGTCCCCCATGCCAAGAAAGGCGAAGCTGTTTGACGCGGCCAAAGGCAGCCCGGTAAAAGGTTACATGCTCCTCAAGCGAGCGGGCGGGAACGTGCCCCCCGGATGGCTCGACAGAGCATACGAGTCGCGGAAAGGCCGAGAGGAGGAGCTGGCGGAGGCCATCGAGAAGGGAAAACTGAAAGGGGCACGCAGAGACCAGCCGCCCATAGTCAAGGAATGGGAAACCGCCTTTCAGAAAGAGTGCTTCTACTACGGCATCAGGGCCCTGATGGAAATCGAACGAAACGGAAAGACGAAACTCTGATGACCGCCCGCAACGACGGCATCATGCTCTCTGTCACTGCGAGCCTGACTGGCCATTGCAGGCCCGCGGGACGGACGGAAGCCCCGCCTCGAATGTCGCGGAGGAGAACACCAAATCCATCTTCTCCCTTGACACGCAAAATCCGTTTGATTATTCTGTAAGGACTGTCATCTTTGCGATCCGCACGGTTTTCCGAAAGCGCTCATTCATATGTCTTCGAAGCGTGCAACAGCCAGCCTCTTTTCGCTCGCGGTCATCGGGCTTGTCTCTTGTTCGATGCTCACATATGAAATCCTCCTGACGCGCATTTCCGCGCTGCGCCTTCTTTTCCATTTCGGGTTCTTGATAATCAGCAATGCCCTTCTCGGAATCGGCGCAAGCGGAACGCTGATTTCCATCTGCCAGGAGACCTGGAAAGAGCGTCCTCGCTTCTGGATCGCCCTCTTTTCTTTCCTCTATCTGGTTTCGCTCGTCCTGACGTATGCCTTCCTACTGACCTTTCAAATCGGCTACACACTCCAGCTCTGGCGCTTCGCCGATTTCTCGCGGTTTTTCACTTACAACCTGGTGGCGGCCCTCCCCTTCTTCTTCGGCGGCACGGTGGTCGGGACGATTCTCACCTTCAACGCGGAACAGGTAAACACGGTTTACTTTTTCGATTTGGCGGGCGCAGGGCTGGGATGCCTGCTGTGTCCCTTCCTGTTGTCGAAATACGGTGCGGGCGGATGTTTCGTTTTGCTCGCACTGCTGGCCCTGATGGCTACCGTCGTCGCTGTTCCCCCCAAAAGGAAGAAGGCGGTGGTGACGGCCGGAATTGTTGTCGGGGTTCTGGGCATATGGCTCCTGCCGACATTTGACAAACAATTTCCCGTGCCCGGCAAGGACCTCCTCGATTTTACGGACAAGGTACGCATGCCGATTGCCCGCGTCCCCGATTTTTCCCAGTGGAGCAGCAACAGCCGCGTGGACCTCGTGCCCGTCGCCGATAAAGACCGGTTCATCTTCGGCCGGGGGAATAAGACCGCCGGGCTGCCTCCGATTCCCGAGGAAAAGATTATCCTGCAAGACGGCAGCGCCGGCACCTTCATCCTGAATTTCTCAGAACACCCTGAGTGTCTGAAGATAATCGAGCGCTCCATGTTCTCGGTCTCGATGCAGCTCAAAGAACGGCCGCGTGTTTTCGTGCTCGGCGTGGGCGGAGGAAACGACTTGTGGGCCGCCGAGATCCATGAGGCCAGCGCCGTGAAGGGCGTCGAACTCAACCAGTCTGTCCTGGACGTCCATCGCAAGGTGCTGCCCACCTACTCCAGGACGCTGCTGGACGACCCACGCATCCACCTCGTCTGCGCGGAGGGGCGCAACGCCCTGACCGCGGATACCGATACCTATGACATCATCCAGATGACCGGACTCGACACGTGGACGGCGCTTGTCTCGGGAGCTTATGTGCTGGCCGAAAACTACCTTTACACCCGGGAGGCCATCGAGAGCATGTACGCGCGTCTTGCCGAGGGCGGCATCCTACAGATTTCGAGGATTCCGGGGCCGTCGGAGTCGCTGCGCCTTGTCTCGAATATCTACTCGGCCTTCGAAGCGGAGGGAATACCGAATTTCAGCGACTCCATCATCTGCATTCGCAACCCTCACGTGATAGCCGTTCTTGTGAAGAAGGGTCTGTTCACCGCAGACGAGGTAAACCGAACGGCGCGCTTTGTGAGAGAGGTCGGGCTCGAGCCGGTGTACCTGCCCGGCCGCAGCTTCGGCACCCTGGTGGAGACTTTCATTCGGACGAAGGATAAGCATGCCTTCATACGGCAGTGCAAGACGGATATCTCTCCGACCACAGACGACCGGCCCTATTTCTTCTTCTTCAACAAGTGGCGGAATCCTCTGAGTTCGACACGCAACATGCGGGACATCGAACCGGCGTATCCGATGAGCACCTCGTTCATCCTCTGGCAGCTTGGGGTCAGCGCCATGCTCAGCGTGGCGTTCATCGTGCTTCCGCTGGTTGTCTTTGAGCGAAAGGGAATCCGGCGAACCCGGTTCAAACGATTCTTGGTCTATTTCGCCGGCCTGGGCTTCGGGTTCATCGCCGTTGAGATCGTGGCCATGCAGAAGCTCACGCTGTTCCTCGGCCACCCGCTCTATTCCATCACCGTCACACTATTCTCCGTCCTCGTGTTTGCCGGCCTGGGGAGTCTGGTGTCCGTCCGCTGGTTCCACCCGCCCGACCGACGCGTCTGGCTGGTGCCTTTGGGGCTGGCGTTGCTGCTGGTTCTGTTCATCTTTCTTTCTCCCCGGCTGGTGAGTTCGTGCATCGGATTGCCGCTGCCCGCTCGTATCGCAATCACCGTGGGCGTGCTCGCTCCCATCAGCCTGCTGCTGGGCGTGCCCTTCGCCTACGGCATCAGGCTGCTGAACCGATGGAATCCTTCTCTGATCCCCTGGGCCTGGGCGGTGAACGGGTGCTGCACCGTTATCGGGTCGATCCTGACGGTGATCCTCTCGATGAACTTCGGGTTCAACGCGGTGATGCTCGTTGCCATTCTGACCTATCAAGTCGCATTTGCCGTGCTGGGAGTGAACCATCTCGCTCCTGCAGGCGGCGCATCTCAAGAAGAGCTATCCTAATGCCGTTCACCTAAGGGGGTATGTATTACTTGCGCCTTGCGTCGTGGCGTTTTGCAGGCAAGATGCCTGCGCTACGACGACTCTGAAAGTAGCGCAGGCTTCCAGCCTGCAAAGGGAAATCCGAAGAGCTTGTGTATTACTTGTCGTGCCGCGTGTCGGGGCGGCTCGCTTCTTCGCGTTATTTCTTCTTGGTGAGCGCGCTCTCGGCCCACTTCACCGCCGCAGACATCCGCGGGAAGCCGACAGTGGTGACCAGCAACAGGAGCGTCTGATACACTTCTTCCTCACTCGCGCCCTCCTGAATCGCCATCACCGCGTGTCGCTCGACCGCCGTTTCCTGGTTGGCCGCCGCGGATATCGCCATCTTGATAAGCTCCCGCGTCTTGCGGTCGATGGGCCCGGATTCGGCGCATGCTTCGGTCATCTTCTGGTGGGCGTCCCACACCGTGGGATATTTCTCGACAAGCTTCTTGAAATGCTTCGGCAGCTCTTCTTTCATGTCCGAACCTCCTGCGATGTGGCCCTAGAGTATTTTGTTCAGAGTAATCGCTTGTGCTCGCGCAACATGCAGCGGTCCATCACCACGTCGAGCCCCGCCTCGGCCGCCTTTTCCGCAGCCTCCTCGTTCACCACGCCAAGCTGCATCCACACCGTGTTCGCGCCCGCCTTGATCGCCTCGTCCACGATCGGCGGAACATGCTCGGGCCTGCGAAATATGTCGACCACGTCGATTTCCTCCGGGACGGAGGCGAGGTCGGGGTACGCCTTTTCGCCCAGTATCTCGTCGGCCTTGGGATTGATCGGGATAATCTTGTATCCGGCTTCCTGAAGGTATTGGGCGACTTCGTGGCTGTCGCGCTCCGGATTGGGCGACAGCCCGACGACGGCGACCGTCTTCGATGCCTGCAATATCTCGCAAATCTTTTCGTCGTCCAACGTGCAGTCTCCCCGCGTGCGGGCTCACTCAAGCGAGCCGGTCGCTCAGCTCATCCGCCACACGCTCAAGGCCGAGTTCGGCGAGCTTGCCGCGCGCCGGCACTCCGCTCTTCAGTGTCCACCCGCGCTCGTCGTAGTATTCGTCGAACATCTTTTCCACGTCCTCGGGCGTCAGGTAGCGCTCGTGATTATAATCGCTCAGCCGCATCTCTCCGCTCACGGTCTGAAGCGGCTTGAAAAATTCGCGCGGATATTTATCATCCTTCCTGTCGAACCCCTCGCGCACGTTGGCCATCTTCAATATGGTCCAGCCGCGTTCGGCCGCCTTTATCGCATCCTCCGGCGTCAGCCCCGCTCCCGTCGCCGCGTTGTAGAGTGAGGCGGCCGTATCCAGCTCGTAGCTCTGAATGACCGGTTGCCGCGAGCAGACACCCAACGAGCTGCACAGCGCGTACCAGTTCTCGGCGTGCGCGACGAGCCGCGGCAGGCTGAACCCGTCGCCGACGAATATCCTTCCGAGCGCATTTGCGTCCGTGCCGATTTTTTCGGCGTACCGGCGGAACTTGGCGGGCGGACGGCCGGGGAGAAACGCGGGCGTGTTCCCCTGCGTCGCGTAGCATCGGCCGGGGCTGACGAACTGCGATATCCCCATCATCCCCTCCAGGTGCGGCCTGGGGTCGCCCATCGGGTTGAGCCCCTTGATGTGGGCCGCAAACGGGAGCGAGCGTTCCCCGAACTCCTCGGCGGCCGGGACCATTCCCCGCGCGAGCACGTCGCCGATGCCCTCGCGGTGGGCGATCTTCTCTATCATCTTCATGACGGTGTCGTAGTCGCGGCGGAGCTCCATGCCGTCGGCGTCGTCGCGGGAAATGACCTCGTTCTCATACAGCGTTATCGCAAAATCCACCAGGTGCACCGTAGCCATGCCGTCGAGCCCGTAACGATTGCAGACGTCGTAGCACTGCACCGACTGGGATATGTCGTCTATATCGAAGAGAGCGGCCCACGTCATCGTGGCGCCAAGGCCGTACGATACGGGCAGACGCTCTCCCTTTCTCTCGCCCGAGAGCAGCCTGACAACGGCCTTGTCGGCCAGCGGGCAGGCCGACGGGCAGGAGACGGCTCTCTCGAACATCCGCTCGTACACCGCGCTTCCGAACAGCTCGGTCGCCTTGTCTTCGTCGAACGACGGGTTGTCGCGCCGGGCCTTTATCTGCTTGCACCACATCGGCCACCCGAGGTACAGCCCCTGTTTGACCCAATCCTCGCGGAACGAAATGGACATGATCTTCTTGTGTATCTCGTTCGCGACGCGCATGAACTCGCGCGCGTCGGCGACGCGTATCCCTTTCGAGCCGCGAGCGACGATTGCCTTACAGTTTTTCGCGCCCAGCACCGCGCCCAGCCCGCCCCGGCCCAGCGTGCCGTACTTGTTCACCAGCGTGAATGCGACCGCGACCTTGTTCTCGCCCGCCTTGCCGATTGCGATAACGTTGGCCGAGGCCCCGTGCCGCTTGTGGAGCGCGTCGGTGGTTTCGTAAATGTCCAGCCCCCACAAATCGGACGCGTCGCACAGCCGGACCGAGTCGTCCTCGATAAGGACATACACGGGCGCGTCGGAGCCGCCCCGTATTATCACGTGGTCGTAGCCCGCCCACTTGAGCACGGGCCCGAAGCCGCCGCCGCCGAAGCAGGTGCCGACCGTGCCGGTCACGAGCTTTGTGGTCGCCATCGTTTTCGACGCGCCCGGAGCGGCGGTGCCACACAGTGCGCCGGCGCCAACGATGACCAGATTGTCGGCGGAAAGGGCGTCCACGCCCGCGGGTATGTTCTCGTAACCGAGATAATTGCTCAGGCCGAACCCGCCGATGTATTTTCCGGCGGCATCCATGTCGAGAGGTTCCGTCGAAGAGGCTCCCGAGCCGAGGTCCACGGTAAGAATGTTTCCGGCGTATCCGAAGTATTGTTCCACTTCATTCATCCTTCCGTTTCGTGAGTGCGCCATAGGGACAGTACTCGACGCAGATGAGGCATCCGTCGCACTCGTCGGTGAACGCAATGTCGTAGCCCATGCCGTCGGGCTGCAGGATTATCTGGACTCGCGACGCGGCGGGATTGAACGCCTCCGTCGCGCGGAACGAGCACCTGAGCGCGCACGTCAGGCACCCCGTGCACAGGGAGGAATCTGCATGAATCTTCTCCGGAACAGATTTGGTTTTCATTGTCGTCTTAAAACCTTCCTCTTGCTCTCACAGCCCGATCACCGGCATGTCGAGCGGATGGGTGACGGTGAATCCGATGGTGATCTCCTTTTTCTCTCCGGGCGCGAGCGGCAGCTTCCACTTGACGATGCCCTTGTCGGCGTCGAGCTCGGTCGGCTTCTCGCTGAACTCGACGTCGGACACCTCGATATCCTCGTGCCGCGCCACCGGAATCTGGTCGATCAGGAGCAGCTCGATGGGCCGCGACTTGTGGTTCTCCACGGTGATCCTGTCTTTGAACACGCGCTCCTTTTTCTTGGCGAAGATACGCGTTTCGTCCTCTTTGCGCACCAGTTCCTCGCGCTTGACCTTGATGCCCTCGTCGATGCCGAGGTCGAGGTCGATCTCCTCGTTGGGCGCGGTCGGCTTGATGCTCGACGTGCCGATGAAGTCGCCGTCAACGAACACGCTTACCTTCCCCGCCAGCCACTGCGCACCGGTGGTGTTGGTGAGCTTGCCCGTCAGATACGCGAACGGCGAAAGCCTCGGAGTGGACGCGTACGACAGCTTCGCCGGGAGCTTCTGCGTCAGGATGGTCGCCCGATGGTAGGCGTTGTCGCTGGGGATGTTCATCTTTCTGAGCACCTTGAACTGGACCGATGTGCCGCGCTGGACCACCTGCGCGACGGCCATCTCGGCCGGAGGCCCCCCGATGCCCGCCTCGAGTTCCCTCGACAGCATGGCCGCCTTGTCTTCGAGGCCTTGGGCCTTGTACACCACCTGCGGCCGCGGCATCAGATACCACGGTGTGATTTCGGGCATCTTGGCGCCGATGGCCGGCCTCGCCGTCGAGAGGGACACGTCCACGTCGTTCCAATCCTCGCCCGTGTTCTGGCGGACGTTGCCGATGTAGGTCATCTCCACCTGCTCCGCCTCTACGTCGGCGCGCGCGTCGTAGGAGGGATACCAGCCCGCGCCGAAGATAACGCACGAGAGCGTGAGCCTGAACTTGCCCGGCTTGAGCGCGGAAAGAGGCACTTTCACTTCCACCCCGGCTCGCTCCGACTGACCCTTGAGTTCCCCCAGCTCCCTCAGAAGCGCGTCGAGCCGGCGATTCAGGCTGCGCTTCAGAATTTCGGTCTCCTGCGTCTGCTCGCTCAGCCGCGCCATGTTCTCCCGCTGAAACTCGACCATCGCCTTCCATTCGTCGGGGCGGGGCTGGCGCGTGATGAATTCCTTCGAGAACTGCTGCCCCGCGTACACGCCGATCGAGCGCACGAGGTCGCGCTCGGCGTTCAGGTTGACGATGCGGCCATCGGCGGCGGCGAGCTGGTCGCGAACGCTCTGTATCTCGGCTTCGAGCTGCGCGATCTGCTCCTCGCGCGGACGTTCGAGAATGACCTTCCTCGACTCAATCGAGAAAAGGCGAACGCTCGCCTCGCCTTCGCCCCTCGTTCGGAGCGAATCGGGATCGATATTGGCGGGCAAATTTTCGAATACGACGGTGTGCTCGCCCGCGCCCAACTCCAACTCGGCGGTGCGCGTGACAAGGGCGCGGTCGGGATAGACGATGACGGAGTTGATTGTCGCGCCGGCCTTGAGCTCGGCGGCGCGGGCTGTTGAGACCGAAAGGGACAGAATCGACAGGACGACGACCGGCAAGAGCTTTCTCATGGGTCTCCTCCGTAAGCTTGTTCTGTGATTGCTATCGTTGCATCTCGAACCGCGCTTCTCTCCGGCGACGGGCGGCATCGGGGCGCTCCGGTTAGGCCGCTTGAGATACGTTACCAATAGTAAGGGTAGTAAGGCCCGTAGGGGTAAAAGAATGGGCCCGGGTAATAGTAATATGGGTAGTACTGTCTTACAAACGGTCCCATGTCGGTGTTGATTTCGGTGTTGCCGTAACGGACCGAATCCAGGTCGATCTCCATGCCCGATTCGAGTTCGCCGTACGGTCCCACCCTGAACGTGCCGGTCACCGTTACCTCACCGTGCGCCTTGCGGGCCTCTTCGACGAGACGATATGCCTTCTCGATGGTCGCGGGGTTGAATCCCTCCTCGTTCACCGTGACCTTATCGCCGCCGGCCGAGCCGATGACGAATGACCACGTGCGGTATTCATCGCCCTGGGGCGGAGAATTCTCAAGAACCGGCCCGGTGATTTCTATCTGTTTGTTCCTGAATTGGCTGGGATTCTCCGTAATGTCAGGCAGGTCGGTCGCAATAGGGGCTGAGGCGCATCCGGCGAGAACTATCAGAACGGCCAAGGGCAGCAGGTATCTGACTTTCATAAGGACTCACCTCGATTCTTTGAGAGATTATAGGATAGCTCTCCTCTTAAGTCAATTGTGCGTGGGAAAAGGGAAGCCGGCAAGAACCGTAGAGGAATTCGAACAAACAAAACGCCCCACGCTTTCGATGCCTGAGCGTGGGGCGAACAAGTTCTTATTCGGCCGACGCGGCGCCCTTGCGCCTCCGGAGGAACCCGAAAAGCCCGGCAGGCCGAGCCGCCTCCGGTTCTCCCCGTACTTCTCGTCGTTCCGTTTCCTTCACGCTGTTGCGCTCCACCAGAACCGAGATGATGCTGGGCATCTCCCTGGGCACGAGATAGAACCTGGCGGCAACGTCGGAATAGTCGCTGAGCGGATGGCCCTCGATCCTCTCGCCGTCGAAGAACGTGACCTCGAGCAGCTCGCCCATTCTTATCCTGTCCCTGGGTATGCCCTGTTTGCCCGAGGCATCCTGCATGAAGAACACCGCCTTGAGGTCGGTGAAATTCACGACGGCGATCTCTTCAGTTGTTTCCTCGGCGCCCGCGACATCGGTTCGGAGCAGCTCGAATGACGGCGCCCCGATGTCCCATGTCACCGGCGCTCCCCTCATCGTGCGGCCGTCGAGGAAATGAACGACAACCTCTTTTTGCGTTTCCGGATTGGAGAACAGGAGGATAAAATCGCCGATTCCAACAAGGTCTTTGTCGGAGAGGCGCGTCTTTTCCAAACGTTCGACATCGTTGACCCTGAGGGGGCACCCCTTAATGGGGTGAATCGTTATCTCGGTCTGATTTTCATTTGTTTTCGCCGAAAGCCTGCAATGTATCGGAGCGACCGACCCGTGGCTCAGGCGAATGTCGGCCTTGGGCGAGGTCCCCAGCGTGAGCGTGTCTTTGGCGTGGAGTGAGCCCACGCGTTTGAGATTTATGTTTTTCAGCTTCGAATCGCTCGGGTCTTTGATCACGACCAACTCGCCGACGAACAGCTCGCTTGCCGGCCTCATTCTGTACACGAGGACGATAAGCAACACAACCATCGCTCCCAGAACCGGGAAGAGGACGTAGCGCGACCGTATCTTGGAATACGTGCTCCGCAATGCCGAGACTATCGGACTGCTGCTCCCGGTCGCACCCTTTTCCCTCGCTTCGAGCTCTTTGGTCAGCTCTTCGAACGTCATGCGTCTCGCTTCGACTTGTCCCACGCCGGCTCCCGGCAGCAGCTTCTTCCCCCAGCGAACTTTGTCGGTGCTCAAGGTCACCCGTATCGGCATATAGAGAGGCAGCACCTCCACGCCTGTCTCGCCGGACTTGAACCGGATGCTCCCCTCGTAAGCGCTCTGGAGCAGCTCCTCGGAGACTTGTGCGTCCGGCTTGACGGAGACGGTTATCTCGGCGGCCAGCTTTGTGCCGCTTCCGAACACCTTGCTATTCACGTCTATCCCTTGGGGGAGTTGAATAGAAAGGTCTTGACCGATGCTCTTGGGATCGGCTTCCTTGTTCAGGAACAGCGTGATTATCTTGCTGTCCTTCTTTCCGGGTTCGAGCGGCCCGAACTCCAGGGGCTTTTCCGGCCGCGTGAGCCCGGGCGGACGGTCTTCCGTTGCGATGAGTCCCTTCTTCTTCGCATCGGCCAGCAATCCCCCCGCTCCCGGTTCCTCGACCTTAGGAGCCGGCTTCACAACCACCGGCTTGGGCGGGACTATCATGGCCGTGAAGGCGACCGTACGGGGCTCCACGTCCAGAGCAGGACCCGAAAGCGATTCGAATGAAAGCTCGCCTTTGTATTCGCCCGGCTCGCCCGCGAAGGCGACCTGAAACTCCTGCTCCCACGAATGACCGGAGGCGACAAGGCGCTGCGGGGAAAGCGACACGGGAAGTTTGTGGGACGGATCTTTAGGATCAATCAGCCGCGCTCCGGCGGCGAATTCCAGCCCGGCCGAGCCGGGATGTTTGGGCTCGAATGTCAACACGACCTTCTTCTTGACGTTTCCCGTCTCGAAGGATCCGAGGTCCACGTCGCTCTCCTTGACGGCGACACGGAACGTCGTGCGACGCGCCCAGGTGACGAAATCCTCCAGGGCTGCGTTCCTTACTTCGCTCAGTGGAGCGTTGTATGTAAACCACTCCCTCGAGGGCTCGAACGTCTTGTTCTCGTCACGAAGCTTGTCCAGCGTCAGGAAGTCTCCGCCCAGTTGCTCGGGCGGATTATCCTTGTCGTCGCTCAGCCACAACAGGACACGCTGACGGTTGGGATACTTCTCGAACAGGTACTGCAGTTCGGAAAGCCCTTTTTCCAACCCGCGATTGATGTACGTGGAATAGTCGGTGGGATACAGTTCGTCCACCTGTTTCTGCAGGTCCTCGATGTCGGCCTTGCTTCGAATCTGTTTCCGACTGATCAGCGTGGCACGATCGCCGAAGGTGATGATCGCGACGTTGTCGCCCACCTTTGCCTGACTGAGCGTCCGTTTCGTAAGCTGCTTGACCTCTTCGAAAATGTCCTGCATGCTGGTGGAAACATCTATGACGATCACGTAATCTTTTTCGGAATCGGCAAGCGCTGTCTTTGGCGAGAGGCACACGAACGTTGAGATAAGCATCACAACGGCGAGTGCCGCAACTATTTGCCCCAGAGCCGTTTCCTTTTTCATAATCGCTCTTCCCCTCATTTGCCGTGCTTGCGGGATGGGTGGCGCCTGTGCCTCATCTCGGGTTTCAGTTCCGTATTTTCGGCACACAGCCGCCGCGAGCCTTCCTCACACACTCATACCTTCAAATTTCTTCTCCGAAAAGAACCTCTTTGTAAAAGGGGAACTTTCTTACTCCCATATCTTACCACAGCCGATTTGATTTTGCAAGCAAAAAGCGTTAACAGATAAGGAGTTAAGTGCTTTACTCGTTTTTCCACAAATACTACACGGGCGCAATGAGCCCGCAGCGACCCGGCCGACTGCCGCAACGGCGCTCAATGCCGACGCCTTGCTTGCATTTATGCCGCCCCGTTTCCGCCTGCAATATAACCGGTAACTGTCGCAATTCCCATGCCACATTTTTCAGTGACAAAATCGTATTCTCCAATGATGGAGCCGGCGGCAAAAAGGTTCTCATACGCGGGTTCACCGAACGGGTCGAGAGGGCGGAGCGAGCCGTCGATGTGAATGCCGCAGGACAGGAAAAGCTGTTTTTCCTCAACATTCCAGGCGAATAAGTCCTGAACGAATTTGTTATCGACGCGCCTGTCGCGAGAAAAAAGGGGCAGCCCGAATATCGGCTCCTTCGGGAAATCATCGGCGACGAGACCTCCCGAACTGAATTTTCCTGTTGCAATAACGTAATTTCTCGCTGTCGCCGTTCGTTTCGACTTCGCATCGCCAAGCAGGAGGTTTCGCACCTTGCGGCCGTCGCGCTTGGCGTCCACAACCTCGGCGGTTACCACGCGCACGGGACTTTCCCTCAAGGCCGCCTCGAGCGATAGCTGCAACCGGTATCCGGGCACCGAGAAGTTTGGTGATATCAGCTCGAACACCGTCGGCTCCAGCTCGCGACGGAAGATCTTGTATGTTTCGGAATGATTGTTCAGTCCCAGAACGGGAGGAAAGCCGATGTGGGTGGTTCCCGACGGGAGCTTCCCGCCGAGCGCCTTCGCGAGCTCTTCCGCGACGGAGGGGTTGTCGAGGTGGTGCGCTATCTCAAACGGCGCCGACGGCAGAGCGTCAACCGAGCGGGGAATATTGGCCTCGAGCGTATCTATTCGAGCTATGGCACGCGGCGAGTGGAGCGAGGAGTATCTGCTCAGAGCCTGCTTGCAGATCTGCGGCTGGAAGAGCAGCAGTCCGCTCACGCCGACCAGCAGCAAATGGGCGTCGCGCATCCCGGAAAGGTCTCCTCCGACCAGCGAGCGGGAGGCGAAGGCGGAGAACTTGACCGTTCCCAGCACGCTTGCCAACGCAAGGTTCCGCTCGTGCGAACCCTCGAGCCCCAGCAGAGGGACCTTCTCCACCATGAAGTCGCACGCCTCGCGCAGGTGCGAGCGCAGCCGCTCCAGCCCGTCGCGTCCCCCTGCGATGATTGAATAGGGATGGAGAGGATTGGCGCGGAGAATTTCCTTGAGCCTGTCGGCTATCGTCGGCACCGAGTCCCATGAGTCCAGCGGATGAAAATTCTTGGGTCCCGCGATGTCTATCGTGCCCGAGGACATCGCGCTGGAGCCGTGACCCTTGCGTATGAGCAGGACATCGGCCCCCAGCGCGGCCGCTCTGAGCGCGGCAATCGCGCCCGCCATGCCTCCGCCGATGACGACGACGTCAGCCTCCATGGGCGGTGTACCTTTCCGCTGCGATCATTTCGTGAAGGTTCGCCGAAAGGAAGTGGGCGGCCCGGCTGATTTCCTCCTGAGCCAACTGACGTCCGGAAAGGATGGGGAGCTTCCCCTTCCACCGCTCCTGCAGAAACTCCATCGCGACCGATGTCAGGTCGTCGGGGTTCAGGTGCAGTTCCTCCGCGAGAATGCACGCGGCGGCCAGAGTGCAGCGGCACCCCTGACACGGCCCCGCGCCCAGCCTCGTTCTCCGGCGAACGTCGTCGAGCGTGCGCGCCCACTCGTGACGAATCACGTGCCTGATCTCCGCCTCGGTGACCGATTCGCACTGGCACACTATCGACTTGGCCGAGCCCTGCGGCTCGGTAGCCATTATCTTGGCATACATCGTGCCGTAACGCTGGTACAGGCGCTGGATGATGAATGCCGGCACACCGTATTCGCGGGCGGCCTCCTGAATATTCACGTCTCCGTCACCGCCCGGCAGGGGTTCGACCTGCGTGCGACATTTCTCCTTTATCCCCAGTTTCTGGCAGATCACGTCGGTCGCGTGCTCCGACATCAGCCGATAGCTGGCCAGCTTACCTCCCGCAATCGAGAGCAGGCCCTTGATGCCGTCGGCCTGTTCGTGGTCGAACACTCTGTGCTCGCGCGACAGCTCGTCCTCATTCTTCCGCCATTCATACAGCGTCGGCCGCACTCCGGCAAACACGCGGATTATCCGCTCGTTCCGGATGGAGGGAAACACGCGCTCGATGCCCTGGAGGAGATACTGTATCTCGTCGCGTGTGGCGGTGACATTGTCCAGGTCGCCGTAATAATCGTCGTCGGTCGTTCCGACGAGCGACGTGTTTTCGTAGGGGAGCACGAAGATGCTCCTGCCGTCAACCGTTTCCGCCGTTATCGCGACGTTCGACAGCCTGCGGTCGAACACCAGGTGCACTCCCTTCGCGGGGCGAATCTTCACGTTTGCGCCCGCCAAACGCGCTACCTTCGGCGACCACGGGCCGCCCGCGTTGAACACAATCCGAGCGCGAACCTCCTCGTGTTCGCCCGTCAGCGTGTTCCTGAGCCTGGCTCCCACCACCTGCCGGTTCTCGTCGAGCAGCAGCTTTTCGGCCTCGGTATGATTCCGAATCTCGGCTCCGTACCGGTGCGCGGAAAGCACGTTGAGAATCGAGAGACGAAACGGGCTGCAACCCCACTCGTCCATCGTCACACCGCCCACTATCCGGTCCGTGAGACCGGGCTCGAGCTTGAGCGCGTCGGCGCGCGTGAGCCGGGTGTGCGGACGGCCGTTCTTGAGCGCGACGAACCGGTCGTAGGCCTCCATGAAAGTCTCGATCAGTTCGATATTGTACTTGTCGCCCTTGAGGACGGGAAAGATGAACGGAATCCGAAACAGGAGGAACGGGGCGATCTTCTGAATGTAGCCCGAGTCGAGGCAGGAGGTGCGGGTGGTCTCTATGTTGTATTCCAGATAGCGCGGCCCGCCGTGAATCATCCCGCTGCACGTGCCCGTGGCGCCGGCCGCGAAATCTTTTTTTTCAACGAGAATCGTCTTCAGGCCGCGCATAGCGCAGTCGCGCGCGATGCCCGACCCGTTGATTCCCCCCCCTATTATGAGCACATCATAGTGTGGCATATCCTTCGGTCCGAGAACCGGATGGGGCGGTTCCCGCGCTTAGATTTTACCCCAATGTTGGAACGGATGTCAATCGCCGCGGCCGTAAATCAGGTTGTACACGACCGGGATGACGAACAGGGTGAACGATGTGGAGGCGAAGATGCCGAAGATGATCGCCCATGCGAGTCCGCTGAAAATCGGGTCGAGCGTTATCACGACGTTGCCCAGAAGCGTGGTGCCCGCAGTCAGGAGTATCGGGCGGAAACGCACCGCGCCCGACTCGAGCAGCGCCTCGCGGAGCGGCTTGCCCGCTGCGAGCGAGCCGTGAACGAAATCTATGAGAATGATCGAATTCCTCACCACGATGCCCGCCAGCGCTATCATGCCTATCATCGCCGTCGCAGTGAAGAAGACGGGATTTCCGTATCCGCCGATGTCTCCACCCGTCAGCGCGTTCAACAGCCAGAAGCCGGGCATGATGCCGATAAGCGTCAGCGGAATGGCCATCATTATGATGAGCGGCATCGAGAACGAATGCGTTTGCATGACGAGAAGGATGTAGATGCCCAACAGCGCCGTGCCGAACGCGATGCCGAGGTCGCGGAACACATCGACGGTGATCTTCCACTCGCCCTCGCCGCTCCACACGATTCTGAAACCTTTGGGCAACGGATTCTCCTTGAAGTGAGACTCAAGGCTCAGTATCGCCTCGGCGGGGCTTCGACCGGCCACCTCGCCGAACACGTACGACACCCGCGACAGGTTCTTGTGATATATCGTCTTGTCGATCGTGTCCTCGACAAAGCGGCCGAGCCCGCTTATCTGCACCAGGTTGCCCGTCGCCCCCTTGACGTACAGCCGGCCCAGTTGCTCGATGCCCGACCTGGCGGCCCTCGGAAGCCTGAGAACAATCAACAGCGGGTTTCGTTCCGCCGGAATGTGCACCGTTCCCGACGCCTCCCCTTCAAGAGCGAGGCGGATCGTCTCCGCAACCTCGGCGGTCGTGACGCCGTTGAGGCTGGCCTTCTCTTTGTCCAGAACGAATGTGAACCGCGTCTGGTCGGCCTCGACGGTATCGTCCACGTCCACGACCCGATACTCCTGCGCCATCCGTTTACGGACGACTTCGGCCGCATCGATGATCTCGGCGTAAGAGAAGGAGGGCTCGGCGTACACCTCGGCCACGAGCGTCGCAATCACCGGCGGGCCGGGCGGCACCTCGACAATTTTCAGCCGGGCGTCGTTGCGCTCGGCGATTTCCTGCAGGTCGTTCCTCAGCCTGAGCGCGATCTCGTGGCTCTGCTGTTTGCGTCTCTTCTTGTGGACGAGATTGATTCGGATGTCTGCCAGGTTGGGTTTGCGGCGGAGATAGTAGTGCCGCACCATCCCGTTGAAATCCATCGGAGATGCGGTCCCGACGTAGCTTTCGAAATCCGTCACCTCGGGAACCGAGCGCAGGTAGTGTCCGAACTCTCTTGTGACCCTGTCCGTCTCCTCCAGGGTCGCGCCCTCGGGCATGTCGATGACCAACTGCAATTCGTTCTTGTTGTCGAACGGGAGCATCTTGAGCGGCACCTTCCCGAGCAGCGCGAGCGAAGCCGACAGAAGCAGCAGGAGCACGATGACCCCCATGGATGCCCAGCTCAGCGCGCGCGACCGGAGAAACGGCCCAACGACGGCGCTGTAGAGCCGGTACAGGCCGCTCTTGTGTATCTCGAACGGCTCCTCTTCCACCTTTCCGTATTCGCCCTTCAGCACGTGCAGCGCCGTCCATGGGGTGATGGTGAACGCGACGAGCATCGACATCAGCATTGCCAGCGGCACGTTCAGCGCCATGGGCCGCATGTACGGCCCCATCATGCCCGTGATGAAGAACATCGGCAGAAACGACACGATCACGGTCAGCGTGGCCATGATTATCGGCGGCCTCACCTCGTTCACCGCCACCACCACCGACTCCATCGGCGGATACAGGCGCATCTTGAAATAGCGATATACGTTCTCGACATCGACAATCGGGTCGTCCACGACGAGGCCCAGCGAGAGCGTCAGCGCGAAGAGCGTGACCCGATTTATCGTGTACCCGAACAGATAGTTGAACAGCAGCGTCAGCGAGAAGGTTATCGGAACGGCCAGCGCGATGATGATCGCCTCGCGCCAGCCCAGTATCAGCCCGATGAGCGCAATGACCGTGACGATTGCGACGGCCAGCCCTTCGACGAGCTCGTTCACCTTGTCGTTGGCGGTTTCTCCGTAGTTGCGCGTGACGAGCACGCGGATGTCGTCGGGTATCACCGTGCCCTTCATCTCTTCAATGCGCTTCAGAATCTCATCGGCGACCCAGACGGCGTTGGTGCCGCGCCTCTTCGCGATGGCGAGCGTGACGGCGGGGAACGACGAGGACCGAAGCTTCTTTTCTATTCCCTTCTGCTCGGCACTGGGACCGAAAGCGATCCTCGTGTACGTCGTCGCTTCGGCGGGACCGTCGATAATCTCCGCCACGTCTCTCAGGTACACCGGCCGCCCCCCATACGCGCCGACGACGAGTTCCTCGACGTCCCCGACGGAGGTGAGGAATATTCCTCCCCGAACGACGTCCTCTTTGTCGTTCTGACTGAAGGAGCCGGCCGAAAGCGTAACGTTCGCGGCGCGGAGCGAATGTACCATCTCGAGCGGAGTCAGCCCGCGCGCGGCCAGTTTCTCCACGTCCAGGTTGACTCGTACCTGCCTCTCCCGCCCTCCGACGATGAATGTCCGCGCCGTGTTCTTCACTCCCTGCAGCCGGTCTATCACTTCCTCGGCCACGCGGCGCAGGTCGTAGTCGGAGGCGTTCTCGCCGTAGAAGGTGAGCATCACGATAGGCACGTCGTCGATCTCGACCGGCTTCACCACCCAGCCGGTCACGCCAGGCGGGACGAGGTCGATGTTCTGCTGGATTTTGTTGTAGAGCTTGATGAGGCTGTCCTCGCGGTCCTCACCCACGAAAAAGCGGACGGTGACGATAGCCATGTCGGCGGAGGACATCGAATAGACGTATTCGACGCCGTCGATTTGCCACAGCAGTTTTTCGAGACGGGTCGATACGAGCTGCTCCACCTCTTCCGCGCTTGCGCCGGGGAAGTGGACGTACACGTCGGCGAGCGGCACGACTATCTGCGGCTCTTCCTCGCGGGGAGTCACCATCAGCGCGGCGACGCCGGCTGCGATGGAAATTATTATGAGGATGATGGACAGGTTGCTGGTGAGGAATTTCTCGACAATTTTGCCGAGGAACGTTATCTTCGGTGTCGCGTGTTCGTTCCGAGCCTCGTTATCGCTCATTACAAAGTCTTCGATTTTTCAGGGCACAGCTATCGATTCGCCCGGGACAAGCCCCGAAAGGACCTCGATGCCCCCGGCGTATGTCTTTCCCGTTTTCACTCCGCGCGTGCGGGCAGCTCCGCCCTCCACGACGGTGACCATCTCCAGTTGTCCGACGTGCTCCACGGCGTCGGGGGGAATCAAAACGGCCTCGGCCGAGCCGACGGGCAGCCAGATTCGCCCGTACATTC
Source organism: uncultured bacterium (assembly GCA_964607485.1). Lineage (GTDB taxonomy): Bacteria > Abyssobacteria > SURF-5 > SURF-5 > SURF-5 > CAZSKP01. The sequence goes on along the minus strand of CAZSKP010000007.1, from coordinate 8,859 downwards.
CTGGGTAGGCCGCCTCACTCTGCGGAATCGAAACGCGCACGATGAACGAGCGGCTCGACGCGTCGGAGGCCGGAACGATTTCGATGACCGTGCCCTCGAAGTCGAGTCCGAGGGAGTCGATCGACGCCCTGACCGTGTCGCCCAGGTTCACCTTCGGCCTGAGATGCTCGGCGACCGAAACCTCCAGCCTAAGCGTTGACGGGTCATAGACCGTCATCAGCGGCCTTCCGGGCGACGCCATGTCGCCGGGGTCCGCGAGGCGGTCTATCACCTTGCCGCCCAGCGGAGAACGTATCCTCGTATAGGAAAGGTTGGCCGCCGCCTCGCCGACCGCCCCCTTCGCGGCCTCGACCGACGCCCGCGCCATCTTGAGCGCGGCCTGAGCACCGTCATATTCCTGCTTGGTAGCGGCCTGCTTCTCATAGAGGCGCTCGATGCGGCCGGCATCCAGAGTCGCCCGTTCGAGAGCCGCCTCGGCCGAGGCGAGCGCTTCGCGGGCCTGCGTCAGCCGCGCCTGCGCATCCCGGGAATCGAGCACAAAGAGCGTCCGACCCTTTTCCACCTTCTCGCCCGCATCGGCGCCGACCTTCGTTACGACAGCCATGATTCGGCTGGACACCTCGGCCGCCTCACGCGCGGTCACCGTGCCCACGGCCTCGACTTCGACGGGAACCGTGACGGCCGACACCTCGAATGTCTTGAGCCCGGCGGCACTCACTTCCGCCACCTCGCGCTTGCCCGGACGAATCTTTCCCTGCCGCGACAGGTTTCCGGTCAACCACATAAACATCAATACGAGAACGACCAGTGAGCCTATCGTCGCAAGAATCAATTTATACCGTCGTTTCATTGTCCGGGTCCTTCCCCTGTTATCCTGCCGACGGCGCGGTCGAGCGCAGCCGTCGCAACGAGGTAATCATACCGGGCGATGAGTTTGTGCAGACGCGTGTTGGTGAGGGCGACCTCGGCGTCGAGCAGCGCGGTCACAAGCGCGAGCCCTTCGGCGTATCGCTCCGACACTATGCGCAGCGATTCGTCGGCCTCGGCGACGCTCTGCTCAAGCACCGCCAGCCGCGCGGCCGCCTCCGATTTCGCCAGGTACGCGTTCTTCACGTCCATGTCGATCTGAAGGAGAAGCTGCTCCTTCTTGGCCTGCGCCTCGCGAAGACGCGCCCGTGCCGCCTGCACGACGGAGCGCGTGTGGAATCCGTCGAAGATGGCCAGGCTCGCGCCGACGCCTACCGTCCAACTGTCGCCGCTGTCGGAGAAATCCTCCGTGTCGATGTCATAATGAGCGAAGGCGTCGATCTGAGGATAGTAGCCGGCCCTGGCCGCGGCGACCGAATTTTCGAGCGCCGCGACGGTCTTGTCCATTCCCTCGACCTCCGGTCGGAGTCGGCGCGCCAGTTGCATGAGTTCCTCGGGTTTCTCAGATGTCTCTGATGGGATAAAGGCCGACGCCTCATCGCCGGCGAGTTCGAGCGGACGGTTCACCTGTCGGCCCATCGCGAGGTTGAGCTGCGATTTCGCTCGCTCCAGATTGTGGCGGGCAATCGCGAGCGCTTCCTCCTCCTCGGCCAGCCGCACAGTCACGCGAAGCACGTCCGACTTGAGCGCAACCTCGTTCTCGAAGCGGGCCTTCGCGATGTCGAGGTGCGACCGGATCTGCCGGACGGATTCCTCGACAATCCGGATGGAATTCTCGGTCTTCAGGATTTCGTAGTAAGCGGTCGTAACAGCGAATGCAAGGTCGTTGTGGACGGTCCTGAGCGCCAACTCGGCGGCGCCCAGCGAGGCGATGGCGGCCCGGTTGCCGTAGTAGGTTCCGCCTCCGCGAAACAGGGGCCATTGGAGCAGCAACTGCGTGTTCCAGTTGTTGAACGGGCCGGGCTCGTTGAATTGGGCGAACGGGTCAAACCCGGGAGGCGGCGGAAAGGGGAAGCTGCCAGACAGTTTGCCCTGCGCAAGTTTGTTGCTGAAGACCATCGGCGCATAGTCGGTCCGCGTGAAGGTCTCCCCTATCGAGAGCCTGGGATAGAAGCCCGACTGAGCCTGCTTCACGGCGGCCCGCGCCTGCTCGGTGCGCTCCTGCGCCGCCAGCACGTCGGGGCTCGATGCCAGCGATATGTCGATGCAGTCCTTGAGGCTGAGAGGAGTCGGAGCGGAGGTGTCCTCGGCCACTGAGCGGGGCGGCAGGCAGAGAGCCCACGTCAACAGGCATGCGGATACGAAAAATGACCGAGCGCTCTTTCGCACGACTCGGCATCGAAATCGGGTGGCGGTTTCGGAAGCCTGCATTATGGCTCCGTTCGGCCTTTCCTGTGGTCGAATCTCTGGCCGTTTGTCGGAAACGTCGAACGAACTGGGTGGCGTTATTATCTAAAGGCTCCGTATGTAATATATATTCTTTGACCAGCTTTTGCAATACCTGACCCGCGTGAAATCTCAATCAACCGTCACTTCCGCATCACGCAAAATTTATCGGGCCGTATCCGCACGCCGACGTGCTGACCTTCTCGAAACTCGTATCGCCGGTACAGAAAATTGGGAAGCTCCATGCTGATCGGCTGCCCAGAGGCTTCCTCGACGATGACAAGCGTGTGCGTCGCCCCTTTTTCGAGTATCTCCGTGAGGACGCCGGTCAAGATGTTGAAATCACGGCCTTCGCGAATTGGCTTGTCGGGTTTGACGAACATGACCTCCTCGGCCCGAACGCCCAGGATGACGCGCTGGCCGACCTGCGGCCGGAAGCGGTTCGAGGCCACTGTCAGCCGGTTGTCGAACCATCGAACGGTGAAGCGCGAGCCGTCGTCGTCAACCGCGACCACCTCGGCCTCGAGCATGTTCTCCATGCCGGTGAAGCGGGCGACCTTCGGGTTGAGCGGGTGGAAATACACCCGGTTGCGCTTCGCAATCTGCTCGATTCTCCCGTCTATCATCACGGCTATCACGTCGCCAAGGATGAACGCCTCCTCCCTGTCATGCGTGACGTGAAGAAACGTTCCCTTCAAATGTCGCTGCAGGCGTTTGACCAATACCTGAAGCTCGCGGCGGATGGGCGGGTCGAGCCCGCTGAAAGGCTCGTCGAGCAGCAAGATTCGGGGCGACGTGAGCAGCGCCCGCGCGAGCGACACGCGGCGGCGCTCGCCCCCGCTGAGGCTGACGGGGTTCCTGTCCAACAGTTTCTCGAGCTGCAGCGATTCGACCAGGTCGTCGAACAGCGGACGCAGTCGCGTCTCCGGCATGCGGCGTGCGCACGCGCCGAACAGGACGTTCTCCTTCACGCTCAGGTGGGGGAACAGCGACGCGTCCTGGGGCACGTAGGCGATCGGCCGCGCCTCGGGCGGCTGATGAGTCACGTCGAGACGGTCGAGCAGCACGCGGCCGCTTCCGACGGGAACCAGCCCGGCGACCGCTTCGAGCAGGGTCGTCTTTCCCACTCCGGACGGACCGAGAAGGATGAAATACTCGCCGTCCTCGACGGAGAGCGAAATGTCGGCGAGCGAGAAGCCTCCGAGAGCCAACCCGATTCGGTCGAGAGAGATCATAGTTCGGGCACCTTGCCTGCCACGCGGCGCAGGCCGACCAGGCTGAGCATGGCTATCAGCGTCAGTATGACGACCAGCGTCAGGGCGCGGTTCACGTCGGCGCTCGCGAAGCCGAGGTATATCGAAGTCGGAATGGTCGCCGTCTTGCGCTCGGTCGCGCCGGCGAGCGTCACCGTCGCTCCGAACTCGCCGACGGCCCGCGCCCAGACCAGAATCGCCGAGGCGAGCAGGCCGCCCTTCGAGAGCGGCAGGACAACTTTCCAGAATGCCTTCCACTGCGTGCAGCCCAAAGAGCGCGCCACCTTCTCGTACCTGAGCGGAACGGCCTCGAACGTGGCCTTCATCAACCGGACGGCCAGCGCGGTCACGATGGTCGACTGCGCGACGACGATGCCGGGCACCTCGAAGACCACGTCGAAGGTGTGGTCCTGCAGCCATCTGCCCTGTGGGCTGCTGAACGCCACCAGCAGCAATGCGCCTATGGCGATGGGCGAGATGAACACGGGAATGTCAAGCAGCGCGTCTATCCACGCCTTGCCCGGAAAATGGCGGCGGGCGAGAAAGTACGCGGTCGGAACGCCCAGCGCCATGGCTATCGCGCTTGCAACGGTGGCGGTCGTCAGGCTCAGGAAAATCGCGTGCCTTATCTCCGAGGATAGCGCGATCTCGAAGATTTTCACAGGCGGATAATCCTGGAAAGTCAGGAACAGCACGGTCAGGTAGAAAAGGACTACCAGAACCATAGGCAGGGCGAACGTCGCCTTCTCAAACGGCGCGGAAACGAAGCGACTCTGCCTCGATTCGGTTTCCAATGAATTCGGCACCGGCTCGTCTCACCACCCCTCTGGGAGGACATAACCCCCGCCTATCGACGCATTCGGCGCATATTTGCGGGCATCTTCCTCTTTGGTCAGGTATCCCCATTTCTCGAAAATCTTCCTGCCTTTATCGGAGCAGGCGTATTCGATGAACTGTCGGGCGAGCTCGGGATTCTCGGAAAACGAGGACACGGCTATCGGCATGTAGCTGATTCGAGGTATCTGGTCAGGCCGAAGGAGGACGGTCTGTATTTTTTCCGGGTTCCACGACTCGAACACGCGCCAGCCCAACGCGGCGTCGGCGCCGTTGAGGGCCACGATGTTCGCAGTATTGGCGCAGCTTTCCGTGTAACCGATGATTCTCGGCCGGACCTCGCGCGCGAGGTTGTTCTTCTCCAATACCTCGACCGCGTACAGTCCGACGCACACGTGGTGCGGATTCCCGATGGCAACGCGCACGTCGTCCCCGGCCAGGTCGCTCAGCGTCTTTATCCCCTTCGGGTTCCCCCTCTGCACGTTTATCGCCGGAATCAAGTAGGTCACGATTCTTTCGGTGTCGGCGACGACGACGCCGTCCTGCTTCGCGCGGTTCATGTAGTCGGGAGAGCCGGGAAAATAGAGGTCTCCACGGTGCGCGATTTTCATCTGGGAAAGCAAATTCCCCGAGCTGCCGAAATGGAGCCTGACGGTGTGACCCGTCTCGGCTTCAAAAAGCTCGACGAGCTCCTGTGTCGCCGGCTTAGAGGCCGACCCGGCAAAGAATTCGATTTCTCCGGCGCTCGCCGGAATAGTCCATGACGAGGCCACAAGCAATGCGGCGAGCGCCGCCACCTGTCTAATCTTCATGTTTCGTCTCCTTTTGATGCCGCCGGAAGATGTGACGAAATTGGCGGTCGGTGGAACTCTGCGACCGCTCGTTGAATCGTTCGTATAAATCGAGCAGCCTGCGGGCTTCGTCGGTGAGCGAAGTGCCCCTGCCGGAGCCGCCGCGCCGGCGCACGACCAGTTTGAACTTCAGGCGCCGCTCCATGCTGTCGATCAGTCCCCACGCCCGGCGATAATCCATCCCAAGCTCCTTCGCGGCCGCGTTGATGGAGCCGGTCCTGTCCACCGCCCTGAGCAGGTCGGCCCTGCCCGAGCCGATCAAGGGAAGCCCGTCGGCCTCGATCCACACTTTCGAGCGCACGCCGACGTGACGCTTGAGGAACTCGTCGAATTTGTCCATGCTGCGTTCCTTCGGATGAACTGACTGTGTTCATTATGACAAATCCGCATAAGACTGTCAACGTCAATCTTCGCGGACGCCGCTTCGCCGGTTTCTCATCCGGATCGATTTGTATTAAACAAAAGGACATACCCTCTCTTTGAGGATATGCCCCCTTTGCTGCCGGCCGCAGAGGTTACCCGCCTCTGCAGCCTTCACTCATATCTCAAATTCGCTCTACCTTTTCCTTTCCTTATATCCGCTCTACTCCTTTCTCAGTTGGAGGTCCGGCGGTATTCCTAGTGCTGGAAGATGCTAAGCATCCTTGCGGTTATTGCGGATCCGCTCAGCAGAATCGAGGATCCGACCGCCAGGAAGGCCACCAGCGACAGCATCGTCGGATTGGCGACGCCCACCAGCGCGATGATTCCCAGCGCGGATGCTCCAAGTCCGATGAGCAACTGAACGCCAGCCGCGGCCGCCATCGCCTCGCGGATCATCTCCTGGAGGTGTTGATGGTACTTCGACTCTGGTACATCGAGATGCCGCAGCCTCGTTGTGACGCCGGTTCCGAACACCAGCGTTCCACCGAACACAAGCGCGGTGACAGGCAGCAATATCATCGGCGCTACTCCCAGCAGCGCCAGAATGCCTAGCAGCATTGCAGCGGCTCCGCCCATGAACTCGGCCGTCATTCCGCCGCCAAGCTCTGCCAGGTTAACCCAGCTTTCGCCCATATGAGGGACGAGCTTCGTATAGCGAGCCGCTATAGCGCCGCCCTCGAACAGGAGACCTCCGCCGAGCGCAATCGCGCCCACGGCCGCCAACTGAACGGGCAGAATGCCTGTCAACCCAAGTATGGAGAGAACCACTCCGCCTGCTCCTCCGATTGCTTCACCTAGGGAGCCGGTCGTTAGAGTCATTCTTCCCATTTCTCCTTCTCTTAAGACATGTTGCTCAGCCATTGTCGTTCTCCTTTTTTGTAACCCACTTCAAAATTTCTCCACTCATAATGTCTTGGCTTCGCTTTTGTCCCATCACATTCCCCCTTTCTTTAATTCTCCGGGGGGTTAAATCGGGGTCGCTTACGACCTTTAATCTCAGTTTTTCGTCAAATTCTCTCATTTCCTTAAACTCTCTTCCTTTGAAATATAACAATCTCAGGTATGCATGTAAAGCGATAAACTCGCGAGCCTGCGCAGATGATACTCCTGCGCAGTCCAAGCACCCATCAGGCCTGGGGAGTGATGAGTCCGGGTTGAACGAGCCTATACACGAACGGCGCAAGGCCTTATGAAGAGAGGGATTTTCTCTCTGCTATCCCCGAAACGGCGAGGAGAAAATATGGGAAGCTACAGCATCTTGTTGAGCGTCTTTGGTTCGATAATTGACCTTTAGGTTAAGTCATATGGGGATTCGCGGAGGCCTCGGGATTTACGGGAACAAGGTACTTATCTTAATCCGCATAAGACTGTCAATGTTAATGGATCAGGTCTTGACGGCGCATTGCCCAAGTGATTCCTCGCCCAAAAACGTTTCCCGACCTCGTCATTGCGAGAAGCAAAGAGCTGCAAGCTCGGGCGACGAAGCAACCCCGATGGCATTGGGGAAAAGGCCTCCGAGATTGCTTCGGTCGAGTCTGTGATTCTCCCTCGCAATGACTCTGAATCATTTCGGCCGTCGCGACGAGGATGCTCACTTTTTCAGATAGACCATCAGGATGGAGATGTCGGACGGGCTGACGCCGGAGATGCGAGCCGCCTGGCCGAGCGAGAGGGGACGCAGCCGGGAGAGTTTTTCTCGGCCCTCGGTCGAGAGCCCGTGAAGGCGGGAGTAATCGAGGTCATCGGGAATCGTCGTGTCCTCCAGTTTCTTGAATCTCTCTATCTGCGCGAGCTGGCGCTTGATGTAGCCCTCGTATTTCACCTCTATCCCGACCTGCTCCGACACGCTGTCGTCGGGCAGCGCCAGCCCGGCCATCGCGTACACGTCGGCGACGCACAGCTCGGGCCGCCGCAGCAGATGCTCCAGCGTCGTCCCGTCCTTGAGAGGCCCCGTCCCGCGTTCGCGCAGAATTCCGTTTATGCCGTCCGACGGCGAGACCCTGTGGCTTCTCAGCCGGTGCAATTCCTCCTCGATTCGCTCCCGCTTTTTCTCGAGCCTCTTGAACGCGGCGTCGTCCACCAGCCCGAGCCGGCGTCCGATGGGCATCAGACGCAGGTCGGCGTTGTCCTGCCGGAGCAGGAGGCGGTATTCCGCCCGCGCCGTGAACATGCGATAGGGCTCGCGTATCTCCTTCGTGACCAAGTCGTCCATGAGCACGCCGATGTAGGCTTCAGAGCGGTCGAGGACGAGCGGCGGCTCGCCCCGTAGCTTGAGCGCCGCGTTGATGCCGGCCATCAGCCCCTGCGCGGCGGCCTCTTCGTAGCCGGAGGTGCCGTTTATCTGCCCGGCGAAGTACAGGCCTTCGACCCGCTTCGTTTCCATCGTTGGCCGTATCTGCGAGGGTGGCGCGAAGTCGTACTCAATGGCGTAGGCGTGGCGCATGATCTCGGCGTGCTCGAGCCCGCGGATGGTGCGCAGGAATTTGAGCTGCACGTCTTCGGGCAGGCTGCTGGAGATTCCGTTGCAGTACAGCTCGTCCGTTTCGATTCCCTCGGGCTCGAGAAAAATCTGGTGCCGCTGCTTGTCCGGAAATTTGACGACCTTGTCCTCGATGGACGGGCAATAGCGCGGGCCGATGCCGACGATTTTGCCGGAATAAAGCGGCGAGCGGTCGAGGTTGTTGCGGATGACCTCGTGCGTGCGCTCGTTCGTGTAGCCGAGATAGCACGGAACCTGCTCGCGGTCGATTCTTTCGGTCGAGAACGAGAACGGCGGCGGCGGCACGTCGCCCGGCTGTTCCGTGAAGGCCGAGAGGTCCACCGTGTTCCTGTTTATGCGGGGCGGAGTGCCCGTCTTCAACCGCGCCAGCTCGAATCCGGCTCGTTCGAGCGCATCGGAGAGCCGCCGCGACGGAAACTCCCCCGCCCTGCCGGCCTCGTGCTGCGACAGCCCGATGTGAATCAGCCCACGAAGGAAGGTGCCCGTCGTGATGATGACCGCGCGGCCCTCGAACTTCGTGTGAGTCTGCGTCACGACGCCCGCGACGCGCCCGTTCTCGACGCAGATGTCCTCGACGAGCGCCTGTTTCAGGTCGAGCCCGTCGGCCTCTTCGAGGACGTGCTTCATCTTGAGATGATAGGCCTTCTTGTCGGCCTGCGCGCGCGGCGCCCACACGGCCGGGCCC
>CAZSKP010000006.1:11343-161156 GCA_964607485.1 uncultured bacterium | reverse complement strand
ACCTGTTGGCCGACTACCAGTACACCGAGGATCTGAATCTGCGCGTCGGTTGGGCACACTTCTTCGCCGATGACGCGATCAAGAATTCTTGGGGCGTTGGCCACGATGACGACGTCGACTACCTGTACGTACAGGCCATGCTGGTCTTCTAAATCCCGAAGGCCGGCATAACCGGCAACACCTCCCCCGGGAACGCAAACGCGTTCCCGGGGGATTTTTTTTAAAGGAGGAGAGGACAAAAGGGGGAAAGCAAGAGGAACGGTAAGAAGATTGAAAAATTCGAGGATTTGGACAATGTCTGAGTCAAGCCAAGGTGCCGAGGGCGGGAGTTGAACCCGCATGGTGGTTACCCACCCAGGGATTTTAAGTCCCTTGCGTATGCCTATTCCGCCACCCCGGCATTATTTCCATATTATACATCAATGCCGTCCGAAATGGAGATTTCTTCGTTTCTTCCACGCGGGGTCAGAGCACGCTTCGTGCTGAAACGATGTCGGTATCACAAAGAAAAGGGCGACCCGCAAGGGTCGCCACTTGGAGGCGGCACCCGGATTCGAACCGGGGTATAAAGGTTTTGCAGACCTCTGCCTTACCACTTGGCTATGCCGCCTTTGCCCTATAATTTTATTATGGGGGTGGGGATTTGTCAAGCGACTCGTGAAATTTTTCAGTCATCTCGCGCTAATTAGCAAATAAGTTCAATTTCCCCTATTGGACGTGTCGGTTCCAGGACCCTCAATACGCCGTCTGCGTAGTTATTGTCCCCCGCTGTCGCGTTATGCTATAATCGTCACGAAGAGTCGAATCGAGGTGATTCTCATGTTTAGATTGAAACATCTGCTTCTGATGCTTGCAGGATTTGCGCTGTTTCTGTTTCAAACGCTCCCGCTGATCGGGGTTCTGCAGCACGGCGCCGTGGCCGCCGAGGAGGAGATCGGCGGGGTTTCCTCGGAAGTTCTTCGCGAGCGTCTCGTTCGCGAAATAGAGGCCCAGGGCATTTCCGACGAAAAAGTGCTGGCCGCGATGAAAAAGGTTCAGCGCCACGAGTTTGTGCCGGAGCGGTACCGCTTCGCCGCCTACGAGAATCGCGCGCTTCCCATCGGGATGGAGCAGACCATCTCGCAGCCATTCGTTGTCGCATACATGACGCAGATATTGAACCTGAAAGGCGGCGAGAAGGTGTTGGAAATCGGCACCGGCTCGGGCTATCAGGCGGCGGTGCTCGCCGAGATAGTTGACAAGGTGTACACGATCGAGATACTCGAACCCCTGGCCCGAAACGCCGAAGAAACGCTGAAGCGGCTCGGCTACGAAAACGTCTTCGTCAAGGTCGGCGACGGATACCAAGGATGGCCCGAGCATGCGCCGTTTGATGCCGTCATCGTCACCGCTGCGCCCGACCATGTACCGCAGCCGCTCGTCGAGCAGCTCAAGGTGGGGGGCCGAATGGTGATACCCGTCGGTGAGGCGTGGAACCAAAGGCTAACCCTGATAACGAAGGACGAGAAGGGCGTCACCGAGAAAAAGGATATCGGGGTGATTTTCGTCCCCATGACGGGCGAAGCCGAGGAAGAATAGCTTCTCTTTTGATGCAGATTCATTCACCGAGGCAAAAGACACGTGGCGACCGATTGGGAAAAATATAATTTCTACAGGATTCTTGAAGTCGATCCCGAAGCCGGCGCGGAAGAAATCGCAGAGGCTCATCGCGTTCGGACGTCCACGCTGAATCCCGACGCCAAACCCCAGGAACAGAAGAGGGCCGCCGCGGTGGCCTTCATAATTGCCGACGCCGCGCTGCGTGTGCTCTCCGACGAGCGCGCCCGCAACTCTTACGACTCGAAACTCAAGGAGGTCGAGAAGGCGGAATCGGAAAAAGAAAAAATCGAAGCCAGCCGCAGAGGAAAGCTACAGGAGCAACAATCCATCGAGGAAGACGAAAAGCTCAAGAAGGCCGTTTTGAAATTTGAATCGGCGAGAGGCGCGCTGGCGGATTTCTATTACGAGAAACTGTTCGAGGCCGCAAGGAACAGCCGTTTCGACAGCGTCTCACCCGAAAAATTATCGGAATGGCTGAGCTTGGAGCGGGCCGAATCGATGAGAAAGGCGGAGGAAAAGGGGCGTCGCACGTCGTTTCGCATCGACTGGCAGGGCTACACAAGTGTGCAGGACATGAGGAAGAAGCGTGGCGAAGAAATCGCTCGTATCGTTGTCGAGCTAACGAAAAAGCTTCAGCTCTCCTGACCATGAAACGCGATAAGATTACATCGGCAGACATTCGGAACGTGGCGGAACTGAAGAGGCTGGTTATCGCCAATGCCGTTGCGACCGGCAACACGTTCGCCTTCCACGACCTTTTTTCTCGCCTCAAAGAGTTCGCGGACACTGACGACGAGACCGGCGTCGGCCCCACCCTGTTGGAACATCTGGCCTATCTTCTGCCTCACGCCGAAATGGCCGAATCGCCCAGGTTCCGAGCCGCCATGGAACTTGTCGAAAGCCGCGAACTGAAAGGGGACGCGGTGCCGGCGGCGCTGCTGGAGGAAGCGGCGAAGGAAGCCGTGGCGCGCGGCAAATTCTCCTACGCGGAGGACGCATACAGGCTCCTCGGCATCAAGAAGGAGATGGTCGCCCTCTACGCGCAGGCGGGCGAACAATTCGTGCGCGACGACAAGCCCGAACGCGCCGCAACCGCTTTCTTCGTCGCGGCAAGCATCGACCAGCCTATCGGGCCGCACTACCAGTACCTTGGGCCGGAGCTGCATTCGCAATGCCCGTCCGAGCCGGAGAAGTGTTTGACTGCGCTTTCCCCCGAGTTGCTCGTCGAGGCGGGCATCAATTTTCTTCTCCCGAACGACGCACTGGCGCAGCGGCTCATTGCCGCGGCCCGGCCCGAACAGAGACGGCGCGTGCTGGGCGCGCTGGCCGTTTGCAGGGACATGAACCTGCCGGAGCTGGTGAGCAACCTCAGGGCGGCCGCCGCGGCGCTCTCGAATATCGAGAACGGCAAGCCCGACGACTACTCGCCCATCGGACCGATGCTGCTGGGCAGGGAGACAGGCGCGAACGAGCCATGGCAATTTCTAAGAGAATTCTGCTTCGAGCACCCCGTCGGAAGCCTGTGCGTCTGCATGAGAACCGTCCGTAACACACTCGTCCTCGTGCCCGTCGTTCGAGACGGCAAACCATTGATCGACCTGCTTCTTCCTCCTGAGCTGTTGCCCGCATAAATATATCGGAGAAACACCGCGTGCCCGAAGAGAGTCGGTTCGTTGTTGTTTATGAAGGGAACACCATAGAGGCGGACTTGGTCAAGAGCCTGCTGGAGGGCAACGGTATCACGGCATTCCTGAAAGATGAAGTGATGGGAACTCTGGCGCCGTTTTACGTGACCCCCGGCGGGGCCGGCGCAGTCAAGGTCGTCGTCGCCAGAGAAGACCTCCACCTCGCCGAGCCAATACTGCAGGAATTTCTGGACGGAGAACCCGACCCGCAATAGACGGGAAAACTAAACGGCCTTTCTGGCGGTCGTAATACCGTCACCGGCAACGTCGCTGGTCTTCGAGGCCACTTCCTTCACCATTTGAGCGTTCATGTCTTCATAGGCGTCTTCGAGCTCGACCTCCTTTGCGACCGTGATACCGTCTTTGGTGAGGGTCGGGGCGCCCCACCTCTTATCGAGAACGACGTTTCGGCCCTTCGGACCGAGCGTCACCTTTACGGCGGCGTTCAGCTTCTCGCCCCCCCGAAGCTCCGATTATGGCGAGAACGTCGTCTTCGCGCATTATTATGTACTCTTTGCCTTCGATTTTAACTTCGGTTCCGGCAAATTTTTCGATAAGGATGCGGTCGCCCTTCTTCACTTGCTTGCCGTCCTCGCCGACAACGCCCGGGCCGACGGCGACGACCTCGGCCTCCTGGGGTTTCTCCTTAGCGGTATTCTTTGCCAACTCCAGAATGCAGCGCTCAACTATGGCGCTTTGCGTGGCACCCTGGACATGCGCCAGTTCTTTAAGCTTCTGCCGAGCTTTGGGCGACAGATAGACTTTTGTCTGCTCTTTTCGCTCGCCTTCTTTGAAGCCCGCCAAAACGCCCTGAAAGACTTTCCTTACTTCATCCAGGTCTTCCGGCGCAAAAGCGCACTTAAGGTCAAACGCAAACTTGCCGTTTGGCTGCAATCGAAGCCTCGAAATCGAGTAGTCCGGGCTTAGCCGCGCAAGCTTTCTATTGATTTCAGCTTCCTTCTCCTTGCAGGCATTCAGATGCAGGTTGGCCCTTTTCATTTTGGTCCCTCACAAGTTCTCTAACCTCACAAATTCTCTAACATCTCACTCCCGCTGAATTGCAGGAACGCTTCTCTCAATTGTTCGTCAATCCGGCGCAATTAGTTGAAATTCGTCATCGATTATGATTGCTACACATTCCTGGTCGCACTTCTTGCAGAGGTGCTCCGCAAGCTTCGGGAGCTCCTTTTCAACGCGAGCCGCTTCGTCGTCGGAGTAGTACCCATAAACCAAGATGATCTCCTCACGAATTGCGATTTTCCCCATGTCCGGGTCGAATTCCCCGACGATGTTGGGATCCTCAAAAATTCTTTCTTTCATTTGCGGTTTCGATGTGGACCCTCCGCACCAGGACCTGAATTTATCCCGCACGTTCTTCAGAGCTTTTTCATGGATTTCAGGGGCGAGGTTCCTTCCATCCTTGTCACTCGACGGGACATAGATCGCAACATATTTTGGGTATTTTCGAATGATGGGCACTCTATAGACGACCTCTGTTTTGTTCCGAAGAACTGGTTTCTCACATCGGCTCGCCCATGTCACAACAAGAAGGTACTATGGTACTATCATAAATATACCATTAACTTTGCCTCTTGTCAATGGGTGCGTGCGGTCTGTCGCCGCCCAATGATAATCGAAGCATAGGGGCGCATATCTGGCTTTCATCGACAACCATAACATCTACGAGAACTTTCGGGCTTTCTGCATGCCGGTGATCTGAGCAAACGCCTCGAAAAGCTTGCGTTTCTTCTCTTTTAGAACCTCGTTCCCTTCGCATAGCAACTCCAGTTCGCTCATATATCGAACGAAGTTGACCGGTTGGGGATGGTCGCCGGAACGCTTGAAGAAATCGCGGAGGAAGTCGGCCGCCTCCGGAATCTCATCACAATAGCGGGACAGGATTTCGCTGTTTATCTCCGTTTTGAAATCTTGTCGCATCCGCCCGATTTTTTCGAGAACCTCCCTGTTGGTCTCCAGGTCCTCCTCTTGCCCGTTATATCCCGCCTCTATTTCAAGCCCGGCATCCCTTGACGCATCCCTGAGCATGGTGCCAAAGGCCTTCAGCGTGATCTCGTTTTGCCTGAAGATTCCGGCGGCCGCCTCCAGGTCGCCGCTCTCCCAAAGCCCCGTCTCATCGATCACCTTCAGATAATCCGCCATCTCGTTCAACTCCCTGAGCATATTTATGATTTCAACATGCGTGCGGAAGCCTTCACGGGCATATTGGGTTTTCGTAAAATGCCTGTTCCACCAGCCCTGCTCTCCATAGTCTCCAAAGGTCAGCCAGAAAGGCTCGCAGCCATTGTCCACCAAAAGAACCGCTCCCTTGAACCTTTCGGGAAGCCTGTTTCCCATTTCTCCCTTTATAATATCCGCCATGCTGTGGAGCGCATACTCCTCCCAGTTCTGCTCCATGTCAGGCGCATCCATATACCCGGATTCCAGGAGCCTGAAATCGAAGGGACAGTCAACAATCTTCCTGTCATAAGATTTGCTGGAGAAGCGCTCGGTGATCCGGTCAACCTTCTCCTCCGAATCCACCATGAGCTGGTAGTGAATGGTGATGCCCATATATGTTGTTCCTTTTGCCGCCTTTCATCCTCGGAACTCTGTCCTTGACAGCTACAAAGTACTGCTTTCAGTTAACTAATGTCAAGGGGAATAAGACAGTCCGGAGTCCTGAGTCTAGAGTCAAGGGTTGAGGCTCAAAGTCCAGGAATCGAGCAAATTTCTCTGCGCTCTTCGCGTCTTTGCGGTGAAGGAAATCTTTGTGGTCAGAAAAGGACGAAGGGAAAAGGTTAAAGGGGAAGTCGGTTTAGGGTTTGGGCTCTACGGTTTACGGTTCAAACAGAAAACCGAAAGACGGAGACCGTGAACCAGAGCTTTGCGTCTTTGCGACTTGGCGAGAGGAGAGATTGCTTCGGTCGTTACACTCCCTCGCAATGACTTCCTCGCCGTATGTCTCCGTAGCCTCCACTATGAATGAGGCTGCGTCACGGGAAATGGAGTACAGCCTCACCACCTTTTCACGATTCTGGGTTGACAAAGCTGAGAAAGTATGGTATGCTTATATTGACCGACGGGTCGGTCATGGATATGTTGGACATCTCATTCAGATGGCAACACCCTATAGAACAATAGGTTATGGCATTAATAGCCTAGCGTAACTTCATGACGAAACGTCACTCTCTTATCGAGGCTGAGCGTCCGTGCCGATAATCGTTGACAAGCAAAAGAAACGAAACGAGATCATCGAGGCCGCAATCGCTGTCTTCTCGAGAACCGGCTATCGCCGAGCGAAGATGAAAGACGTCGCGGACGAGGCCGGCGTCGGAAAAGGGACTGTGTACGAATACTTCAGGAGCAAGCAGGACCTTTTCCTTGAGATGAGCGAATACTTGTATGAACAGTACATACTGAAGCAAAAAAAAGAGTTGGAATCGGTGGCGCACCCCGAGCAACAGATTCGCACATTGATTGCGTCCACGCTCGAGCAGGCTGCTATGTGGACGGGCCTGACGTACCTTTTTGTGGATGTCTGGTCGGAGATGGACAGGAAGGGAGAGGAAGACAAACTTCGCCGGCTGATGTCGAACCTGTACAACCACATGGCAAAGACGCTCGCCGAATACATTCGCCAGGGACAGGCCGCCGGCGTCTTCAAGGAATTCGACGCGAACCTGATGGCTCTTATCATATTGGGAACGCTCGACGGCCTCGTGTTTCAGCTTCTGATAAACAAGAATATGTTCGATCTGAAAGCCATGAGCGACACGTTGACCGAAGCATTGTTTGCAGGTCTGAGGAAATAGGCAAAGAATGACCGGAGCGGCAGTTTCCGGTTTGGCCCGAGGCAAAAGAGAATTGAAAGTGAGCCAAGATGTTCTCCATTGCTGACAGACGTTCCGCTACACGTGCTGTGATGCTCGTTCTCGTGGCAGCCGGGCTTGCGCTCCTGCCCTGCCGAGGGGGCCTGTGCGCCGAGGAGCCGAGCGCAACGGAAATCATAAAGAAGTGCGACCAGTTGCTGCGAGGCAACACGAGCATCGGAACATACGAGATGACGGTGACCACGCCCAACTGGCAACGCACTCTCAAACTGGATGCGTGGTCAAGGGGCAAGGAGATGACCTTTATCCGCATCACCTCGCCCGCGAAGGAGGCCGGCGTCGGCTCGCTTCGGATCCAGACAAACATGTGGAATTATCTTCCCAAGGTCGAACGCATCATAAAGATTCCGCCGTCGCTGATGATGCAGCCGTGGATGGGAAGCGACTTCACCAACGACGACCTCGTGAAGGAAAGCAGCGTGGTCGATGATTATACCCACGAGTTTCTCGGACTGGAGACGTTCGACGGATTCGAGGCATACAAGGTGAAGCTGATACCCAAGCCCCACGCTCCGGTCGTGTGGGGCAAAATCATCTTCGTCGTGCGAACATCCGATTTCAACCCTCTGCGAGAGGAATTCTACACGGAAAGGGGAAAGCTCGTACGCGTGCTCTCGTTTTCCGAATTTAAGAAAATGGACGACCGCGTGATACCCACACAATGGTTCATGCAGCCCGTCGAAAAACCCGGACAGAATACGGTGCTGAAGGTGGACAAAATCTTGTTCAACCGGGAAATCCCCGACGAGATTTTTACGCTTCAGAACCTCAAACATGTGAAGTAGAGAACACTCGGGAATCCAGCTCATGATATTTGTCCGCATGGCATGGCGCAACGTGTGGCGCAACTTTCGCCGGTCGCTGCTCACCATTCTGGCAATCGCGTTCGGGCTCACCGTGCTGATCTGGCTCGTCGGACTGGCCGACGGAATCCACGAGCAAATGATCCGCAATGCGACCCGAACCGTGATCGGCCACATACAGATACATGAGAAGGGGTACCACGACGACCCGGACATACAGCGTGCGCTGACCAACCCCGAGCCGATCGCACAACTGCTCGAAACATTTCCGCACGTGGAAAGTTATGCCGAGCGGGTGAAGGGACAAGGGCTCCTGAGCTCTGCCGAGAATTCCGCCGGCGTGATGATCATGGGCATCCAGCCTGATCACGAGAGCCGCGTCACAAACATCGCTCAAAAGATTGTCGTGGGCGAGTACGACCTTCCGCCGGGCGGGATGAAAATTCTCATCGGCTCCAAGCTGGCCAAGTTTCTCAAAGTCGGCATCGGCGACAAGCTGGTGCTGCTCGGCCAGGCGGCCGACGGCTCGCTCGCCAACGACCTGTTCAGGGTGTCGGGCATCTTCACCACCGGCATGCCCGACCTCGACCGGGGCGTCTGTTACATAAACATCGAGGATTGTCAGAAATTTTTCGTGCTCGGCGACAAGGTGTTCGAGTTCGCCATCATTGTCGATAACACGGACAATATCCAGGCGGTCGCCAAAGGGCTGCGGCAGAGGCTCGACCTCTCGAAGGTGGAAGTGATGACATGGGACGAGGTCGCTCCCGACCTGGCCGAGTTCATCAGGATCGACGACGCCAGCGTTTACATCCTCATTGTCATCGTCTTCTTCGTGGTAGCCATCGGAATTCTCAACACGATGCTTATGTCGATATTCGAGCGGGTGCGCGAGTTCGGGATAATGATGGCGATGGGCACGAAGCCGCGACAAATAGTGTGGCTGGTCATGCTGGAATCATTGTGGATAGCCGTCGTGAGCCTCGTGTGCGGAGTCGTCGCGGGCGCGCTCATAACGCAGTACTGCACGACCCACGGCATCGACCTCACCCGCTTCATGGGCGAAATGAGCATGGTGGGAACGACGCTCGACCCGATCCTCTACGCCAAGCTGACGGCGAGAAACGTCGTTCGCTCATCCATCATTGTGTTGTTCGTGTCGCTCAGCGTGGCAGTGTATCCGGCCGTGAAGGCCGCCCGACTGCAGCCGGTCGAGGCGATCAGGTACGTGTGAGATAGGGACATGGAAATCGTTCGAGTCGAAAATCTCACGAAAATTTACAGCGACCACAAGCTGCCCATTCGCGCGCTCGACGATGTAAGCCTGTCGATCGAGAAAGGCGAATTTACGGCCATTGCCGGGCCGTCGGGCTCGGGCAAGACCACCCTACTGAACCTGATAGGAGGCCTCGACCTCGCAACCTCGGGAAAGGTGTTCATCAATGGGCAGGACCTGGCGGCGCTCAACAAGAGCGAGCTCTCGAATATTCGGCTTCATCAACTGGGATTCGTCTTCCAGACGTACAACCTGATTCCCGTCCTGACGGCCCGAGAGAACGTCGAATTCGTCATGCAACTGCAGGGCCTGGACCATGCGGAGGGAAAGCGCAGGGCTCTGCGCGTGCTCGCCGAGGTGGGGCTCGAAGAATTCGCCGACCGAAGGCCGGGAGAACTCAGCGGCGGCCAGCAGCAGAGGGTCGCCGTCGCGCGCGCGATTGTGACCGAGCCCTCGCTCGTCCTCGCCGACGAGCCGACGGCCAACCTCGACTCCAAGACCGCCGCTTCGCTTCTCGACCTGATGCGCAAGCTCAACGAAGAGAAGCAGATCACGTTTCTCTTCTCGACGCACGACACGCTGGTGATGGAAAAGGCACGACGGCTCATTCTCCTAAGGGACGGCCGTCCGGTGGAATCATGACAACCCGCCGCTTCGTCGGTCCGTGTCGGCCTCTGAAACGTTTTCTTCCCGCCGCTCTCGCTTTACTGACGCTTGTTGTTCCCTACAGTCAGGCGCACGCAATCGACCTCCTGGAACGCGGCCCCCTCGACCTGACGCTGACGGGCAGCTACACAAACCTGTTCTCGCTGGGCGAGGACACAGCCGGCAAGGATTACACGAGCGATTTCAATCGGCTTCGCACCATCTGGAGGGCCTCCTACGGCGATTCTCTCGAGCTCGACGTCACGTACCAGCACGAAGCTTACTTCGGAAGCATTCTCGACTCGGGCGACTTCGCCTTCACTCGCGGCGAGCGCGATACGACGTACTTCGATTGGAAACATACGATAGCGGACCATGACGACGCCTTCTGGAGCCACTCGCTCTATCGCGCCTACCTCGTCATGCGCGCCCCTCATGCCAATCTCACGGTGGGCCGCCAGCGGATTTCGTGGGGAACCGGGCTGTTCTGGAATCCGACCGACATTTTCAATCCCGTCAGCCCTCTCCAGATTGAACCGGAGGAGAAGGTCGGAGCCGACGCCGTAAACCTTGAGATCCCGTTCGACGGGCTGACACTCGTGAACTTCGTGTACGCGCGCTCGAAGAAGTTCGGGCTCCCGACGCTGGAGGAACTTCTCGCGAGGGGCGTTCCGCCCGATGTGATCGCTCGCCTCGCAGCCGAGCCGCCCGACTTTGCGCTGATAGAATCGTTCCTCGAAGAAGAGGACATGAGCTCGGCGGCCGGAAGGTTCAGAACCACCGTCGGAACGTACGACATCTCGTTCATCGGCGGCCGATTCGACCACGACGAATTCGTCGGCGGGAATTTTTCCGGCTATGTGAAAGACGCAGGCCTTAGGGGAGAATTCACGTACACGTTCGCCCAGGACCGGCCCGACCACTACCGCTTCGTGCTGGGCGCCGATTACAGCTTTTCGAACACCCTCTACTTGGTCGCCGAATACTTCTATAACGGACAAGCCGCCCGGCTCGACCGGCAGCAATTGCTCGACGCCCAGCTAAGGGGCGAGCTGACCACCCTGAACCCTCACCAGCTCGGCATGGGCGCCACGTATGACCTCACGCCGCTCGTCAAGCTGCAGGCATACAGCGTCTGGGACATCGAGGGGGAGGGGCTGTTCCTCAATCCTGAGATATACTATTCGGCCCGTGCGAACCTGGACATAAGAGCGGGCGTCCAATTTTTCACGGGCGAGCGCGGCAGCGACTTCAACGACGTGGGGAACATCTACTACGTCAAGGTCGAATGGTTCTTTTGAAAGATGGCGGCAGTTACGTCTCACATCTTCACGGAATGAATGAGAGCGTCGCGCTCTCTCCGCGCGTGTGTTACTCGTTCATTTCATACACGTCTTTCAATACGTAGACGTGGTGTTCCCAAATCTTCTGGTATCTCGCCTTGTCAACAGCCGGCTTACGAATCATATTCATGCAGTAATCCATCTGCACAGGCGTGCTGCTCTGTTTTCCGTGCAGTTGCAGCGCGAACTTTGAAAAATCCCTCACCATGAAGTCAAATATCTGGTCCACGAGGGCATCCTCAACATCATATATCTTGGCGTTCTCGAGAATGAGTTGCCCATAGACCACCAGAGTGAATAGTTCGCCAAGGCTCATCAGGAAATCGATGTCCTTTTGCTGCTCGGCGTCGGGAGTGGCGGCAGCCAAGAACTCTTTGAAAACCCCAATCTGTTCCTTGAACACGTTCACATTAGGCAGGTCGTAGCCGTCGTATGCGGTGTTGTAATCATGAAACCGTATCTTGCCCAGCCCCTTCGTGGGACCCTGACCGAAGAGGAAATCGTCGCTCCGAGGGTCCATCTGCTTTGAAATGTCGGGAAACTCGCCGGGACTGAAGAAGTAGTTGGGCATGAACTTGAGAATGAGAGCGATATTGACATGCACGGTCCCCTCGAGCCTCGGCAGTGCCCGTATGTCCCTGGCCGCCATTTCAAAATACATGTCCTTTTCAAAACCCTTGGCGGCGATGACATCCCAGAGGAGAGTTATTACTTCCTCACCCTGCGTCGTCACCTTCATCTTGACAACCGGGTTGTACAGCAGATAACGCCTGTCCTCGAGCGACGCCGTTCGCATGTAGTCCGCCGCCCGCAACGCAAACAGCTTCATCGCCACCAGGCGCGTATAGGCGTCGGTGAACATCTGCTTCACGTGCGGGAAATCCGTCACGTACATATTGTAGAGCCTGCGGTTCGCCGCATGATTGATCGCCTCATAGAGTGCGTGGGTGCAAATGCCGATTGACGCCCAGCCGAGGTTGTACTTTCCAATGTTGACGGTATTGAGTGCGGCGTCCCACGCGTCCCTGCCTCTTGAAAGAATATCCGCTTCCGTGACGGGGTAGTCGTGAAGCGCGTAGTTGGCAACGTAGTTCTGTGAATCGACGACGTTCTTCTTACACTCGTAGTTTTCGTGCTGAGAATCGGCGGCAAAGAAAACATAGTCACCGGTGTCGGCCATCTTGGCGAATGTGGATACCATTGGGGCCTCGTTGCCGTTGCCTATGTAATACTTTTCGCCGTTGGCCCTGTAGGTTCCATCCGCCTGAGGCGTGAGCGTCATCCCGGTCGAATAGACGTCCGCGCCATGCTCCTTCTCGGAAAGCCCAAATGCGAATATCGCGCCTTTGTCGAGAAGGTGAGCCGCTTTGAGCTTAAGTTCCTCGTTGGCGCTCATCCAGATGGGACCGAGGCCGAGAATGGAAACCTGCCACGTGTACCAGTAGCACAACCCGTAGAAACCCAGTATCTCGTTGAACTCACATATCCGCCAGGTGTCCCAGCGGCAATCTGGGCCGCCATAGCCCGCGGGGGTCAGAAGGGTCGAAAAGATCTTCTCTCCCTTCTGGAATTCGAGGAAGTCGGAGTACCAGTTTTTCTTGTGGTCGTCCTCCTTGAGTTTCTTCTTTCCTTTCTTTTCGAAAAACTCAATGGTCCTGAGCATGATTTCTCTGGATTTTTCGTCAGGATACTCGCGGGTGTGCTTCTTGGGGTTTAATAAGATCATCATTGCATCTCCCGATGGGTTCTCTTCGCTATGCCAATCCTCGTCGTTATCCTCCACATCTTGCGAGAATTATATTTGGCGAGACGACGATTGTCAAAACAGATGATGCGCGGAGAGCATGGTTATCGCATCGGGATACGACTCGCAGCGAAAATGGTCAGACATAAATGGCGGGAACCTAGGCTCGGAAAACCTGGCCCGAACAGTCAATCGACGGGTTCCCCGAGCCTTCGCCAAACGGATGCGCCGAAAAGCACGGACTCCATCCGCAATTGATACACAGCTCACATCCTTCCAGCATCGCCAATATTCCTCCGCAATCCGGACAACTCATTTCCAGATACCCCCTTCCCTCACTAAACCGTTGAATCAGTACCTTCTCATCAACCCGACGACGATCCCTTGAATGCGAACGTCCCGACCCTTCACGACTATCGGCGCAAGGGCCTCATTGGCCGGCTGCAGGCGGATCGAGTCTCTATCCCGGTAGTATTTCTTCAGCGTGGCGTTCTCACCGTCGAGCAAGGCTACGACCGTTTGCCCATTGTCGGCCGAGTGCCCCTCGACCGCTATGACGTAGTCGCCGTCAAGGATGTGCTCCTCGACCATCGAGTCTCCCTTCACCCTGAGCACGAACAGCCTGCGGCCGCGCGAACGTACGAGCTCGGCGGGCACGGCTATCGACTCCCTGTTCTCAATGGCCTCGATGGGTTCTCCGGCGGCTATCGTTCCGAGGAGCGGAAGCTCCAGCATGTCCGGCGGGCTCGCGAAATCCTCCTCCGCCACCTCTATGGACCGCTTTCGGTGCTGCTCGTGGCTGATAAATCCCTTTTCCCTCAAATGGGTGAGGTGCTTGTGCACGGTGGCCACCGACGACATGTTCAGCGCGTCGCCGATCTCTTCGAGGCTGGGAGAATACCCGTTCTCCCGAATGAAGCTCTTGATGAAATCCAGCACTTCCCGCTGCCTTCTCGTCAGAGACGCCATCCCATTGCTCCTCCTTATTGCCCACAGTCACCGATAGCAGTATAGGCGAAAGTTAGGCGAAAGTCAAGTGTTTTCTTCTACGGCGGGCAAGAAGAACTAATGGGAGACCGGGGAAACTCCGCCTGTGAACCGAGAATTTCGAGCGCACGAGGGCGCGCTTTCCGAAGGAATGCGTCTCTTATAGTATAATAGGGTCAAATGGGTATTAAGCTGAAACTTGCTTCGCTGCCTTTCTCGGCCAAAATCTTATTGAGCTTGATCGGGCCAGCCCTTTTCTTTGGCTATATCTTGGAGATGCAGCCACGGAGTATGGCTTTTCTCCTTCTGTTTTCTTTCGAGCTCCTGCTGCTTGCCTTGAGCCCTTGCCTCCGGAATGCCGGCAAATTCAGGATTGTGATTCTGAGCGCTTTGTTGTTTTCTGTGCTGTTCTATACAATGAGCCAATCCACTGAACACGGCCTCGCTCTTGTCGACGGGAAAATCTTCTTCAGGGGCGCTCAGGCGGTGAGACAAAACCAGAGCCCTTACTCCAGCCCGATCACTTCCGGTCTCAATTTGGGCTTCGTCCCCGTTTATGCGCTGTGCGGCGCAATGGGGAACTCTCTCCACGAGTTTCGAAAAAATCTCTTGCTCATCGATCTGATCTCTTCGGCGGCAAGTGCGATGATAATAGCGGGAGGTCTTCTTTGGTTTCTTAAGAAAAGCGAAATGGGCCTTCGACAGAATATTGAGGTCTTGCTCGAAGTGACTTTGTTGGCTTCTCTCTTTTACCTTTTTTTCCGTTGGAACAGGTCTCTTGGAAATTTTTGCACTCTGCTTGCCCTGCTCGTTATACTGATCATGGTTTCGCACCATTTCAACAAGCCTGTCCTGACCGGGTTAGTCTTAGGCATTGCCATTTCCGTAAAGCCATATTTTCTCTCCGTGGCCGGTGGATATGTCATCTACCTGATCCTAAAAAGAGACAAGAATTCGTTAATTGTCATTCTGAGTGCCGCCTGCCTGCTGGGGGCAACAGCCCTGGCGCTGGAATCGTACGAGGGAGGATTGGGACTTGACACTTACACTGAATTCTTCAGAGAAGTCAGTCGCAAAAACATTCCCGGCATGTTGGCCAATGTGGACAATATTTCTGCCTGGGCGGCGCTGATGGTCCTCCTGAAAAATCTCGGAATCCCTTCGAATTCTCATCTGGTCACAGGATTTGCTCTCCTTTTGACTCTTCTTGCCTACGGCGGAGGCCTGACCCTTTGCATAAGGGAGAAAACAAAGCACATGCTCATGGACGATGTCGTTTATTATCTGTTGCTTACCACCGCGATTTACCCTCTTGTATGGGAACGTTATTTCTCCTGGCTGGTCGGCCCGGCGATATACATCCTGTGCAAACTGAACTCGGACCCAGAGAGCGAACGCCTGGTCCCTGCATTCTTACTCTGTTGTGTCGTCCTGATGTTCAGTTCGATTGCGTGGGTGGGAACTCTGGCGTTGCCGGCACTGTTTCTGGCACACACGATTCGGACACAGGAGAGAACGGCCTAGCCGACAACGAAGCCGTTATTTGGAAAGGAGCAGCGTCGCGACACCCTCCCTGTCCTTCTCGGAGTAGAGGATGATGAGGTCGGTGCGTCCGTCGGAGTTCAGGTCCAGCGTTGTCATGTTGCCGTATGCCGGAACCGGAAATTCAAAGCTCGGCCCCCTCGGCAGAATCGTCTGCTTGTCGGCGAGAAAGAACGAAAGACGATCTTCAGCCGTGCCCACCACCAGGTCTTCGAGGCCGTCGCCGTTGAAGTCTCCCGCGCCGCGCGCCGGTTCGGTCCCCGACTCGCTCACCCGAATATAGATGGCGCGGCTGACCGACGGATTATCCTCATATCGTCCCTCGGGCGAGAGCCTCCGCAGTTCCGTGTCAACCCTGATCCGGTTGGCAAGAAAATAGTTCAAGAAGAATCCGATCCCGACGTGTATGTCCTGAAGGAGCATTTCCATCTTTCCGTCGTCGGTCGCATCGAAGAACACCGGCAGAATCAGGCGCGCGTCGCCGGAGTACACCTGGGCCGGCTGAGTTCCATAAGAGAAGTTCTCATCACCGAAATATATCTGTACCTCGCTCTGAAGATTCTTCTTCTGCGACATGAGAACCAGCACGGCGTCGGGGATGCCGTCGGCGTTGAGGTCGCGAAAATCCGTCGCCGCGATGAAGTCCTTCGTGAACTCACGCACGAGCGGCGCCGTCACGTGACGGCCGGGAACCTGCGCTCCGGCGGTGAGGAAGAAATCCATCCGCTCGATGTCGAACGCGCCGACATCGGTGCGGCCATCTTTGTCGAAATCCGAGAACTCGATCTTCGGCAGCCTGTAGCTGATGTAATTCTGGCCGCCCTCGCCTCGTACGGAACCCCTCGTCGGAATTTCGAACGTGCGCGATTCAACGAATCTCAGACCATCCCCGGACACCAGCAAGCGTATTCCGTCGGCTACCGGCAGCAGGACGTCCATGCGTCCGTCCGAGTCAACGTCGGCTATCCAATTCACGCTCGCCAATTGCCTGCTGGCGGAAGGCAATATGGTCCGATGTTCGAGCACCCTGCGCGATTCGACCGAAGACGGGGGGTCGAACCGAAACAGCATCATGCCGCCGTCGTCGAACCCGCACAGTTCATCCCTGCCGTCGGAGTCGACGTCCTCAACCTCGACGGCGCTCACGTTCTCGCCCAGCCGGATTTGCAGTCCCGGCTCGTTTTCCAGCTTGCCCTCCTGTTGAAAATAGACCGAACAGAATTTCTCATACGATTCCTTGGCAGGCTTGTGAAACAGGCACAGGTCGGGCTTGCCGTCGCCGTCCAGGTCGCCGGCGGCGGCCGAGAGGATGACTCCCGGGAGCCGGAGCGTGACGATGTCAAAGCCGAACGACCCCTCGGCTTCCGCGTAGACGTGGAATCCCGACGCGAACAAAAAGAAGAGCGCAAGAGGCAGGGAGTGAACTGCGGTCCGCAGGGCTCTCATTTGACCTTCCGGGATGCTGCGAGCAGTTTCTGCGCGTGTTTGAGCGAGATGTCGCCGGTGGCCTCGCCGCCGAGCATTCTGGCGATTTCCCGAACGCGGTCGGGCCCCGTGGGAAAGCTTACCTCGGTGCGCGTGCGTCCCGACTTCACCAATTTGTCCACCACCACGTGATTGTCCGACATCGCGGCAATCTGCGGAAGGTGCGTGACGCAGACGACCTGACGCGAAGAGGCAACGGAGGACAGTTTTTCGGCTATCGGCATTCCCATGCTGGCGCCGACGCCCACGTCTATCTCGTCGAAAATGATCACCGGCACCTTGTCGGCCTCGGCCAATATCGTTCTGATAGCGAGCATGATGCGCGAGATTTCGCCCCCGGAAGCGATTGCCTTGAGCGGCTTGGGAGACTCGCCCACATTGGCGGAGAAAAGGAACTCGACCATGTCCACGCCGGTGCTCCAGAGCTTCCAGTGCTTGTCTTTGTACGTGACGAGCCCGTCCGGCGCCTGCTCCTGTCGGATCGACACGACAAACCGTGCCCTGCTCATGCCAAGGTCGCGCAGTTGTATCTGCACCTTCTTTTCGAGCCTGTTTGCCGCCTCGCTTCTCTTTTGGGACAGGACCACGGCCGCCTTGCCCACATCCTCGCGAAGCTGCTCGATATCCCGCTCCAGCCTCGCCTTTTCGCCTGTCGAGTCCGCGAGCGTGTTATATTCCTCGCGCATCCGTTCCCTGAGTTCCAGCAGGGCTTGCAACGACTCGCAGTTGTGCCGCCGCTTCAGCTTCGAGATCACCGCGAGCCGTTTCTCGAGGGCGTCGAGCTCCGCGGGGTCGTATTCCAGGCGGGATATATACGATTCGAGCATGTCGGCGAGGTCGGCAAACTTGAACCGAAGCTCGTCGTACCCTGCGATGGATTCCTCCAGGCTGCGGTCGATTTCGGCTATCTCCTTCAGCGCGTGCACGATGTCGTTCCACGTCTGCATCAGAGGCTGCGGGTGCATCTCCCCTCCGGACAACATGTCGTACGCCTCGGAAGCGAGCCGGTGAATCTTCTCCGAATTGGCGATGACGTTCCGGCGCGTCCCTATCTCTTCGTCCTCGCCCTCCTTGAGGTCGGCCTTATCCAGCAGGTCCAGCTCCTCCTCCAATTCGGCCACGCGCTGGTTGCGGGACGCCTCCCTGGCAATCAAGCGTTCGAGGACCGACATGCGTTGCTTCAGTTCCTGGTAACCCTGGCGTATGAAGGCTGCGTCCGCCCCCAGTCCTGCGAATTCGTCGAGAAGGGTAAGGTGCTTGCCGGGATTCATCAGCGACTGGTGCTCGTGCTGACCGTGCATGTCCACGAGCAGATCGCCCACCTTTGAAAGCAGGCTGAGTGTCACGACGGCCCCGTTCAAGAAACACTTGCTCCTTCCCTCGGAGGTGATGACGCGCCTGAGGAGAAGTTCATCCTGCGAGCTGTCCAGCTCCATCGAATCCAGTAGTTCTTTCACCTGTGAACAACCGCTGATGTCGAACAGCGCCTCAAGGTCGGCGGAAGCCGCGCCCTGCCTGATGAACGTGCCGGCGGCTCTCTCTCCCAAGAGGAGGCTGACGGCATCGACTATTATCGACTTGCCCACGCCCGTCTCGCCCGTGAGCACGTTCAGACCCGCCTTCCAGGGAATGACGAGGTCGTCTATCAGGGCGAAGTTCCGGATGTGCAGTGTCTCAAGCATGACTACCTGCGTCCCCAGTTGAGCTTGGTGCGCAAAACTTCGAAATAGCTTTTGTTCGAGGAAGCCGCGAGTCGGACGGAAAAGGGCGATTTCCTCACGACTACCTGGTCTCCCTGATGAAGCTCGACGGCTATCTGACCGTCTATCATCAGTCCCGGCGATGCCTGCTCGGATGCCACAACCGCCTTTACAACCTGGCCCGACGAGAGAACGAGCGGCCGGTTTGTGAGCATGTGGGGACATATCGGCGTGACCACTATCGCCTCGGCCTCGGGATAGATTATCGGGCCTCCCGCCGAGAGCGAATGAGCAGTCGAACCGGTGGGCGTCGAAATAATCAAACCGTCGCACGCATAGGACGCGAGAAACTCGTCATCGACATATGTCTCGAGCGTGAGCATGCGCTCAAGCGAGTCCCGCTGTATGACCACGTCGTTCAGCGCCACCTGTTCGCGGTGTGTTCTGCCGTCGGAGTGAGTGGCCGAGCAACTCAGCATCATTCTTTGCTCTATTCGCTGCCTTCCTGCCAGCGCTTCCTCGAGCGTGGTGAGCACCTCGTCCTCGGTCACTTCGGTGAGGAACCCCAGCCCGCCCACCTTGACCCCCATCAGGGGAGTTGATGCGCCGTTCAACTGGTGCGCGACGCTCAACATGGTGCCGTCGCCCCCGAAGACGACTATCAAATCGACGAGGCCGGGCATGTCGCCCGCAGGGCTCGACTCTGCAGGCGAGTCCATGGCGTCGCGGACGGCCGAATCCACGAGCACCCGTATCCCTCTATCCTCGAGCCACGCCACGACCCGCTTTATGAGCGAGAAAGCGGCGGGCTTGCTCGGGTTGACTATTATCCCTATCGTCTTTATCGCGGATTTCGCTTCTCTTGCCATCACCTTAATAATCTGATCAGAGCCCTTGCCACAGTGCCGCCGACCGACCAGGCCGCCCAATGGGCAAGACTGTTGCCGGACTCCTGCTTTGTAAACTCCACCTCGCGAAGCGCGCGTTGGCGACGCTCCATCCGTTCCCTTTTCTCGGCCTCGCTCTGGCTGAACTTTTTCCGTTTCTCCTCGAGATAACTCTTGTATATCATCAGTTCGCCCTTGTCGAACCAGAACCCGTGGCAATTGTTACAGTAGTCGAGGCGCAGTCCCTTGGGCAGTCCGCCGCCGGTCTGCTCCGTCAGGTAAACCCCGCAGCGCGGACAGAATTCCGCAGCCTCGCGCGGCTCGGTCACGATATCATCCAAGTCCACGTCCGACTCCAGGTCAAGAGCCGAGTCGCGACTCACGGCAAACACGGCGTCTTTGTCGACCCATATGCCGGAACACTCGGGACACTGGAACAGGGAGAGCTTGGCCCCGTAGTGGCCGGCAGCCTCGCGCTGCTCCAGAATCTCCCTGCATTTTGGACATCTCAGCAATGACATTACCCCGCTCCTGTCATATAGTTTCCGCTGCGACCCGACTTCGAAAGATAGATGAAAAACTCTTTGTTGCCTGCGGGACCCAGAAGTGGAGACTCGACCGTTCCCTTCGAATCGAGCCCAATACCCTGCGCGAAATCCCCAACCTTTTCAATCACCTGCGCGTGGACGGCGGCGTCGCGAACCACGCCCCCCTTGCCCACTTTTTCGCGGCCGGCCTCGAACTGCGGTTTTATGAGCGCGACGATTTCGCCCTCGTCGACAAGGACATCGGCCACCGGCCCGAGCACGAGCGTGAGCGAGATGAAAGCAACGTCGATAACCGCGAGTTCGGGCCGTTCGTCGAACATTTCCGGCTTCAGCGCGCGCGCGTTCGTCCGGTCGATGACGACGACCCGCGGGTCGTCGCGCAACCGCCACGCCAGTTGACCGTAGCCGACATCGACGGCATAGACCTTTCGGGCGCCGCGCTTGAGCAGGCAATCGGTGAAGCCGCCGGTCGAAGCTCCGACATCGAGAGCAACTATGCCCTCGATTTTGGGCCGAAAATGCTCGAGCGCATGCTGCAGCTTCTCTCCGCCGCGACTCGCAAACTCGCCGCCCTCGGCCACCTCGATATTGCTACCGGGTTTGACGAGCGCGCCGGCCTTGTCGACAACCTGCGACTCGACCTTCACGCGACCCGCCAATATGAGCGCCCTCGCACTTGCGCGGGTGGGAGCCAAATTCAACTCGACAAGCACCTTGTCGAGCCTGTCCTTTTTGCCGGAACTCGCTCGCGCCGAACGGTCCCGGCTACCGCTCTTCATCTCGTCGGATTATACCACGATACGATACCGCGTTCAAGAAAGCGCCGCACGCAAGATTTCTTGCCCCCACGCAAGATTGGCAGCGAATTGACACGGCCTCGGACGGGCTGTTATCATTTCCGCTGTAACGGACAGGAAATCTGTTTGATAAGTGGCCCGCGATGGGGACAGTCCCGAATCTACGCCCTCGACAAGCTCGGGCCGTAATTCTTGGGACAGTCCCCATCGCAAGAGCGGAGCGGGATAATGGACCTTAATGGAAAAAGCGCGATTGTGACAGGCGGGTCGAGTGGAATCGGAAAAGCTATCGCGAAGCTGCTCGCGCGGCGGGGCGCGAACATATTTCTGATAGCGCGGAGGGACGACCTCCTGAAGGACGCGGTTGCCGACATGAAGAAAGAGGCCGTCGGCGCGTCGCAACGGTTTGGCTCCTTCAGCGCGGACGTCTCGGACCTGGCCGCCGTGACGGAAGCGGTGAAGGCGGCGGAGGCAGAGTGCGGGCCGACGGAGGTTCTCGTCAACTCGGCCGGGGTATCGAATCCCGGCTACGTGGAGAAGCTTCCTATTCAGGGGATGGAAGCCGAGATAAGAATCAACTACATGGGGACCATGTACACGGTCAAGCAGGTCGTGGACGGAATGATGAAGAGACGGCGCGGCTGGATATTGAACGTCTCGAGCATTGCCGGTCTCAAGGGCATCTTCGGATACACGAGCTACTGCGGCTCGAAGTTCGCTGTCATCGGGTTCTCCGAAGCCCTGCGGAGCGAGCTTCGCCCGTACGGCGTGAAGGTTTCCGTGCTGTGCCCGCCCGACGTGGACACCCCAATGCTGGAGAGAGAGAACAAAGTGAAGCCTCTTGAGACCATGAAGATTTCCGAGGGAGCGAAAGTCATGCAGCCCGAGGACGTCGCACGCGCCGCGATGGACGGCATGGAGAAAGGCTCATTCATCATCATCCCCAGCTTTTCCGGAAAGATGTTGAGGATTGCGAACAGGTTCGCGCCGTCATTGGTCGACAAGTTCCTCGACGGAACAGTTGATAAGGTGAGAAAGCAGAGGGGACTCTAACGGGCTTCCAATGCAGAATCAGGCGTGGGGGCGCACGGCCGTGCGCCCCTACGAGAATGAATTGACAGCTAAGAAAGTTGACAGAGCACTGGTAGATGTCCCACAACGCGGAGGTTCTGAGACAATGACTGCGCCCGCACATCCGAAGGGGTTCCTGGTATTGGCAATTATTCTGACGCTGTTCGCTTTGGGCACCGTGGCGTTCTGGGTCGAGTTCTTCACATCAGGGATGGTGGCCATGTCCGGCGAGCCGGGCTATCTGGCGCACGAGAAGTCTTTTCCCTTGGCCGACGGTTACATGGTCGTGTGCTGTCTTGTCTGTGCGGTGGGACTCATCCGGGGACGTTCGTGGGGATTGTTGTTCGGCCTGATGGCGGGAAGCGCGATAATCTTTCTGGGCCTGATGGACACGCTGTATTCGCTGCAGCAGGGGACTTTCACGGAACTCTCGGCCGCAAGCGCAGAATCCCTATTCATCTGCGGCGTCTGCTTAATCCTCGGGCCGACGACAATCATCTACCTCTGGCGCAATCGAACGAGCCTGCTCTGACTTCGGCAATCAGCTTTCTACCTGTCTCCAGAGCTTCCGAATCGAGCGGCTAGACGGTGATTACCTTCGAGGCATTCAGCAGCGCGCCCGTGATCTCGGCCATATTCGAGACCTTTCCCACCCTCTGACGCTCCTTGAGCTTGAAGAAATCCAGACAGGTGCCACAGGCGAGAATAGTCACTCCCTTCTTTTCGAGCCGCTCCAGATTTTCAAGAACCTCCGAGCCCTCGACCACAAGCTTGACGCCGGAGTTCATCATGACCACAACGTTCGGCGCAGGCTTGACCTCGCCCAGGTGATACGTAAAATTCATCATCAGGTTGAAGCCCAGCTCTTCGTCTCCCCTCCCGATGCGGTCGGAGCGGATAAAGATAACGGTTCCCTTAGACTCCTCTCGGCTTTCTTGAGAACCTGTCTGCTGTGCAGCTTGAGTCTTTTTATTCATTGCATTCGCCTTTCGCGTTGGGAAACGCCGGCGCTTTCACGAACGAACGAATTCGTCCTTGTACTCGTCGGGCTGAACGAAGGAGACGGCGAGGGCGGCAAGGACGAAGCCGACCAAGAAAATCGCGAGTGCATTCTGATAGCTTCCGGTGGCATCAAACACACGTCCCGCCATGAGTGGGCCGCCGACAACGCCGAGTGCGAATCCGCTCATCAACAATCCGAGCAACTTGCTGAAGTTCAGCAATCCGAAACAGCGCGCGACGAGCACCGGCAGCAGCACGGCAGAACCGCCGAGTGAGAGTCCGTAGATCACCGAGAACGGCAGCACGCTGCCCATGGGAGCAATGCCCAGATACAGGAAGAGAATCAGAATGGCCGCGATGGCCACCGCATGCAGGCCGTGCGTCAGCGTTATCAGGTTTCTCGGATTCCGCCGGTCGGCCAAGAACCCGAAAAGCAGGCGTCCGGCAGCGCTGACGCCCACGGCCAATCCCCAAAAGTTCGCGGCCGCCTGAGACGACAACCCTTCATCGTCGAGAAAGGCAACGAAATGGACAGTAAGCCCCGATTCGCCGAAAATCAAGAGCACGAACGCGGCAAACAGCAGCCAGAACGAGGAAGTGTTGAGCGCGCGTTTCACCGGAAGCCCCAAGCCGCCCGTTTTCTGGAAGGTGTCCGGCGCGGTTTCATCTTCGGCTCCGGGCCCGATGCCGTCGGGCTCAAGCCCCAAGTCCGACGGCCTCGTTCGTACCATCAGCAACGCGACCGGAATAATTGCGGCAAGCAGCACGAGACCGAGCACGCGGAACGCCGTTCTCCAGCCGAACCAGACGATGAGCGCGTTCGCGAACGGCGGCATCGTCAATCCCCCGAGCCCGATGCTCGCCATCATGAATCCCATGGCGCGGCCACGATACTTGTCGAACCAGTTCGAGATGAGCGTCTGATTCGGGATCAGCGTGACACCCGCCGCCCCGACGCCGCCAAAGAACATCAGCCCGAAAAGTTGTGGCAGCTCCTGGAGCGAACCGAACAGCAGATAGCTCGTTCCAGCGAGAATGGCCGAACCGATGAGCACCGGCCTTGCTCCGTATTTGTGCAGAAGAACGCCGACCAGCGGCCCGCCGAACCCGTACACTACGGCCCATACGGCGACGGCTCCCGAAATCGCGGTCCGGCTCCACCCAAACTGTGCCTGGAGCGGCTTTACGAAGACGCTAAACGAATAGAACAGTATTCCCGTGCCGAGAAAGATGATGACCGAACTGGCGGCTACAATCCACCAGCCGTAGAACGTCCGTCGCCCTTGTATCTCATTCATATGAGCTTCTCCGGTTCCACTCTTGTTTCGATGCTGCGAATTGCCCTAACACGATACTGCATGGCATGTTCCTATTGCAACAAGAAAAAAAGTAACTCCCCTGCCCCACTCGCTTCCGAATCGCCTTGACGGAACACGCTCGCGATGAATGAGCTTCAGCGAACCTGAGGAAGGTCCTGCGTTCAACGCAGTCGAAGGTGGGACCGGATCCGATCTTTCAACGTTCGAGCCGCCAACAGCGGATCAGCCGCCAGAATGACGGCTGAAGCCACCGCCACGCCGTCTGCGCCCGAGCGAATCACCTCGGCCACGTTGCCGGTGCTGATGCCTCCGATGGCGACCAGCGGAACAGCGCCCACGCGGCGCTTGACTGTGCCGACCATTTCCGTTCCGACAATGGCCTCCGGATTCTCCTTGGTGGTCGTTCGAAAGACGGGGCCGATGGCGACACAGTCCGCGCCGTCATCGACAGCCCTGGCGGCCTGTTCCACGGAATGAGTGGAGACGCCCAGCATCATCCTTTCGGGCACAAGCCGGCGCGCCGCACTGCACGGGAGGTCGTTCTGTCCGAGATGTATCCCGTCGGCAGAAATGGCGAGCGCGATGTCGAGGTGGTCGTTCACGAAGAAAGGAATGTTAAATCGTCGAGCGATGGGAAGTAAGGTGAGAGCGTTTTCGTAGTATTCGCGCTTGGAAAGCCGTTTCGCGCGAAACTGGATTGCGTCGGCGCCTCCCCGGATCGCCTGTTCGGATACCTCTCGAATGTTCCGCGAAGAGAGGAGGCCTTCGTCGATGATTACGTATAACTCCAAAGAAGGGCGGGGCTTGCGGGAAGCCACATCAGCACACACCGAAAATCCTGTCGAAAGCCTGTCGCGTGGCCGAGCAGTTCGGCGCACCGCTACACGGCAGGCTCCGGACGCGAATTCTCCACCCTCTCCTTAATCAGCTTGCCCGGTTTGAACGTGGCGACGCGTTTTTCCGGGATGGGCACCTCTTCACCAGTCCGCGGGTTGCGGCCGATGCGCGCGTCGCGGGTCTTTACCTCGAACACACCGAAGTTCCTGATTTCGAGGCGCTTCCCTTGGGCGAGCGAATCGGTGATCACGTCAAACGCCGTCTGGACCACCCGCGCCACGTCGTTCTGTGTGAAGCCGAGCTGTCTGGCGACCTCGATTACCAACTCCCTTTTCGTCATGAGAATGAGCTCCTTTCCTCATCCAATTCCTGAACCTGAAACGCGTCGTCGCCGACATCCATTTATTTGAGGTATGTAATATTGCATCAGCAAGAAATCATTCGAAGGACAACCCATCCCCCGAATCGGCATAAGTATAACATACGACTTTAAATATGTCAAATCAAGAGGATAATTTGTCGGCGTGAAGGGCCCCTTTTCGCCCAGCACATTCTCCAGATTCCTCCCGCCCCGCCCTGCGTGCCCGGTGCAGCGGCAAATCCGGCGGTTCTCCTCTGTAAATGGCTGTGGCGAAAACCTTTCTCGGGCAGCGGGGCGGATAGGGCGTTCAGATTCTCTCTGTGGTGGGCTCGCGGCGGTGAATTCGGCCGTTTGATTGCTTGAGGCGTTTGAGGATATCGTTGACGCTGGCGGTCTCATTTTCTGCGAGGATTTCGCCCCCAAATCGCACGCGATAATATATGGAAGTCAGCGCTTCAATGTCGGTTACCATTGGATGCTCGCGCAGAGCGGGGAAGCCGAGAAATTCAAGCGGCGTCCAATCGGAGGGCTTCACAATCTTCCTCTTCTCCAACAAGCTCAGCATTCGTTCGTAAAAGGCGGTGCCATATATGCGGGATTTTGACCGCCTCATCGCCCATGAAAAGGCGGGGAGCATGCCACTCCTTCTGTATGCCAACACGGCCGCAGTCAGGATTGCGGCAATTGCCATGAGCATAAGCCATTGAACGCCGGTCAAATTCCAAATCATCCTCACCAGTTTGCCCGGCAGTGCGACCACAGCCTTCGGCGCGTCTCGGAATATCAGGTCTTTCAGCTCGGCAAACAGGCGCAGTCTCCGGACTTCGTTGTAACCGACGATGTACTTGCGCCATTGTACCTGTAACAGCATGAGCCTCTTGGAAAGAGCGCGCGCGATGAACGAGCGTTGGGCCTCGAAGTATTCGTCGGCGGCTTCGCGCGGTGAGGGGTCGAACGAAACCCAGCCGTGGCCGGGGAAATACACCTCGACCCATGCGTGCGCATCGCGTTGACGCACTTCGTAGAACCCGCCGGCTTCATTCCACTCGCCCGCCTGGAATCCTCTTGCCAGTCGAGCGGGCATGCCGACGACGCGGGTCATTATCGCCATTGCTGTGGCGAAATACTCGCAGTGTCCGCTTCGGCTGACAAAGAGAAAATCATAGAGCGGGTCATCCGTGATGGGTTTGCCGAGGTCGAGACTGTAAGTGTATCGTGTTTCCAGATAGTCTTTGATCGCCTTCACCTTGTCGTATGGTGTGTCGGCGTTTTTGGTAATGTCCAGCGCCAGTTCTCTGATGCTCGGGTTCAGGCTGGTGGGTAGCTGCAAGTAATGAGCCTTGACGTAGGAGCCGTACTCTTCGTTCTCTATCAATGCTTCGAACTCTTCGGGGCGCACCTTTCTGAGCTCGGCCTCGTCCGGCTCATAGACGGTCGAATAAACCGTGTAGCTGATGAGTTCGGGAAGGGCCTGCCTGTTATTTATGTAGAACGACCGATTGAAATCCTGCACGAGCCCATACGTGAAGGGACCTTCGATCGCCTCGATATGGTCGGCTCCGAAAATGCTTTCGGAGAAGGGAACCTCCAGGTAAAACACTTGCTTCAAGAGCTGCGGGTCGGCGTCCAACTGCCCGGCGTTTCCATAGTCGGTGTACTGTTCGTCCATTATGAAGAGGTCGTTCTTCCGCGGATATATCAGCCCTACATTCTTGCCTCCCGTGCTCCATCTCTTGCCGTTGTAATAAGAAAAGTAGTCTCTGCTCGAGCTCCAGGTCATACCGTCGTAAATGTTCACTGCGCCGCCCCGCCATCTGAGCGGGTGCTTCCTTGCCGGCGAGTCGGGCGGAATTTCGACTCGCAAAGCGAGCGTGTTATCTTCCTGAATTCGCCCGAAGGTTCCCAACTGCACGGTCTTTGTGAACCCGGTCTGCTGCCTCACGCGGTTCATCCGACTCAGCGCATCCACGGTGCTTCCGCGGGCGATTACCGCGTATTGCAGGCGTGGAGCACTGTAGAAAAACGCCAGAGTCAGCGGAAGCAGAATCGTGGCCCATACGACCGACGAGCCGAACAGGCCATGTGGCACATTCTGTTCGTCGAGCGGTGAGGCATCCGCGTCGTCCGATGTCTCCAAGCCGCGCTGCAGGTACATGAGCAACACGCCGTAAATCGCCGTGATGCAATATGCGGTCAGAACGGCGGCAAATACGACGTCGGACGTGAGATTGGACGAGGCGAGCAGTTGGGCGAAGCTTACCACAAACATCCGGCGATAGGAGCCGATTGTCTTCGGACTGAAGAGGAGATACGCCTGGGCGAACATTGACAGGTGTACAGCGGAAAGCAGCAGACTGCCGACGAGGGTCACGTCGAAGGGGAAAAACAACAGCATGCAAATGCTCAGCGCCATCCATACTCGTCGGTACGCGCGTCGATGTTTGTGCGGCCCTTCATAGAACCAGCCGGCTGCAACCATAGCCGTCGCGGCAATCGGCCAGATGGAGGAGAAGTACTCCGTCATCGTGACCGACCACAGCCCCAGCAACGTGAGCAGGTAGGCACAAATTCTGAGATGCGTCTGTGCTTTCATGCTTCGTCAACCCGGGTTCTTTCGGGGATCGCCAGCGCGAAATCGCCGTCAACCGAGCGAATCTCGGCAGCTCCGTCTGCGCAGCCGACAAGCAGGCCGGTGCCTCCTTCGAACATGCGCTTATCCGCCAAGGGACCTTCATCGTCGGACGCGGCCGCCTCGAGCAGCGCCAGAGCGATGAGCATCCGGTGCATGTGATCGAGTCCATCTCCATAAGCAACGACGTTGCCGCGCGTGACAAGCTTGACGGAGTACCCGCTCCTGCACAGAAACCACACGAGCGAGGCCGCGGCGCTCACGGCGCGCTCGAACGCACCGAGCGCCTCCTTGGAACGCTCTTTCAGCGCATTGTCGAATACGATGCACACCCTTCGCTTTTCCTCTAACTCGGTCTCTCTCACTATCAACCTGTCCAGCTTTGCCGAGAGCTTCCAACAAATTCTCGCCCCATCTTCCCCGTGCCGGTATTCGCGCACGCCGTACAAGCCGCTCCCCGGCCCCTTGAGATGCTGGGGAAATTCGTCCCGGATGTAGCCCGAGCCGGGCACCATCCTGCCGAGGTCGTAGATGTGCGGATAAACAATGACCTCCTGCCGGTCGGAAGTTCGTTTCCTCAAGTTGAACAAACCCCACGGAAACTTCGAGCTCAACGTCATCGGAGGAAACTTATGCAGCCCCCTCCTTCTGAGCACGACCTCCGTCTCGCGCGCCCGGCTGCCCTCGTTCGCAATCGATACGAAGAACAGATGTCCGTCGCCCCCGGCCGCGCCCTCGAGATTGATTCCGAACGAGTGAAAATGCTTTTTCTTATTGAATATCTCCAAGCGCGTCCTGAACGGATGGCCGGCGAAGACGTACGTCGGCAGCCGCCTCCTCACCTCGAGGCGCGAAAGATTGACGCGGCCTGCGACCAGCGAGACGAACACGCTCCCCAGCATGACGCAGGCAATCAGGTAAAGCAGGTTGTTGCCGCTGTTGAATCCCGCGAGTATTATCGAAACGAGCAGCGCGAGAAACGCCAGCGTCTCGCCCGACATCGTGCTCAAGAAACGGGAACGGGAGATTTTATGAGAACTCGGTGTCAATTCTTATTCCTCGTCCTCCGGGGGCTCAAAGCGGAACAGGAGTCCGATTCAAGATTTCGGCGATGGCTCGTTCGGCCACCTCGGTGCGGGGGCCTTCCACGTCAAGCCTCGTTGCGGGGATCACTCGGTGGGAAAGGCAGGGAATTGCCAGGTCTTTTATGTCGTCGGGAATGCAGTAGTCGCGTCCCATCACGAGCGCGTTCGCCTGGGCGGCCCTGTAGAAACTCATCGCGCCGCGGGGGCTGACGCCCAGCTCGATAGACGGCGAGTGACGTGTCGCCTCGATGATCGCCATGAGGTAATCCACGAGCGCACCCTCGACTCTCACGTCGGCGACCATGTTCTGCATCACGCAGATGTCTTCCGCGGGAACAACCGGCGCGAGGTTATCGACGGGGGCCGTAAGCTGCTGGCCCGTTATCATGTTCTTCTCGTCCTCGCTCGGCGGGTATCCCATCCTCACCTTGAGCATGAACCTGTCAAGCTGCGACTCGGGAAGCGGATATGTGCCGTGAAACTCCACGGGATTCTGTGTTGCCAACACGAGAAACGGCTCCGGCAGCCGGTACGTGACGCCGTCGACCGACACCTGCAACTCGTTCATGGCCTCGAGCAAACAGCTCTGAGTCTTCGGAGTGGTGCGGTTTATCTCGTCGGCGAGAATCACGTTGGCGAATATCGGGCCGGCCTTGAACTCGAATTGGTGTGTGTGCTGGTTGTAGATTGTCACGCCGATTATGTCCGACGGCAGCAGGTCGCTCGTGAACTGTATCCGCTGAAAGGTGCAGTCGATCGATTTGGCGATAGCGCGGGCGAGCGTCGTCTTACCGATGCCGGGCACGTCCTCTATCAGCAGGTGCCCCTTCGCCAGCAACGCCGCCACGGCCAACCGGACGGCCTTGTGCTTGCCGAAGATGACAGAGGCGATGTTGTTCTCGAGCGCGCTTATCGATTCTGAGGCTTTTTCCAGTCCTTTAACATTCATCAGGGTCGTCTCTTCGCCTTCCTTTCCCCAAGGATTCCTCAAAACAGAGTGAATCGCTTGCGGGTTTATCCCCTCTTTATTGTGCACCTCGGCGACCGCATTGGTCAAGCCGTCGCCTGTTTCTCCCCCGTGTATTGGCGGGGAACCCTCTTGCTGATTCCGCACAGTATCTCATACGGAATGCTGCCCGCCCATTCAGCCAGGTCCTCGGCGCGTATGTGCTCGGAGCCGTCTTCGCCCAGGAGCGTGACCGTGTCCCCGAGTCCGGCGTCGGGAACGGGGCTGACGTCGAGCAGTAATTGGTCCATGCTCACCCTTCCGACCACCGGCACGAGCGTTCCCCGGACGATTGCCTTGGCCTTGCTTGAGAGCCGCCAGGGATACCCATCCGCATATCCAACACCGGCCGTCGCGATTCTCAAGCGCTTCGAGGCGACGAACGTGCGCCCGTATCCCAGCGGGGTCCCGGCCGGGATGTCCTTCAGGAAAACTATCGACGTCTCGAACTTGAGAGCCGCGCGCAGTTCGACCTTGCTCCTC
The DNA here is from genome assembly GCA_964607485.1 of uncultured bacterium. Classification (GTDB taxonomy): domain Bacteria; phylum Abyssobacteria; class SURF-5; order SURF-5; family SURF-5; genus CAZSKP01. Next base: position 130,432 of record CAZSKP010000006.1, on the reverse strand, counting down.
AGGCTTTCGTGAGGGTAGGCTCCGTACAGGATGAGGCCGGGCCGCACCATGCTCAGGTGTGACGCGGGATAATTTATTATTGCGCCGCTGTTGGCCGCGTGGATTCTGGGCGGTCTGACGCCCCGCGCGGAAAGCGCCTCAGTTATCTTTCCGAAGAGTTCCAATTGGCCCAGCGTGAAAGGGTCGTTTTCGATTTCGGACGTCGAGAAGTGCGTGTATATTCCATCGAGTTTCACGTGGGGCAGGCTCGCGACCTCGGCAATCTCCTCAACGGCCGACTCCGGCGTAAACCCGATTCGTCCCATTCCGGTGTCTATGTCGGCGTGAACCGTTGCGGTGACTCCCGCGCTTGACGCCTTTCCGGAGAGTTTCGCTGCAAACTCGCGAGAAGCCGCTGTCAGGGTGAGGCCGCTCTCGAGAGCCGCTTCTATCTCGGCCTCCCCTATGCAGCATTGCAACAATATCGGGAGCCCGATGCCGGCTTTTCTCAGCTCCGCGCCTTCCTCGACGGTGGCCACGCCGAGCATCGTCGCTCCGGCGCGAGCGCACAGGCGGGCGACCTCGACCGCGCCGTGGCCGTATGCGTCGGCCTTGACGACGGCCAGAATCTTGACCCCCTCGCCGACCAACCCGCGAATCCGTGTCAGGTTGTGCTCAATGGCGGCCAGGTCCACAATGGCCCTGGTCGGGCGGAGTGTCGTCGATGTGTGCGTAACGGTCATGGCAGGTTCAGGCGGTCGATGTCTTTCCTCACGTCTTGGGCCGACTTCTTTAGTGTCTCGAGTTCGGAGGGTTCGAGCGAGATTTCTATTATTTTTTCTATCCCCTTCGCCCCGAGCAGCGCCGGTACTCCCGCGCACACGTCGCTGAGGCCGTATTCTCCATCCAGAATCGCGGCGCAGGGAAGGACACGTTTCTTGTTTCTCACCACCGCCTCCACCATCTCCGCGAGCGAGGCTCCGGGCGAGTAGTACGCGCTTCCGGTTTTTAGGAGTCCCACTATCTCGCCGCCGGCCTTGCGGGTGCGTTCGACAATCCTCGATATGGTGGCCTCGTCCATGAGCTGCGTTATGGGGATTCCCGCGACCGTGGTGTACCGGGGCAGCGGTACCATCGAATCGCCGTGGCCGCCCAGAACGAGCGCCTGGGTGTCCTTGACCGACACTCCCAGTTCCATCGCCACAAAGCTGCGGAGCCTTGCCGAGTCGAGCACGCCGGCCATGCCGAACACGCGTTCCCTGCCGAAGCCCGAGACGCGATATGCGAGATATGTCATCACGTCGAGCGGATTTGTGACGACCATGATTATCGCCTTCGGCGCATATCGCACGATGTCTTCAACGATGCCCCTTATGATGGCGGCGTTCTTGTCGAGCAGGTCGGAACGCGACATTCCGGGCTTGCGCGCGAGCCCAGCCGTCATCAGGACCAGGTCCGAGTCCTTCATGGCCGCCATCTCGTTGCTGCCCTGCACGCGCGTGTCCGAACCCAGCAGGGGAGCCGTCTCCCACATGTCGAGCCCCTTGCCCTGAGGCAGCCCCTCGACGATGTCTATCATGACAAGTTCTTCGCACATTTCCCTCTGTGCGATATGCTGAACAGTAGTGGCGCCGACGTTTCCGCCCCCGACCATCGTGACCTTTCCCATTCGGACCTCCTCCTTGACAGTCCTAAGGCAATTCCCGTCACTTCCCCTGCCATCAGGGGACACGAGAATTGCCCACGCCCTCCTGCGATTAGCGCCAAGAACAGCCGTTTTTCACAACGTATAAGGATACCACAAACCAGCCAGCATATTCAACTATTGTGCGGCCTCGCCGCTATCGCCCCATTCTATCGCAATTTGTTGACAACAGACGACATCTGTGGTTTAATGCCCTTGTGGCCGGCACGGGGTGCCCGTCAAACGGCTTCGCCGCAGGAAAGCCGTCGATGACACATACCAAGATACCCTCGGCAAAGAACTTCAGCGCGGCTGCGTCCACGGATATCCTCTTCTCATTCGCCTCCATCCGCTCCTCTCCCCTAGCTTCTTTTTCCGTCCTTGCCCGACGAAAAGAAGGTAATGAGGGCGAAAAAAGAAAACTCCGCCAATTGACTTTGTTCCCGGCAGAGTTTATAATTAAAAAGTGCCTTTTCCCTTTGCCAGCGGTGGTGTTAGCCGATGAGAGTCCAGCAGATTAAAGCCGGTTTCTGGGGGATCGACCTGGTCCTGACGGCCGTGGCCGTCTTTTTCCTCGTGAAAACCATGCAATATCTGTTCATGACACCGGTGTCGAAACCCGAACCGCTCACCGACTCACCTTCCATAAGAATCGCCGGAACCCATCCGAAAATCCGGTCATACGAACAATATGCGTCCCTCAGAGAGAGCAATCTATTCGGCGCGCTGTCCTCATCGAACGTCGCAGCCAAGAGGGTGATAGAGGAACAGTTGCCCGAGACCACGCTCGAGCTGGAGCTGCTGGGATGCGTTGCGTCATATGAGCCCGACCTGAGCTTTGCGATCATCCGTGACAAGAGAAGAAGGACCGAAGGCACCTATGCGCCCGGGGATTTTATCGTTGCCGACGCAAAAGTGGAAGAGATACGCGAGTGGGAGGTCGTAATATCGAGGGCGGGCAGGCGCGAGGTGCTGGCGATGTCGTTTACGGATGAGAGTCCCTTCGCGGCCAGTTCGCCCTTGCCGTTCGACAGGCGGCAATCCGTATTCCGGGCTCCGGCCCGTTCCTCTTCGGCCTTCGACACCTCGATCCGCGTCGTCAACGAGAATCTGCGATATATCAACCGGGCAAAGCTGATGGATGAGGTAAGCAACAATCCGGGCCAGCTTTTGAACGAATTTCGCACGAGTCCGAACGTTGTGGAAAACAAACCGGCCGGCGTCAGCATCGACGCGGTCGGGTCGGGACCTCTTGTCGAGCAATCGGGCATCCGGTCGGGCGACATAGTCAAGAGCGTCAACGGTGTGCGCATCAACTCTCTGAATGACGTACTCGAGCTCAAAGACCGCCTCCAGAACGCGCCCGAGATACGCGTGGTCATCGAGCGCGACGGCCGTCACAGAACGCTCGTGTACAAGATCCGCTAGCGGGAAACCGAGCATACTCAGCAAACGGCGCATAGCGCGACGGGAGAACTTATCGGATGGGTAATTATCGCATCATCATGGCAGCGGCGCTCGCTCTCGGCCTGGCTCTGGGTCCCGGGTCCGGCGCGACTGCCCAGCAAGTGAGGCCCTCTCGTCCGGGCGCCAACGAAGAGAACAACGAGATATCCATCAATTTCGATAACGCACCCATCATGGAGGTTATCGATGTGATCAGCCGGGTGACCGGCAAGAACTTCATCATCGACCCGGCGGTGAAGGGAAACGTCACGGTCATAGCGCCGAAGCGCGTGCCCAAGGAGGAGGCATACGGCATTTTCCAGTCCATTCTCGAGCTCAACGGGTTCTCGCTGGTGCCGCTCGGCAATGTCGTCAAAGTGGTGCCCAGCAGGACCGCCACCCAGAAGAGCATCCCCGTTGTCCCCGGGCGCGAGGCCTCGAAGGTCCACGGAGGCGACCAGATTATCACGCAGTTGATACCCATAAAGTATTCCGACGCGCAGGCGCTCGTGAGCATTTTCACCCCGCTCATCTCCCGCGACGCGAACATCGCAGCTTACCCCAATACCAACACCATCATCATTACCGAAACCTCTTCCAACATCAAGCGGCTGCTTGAAATAGTCAAGGAAATAGACGTCCCGGGCTTCGAGGAGACCATCACGATAATTCCGCTTGTCAACGCGCAGGCCGACATACTGGCGCAGGAGATACTGCAGGCGCTCGAACCCAGCACTGCCACCACGCCCGGCGTTCCCGTTGCACGCACTCGAAGGCGAATAACTCCTACTCAGCCGGCGCTCGCGGGCACCTCCAGCGCACAGGTAAAGATTATCCCCGACTTGCGCACAAACTCTCTCATAATCGTGGCGAACGAATTCGACACGGAACAGGTGCGGTTCCTTGTCCGCGAGCTCGACAAGACAACGCCCGTCGAGGCCAACAACATTCACGTGTATCGGCTGCAAAACGCGCTGGCCGAAGACGTGGCCGCCGTGCTGACGAGCCTCGCCGCGACCACCACTCCCGCGGGCGCGCAGGGGGGTGCGACGGCGGCAGCGGCTGCGGTCTCGGGTGTGCGCACGTTTTATAAGGAGGTCTCGGTCGTCGCCGACAAGACCACCAATTCTCTCATCATTACCGCGACGCCCCAGGATTACACCGTTCTGAGCAGGGTCATCGAGCAACTCGATATATTGCGGCCGCAGGTGCTGGTGGAAACGTTGATCGCGGAAGTCAGTCTCGACTTCACCCGCGACCTCGGCATAAGGTGGCAGGTGGCAAACCCGCGAGGCGAAGACCATGGCTTTGCGGCAGTGAATCAGCAGTCGAGCGGCGGCTCGATTGTCGGCAACCTCAGCACCTCCACCGCGGCGGTTGGGTTCGATGACCTGGGCGGCGCGGTTCTGGGCGCTACGCCTGCCGGCATCTCGGTGGGATATCTCAACATAGACGCCGGTCTTCTGAAGGCGTTCGTCGAACTCAACGCATCGGAAACCAATTCCGATTTTAATATTCTCTCCGCGCCCCACGTGCTCACGCTCGACAACGAGCAGGCGGTGATAAACGTATCGCAGAACGTGCCCTTTATCACTCAAAGGCTTACGGACACCGGCGGGACTACCGCCCTGGCTACGAGCGAGACGTTCGAATTCCGCGACGTAGGAATTATTCTTGAGATAACTCCTCATATCAGTCCCGAGCGTATGGTGCGGCTGGAAATCGTGCAGAAGGTCAACGACGTGAGCACCGTGGACGCAGGCGGAACAACAGGCAAGGTTCTCTCAGAGTTCAAACGCGAGGCCCAGACGACCCTCATGGTCAAGGACCAAAATACGCTCGTGCTCGGGGGGCTGATGCAGGACACCGACAACGTGACGATAAACAAGGTTCCCTTCCTGGGCGACATTCCCATCCTCGGATGGGCTTTCAAGAGCAAATCGAACACGCGCAGGAAGACGAACCTGTTGATTTTCATCACGCCGAGCATAGTGGCCAACGTGGCCGAAGCCAGAGACCTGACCCTCGAGAAGAGGAACGAGGCAGGCGACCAACTCTACAAACAGATGGAAGGTTCACCCATCATGAGGCGCAGCAAGACCTTCGGCGACAGCGCCACGCTCATGGATGAATCGCTGCAGGAGGCCGGACCGAAGTGACGACCGCCACGGGAAAGGCAATCGGAAGTTTCCTCATTCAGAACGGGTATCTCTCGCGCGAACAGCTCGGCGATATCTTGCAGGCGCAGGACGAAAAGAGTCTGAGCTTTTTCGATGCCGTCGTGCAGAGCGGCCATCTGTCGGAGGACCGGTACCTGAGCGCCGTCGGCGAGTTTCTCGACATCCCCTATCGGCCCAGAATCGACGTCCAGGTGAATCCCGGCATTCTCTCAAAGGTCCCTCTCTCATTCATCAAGGAAAACCACGTCGTGCCCATCTGCGAAGAAGAGAATGGGTGCCTGGTCGCCGTGCACGACCCGTTCAACTTGGCGCCCGTGGACGATCTCAAGCTGCTGCTCGGAATGCCGATGAGCGTGATGATATGTCCGTTCGAGGAGATCGAGCGCATCATCACCCACTATTTCGACCTCCAGAACCATTCGGCGGCTCAGGTCATAATGGACATGGACGAAGAGGACATGGGCCTGCTCACGACCGAAGCCCTCGAAGAACGCCGCGACCTGCTCGACCTCGCCAACGAGGCGCCCATCATCAAGCTTGTCAACGTCATCATCTCGCAGGCGGTGAAGGAAAGGGCGAGCGACATCCATATAGAACCGTATGAGAAGGACCTGCGGGTGCGGTATCGTATCGACGGGGTTCTCTACCAGATACTCAGCCCGCCCCGGTCGTACCACGCGGCCATCGTGTCCCGGATAAAGATAATGGCCAACCTGAACATAGCCGAGCGGCGCCTCCCGCAGGACGGCCGCATAAAAATCATGCTCACGGGCCGCGAGATCGACATCCGCGTCTCGATCGTGCCCACCGCCTTCGGCGAGAGGGTCGTGATGCGGCTGCTCGATAAGGGCGTCTTCCTCTTCTCGCTGGAGGAGCTGGGGCTCAACATGGAGAACCTGAGCCAATTCGAGCGCCTCCTGGAATGTTCACACGGCATCATACTGATGACCGGGCCAACGGGCAGCGGCAAGACGACCACGCAGTACGCCGCGCTGAATCGGTTGAATTCGCTGGAAAAAAACATCATCACCGTCGAGGACCCCATCGAGTACATGATGGACGGCATCGCGCAGATACAGGTCAAGCCGAAGATCGACCTCACGTTCGCCAACGGCCTCCGGTCCATTCTCCGGCAGGACCCCGACATAATACTGGTCGGAGAAATCCGGGACATCGAAACCGCCGAGATGGCCATACAGGCGTCGCTCACCGGCCATCTCGTCTTCAGCACACTTCACACGAACGACGCGGCCGGCGCCATCACGCGGCTGTTGAACATGGGAATCGAGCCGTTCCTCGTCTCATCGTCGGTCGTGGCCGTGCTCGCCCAGCGGCTGGTGCGCACCGTTTGCCCCGCCTGCAAGACCTCTTACGAACCCGACGCTCTCGAGCTCGAGAACATAGGGATAGAGAGGAAACGGCTCCGGGACGCCGCACTGTGGCGAGGCGGCGGATGCGCCGACTGTGTGGGCCGAGGATACCGCGGACGCACGGGAATCTTCGAGCTGCTGCTCGTTCGCGAGAACATTCAGAACCGCATACTGGGAAATGTGGATTCGAATGCGATAAAGCGGGAGGCCATCACGAAAAACGGGATGATTACGCTCCGTGAAGATGGAGCCGCGAAGGCGGTTGCGGGTGTCACCACCGTAGAGGAAGTGATGCGGGTTACCCGCGAAGACATTGTTTAGAAAAGGGGGAAAAGGCGAAAAGGAAAACGCTTGGACCCGAAACCCAATCCGTTATTGCCCGGGGAAAGGGAGCGGACTCATAACCATTTTTTTTCAACCGGTTGTGGCTGCTCCCGTGATTTTTGGGCGACATCGTTCCTGAAGGGGACCACGCTGCAATAACGCTTCCAATGCCCGTCTTTGAATACATCGCGATAAACGACGCCAGCAAGCGGGTAAAGGGTGTGCTCGACGCCGACAGCGCGCTGGCCGCACGCGCAAAGCTGCGCGAGATGGGCCTCATGCCCGTTCAGGTCGGCGAGACAACGCGCGGCGCGGCGAAGCCCGCGCGCGAGATAGTCCTGTCCGAAATTCTCTCCCGGCCCAAGACGCCTGACATCGCCCTGTTCACCCGCCAGCTCGCCGTGCTCCTGCAGGCGGGGATGCCTCTCGTCGAGGCGCTCAACGCCGTGCTCGAACAGATAGACAACAAGGGCCTGGTGAAGATCGTATATCAGATAAAAGAAACGATCAGCGAAGGGGCCTCTCTCTCGGCGGCGCTCGCACAGCATCGGCGCTATTTTCCCCAGTTATACGTGAACATGGTCAAGGCGGGTGAATCGTCGGGGGCGATCGAGATCGTGCTGTTCCGACTGGCCGACTACATGGAAAAACAGCTCGCGCTCCGACGACGGGTGACCTCGGCCATGCTCTATCCATCGCTCATGACGGTGGTGGGCTTCGGCGTGCTGTTCTTTCTGATGACCTACATCATCCCCACCATCACGAAAATATTCATGCAGGTCAACCGAGCGTTGCCGACGCCGACCGTCGTTCTCATCAACGTGTCAGCTTTCATGCGCCACTACTGGCTGGTAATCTTTATCATAGCGGCGCTCGGCTTGCTCGCGATAAACCGCTACCTGAAGACAGAGGCGGGCGGAACGGCGTGGGACAGGATCAAGCTCGTGCTTCCCGTCTTCGGGAAGCTGAACCGCAAGATGGCCGTCGCTCGATTCGCTCGCACGCTCGGCACGCTCACGCAGAGCGGCGTCAACCTTTTGGATTCACTCGAAATCGTGAAGAGCATCGTCAACAACCGGATCATCGCCCGCGCGATAGATGAGGCGCAGGAGAGCGTGCGCAAGGGCGACGACCTTGCCGTGTCATTGAAGCGAAGCACCGTGTTTCCGCCGGTCGTGACCCACATGATAGCGCTCGGCGAACGCAGCGGCCAGCTCGAAGACATGCTCATCAAGGTGGCCGACACATTCGACGACGAAGTGGACACGACGCTTTTGGGCATCGTGTCGCTGCTCGAGCCGACGATGATAGTGGTCATGGCGGCGGCGGTGGGATTCATCGTGCTGGCGGTGCTGCTGCCGATATTCGACATCAACCGTATCGTCCAGTGAGGAGGGAGTGTTGGGAATGAACGGAACCCGTTTCCGGAAGTCGGAGCGCGGATTCACGCTGATCGAATTGATGGTGGTCATCGTCATCATAGGCATCCTCGCCGCCTACATCGCCCCCAAGTTCATCGAGAGAACCGAGGACGCGAAGATAAACGCAGCCAAGGCGCAGATAAGAAGCTTCGAGACGGGGCTGAAGCTGTTCAGGCTGGATAGCGGCTTCTACCCTTCAACCGAGCAGGGCTTGCAGGCGCTCGTGGTCGAGCCGACGACCGGCAGAATCCCCGAGAAATACAAGAAGGGTGGCTACCTCGACAGCGCAAAGGTTCCGAACGACCCGTGGGGCAACCCTTACATATACGAATCGCCCGGCTCTCACGGGTTCGACTATGAAATAAAGTCGCTCGGCGCCGACGGCGTTGAGGGCGGCGAAGACGAAAACGCCGATATCGAAAGCTGGAACATCGAGTAAAGACGAAACAACTCCCGAACACGAATGGGAACAAATGCCACGAATAAGATTTGAACCGCAAAGACGCAAAGGGCGCAGAGAAATGACCGCGAACCACCAAGGCACCAAGACACCAAAAAAGGAAGAGAAAGTGTGCTGTGGCTAGTATCTCTTTGCGTTCTTTGCGTCTTCGCGGTGAATGTAATTTGACTGAAGGCCCTAATGCAGGAGTAGGGTTGGAAACATGAGAAGAAGAGGATTCACTCTCGTCGAGCTCGTCGTGGTCATGGCGATCATCAGTATCATGGCCGCCATCGTGCTTCCGCGGCTGGACCCCTTCGTGCCCCAACGAAGGCTCAAGAGCGCGGCCCGGCTGCTCTCGGGCACAATCAGCCTCGCCTATGGCGAGTCGGTCACGAAGAACAAGACGTACAGGCTCTATCTGGACAGTTCGGCCGACAAGTACTGGATAACGGAGGTCACTGAAGTCGAAGAAGGCGAAGGCTCGACCCGCGCAACCGGAATTCGAATCGGGACGCATTTTGAACTGCTTCAACATGAGGAAAGCGGCGGAAACGTCGAGGAGACCACTCCGAGCGAGCCCATGTTCGCTCCCAGAAAGCTGCCTCCCGGTGTGCATTTTTCATCGGTCGAGGTGCGGGAAGAGCGCACCACGGCGTCGCTCGGCCCGCAATACATCGAGTTCAGCCCGCTTGGCAACGCGAGTCCCGCCACTATATATCTCGCGAACGAGGACGGGGGAAGGTTCGCCGTCCTGTATGATGGCGTGACAGGCATTCCCACGCTTCTTCCCCTGAGCAGCGAAACCGGATGACCGCACATCGTTCAAACAGAGGATTCACGCTGTTGGAAGTGATGGTGGCGCTCAGCATCATCGCAACCGCGCTCGTGACTCTGCTTGGAACCCACCTGATGAGCCTGAACCTCGCCGAGAAAAACCGCGAACAGACGCTGGCCGCGCTGCTGGCCCGCCAAAAGATGGAAGAGATTCTCACGACCCCGTTCGATTCTCTCGCGAGCGATTCAGGCGATTTCGAATCCCAGTATCCCAACTGTGAATGGGAGCTGGAAGTCGAGGACGCCGATGTCAAGAATCTCAAGAAGGTGACGATAACGATCAAGTTTCCGGAGAGCGAGTTCGCGCTGGAGACTTTCGTTGCGAGGGCCTTGGTCGAATGAAAGCGTCCGTGAACAAGAGGGCCGCCTGCGAAGGATTCACCCTGATTGAGATTCTGGTAGCCATCACAATCCTCGCGATGATATTCAGCATCATTTTCGGCACGTTCTTCTACACCGTCAGGAACGCGGAGGAACAGGAAGAGCGCGCGGCCATCTATCACCGCGCCAACTTCATCCTCAGCAATATCTCCCGGAACGTATCATCGGCCTACGTCCCGTTCGCGGGAAGCTATTCGCCGGAAGACGACGACCAGTCTGTCTTCCTCGGGACGGATACCCTAATCGAAAATTCCGATGCGGATTCATTGAGCGCCTTCACGACCAATCCCCGCTTCGGCACACGCGCGATGCCGGGCGAAACCGCGCGTGTCAGTTACGAAGTCGTCCGTGCACAGGACCTCGAGGACGCCGAACTGTTTGGAGACGAAAACAATCCGTTCGTCCTGAAGTGCACGGTGGAGCCGCTGCTGCTGAAGTCGGAGGACGAGGAGGCGACGCCTCAATGGTCGCTGAATATCCGCTCCCTCAACCTTGAATATTCCGACGGCGCCGACTGGCTTCAGGAGTGGAAGTATGAGGACCAAGGGGTGCTGCCCGACGCCGTCAGGGTCGCCCTCGAGCTGGCAGATTCGAACGGCGACACATATACGTTTTCCACGATCGCTCACGTCGAAGTGAATACGCTGCTCGAACAGCCGATGGAACCGCCGGCCCAGGAACCGGAAGAAACAGAAGAGACGGAAGAGACCAAAGAGACCGAACAGGTTGAAGAAGCGCCCGAAGGGGAGGCGTCGGGGGACGCTCCTGCTGAATCGGATGAACCGATCGAGTTTCCCAAATCCGACGAGTCGTCCGATTCATCGCTCACTTTCTGAAACGGGGGAATCGGCGGGCTCGGCGCATGCGGCCGAGGATGCAAAACGCAGGTGAGTCCGCGTGCGCAAGCGAACATTGCAGGCTTGACACAGAATGAACAAATGCCCCATAATAAGCCGAGAGCGACCAGTAAGGGCCGCGTGTGACGAAGGGGGGATGGCCTTGCTGTTGACCCTGCTCGTCACCGTCATTCTGTCCGTCGTTGTGTTGGAATTCAATTATCTCATGCGGGTTCACGCGACGCTCTCGGGCAACATGGTCGAAAACCTCCGGGCCGAGGCGGCGGCGCGCGCGGGCGTCGAGAAGGCCAAGGCCATGCTGCTGAACGACGTCATGACGGATTTCGAAACCGGGCTGACGGCCGACACGCTCAATGAGGAGTGGGCGTCGGAAATCAAAGTGGAGACGGCATCTACGGAAGCCGAGACGCGTATCTCGGACGAGATGTCCAAGCTCAACTTGAACCGTTTGATAAAGAGACCCACGACCGAGTATGACATCGAGAGCCTGAACGTGTCGATGGTTGAGAGTTTCAGGCACTTGTTCGAACTGCTGGAGATCGACCCTAACCTAGTTGACTGCATCGTGGACTGGCTGGATGAAAACGACCAGGAGCAGCCTTTCGGCGCAGAGAATGCATACTACGAATCTCTGGACCCGCCAATGAAATGCAAGAACGGACCGATGGACAGCGTCGAAGAGCTGTTGCTCGTGAAGGGGTTTGACAAGAAGACTCTGTACGGAGACGATAAGAACCCCGGCCTGGCGGATTTCGTCACTGTCTTCGGAGACGAGGACGGGCTCGTCAACATCAACACTGCGCCCGAACAGGTGGTCGCGGCTCTTCTGAACAGCGAGTCTCTCGCTTCGACGATAGTGGACATGCGGCAGACCTCCCCGTTCGAAAGCGCCCAGGACATGGCCGGCCGCATTCCCGATGTCAACCTTTCGGAGAAGTTCACAACCCGAAGCTCGTACTTTCTGGCGGAATCGAGCGGACGCGTTCTCTCCCAAGCGCCACAAACCGAAGAGTCATCGACCAAAGAGCCGCCGACACGGGACGTGAAGATAAGAGCTCTTCTGAAGCGCGTCCACGCCGATGAGCAGCAGGCGGACCACGAGTACTTCAGCATCGACACTGCGTTTTGGAAAGTGGACAGATGATATTCCAGAGCAAAAGCATTGGGATCGACATTCAGCCGGATTGCGTGAAGATAGCCGTGGCCAGCGGCCAGGGCGGACGAATGAGGGTGCTGGACCTGATAGAGAGAGAGATTCCGCAAACATCCGGGCAGGAGGCAAAGGCGGCGACAGCTTCAGTGATACGACAAATGTTCGAAGAAAGCGGGCTCGACGGCGACACCTCGGTCGCCTGTCTGCCCGCCTCCGCAAGCATAAACCGAACGTTGGCCACTCCCATTACCGACCCCGGCAAGCTCAGGCAGACGTTGAAGTTTCAGATTGAACCCCAGATTCCGTATCCCATCGAGCAGGTTGTCTCCGACTATGTCGCGATGCGGGAGACGGATGCCGGCGCCGAACTACTCGCGATAGCCGTGACGAAGAACCTCATATCGGAACGATTGCAGCTGTTCGAGATGGCCGGCGTGGACCCGCAGGTCATCACGCTCGATGCGCTGGCGCTGGCGGACTTCTACATGAATCCGTTCGATTTTTCGCCCGATAAAGCCACGGCTCTGCTGCATGTGGACAGCAGCGGTTCTTTCCTGGGCTTCTTCAGCGGAGAGAAGCTGCTCGGTTACAGGAATCTCGACGGAATGTCCCCGGGCGACGAACAGGCCGCAAAGAAGATGGTCAAGGAGATACAGCGGTCGCTTTTCTCCTTTCAATCCTCGGTGAGCGCGGAGGTCGGCACGCTGTGTATAGCCGGCACGGGCGCGGACAACATGCGCAAAATCCTGCAAGGGTCGCTTCGCGATTTCCCCGTGAGGACAGTCGGATTCAACGAGGGAACTCTCGCCGAAATTCCTCCGCCGCTCTTGGACAGAGCCGACGATTTCCGGCTTGCGATAGCTCTTGCCCGCGTCGGACTGGGAACGTCGGCAAACGAGGTCAACTTCAGGCGGGAGGAATATGCCCCCCTCTCCCCGCTCTCCCGGGTGAAGTCAAACATTTATTTCAGCCTTGTCGTTCTCGCGGTGGCGTTGGTCGCGTGGTTCGGCAGCGTCGCAGCCGAGATTCGTCAGGAATCGCGCCAACTGGAATCGTTGAACCGGGAAATGCTGAAGATTTTCGCGGACACTCTTCCCGGAATCAATTCTCCCGAGGTAGCCGAGCAGAGAGTAAAAGAGGAGCAGGATAAGTTCAAGTCGCTCAGAAACTATTCCTCGACATACGTGTCGCCGCTCAACGTTCTCTCCGAGGTGACGGCGAGCATACCCGACAAGAAGAACCTTGCGCTGAACGACCTGGCTATTTCAGACAATGTCCTCCGCATGACGGGCGAGGTGGATTCCTTCGATGACATCAACATATTCAATGGCCGGCTGGAAAAATCACCTTTGCTCTACGAAGTGAAAATCGATTCCGCCACAAAGGCGGAAAAGGGTGAAAAAGTGAATTTCAGGATCCGGGCGAGGATACGAAACGAATTCCAATCGGACGCCGGCGCGAGGACCGGGGATAACCCATGACAGGTCTCAAAACGAGAGAGAGAAAGCTTATCGCGGCCGCTGCCGCCGTGGTGGTCGGGGTGCTCATTCATATGCTGGTCATTTCCCCGACGCTGAAAAAACGAGCCGATTTGGACAATCGGATAAAGCGGGCCCGCGCTCAGCTTATCGACCTGAGACTGCTCGAGCAGGAATACGACCAGATACTCAAGGAAACCAAGGAGATCAAGCAGGGTGTGAGCGGACGCTCGCGTGACTTCGCGTTGTTCTCCTTCCTCGACCAAACCGCAAACAGGCTCAATCTGAAGAAGAACTTGACCTCGATGAAACCATCTCGTCGCAATCTTGGCGGCGATCTTGCCGAGGACATGGTTGAGGTCAGGCTGGAAGGAATATCGCTGGAGAATCTGGTAGCCTATCTGTATGAAATCGAGAGAACCGGCGCGGCGGTTGCCATCGCAAGCATCCGCATCCAGCCCGAATCGCGATTGGGCGGAGGATTGAACGTGTCGATGCTGGTCACTTCGATAGGCATGTCCTAATCCCTGCCGGCGCTGGAGATACAGGCCGCGAAACGGCTTTGGCGGCTTGACATCGATTGGGCGGTGAGGTATAATTTTCTTGGTATAATCCGCATGAATCCGAAAAGGGGGGAAGGACGATGGCGGTAGTTGAGAGCAGCAAGTCGTTAGGGCAGATATTGCTGGCTCAGGGCGCCATCACACAGGAGCAGCTCAAGGATGCCCTGAAACGGCAGCAGACACGCGCCAGCAGCAAGCGGCTGGGCGACGTTCTCGTCAGTTTTGGCTACATAACCTCCAAGCATCTGGCCGAAGCCCTCGCCACTCAGCTTAACCTCCCGTTGGTGAACTTGTCCAATCTGGAAATTTCGCAGCAACTGATAGATTTCGTACAACCGTCTATCGCAAAAATCTATCAGGTTGTCCCCGTCCGGAAAGAGGGCAACACCCTTTACGTGGCCATGTTCGACCCGACGAACCTCGGCGTGGTAGATAATCTGCGCCTGCTGCTCGAGTGCAACATAAGCCCCGTGTTGGCCACACCGGAGGACATCAAGGAAGCCATCCGCAAATACTACGGCCTCGAGGAGGTCACCGTCGATACCATGTTGTCCCAGGTGAGCGGAGACAGCCTGAGCACGGTGAGCAGTTTGAGCGTGAGCAGTCTGAGCGTCGAGAGCATCGAATTCGACGGTTCGATAATGGAGGGCGGCGACGACGAGGAGGGCGACGAAGGGCCCATAATCAAACTGGTCACCCTGCTGATCCTCGAAGCGTTCAGGCACCGCGCGAGCGACATCCATATAGAGCCGTTCGAGCGCGAACTGAAGGTCCGGTACCGCATCGACGGCATTCTGCACGAGGTGAACCCGCCTCCCAAAGCGCTGCAGAACGCCATCCTCTCCCGTCTGAAGCTGATGGCCGGAATGGACATTTCGGAAAAGAGAATCCCGCAGGACGGCCGCATAAAACTGCAATTGATGGGCAAGGACATCGACCTCCGCGCTTCCGCGCTTCCGGCGATATACGGCGAAAGTTTCGTTCTCCGAATCCTCGACAAGAGCAGCCTGGCACTCGACCTGCGCGACCTCGGTTACGCCGTTGACACGCTCAGGCAATGGGAAAGCCTGCTGCATATCCCCACGGGCATCGTGCTGGTGACCGGGCCGACCGGCTCGGGCAAGACGACCACGCTGTACGCGTCGCTCAATACCATCAACACGCCCGAACGCAAGATAATCACCATCGAGAACCCGGTCGAGTACGTTCTGTCGGGCATAAATCAGGTGCAGATCGATTCCGAGATAGGCCTTACCTTCGCCGCCGGGCTGAGGTCGATCCTCCGACAGTCGCCCGATATCGTGATGGTCGGTGAAATCCGCGACAGCGAGACCGCGGAGATCGCCATCCGGTCGGCTCTCACCGGACACCTCGTGTTCAGCACGCTTCATACCAACGACTCAGCCGGCGCGTTGAACCGACTCATCGACATGGGCATAAAACCCTTCCTCGTGTCCTCCGCCGTTCAGGCCATATCGGCGCAGCGCCTCGTCCGGAAAATCTGCAGGAGCTGCAAGGTCGAGGACCATCCGAGCGACGACCAACTGCGCCAGCTGGGCCTTGACCCCGATGAAGTCCGAGACATCACCTTCTATAAGGGCACAGGGTGTGAGAGCTGCAACCGCACCGGCTACCACGGCCGAACTACCGTGCTGGAACTTTTAATGATGAATGAAATCATCCGCGAGATGGTGCTCAAGCACGAGCCCACACTCAATTTGAAAAACCAGGCGCGGCGGGATGGAATGAGAACCCTTCGGGACGACGCCTGGCTCAAAGTGTTTTCGGGCACGACCACGATCGAGGAGGCCGTGTCGGTCACCCAGCAGGACGACGTGTTGCCGGGACTGAAACTGGTGAAGAGCGTCAGCTGAGAGTTTGGGCGGATGTGAAAAAGGAGCGTGAGTAAGCCTTGCCACTAGGAACGAGAAATCTCGGAGAAATACTTCTCGAAAACGGTGTCATAACGGCTGCTCAACTCGAGGAGGCCCTCGAAAAACAACGGGTGAGCCGCGAGTTCCTGGGGCGTACTCTTGTGAGCATGGGGTATGCCACCGAGCAGGATATCGTCAATGCCCTGGGCGTCCAGCAGGGCATGGAGCAGGCCAACCTGTCACAGATATCCATCAACACCGACGTTCTCAACCTGGTCACTCCCGACATCGCGCAATTTTATAACATCATTCCCATTCGGAAAAACGATAACGTCCTGACCATAGCCATGGCGGACCCGCTTGCCATCAACACCATCGACGACCTGAAGGTCATACTCGGATGCGAGATAGAGGGAGCCGTCAGCACGCAGAGCGAAATCGCCGCGGCAATCGAAAAGCATTACGGCTACCAGGGCGAATCCGCAGCGGCGATGATCGACGAACTTTTCGCCGACGTCGAGAAAGTGCTGGATCAATCGACCACGTCGGGCACACGCGAAGAGATAGCCGACGCGAACAATCTCATCGCACTCGCCCACGAAGCGCCCGTCATTAAACTCATCAACCTGGTCATCCTGCAGGCGATACAGAGCCGCGCCTCGGACCTTCACTTTGAACCGTTCGAGGAAGACTATCAGGTGCGCCAGCGAGTTGACGGCGTGCTCTATACCATCTCCACACCGCCCAAACATCTGAGCGTGGCCGTCTGCTCCCGTCTCAAGGTCATGTCGAACCTCGACATCGCCGAGCGGAGGCTCCCGCAGGACGGTCGCATACAGCTCTCCCTCGGGGGCAAGGATATCGACCTCCGTATCTCATTCCTGCCGACAATGTTCGGCGAAAGCGTCGTGATTCGTATTCTGGACAGAAGCGCCGTCATGATCAACCTTGACGGTCTCGGCCTTCAACAAAATCAGTACGAGGAGGTAATGCAGCTCATTGAGAAGCCCAACGGAATCATCCTCGTGACGGGACCGACCGGTTCCGGCAAGACGACTACGCTGTATGCCTGCCTCAATGAGTTGAACGACCCGCAATGGAAGATAATAACGACCGAGGACCCGGTCGAATATCAGGTCAACGGAATTGTTCAGGTGCACATAAACGAAAAGGTGGGACTGACATTCGCCAAGTGCCTCAGGTCGATTCTCCGTCAGGACCCCGACATCTGTATGGTTGGCGAAATACGTGACCAGGAAACGGCCGACCTCGCGGTCGAGGCTTCGCTCACCGGCCACCTCGTCTTCAGCACCCTTCACACCAACGACGCGCCCAGCACGATCACGCGCCTCATCGATATGGGCGTCGAGCCGTTCCTCTTGACCTCCACCATCGAGGCCGTGGTTGCCCAGCGGCTCGTGCGAAAGCTCTGCCTGTTCTGTCACGAAGAGTATGAGCCTTCAGACGAAGAGCTCCATACCATCGGACTGACCAGGGAGCGAATAAAAGACAAGAAGATATATCGGGCACGCGGGTGCAAGGAATGCTCGCATATCGGGTATAAAGGCAGGACCGGCATCTACGAACTGATGACGTTCAACGATGAAATGCGCGAGCTCGTACTTCAACGGTGCGCGACCGGAGAGTTGAGAGACGCTGCCATCCGGGCGGGCATGCATACGCTTCGAGAAGCTGGTATCGCCAAGATACTAGCGGGCGTCACCTCCATAGAAGAAGTTGTGGGCGAAACCATGGGGTACGCCTAATAACCCCTCCGGAAAATCATCTCTGAGCACTGACGGCAACCCCGATTGGGTGGCAAGACTGATTGTGCGCCGCTTTCTCTGTATCTCAATGGGTGCGCGTGGTCGGAGTGTTTGAAGTGTCACTATTTATTACAATATGCCGATGGTCGCCAAACCCCAAGACACAGAAAGAGATGGACAAGAAAGGCATAAGCACCTTCCTGGGAGACGTCCATGCTAATCGTTCGTTCAACGACCTTCTGGGGCGGGCTTCCGTGGTTTTGTAGCGACATGTTACAACTGAGACCTGTGAATAAGACTGTGGATAAGATAGCCGATATTGGTGCTTGAAGTCAGGCTAACCAATTCAGCAACAGTAGCTTATGAGACGACATGGGAAATGTTGATAATTTTGTGGATGTGTCCTTGAGAAACTCTTTAGGCAAGCCCGATTGACCGTTTGGTATATCCATGCGATACTCCCGTTCAACGCTCAATCCCCAGTACACCTTCGAAAACTTTGTGGTCGGTTCATGCAACCTGTTTGCGCATTCGGCGGCCAAAGGGGTGGCCGAAACTCCCGCCGAGCTGTATAACCCCCTCTTCCTGCACGGGGGCGTGGGCCTGGGCAAGACGCATCTGATGCAGGCCATCGGTCACCACGCGCTTTCGCGGCATACGGGCAGGCTGAAGGCCGCATACCTTTCGACGGAGCATTTCACGAATCAGTTGATTATGGCCATTCAGAACAGGGCGACGGAGGAGTTTCGACAAAGGTTTCGGAGCATCGATTTCTTGCTCATAGACGACATTCATTTCATCGCCGGAAAGGACGCCACCCAGGAGGAGTTCTTTCATACGTTCAACGCGCTTCACGATAAGAAGAAGCAGATAGTCATCTCGTCCGACCGTCCTCCCAAGCAGATACCCACGCTCGAGGACCGTCTGGTGAGCAGGTTCGAATGGGGACTCGTGGCGGCGCTGGAGCCGCCCGATTTCGACACCCGCGTCGCCATACTCAGAAAGAAAGCCGAGAACTGCAAGGTCGAGCTCTCGACGGACGTGCTGAGGCTGATAGCCGAGCATGTGAGCTCAAACATACGCGAGCTGGAGGGAGTGCTCACAAGAACGATAGCGACGGCAGGCGTTCGCGGGGAGTCGCCCTCACCGAAGCTTGTGAGGGAGGTGCTTGCAGACATAATCAAGCGCGGGCGAATCTCCGAGGTCACGGTGGACGGCATAAGGCAAATCGCCGCCAAATTCTTCGGCATCAAGGAATCCGATTTCACCTCGCCCCGCCGTTCGCGCTCCGTGGCGTTTCCGCGTCAGGTGGCCATGTATCTGAGTCGCGAGCTCACCTCGGCCTCGCTCTCCGAGATCGGACAGGTTTTCGGCAGGAAGGACCACACGACCGTCCTGCACGCCTGCCGCAAGATCAAGACCCTCCAGAAGACCGACCCTGAGTGCCGCTCGCTCGTTGAAGGCCTCCGCAAGGAAATACAATCGGGCTCCAAAGGCCAAGCTCCGTAGCAGGCGCTGCCTCCGATTTCGGCCGTCTCGGCCGCCTTGACTTTACCCCTCGATTCCTCTACATTAGACTCGATGAGCAGACATGTACTGTTTCTCTGTACCGGCAACCTGTGCAGGTCTCCTATAGCCGAGGGAATCCTGAAGCAAGAGCTGGCGAAAAGAGGGATAAATTCCGTCACCGTCTCATCGGCGGGCACGTTAGCGCTGATCGGTCAGACCGCGGCCGAGCTTGCCGTCGAGGTGGCGGCCGAACGGGGTGTTGACCTGTCGCGCCATCGGGCCCGGCAAGTCACACGGCAGATGCTCAAGAGGGCCGACCTTGTTATCGGACTGGAGAGAAACCATCTCAGAGAAGCCGGTGTCATATGCGGGGACAGCGGCGGCAAGTATCGCTTGTTGACAGATTTCGGTCCTCCCCACGTCCGCGGCCGTGACGTCGAAGACCCCTACGGGGCGCCGATAGAGTATTTCATTTCCACGTACGAGGAAATCGAGAAGTACGTGAAGGCTCTGCTGGACGACCTCGTCCCAAAATGGAGCCTGAGCGGGTCGGCAGACCGCTGAGAGCACCGCGAATCCATGAAAAATTCGGAGATAGCTGAAATATTCGACCGTCTCGGCGACATCCTTGAATTCAAGGGCGACGTCGTGTTCAAGGTCAACTCGTACCGAAAGGCGGCGCGCACATTGCGCGACACCACCGAGGACATCGCCGTCGTCGCGGCCGAAGACCGGCTGTCGGAGCTGCCGGGCATCGGCAAGAGCACGGCGGAGAAAATACGTGAATACCTTGAGACGGGAAAAATCAAGAAGTATGAAGAAGAGCGCAAGGGGCTCTCCGACGAGCTCATCGACATGCTTCAGATACCCGGAATGGGCCCCAAGAGCCTGGCGCTCATCCATTCCAAGCTGAAGATAGATTCCTTCCAGGCGCTCGAAGAGGCGGCTCGCTCAGGCAAATTGGCAGAGCTGCCGGGGATGGGCGAAAAAAAGGCGGAAAACATTCTCAAAGGCATCGAGCTGCTCCGCGAGGCGGCGAAGCGCATCCCCCTGGGAATCGCGCTTCCCGTAGCGGAAGAGATTGTGGCGTCGGTGAGAAAATTTCGGGCCGTCAAACGGGCCGAGATGGCCGGCAGTCTCAGGCGCATGTGTGAAACAATCGGGGACATCGACATTCTCGCCTCGGCCGCCGACCACGCCAAGGCCATCGAGGCATTCACGACTCTTCCCCAAGTGAAGAGAGTGCTGGCGGCCGGAAGTACCAAGGCAAGCGTGATTGTCGAGGGAAACCAACAGATCGACCTGCGAGTCGTGGACGAGGACTGCTTCGGGGCCGCGCTCCAGTATTTCACCGGCTCGAAAGCCCACAATATCAAGCTGCGCGACATCGCAAAAGGCCGCGGGATGAAAATCAATGAGTACGGCATCTTCAAGGGTGAAAAGAGAATCGGAGGCGCGGAAGAGGAAGATATTTACGACGCAATGGGATTGCGCTACATGCCGCCTGAGCTCAGGGAGGACAGGGGCGAGATCGAGGCGGCCGGCGAAGACGCGCTGCCCGACCTCGTGACCACCAAACAGATAAAGGGCGATATGCACGTGCATTCCGACTTCAGCGACGGCCGCGCCACGCTCGAACAGCTTGCCGAACGCGCGCAGGCGCTTGGCTACAAATACATAGCCGTCACCGACCATTCGCAATCGCTCAAGATCGCGCGCGGTCTCACCCCCGACCGGGTGGAGGAGAAACGCAGGAAAATCCAAAAACTCAATTCCAAGCTCAAGAATCTCAAGCTGCTCATGGGGACGGAGCTGGACATACTCTCCGACGGAAAGCTCGACTATCCCGACGACCTTCTCGAAAAATTCGACTGGGTGGTCGCCTCGATACACTCGGGCTTCAAGCAGCCTCGCGAGAAAATCACGCGCCGTATCGTCTCCGCCATGGAGAACCGGCTGGTTGACTGCATCGCGCACCCGACCGGCAGGCTCATCGGCCAGCGGTCGCCTTACGATGTCGACATCGAGGAAATCCTCGCCGTCGCCGCCAAGACGGGAACGGCGATAGAAATCAACGCCAACTACGACAGGCTCGACCTCGACGACATCTGGTGCAAACGCGCCAAACAGCTCGGCGTCAAGCTCGCCATCGGCACCGACGCGCATCGGCTCGAACACCTGGACATGCTGAGGCTCGGCATCGCCGTGGCCCGTCGCGGCTGGCTCGAGCCACAGGACATCCTCAACACGCTTTCCCTAAAGAAACTCCGCCAAAAACGCTGAAGCCCGACCGCGACAACATCAAGACACGAACGCCTCCCTTCTTTCAACAAAATCCGCTCGGTTGCAGGTCCGGGACGTTGGCGGGTCAGTTGACACGCTCTTTCGCCACAAGTATAATGATGACTGCTTGTTTCGTGATGACACAGACGAAAATCCGGCCTTCCGTAACCGGATGCGCAACCCGGATCTCCCGCTATGGCACATACAACCGAGCTCTCCGTTGTCATTCCCGCTTACAACGAGGCCGAACGAATTGGTTCCACACTGGAGGCCATATCCACACATCTGACCAACCGCGGAATCGACTACGAGATAATCGTCGTGAGCGACGGAAGCATCGACTCCACGGATGAAGTCGTTGAAAGTTACGCTCGCAAGGATAGCCGCATACGACTCATCAGTTATCATCCGAATCGAGGCAAAGGCTGCGCCGTGCGGACGGGCATGCTCAACGCGAGCGCAAAGGACGTGCTCCTCTCCGACGCCGACCTCGCGACCCCCATCGAGGAACTGGAAAAGCTGAAGCAAGGCGCGAAAAACGGCTGCGACGTGGTTGTCGGGTCGAGGGCTCTTAGTGATTCGGTCATAGTGGGCTGGCGACCCTGGTACAGGGAACTGAGCGGCAAGGTGTTCAACAAGATAGTGCGCCTGCTGGCCGTGCCCAAGGTTCGAGACACCCAATGCGGGTTCAAGTATTTCGAGGACGGCTCGGCAACGAAGATATTTTCGGTCGCGCGTCTCGACGGCTTCGGTTTCGACGTCGAGGCACTCTTTCTGGCCCGCAAATTCGGCTACCGCATCGGCGAAATCGGAGTCACCTGGAACAATTCGCCCTCCACAAAGGTCAGCGTGCTGAAGCATACGCTCCCGATGCTGCTCGAGATCGTGAAGGTGCGCATCAACGACCGGAAAAGACGATATGAATCCGCGCCCGCCAACGACTGACGCTTCTCCATGCGACCTCTGCGGCTCTCAATCGGCCCGACACCTCTACCCAAACCTCGGGATACTCCAATGCACAGGCTGCGGGCTGGTGCGCGCCGATGAGATTCCCGACCGGGAAGAGCTGAAGCGGCTGTACTCGGAAGCCTATTTCCGGAGCGCCGATTCCGCCGCGCTGGGATACGACGACTACATCGCCGACCGAGCCAAGATCTCGAAAACCTTTCAAAAGCGCATGAATGAAATTGAAGAATGGATGGGAGGCAAAGGGAAGCTCCTCGACGTGGGCTGCGCGACGGGATTCTCACTCGAAGTCGCCAGGCAACTGGGCTGGGAGGCGGAGGGAATAGAGATATCCGAATTCGCCTGCGAGTTTGCGCGGCGCAATCTGGGCATCGACATATTGTGCGGCTCGCTGGACGATGCACACCTGGAACCTGCGGCTTTCGATGTGATAACCATGTGGGACTACATCGAACACTGTCCCCGTCCGGCGAAGGAACTGGTCCACGCAAACCGGCTTCTGAAAAAGGGAGGACTGCTGGCGCTCACCACTCCGGATGTCTCCAGCCTGCCTGCACGGATATGGCGCACTCGCTGGATGGGCATCAAACAGGGAGAGCACCTGTACTATTTCTCACCCGACACCATCCGCCGTTTTCTCGTCAAGTACCATTTCGAGCCCGTTCGGTTGACACACGTCGGCAAATACATAGACGTGCAATTCTTCATCAAGAGGGCGGGACAATACAGCTCGGCGACGCAACGCCTGCTCTCCCGAGCGGCTCGGCTGCTTCGCATCGCCGACCGCGTGGTCTATGTCAACCCGTTCGACATAATGCTCGTGTATGGGAGAAAGACAGACAGCGTCGAATGAATCCTGAAGAGTACGCCCAGCTTTTTCGGCTCGGCGAAAATCACTGGTGGTTTGTCGGAACCCGCGATCTCCTGTTTTTCAGCGCATACCGGGAAGAGCTTCGCGGCAAACGGATCCTCGACGTCGGATGCGGCTCGGGGCTGATGATGAAGAGGTTCGCGAGCGTCGGCCCCGTGTTTGGAATAGACGACAACATCGGCGCACTGACTCATTGCCGCAGCGTCGGATTAGCCAAACTGTGCCAGGCCGATGCCGGCATGCTCCCCTTCGGGTCAGACGCATTCGAGCTGGTCGTCGCTGCAGACTTGCTCGAGCACTGCGAGCACGACGAGGCGGTGCTCGGCGAACTGCACAGGGTCACCGCGCCTCGGGGCAGGCTGCTGGCAAGCGTTCCCGCTCACGAGACGCTGTGGAGCGCGCACGATGTCGCGCTGCATCACAGGCGGAGATACTCCAAGCGGGAACTGTCGCGTAAGGCGGAGGCCGCCGGTTACATTGTTGAGCGCCTGAGCTATTTCAACACCCTTCTCTTCCCGCCCGTCGCGGCAGCGAGGCTGACCCTTGGAAAGTTCAGGAGAGATCCGTCAAAATACCGCATCAGGTATTATGAGAACCTGAAGCTGCTCAACCGGGTCCTGCTCGGAGTCATGAGGGTGGAACGCCGGCTGCTCGACCGACGCGACCTGCCGTTCGGGCTCTCGATACTGATGGTCGCCTCGAAGGGGTAAGTGAACCTTAGGGAAAATCAGTGGGGAAATACAGACACATCGTTGCCGTGCTCTCTCTTATCGCTCTCGTCTGCATCCTCTTCGGCAGGACGGTGAGCCACGGTTTCAATTCCGACGATTACATCGTCCTCTACCATGCGCTCAACCGACCGGCCGACACGCTGAGCGAAGGACTCACGGAATTCCTGAAGCCGTCGTGGGGAGTGTATTATCGACCCGGCATCAAGATATTCTTCGAAGTCTTGGCGAAATCGTTCGGGCTGTGGGCCGGGGCATTTCACGCAGTGAGCCTGGTGTGCTACGCGCTGCTCTGTATGCAGGTCTATGTGCTCGGACTGCTCCTGTGCGAGCGTTGGTCCATGGCGCTGGCTGCGGCGGTCATCTTCCTGACGTCGACCGTGCATGCCGAGGTAATCTTCTGGATTTCAAGCCTGAACGGAGCTGTCGAGAACATTCTCGTTCTAACATCGCTCATCTTCTTCGTTTTCTGGCGTCGAAGCTCCAGACGTTTCGCTTACGCGCTTTCGCTGATCTTCTTTGTCCTGGCTGTGTTCACGAAGGAATCGGCGGTCGTCCTCCCTATTGTCCTTATTCTCTATGACCTGCTATTGGGAGGAGAAGTGCGCTGGCCCACGGCGGCGAAGCGCGCGGCGAAAAGCGGCTGGCCTTTCGTTCTCATAGGGATTCTGTTCATCGCGCTTCGAAGCCTGGTGATGAGACAGGCCGAATTGCCGCCTTCCGTTACCTCCTTCGACTGGCACATTATGATGCTGGGGCTCTGGTATTCGCTGATAATGACTCTTTCTCCAATCGATTGGGCTCTTGCGCTGAATTGGTTCGACAGGCTGGCTGCGGCCGGAACAGTATTCTATATCCTCGCCGCGTGCGCCATTATCATGGTCGCCGTGGTCCCGGTAGCTCTCAAGAGATTCCGGCTCACGTTTCTGCTGTGGTGGATTCTGGCGAGCGCCGCGCCCGTCATGGCGCTTGGGCTGGTGCCATCGGAGAGGCATGTGGTGCTGGGCTCCGTCGGCGCGGCCCTCCTTGTCTCTATCGTCTTGTTCAGATTCGCCGAGTGGATAACCCGTCGGACGAACGGAGCATCGATTGCGCTCACGTCTTTTTTTGTGGTCATGTACGCAACGTCGAGCTGCTTCTTTCTCAAGGAGAGGCAGGAGATATGGAGATATGCTTCCGAGGTTGCCGGCAGTGTAGTCGAACAAACGACACGCTCTTATCCGACGCCCCCACGGAACAAAACGTTCTTCTTCCTGAACGTGCCCGATTCCATTGGGGGCGCGTTGGTATTCAGATTCGACAACCTTACTTATGCGCTCTGGCTTGCTTATGAAGACGATTCAATCGAGGCCGTACGAATCGTCACGCTCGACAGGGTGCCGCAAGGCTCTCTTTCCAACGCCGAATCGGCCTATTTCAAAATCGCGGCGATGGGCCGCCATGTGTATCTCTCCGAAGAAAGCCTGCAGAACCCCCAAATTGCGGCGCGTTGGCGCAGGCTTATCGACCTCGGGATCCTCCGAAAAGATTCCCGATACCTGCTCGATTGGGACAGATACGGCGTCTCGCCTTTCCTCGTTTATACGGGGGGCGTCCTCGCGCCTTCCTCTCCGGAGGAACTGAAAACCGTTCTAAGAGATCTGTACTCGCTCGACTGACCCTCCGAGCGTACCGGTCAATCGGAAGGGGATTCCTGTTTCGCTTTCCGGGCCGTAACCAGCTTTTCCCGCAATTCGCTCGTATCGACGCCGAGCGACGCGAGCTTTCGTATGTCCTGCTCGGCGTCTTCGTAACGGCCCTCACGTATCAACAGGCCGGCCCTGTCGATGAGGGCGGGCGCCAGGTCGGGCTGGATAGTGAGAGCACGATTCAGCTCCTTCAGCGCCAGTTCCGGCTCACCCATCTCGATGTAAATGCGGCCGAGATCGCCGTGCGATGCGGCATAACGGGGGTTGATCCTCAAAACTTCCCTGTGCTCGGCAATCGCATCATCGTACCGTCCCTGTTCGTGATAGGAAAGCGCAAGGTTGAAATGCGTCGCCAGAAAATCCGGATTCGCCGCGCGGGATTCCTCGAGGGCCTCAATGGCCTGATGGAGCCAGCCCTTCTTCATGTACGACACACCCAAATCGTAGAGAACGCGATAATGGCCGGGGACGATGTCGAGCGCGCTCCGATACATCTCGATGGCGGCGTTGTAATCGCCCGCCCTGTCGTACATCGCGCCGATAGCCAGCCTGGCATCGACGCTCCTTGGATTAACGAGCAGCGTTCGGGAGAACAACGAGGTCGTGTCGCGCCAATCGGTGTTGCGCCGGACCGTCAGCACTGAAAACAGCAACATGACGATTAGGGCCGGCGCCAGCGCAAGCAGGCGGACGGTCGGATTTGTGGCGCCGGACATTTTCTTGATGGGATACGTCAAAGCCATGGCGAGAAGGGCGGCAAATCCGATGGAGGGGATGTGCATATACCGGTCGGTCATCATTGCGGCCGTCGGAACCAGATTGGACGTGGGCAGAAACGTGATGACAAACCATCCGATGCAAAATGCGAGCGCCATGCGGCCGCGAAAGAAAGCAACAACTCCAATGAGAACGACCGCTGCGAGAAATGCCGAAGGAACGAGCACCCGAGCATCGGCCAAGTCCGTGAGCCGGGTCACGTCGTAATGCGTGCTCAAACGGCAGGGGACGAGCAGCAGACCGATATACCGGCAGACAACCATCGGCATGCTCAGCCACACGTCGCGAACGAACGGGTGTCCAGCTTGTTCAAGCCCGACCAACGCGTCGCCATGCGTGGGCATCGTCCCGACGCGGAGAAAGTTCAGCCCCACGACCAGGCATACCAGGAGAAAATGCGGCAACAGGCGAACCAGCTTTCGCCCCAGTTCGGCCGCTCCCGGCCGACCATGCCGACAGAATTCCAGCAGCAAGATGCAGAACGGCAGCGATACGGCCGTCAGCTTGGAAAGCAGCGCGAGCGCGGTCGCGATGATTGAGCCCACGTATGGAACGACCTTTCCGCTCGACTCCGACTTTTCGTACCACAGAATCGCCAACAAGAAGAAGGCCAGCGACAGAAGATCCTTCCGGGCCGACATCCACGTCACGCTCTCCACGTGGATAGGGTGCACCGCAAAGAGCATTGCCGCGAGCAGGGCAACCGGCTCAGACAACAGGCCACGAAGCAGAAGCCAGACGCAGACCACGGTCAACGCATGGAGAACAATGTTCGTCAGATGAAAGCCCAGAGGGCGCGCTCCCCAGATGGCGTAATCGATGGCATACGACAGCGTGCGAATCGGCTGGTAGTTGCCCCTGAGCTTCGGTACAAACATCTGAGCGACATTGTCAGGCGACAGGCTGCGAATCGCGGGATTATTCACTATGAGGTTCTGGTCGTCATATCCGACAAAATCGTTCTTGAACGAGTTGGCGAAGACGAGCGCTGCCAGGAAACATAGCAACAGGCCGGCCGCAAACATAGAGTTCCGCCCGGGCCTCGTTCCGTCGCGCGTGTCGTCCATCGATTCCATCATTCGGTCCTTATCCGGTCGCGTAAGAAATAGCGGATGAGCAAAAACAGGAATACCGCCATGAGCACAACGCCGAACAGCGAATCCATGAACACCGACTTCTCAAAAGTAATTACCGTCGCGACTGCCATCACGCCAACCGCCAGCAACGCGAGCTTGGCTATCCGCGGAATTCCGTAGTCTATCGGATAGTGTCTTTGGGCGAACCGGTACAGGAGCGCCACAGCCACAGAATACGAAACCAGCGTTGCGACCGCGGCGCCCATCATCTGGAACCGGGGAATGAGCAGATAGTTCAGCGCGAGGTTGATGACAGCTCCTACCGCGATGGCAATGCTGGTGAGCGAGGTCTTCTTCGTGAGTATTAGGCCGATGTTTATGATGAGGAACGCGCCAAAAGCGACGGTCGCCAGCACAAGCAGGCCGACCACCTTCTCCGCCCCATAATATTTCGGCTGAGTTAAAACGATGAGGATAGGCCTGGCGAAGACGACGATGGCGGTGGCTGCCGTGAGGGCGACGACAAGGAAGAAGAAAAGGCCGCGGGAATATCGTTCCTTCGCGTCCGGCCGGTGCTGAAAGCTCAGTGCCACCGGAGCCCATGCCATCTGGAACGAGGTGACGAACAGGATAATTATCGAGCTTATCCTGGCGCCCACCGAATAGATGCCCACCTGCTCGAGCGTGCTGAGCTTCGTCAGAAAGTATCGGTCCGAAAAATCGATCACCCAGTACGCCAACAGGGAGGGCAGCAATGGAAGGCCGAAGGCGAGCATATTCTTGAGCTCCCGGCCCGAGAACTCAAAGGAAACCAGCCGCGAAGCCAGCGCCCCGCCGACCAACGAAAAACAAACTGCCGCCCCGAGCATGCCGAGCAAAATTCCCGTCACTCCCATCTGCATCGTCGTTACGAGAAAAATGCCCAGCGCCGCGTAAAGGCACGCGTGGCCCACCGCGACGACGTTGAATTTCCCCGGGGCGAAGTCGATGCGAAGGATCTGCTTGAATACGTTGACCATGAGAAAGAATGGGATGGCAGCCGCCACAATCCGAAAATACGAGGCGTGTTCGGGCGTGTCGAATATAATCCGCGAAATGTGGGGCGCAAGCGCAAAGACCGGGATTGCGACAAGGACAGACGAAACAAGCCGGAAATGGACAGACGTCGAGGCGACGAGTCTTCTTTGTTCGCCTTGCTGCGTCTCGAAGTAGAACGCGGCAAGCGCCGGCTCCAGCGCCAGAGATGCCACGGTCGTCGTGAGCAGGAAGAACGTCATGGTGACGTCCCACAGGCCGAACTGGGCGGGGGAAAAGGCGCGCGTGAGCACGGGAATCAGAACGAGAGCCGCCAGCGCCTCGGCTCCCTTGCCGACGCCGTAGTAAACGGTATCCGTGGAGAGGCGGACGATGTCGTCGGGAACGGATAGCCTTTCGAGAATCCGGGAAAACGGCGCCCGCATCGCCGACCGCTGTTCCGTCTCGCCTGTGGGCTTACCGGGGCCGAGAATCGTCGTGCACCACCTCCTCTATCAGCTCCGACCATTCTCTTTCAAACCGCTCCACCGTCAAAGCGCTCGCGAACTTGTACCCCTCCTCCCCCACCGCCTCGCTCCGGCTCATGGCGGTCTCGACCATATGCGGAAGCTCGGAGACGTCCCGGCATATGAACTGCCCTCCACCTTCAAGCAGCTCGGCCATTCCGCCCGCGCCCGACCCCACGACGGGGGTCTTGCAGAGCATCGCCTCGTGAGCGGTTCTGCACCAGCCTTCTCGAAACTTCGACAGCGTGACCACCACCGATGACGCCTTGAGCAGGAGGAGATATTCGCGATATGGTAAGTTGAAGTTCGGGCACGGAAGCCGAACGTCGGGCTCGCCGCTTGTCACCAGATGATACCCCCGGTCCTTAAGCGCGTCATACGCTTCGACAACCCCCTTATTCCTGCGGCAGTTGCCGATATAAACCACGGCGGCGTCGGTCAGAGAATATTTTCTTTTGAACGCTTCGATCTCATCGGGCTGGAAGGTGAATTCTGCCGGGTCAATTGCGTTTAGTATCACCCGGACATTCCCTATGCCGAGTCGCGTGAGATAGTCCTTCCAGAAATTCGCGATTGTGACGACGCGCTCGCATTTCCTGATGTTGCGGAAGAACAGGCTCGTGAACAGCCGCCCCAAGATGTCGGATTGCTCGCCTTCGGTGTACATGTGGAGAAAAAGGGCTATGTTCTTTCCCGGATTCCGTCGAATGCTCATGCCGACGACGGGATAGAAATCTCGAATCCAAACGCCTTTGGGTGCCTTTACTCTCGCTATTTCGGCCATTCGCCGGAGCCTGACCGAAGGGATTATTCCGGCCTCACCGGTGGCGGTGAACACCTCAACGTCGTATCTCTTGCCCAAGGCCTCGCGCACGGCCTCCCGGTACGCCCTCCCCCCGGTCATCTCGCCGACGGGATCGAAAAATCCAATAGAAATGTTCTTTCGCGGCATCGGTATGTGAATTTCCCTTGTGCCCTTGATTCACAAACATAAATCATATTTGGAACAGCCGAGGTGTGTCAAGAAGACCTGTGGTAGTGAAAGAGTTCAGATTGGGATTATCCCTCCCGAGGATGTAACAAGACAAGAAAGAAGACAAGCGTGAGCCCCAGCCCGAGCGCGGAGAACCATGCGCCCACTCGGAGGCTCTTCGGACGAAACGAAAACTCTACTTTGTGCGTGCCGGCATCCACGACACAGCCCATGAAATCGCCGTACGCCCGTACCACCGGGGTCTCCCTGCCGTCAACGCTCGCCCGCCAGCCATCGTGATAGCTCTCCGACAGGACCAGAAACTGCCTGGATTCGGCGTCGGTGGTCACGCTGATTTCGCCCGGGCGGTCGCTCACGATGGTCGCGCTGCCCGGCTGCCCTCCCGGCAGGCCGAGTTCTTCCGAGACGAGCGCGGTCGTATCTATATCGATGGTGTCGATATCTCTGCCGGGGTCGGAGCTCACAACCGTCCTCGACACGAGCCTGGCCCGCGGCAAGGGATCGGGAACTTGCCAACCGTAAATTTTTCCATACAACGGCTCGCCGCGCTTGGCCCAAACCCAGCTCACGTCCGCCAGTCGCAGACGCCCTCTGCTTTCGTCGTCGAGCTTGTGCTTTGGCTCCAGGGCGACGTACCCGCTGGCAAGGCTGGCTCCCTTCATGATCAACGCGTCGTCTGCGGATTGAATCCGGTGCCCGGACACCTCGGGAGGCATCAACAGGGAATCTTTAAAAGACGCGATGTCGGCCGGCGGACTGCTCCAGATGTAGGTCAGCCCGTAAGCGCCCAAATCGGCAGCGGCAAACAATATTACTCCCACCAGGGCAACCCGGCTCCCCCGCGATGCGGCGACGACGATTACGGTCGCCAGAGTCAGAAGCACCGGACCTACGAGCACCAGATTTTGCGGTGCGATGTACCGAAAAATCTTCTGCGCCGTCGCGGGGTCGAGATGCCCATCGGCCCAAAACAGGAAGATGACCGGCAGTATGCTCGCAATCGGCACCAGCCCCAGCGGCCAGAGCTTGCGCCACGCGAGTCGCTCCCGCTTCTGGACAAGAGCCGAAAGCTCGCTGAAGGCAATCGCAGCGCAAATCGCCATAGCGAAGTGAAACACGAAGATGTAACGGACAGGCCCTCGAAACAGTCCGACGAGCGGCAGCAGCGTTTGCAGCCGATACAGATAACCATATTTCCCCAAAGCAAGAACGAAGGCCACAGCCCCCAACCCAAGGGCGCCCGCGGTCAGTTGTCGCATCGAGCCCCATTCCTTCCTCCGGAGCACAAGCACAATGAGCAACACCAACGTAATTGCCCCGTTATATATTCCCAGTTCGTGAGTGTTGTCGCCGAACACTCGGCCTCGGAAAAAATACGGCCCCACCAACTGTACGAGGTTAATGGGGTGCAAAGAGCGCCAGTAGAGAAAGTCCGGCTGCGGAGTCTCACGAACCGAAGCAGACAAAACATCCAAGGTAGGAAATATCTGAACGGAACCCGCAAGCAGACCCAATATTATTGCCCCACCCAGTGGCAGCAGCCGCCGGACTCTTTTCAATGATGCTGCAAGAAACGCGGCGTACAAGATTTCGAGCAACAGTGAGAAAAAGACGAACTGCGGAAAACCGAGGAGGAGCTGGGATGCCGTAAGCAACACTACGCCCAAACCGCCTAAGGCCTCGCTCCTGGCGCTGCGACCACGCACGGCAACATCGACGGCCAATAGGAGCCACGGAATATGCGCGGCCACAGCCACCAAGTTCATATGTATGAAATGGAGGAGATCGAATCCGGAAAACGCGAACACGAGCGCTCCAAACATAGACGCGTCACGGCGAATGTTCCAGCGCCGCAAGAAAAGGAACATGCCCGCCAGCATGAACGGATAGCTGAACAACAAGTCAATGTTGAATGCGGTATCGAGCGGCAGCACTCGGTAGAGGATGAGATGAAGTGGATGAAGCATGCCCGCCTGGCCTTCGCCGTGGATATAAAAACCGCAGAAAATATTCGGCAGCCAGATGAAGCTCTCGCCGGCTGCCAGGCTCTGCGCGTAGAAGAAGCGAATCGGAAGGTGGTAGTCTCCGAGGTCGTTGAACGTATAGACAAGCCCGCGAAATAGCGGCAGCGCCATGACGCACAGGATCAGAATTGCTGCCGCCAGAGTCACGCAGAACCGGCGGTTTTCACCCGTGTCGAGAGCGGATGGAAGCGAACGCAGACGGTCTGACCTGGTTACCATGGGCAATTATGTTTGCACGTTATCGTTTTCTCAGACAGCGGCAAGAGGCGCGAGCGTCCCAAGCATAGAAACGCATGAGCGGCTAGCTCGCCACTTTTTCGCAGATGGCGGCCACCTTGCCGGCGGTGTTCACCCACGTGTATTCCGCCACCGCCTTCGGGCCCAGCTCTCTTTGGGCGGTCCTGGCGTGCATGTCCGCGAGCACCCTCAGCAGGGCCGACGCGAGCGCGTCGGGGTTGCACGGCTCGGTCAGAACGACGGCTCCGCTTCGACGCAAGTTGTCGATTCCGGGGATGTCGGAGCACACGACGGGTTTCCCGCAGGCGAGGTACTCGTAGACTTTGATTGGGCAATTGGGAATGTCGCGCGTGTACGGCGCCACGCAGACGTCGGCGATATTGATGTAGTACGCCAGCGACGTATAAGGCGCCTGCCCGACAAATTTGAACTTGTCGCCGACGCCCAGCTCGTCGGCAAGCTTCCGGCACGCGGAAAGCGTCGGGCCATGGCCCACAATCATAAACCTGACGGCGGGATTGCCCTTCACGACTTTTGGAGCACTCCTGATGAGGTATTCGACTCCCTGCCAAATCGAAAGGTTGCCTACATACGCGACGATCTCCTCGCCCTCATCGAATCCCAGCCGTTTCCTGAGCTCGGCGACCTCCTCATCCACGGGGAGAGGATGAAAAAGCTTCGTATTGACACCGTTGTTGACGGTGAGGAACTTGTCCGCATATGCGGGATGGCGCCCGCAGTAGAAATCCCTGATTGCGTCGGTCACGCAGACGACGCGGG
Organism: uncultured bacterium; assembly: GCA_964607485.1. Classification (GTDB taxonomy): domain Bacteria; phylum Abyssobacteria; class SURF-5; order SURF-5; family SURF-5; genus CAZSKP01. Next base: position 97,206 of record CAZSKP010000006.1, on the reverse strand, counting down.
CCGCGTTCTTGAACGCCAGCTTGTCGAGAGTCTCGAGCAGCCATACGTACAGTCGATTCAGCAGGTAGTCGCCGTGCATCTTGCGCTGCTCACTGGTCAACCCGTTGACCTCATACACAATCGGCTTGCGCGCAAGCTTCGCCGGAAGCAGAGCGAGCAGCAGAGAGAACCGGTCGCGAGAGTATATGATGTCCGCGTCCGAGGTGTGTCGAAGGATGTGATATGTGCCCCATCCCATTGAAAGCAACAACTGCAACAGGCGCATGAGCTCGCCGGCCGGTTTGGGAGCGCGGCTCACGCAGTGGAAGAAGGGGTCGGACCACCCCGTGCGGCCGCTGCTCTGTCGGGCCACCCAGCGGACATGATGTCCCATCTGTCGCAGATGAGAAACCAATTCCCTGACGTGGGTGCTGTCGCCCTGATACGCGCCGGCATCCACCGTGAGCGCAAGGAAGAAGACCCTCAGTCCCTTGCCTCCCTCCGCGCTTACGACCGAGCCGTAACTCTCTCGTATAGCCCGAGCAGTTTCTCTATGTTCGATCTCCATCGAGCCCTCTCGTAAATCAGCCGCGCGTTGATTTCGCGCGCCTTCGCCACAAGGCCGGGTTGGTTGAGACACTCCTCCACCTTCCGCGCCAACGCGTCGGCATCGTTGGGCGGAAACAAGAACCCGTTTCTGCCATCTTCGATCCATTCACGATTCGCGGGAATATCGGCAACGATGGGAAATGTCCCGCACGCCATCGCTTCGAGCAAGGAAACCGACGCGCCGTCGGAAAGCGCAGTCGAAACATACGCCGATGCGCCTCTCAGGTATTTGGGCATCTGCTCGTGAGGAACCGCCCCCAGGAGTTCCACTCGTTCGGCTACACCCAGTTCGCGGGCAAGAGAGGCGAGCCTGCCCGCCTCGGGCCCCTCTCCCGCGATGAGCACCTTTGCATCGGGAACCCTCTCGAGAATCGCCGAAGCCGCCCTTACGAGCGACTCGATATCGTACACGGGATAGAGGCTTCGATTGCTGAATATCACGCGCTCCGCGCCCCAGCCGTCTGGCAACGGCCCATCGGCCTGAAACGACTCAGGGAGCACGCTCATCGGAAATGTGAGAAGCTTGTCCTCCGGAATACCCATGCCGATAATCTCGGCCGTCAGGTGCTCGGCGACCGAAGTGACTGCATCCGCGCGATTCAACACGAGCCTGACGATATTCGTTATCAGAGCGTTACCTTTGGGCGTGACCAATATATCCGAGCCATGAGCCGTAACAATGACCGGCTTTCCGCATATCCTGCCGACGACAAGCGCCATCAACCCGGCGGGGATGGCCCAATGGGCGTGTATCAACTCGCATTTCTTCTTGCGAACGCAGCGTATGGCGGAAAGGATGCCGGCGGCCATATATCCTATCAGGCGAAAGACCGGAACCCGCGAATACTCGACGAGCAGCTTATGGCCCATGAAAGAGAAAAATCGCCGAATCTCGACCGCGCCCTCGCGCTCGCTCCGCCTGCTGCCGGGGAAAATGCGCGGAGCGACGACCGAGACCGTCCAGCCTTCCCGGGAGAGCAATTGAGCGAGAGCACGGATGAACACGACGCGGTTGGAATCGGGAAAATCGGGGTATGCATTCGTGAGCAGGCAGACAGAGCGACGCATTGGCCCGGTCGTTATCACCTCAGCGTTTTCCGCCCGAGACCTGTCGCTCCAGCTCGCGATTCTTCATCTGAATACGATAGATCTCTTTTCGAAGTTGGACTATCTGGGTGCCAACGAGGCCCAAAGAGACGAATTGGAGTCCGCCGATGATCAGGATGACTATCAGCGTCATCAGCGGTCGGTCGGGGTTGAGCGCGCCCCGGGAAAACTCTACCAGGAGATATATTCCGATGGCGAGGGCGAGCGCCAGGAAAGCGAGTCCCGCAAGTCCGAACAGAAAAAGCGGCTTCTCGAAATACGAAAAGGCCAGGTGCGACGCCACGGTCTTACCCAGCTTGAACTTCGACTTGCCCGACCCGCGAGACCGCAGAACCGCGGGTATTTCCTTCGCGCGATATCCCAGCGCGAGGGCTTTCGAGAGTATTTCCAGGTGAATCTCTTTATCGTCCGATTCGAGTTCAAGCGAATCGATGACCTCACGCTTATATGCCCGAAACATCTGGGTGACCATCTTGAAATTGCCCGGAATCACGAAATTCAGTATGAGATTGCCCAACCGGCTTATCATGAGCCGGGCCGGTGGCACCCCCTCCGTTCCGCCCCCCTTCGCATAGGGCGAAGCGAGAACCATGTCGGCTTCGTCTTCCTCCAGGATGCGCAACATGGCCGGCATGAGCGAGGCGTCCCAGCTAAGGTCGGATTCTATCGTGAGTATGAATCGTCCTCTCGCCTGTGCGAAGCCCGTGCGGAGCGCCTTGCCGCGACCCCGGTTGCGCTTGTAGGAGAGCAGTCTGGCATAGGGTTTTTCCCGGCAGATTTTGTCGGCTGCCTCTTCGGTGTGGTCGGTGCTGCCGTCGTTTACCAGAATGAGCTCCCACGGTTTGCCGATGCCGTCCATGACCTTCTCGATGGTCTCGACGGTGGAAGCGATATTGGCTTCCTCGTTGAACATGGGAGATACGACGCTGCAGTAGATTGCTCCAGCATCATTCATGGTCATTCAGTCTGGTTTTCCCCCGATTGAAGCGTCCCGATGGCCATTGCAAACAGTCTTCCCCGTCACAGCTTCTTCCGAAGATGATAGAATTCAAATCCCGCGTCTTTCCATTTTGCCGCGTCGAGGCAGTTGCGAGTGTCAATCACGATCCGCCGTCGCATCTTCTGTCCGATAAGATGAGGGTCGAGGTATCTGAATTCCTTGTGGTCCGCCAGGAGCAGGATGGAATCAGCGTCGGTCACCGCTTTTTCAAGGCTGTCGAGCTCGAAGTCGAAGTTTTTGACGTGGAAATCGAACAGCCCGAGCCTGTAGTTTCGCTCCTTCAGGTCGTTTATTATATGAACGGCCGGCGTCTCACGCGTGTCATCCACATTTCCCTTGTAGGCAACGCCCCAAACGCTGATCTTGTTATCGGCGCCGCTGCCGACGACCTCTTCCAGAAACTCCACGATTCTGTCCGGCATCGAATCGTTCACTGTCCGCGCAGCCCGTATGAGCTCTCCCGCCTCGTTGGATTTTTCGATGATGAACCACGGGTCTATCGGGATGCAGTGGCCCCCGACGCCGGGACCCGGCTGGTGGACGTTGACCCGCGCATGCCGGTTGGCAAGAGCAATGACCTCGAAGATGTCCACATCGTTTTCGGCCGCAACCAAGGCCAGCTCATTTGCAAGAGCGATATTGACGTCGCGGAAGGTATTCTCAACGAGCTTCACCATCTCCGCCGTGGTCGCATCGGTCAGGAATATCTCTCCTTCCACAAACGTCTTGTACAGCTCCGACGCAGCCTCCGCGCACTCGGGTGTCACGCCTCCGACTACGCGGTCGTTCGAGACCAGTTCGCTGAAGATATTGCCCGGCAGCACTCGTTCGGGCGAATGAGCCACGCGAAAATCGGAGCCCGGCTCCAGACCCGACTCCGACAGGATTCGGCACAGAAGGCCAACAGTCGTGCCCGGCGGCACCGTCGATTCCAGTATGACGAGATTGCCGGGCGCGAGAACGGGAACCAGCGAGCGTGCACTGCGCTCGACACAGCTCATGTCGGCCCGCTTGTCGGAGGTGAGCGGCGTCGGAACAGCGATGATGAACACATCGGCCGGTTCTACTTCCGTTCGGGCCACGAGGTTTCGGCTGTTTATCGCGGCCTGCAGCATCGTCTTCAGGCCGGCTTCCTCTATGTGGACTCCCCCCTTCGAGACGGTCTCGACAACTTCGGGCTTCACATCGACGCCGATGACCCTATGCCCCTGCATTGCAAACATGCACGCCGTCGGCAACCCCACGTAGCCGAGGCCCAGCACGCATATCTTCTTAGTCATCCTTTACCTACCAGTTTTCTCTGCCGATGACACAAGCAGAACCGCTGCGCGTGAACAACCTCGCCGTGCGACGCCTTCCGCACATCCCGCAGGCAACCAGATGCGCTTGCAGCAAGTCGAATCTATTCATCCGCACTTTCGAAACCAGAGCGATATTATCACACGAAAGTTTCTGGTGTCAAGGACTTGCGCGCATCGAGCAACGCACCGTCTCCGTTACGAAAAGTGAACACGCGGCGTCACGGAATAATGACAGAAGTGTATCGATATGCTAGAATGTTTGCCAAATGTCTGCCGACACCGCTCTTGGAAACGCCAGGAGAACATGCGCGACGCACGGGTCATGACTACTCGGCTGCAACTCACTCATGGGCGAGGAAAACAATAGAGGCAAGGATTTCCCCAAAGAATTTGGGGACGGCGAGGACTTTCTCGAGTATCTCAGGAAGGCCCGCCCCGACCTGGCAGGGAAATTCAGCGATGCGCAGGAGTTGAACGATATCCTGTCCGCTCGCGAAGCCTATCGTGCGCTTCGCTCGGTCGAAAAAGAACGGGAAGCCTCGGTTCCTCCAAGCGCGCCGGCCGGGATTCTCAGGGAACACTGGGCGATACTGGCGATTTTTCTGCTGGCGCTGTTTCTCCGGGTGCTCCGAGCCGATTTCGGGCTGCCGTATCTCTACCACTACGACGAGTTTCACTTCATGTATCGAGCCGTCCAGATGCTCAAGACGGGCGACTTCAACCCTCACTATTTCCACTATCCCTCCCTCGTCATCTATCTGCAATTCATCGTGGTCCTCCTTTTCTTCCTCTTCAAGGTTTCACGGGGTGCGATAACCTCATTGGACGACATCCACTACTTCGGCGGCTGGTCTATCACGACGCCCGAGCTTTACCTCTGGGGCCGAATCCTGACCTGCGTAGTGGGCGCATTGACCGTCGTCGTCCTGTACATGTTGGCTCGCTCGCTTTTCAAGAAGAAGAACATCGCGCTGGCGTCGGCCCTGTTTCTGGCCGTGAGTCCCGGCCACATCGCCCAGTCGAACCTTGTCGCGGTTGATGTCCCCGCGGCGTTCATGGTCGTCCTCGCGGTGTATCTATGCGCACGGGTGCTGCAGGAAGACTCCTGGCTCGAGTACTGCTTCGCGGCTACGGCCTGTGGACTGGCGATATCGACGAAATACAACGTGTTTCCGGTGGTCGTTCCATACCTGTTCGCCGCGCTGGCGTCGATCACCGTCAGGCGCCACGCCGCGTTCAAAACTGCGGTCGGCGTGATCTTCATCGCCTTGGGATTTTTCGTGGCGACTCCGTTTGCGCTCTTCGACATGAACCGTTTCGTCAACGACCTGGGCTACGTTGCCCGCCTGTATGGGGCGACAAAATTCAGGGGCAGCCCCATGGAGAGCAACTGGCTCTTCTACGCCCGTTGGCTCTTTTCGGAAGCGTTGGGCCTCAAGATTCTCTCCATCCTGGCACTCGCAGGGGTCGCGTATGGATTATTCTCCAGAGAATGGCGTAAGAAGGCGGCCTTCCTTGTCAGCTTCCCTCTCTTGTATTATTGCTACATGTCTGTGCAGACTTCGGCTTTCTCCAGAAACATGATGCCCGTCGTTCCGTTTCTCGCACTATTTGCCGCCGTCCCACTGGGCCTTTTCAGGCCGGGAAGAAAATCGTCCATGCTTCGCTTCCTGCCGGCAGCCATCGTAGTGCTTCTGGCGCTTTACCCGGCCGTGACCAGCTTGAGAGACGGATGGGAACTCCACCGCCATCGAGATACAAGGCTCGTGGCCGCCGAATGGATGAAACAGAACATTCCGGCCGGCGCAAAAACGGCGGTGGCAGCCGAATTGCACTTCCATCTTCCCACTCTTTCGGACGCCGCTTTTGAGGTGATTCCGATTGCGCAGCGGAACGTGAACCTGTCGTACCTGCGCGAGCTCGGCTTCGAGTACTTTGTCGCAGGACGCTTCAAGGTGGACCGTCTCGACAAGGAACCCGTCTCCGCGTTCGACGAGCCGTTCGCACACCTCGAGCCGATTCAAAAATTCCCGGGCAATTTTGCCTTCCTGGAGTCCCCCACGCAAGACCCGGAGATTTTTATCTACAAGCTCTGACCTTCAAGAGTTCCTGCCTGTAGCAGCAAGAAATTCGAGATAAGATTCGAGGAGGAATCGGGAATGTGGAAGTGGGTTCACGGAGAAGGCTGAGTGGGCGGCGTGTCCTGCTTCGGTTCGTCTTTCGGTTTCTCTTCCGGGCGTTCTTCCTGCTGGATGGATTTCTCTATTTCCTTGCCGATTTCCTTCACGTCCGGCGGCGGCTCGACCGACTTCTTCACGCTGTCGATAGTCTCGCGATAGTACGAATCGATTTCCTTTGTGCCGAGCAGGTCTTCCCGCGTCAGTTCATCGAACTGGTCGCGCACCTCGTTCATCGCATGGCGAAGGTCGCGCATCAGTCGGGCGAGCGCGCGGGCAAGCTCCGGCATCTTCTCCGGACCGACCACAATAAGGGTCACTATCAGTATGACGATAATCTCCATCGGCCCGATGCCCATCATGACGTGTGCTTCCCCCTTTCAAGCAGCACTGATACCCAGATGCTTAGTTCGTAAAGCGCCAAGAGGGGGACGGCCAGCAGCAATTGAGATATCATGTCGGGGGGCGTGAGTATTGCCGCCATCACAAAAATTCCGATTATCATATACTTCCTGTTCTTCCTCAACCCTTCAACCGATATCACGCCGATGCGGACGAGGATGATCAGGACTATGGGGAGCTGAAACCCCAGGCCAAAGGCTATGATGAATCGGAAGACTTTGTTTATGTACATATTCAGCGAAAACGTCTGCTCCACCCCCGTCGAAAAGAAACCCGAGAGCTGTGGTATCAGCAACGGTAGTATCAGAAGGTACGAAAAAATTATGCCGCCGTAAAGAAGGAAGACGCCGAAACACAGCCCGACGACGATGACCTTCTTCTCGTTTGGCCTGAGCGCGGGCAGACAAAACATCAGGATTTGATAAATGAGGAAAGGCAACCCGAAGAATATGCCGGTGTAAACGGCAATCCTCAGAGAAGCAAAGAACTGTTCGAAGAGGTCGAACGCGTGAAGAGGAACCGTTTCGCCGAGCGGCTTCTTGATAACCTCAAGTACGGCTCCACGAAAAATGTAACCGGCCACCGAGAAAACGGCAATCGCAACGAGTCCCTTCACCAAGCGAACCCTGAGCTCCGAGAGGTGCTCGGTGAAGGTCATCTTCACATCATTCATTTGACTTGCCAGCGTCCTTCGGATTTTCTTCGTTGGGGCTTTGTTCGGGCGACTTGTTCTCTTCCGAAGGCTCGCCCTTCATGCTGTCTCTGAAATCGCGTATCGCCGTGCCCAGCGACTTACCGATACCGCTGATCTTGCTTGTCCCGAAGATGAGCATCACGATGACTAAGATGATTATCAGTTCCTGCCAGCCAAGCAAATCGGTTCACCTCCCTGTTTCAATGTCGGCAACTTATCGCTTCAGTCTGCGAAAAACCGTCGGGCGTCTCCGGCGCGCAGCGACGCCCAGAAGTCTCAAGTGCAAACTTAACAACAATTTACATTTTACCACTTCGCTCTCGTTTTTGCAACTTGACCTCGAAGCATGGCTCGGCATGCGCGGCTGGAATTGAAACGCCTGCGCATGCATCCTGCGGTTGTCCGCACAGCCCGAAGATCCTTCCGGCGTTCCGGAGTCCCACTGGTGTGCGTTCGCAAACCGTATAGTGATCATTTTGCGGCATCGTCCCGAGGTTCCGTCCTGCCATCTTCCGCCCGAGAACGTCGCGGAGACGGAACATTGACTTCTCTTTAATTATTTAAAGGACTAATTTATAGTAATTTATATATTGACAAGAATAAGATTCTAGAGTATAATTATAATATGCCGAGAAAGGTACGTATAAGCCACGCAAGAACCCCGAAGCGCAAGCAGAAGATCATACAGGCGGCCTTAGGCTGTTTTGTTGAACTCGGCTTCTCCAATACGACGATGGAAGACATCTGTCGGCGAGCAAGAGCGAGTAACGGCAGCATCTATCATCATTTCTCGAACAAAGAGATGCTTGCCGCCGCTGTTTACCTTGAAGGGTTGAAAGCTTACCAGGCCGGTCTCCTCGCCGAGCTTGACCAAAATCAGGGGGCACGCGCAGGCGTGTACGCGATCATCGGTTTTCATATCCGATGGGTGACGGAGAATCCGGACTGGGCGCGTTACCTGTGGCAGATGAGATATGCCGATTTCATGGAGGCCACGGAGGCTTCGATCTCAGAGCTGAACAGGCCTTTCTTTAAACGACTCCTCGACTGGCTTCAACCGCATATTGAAGCGGGGGCGGTGAAGCGCCTGCCTCCGGAAATTGTTTTTTCAATCCTCTTCGGACCATGCCAGGAGTATGCGGGGGTGTGGCTTTCAGGAAAGGCGCGGATGAAGCCTTCCGAAGCCGCTGAACAATTGGCCCACGCAGCCTGGCTGGCGCTGCAGGGGCAGGAGTAGCTTGGACGGCGCATGAATTATAGCAAGGTTGGTGCAAAGTTCGGCGCGGGATTACAGTGACGAGAGGCGATTCGGCCTCGCCCAAAGACGCTTTTCGAGGGCGCGCTGCCCTCTCAGTCGCTGAGGATAATTGCCTGCCGATTCCTCGCACACCCCGTTTTCGGCGAGGATATCGGACGGCGGGATGAGCGGCGGCATCATCCAGCTCTTTGACTGAAAACCCGCATGCGGTTTTCTAACCAAAGGAGGAAGACCATGACAGATGTCTACAGACGACTGGCAAAAAAACTGGATGGCTTTCCAAACGGTTTCCCCGCTACCGACAGCGGTGTCGAACTGAAGATTCTTAAGAAGATATTCACACCCGAAGAAGCCGAGATGGTCCTGAAGATAAAGCCCATGCCCGAGACCGTCGAGGCAATCGCAGAACGTTTCGGGAAACCCGTGGACGAAATGCAGAAAATTCTGGACGACATGGTCCGAAGAGGACATATCGCGGCCGCCAAGATAGCCGGGCAGCATGTGTACGTGTTTCTCCCATTCATAATAGGCCTTTACGAGCTACAGTTGAATCGGATGGACAAGCAGTTTGCTGAGCTCTTCGAGGAGTACATGCCTAAGCTGGTCGAAACGCTGGGAGGATTCGAACCGTCGTTGGCACGCGTGGTGCCCGTGAGCACCGAGATCAAGCAAGACCTTCACGTACACAGATACGAGGACGTGCGCCGGATGATCGAGGAGGCAAAATCGTTCCAGGTGACGGATTGCATCTGTCGAAAAGAGCGCACCCTGGAGGGTAAAGGATGCGGCCACACATTGGAGGCGTGCTTATTCTTCTCCCCCGAGGAGGATGCCTACCATGAGAACTACCTGAGAGGAAGGGTCATTTCCAAGGAAGAGGCGCTGAAGGTCATAAAGGACGCCGAGGAGGAGGGACTGGTACACTGCACCTACAACGTCCAAAAGGGACAGATATTTGTGTGCAACTGCTGCTCCTGCTGCTGCGCGGGAATGCGCGCCATCAAGGAGTTCAAGTCCCCAAACATGATCGCGAAGAGCCATTTCGTGGCCGCGATAGACCAGGAGAGTTGTTCCGTTTGCGGCGTATGCGCGGACGAGCGCTGCCCGATGGATGCGATTGTCGAAGAGAACGGCGCTTACCGCGTGCTGGCTGAGCGCTGTATCGGATGCGGGGTCTGCGCGCCGACGTGCCCGACGGAGTCGATCAAGCTCGTCCGAAAACCGGAGTCCGAACATGACAAGCCCCCCGCAAACCTGATGGATTGGAGCCTGAAGCGCGCCGCCGAGCGCGGGATGAATTTCACAGTGGATTGATGAGGCCGCTGGAGGATTTTGCAGAAATCCCTATACGCTGCTCATTTGGACGAAACTGATTCTCTGTGCAAAGCAAGGAATATGTGAACGCACAGGCAGCGCGTGACATCATACTCCGGGATGGGGAAGACGGTGCTCGCTTGGCGAGACTGTGCCGTCTTCTCCATCTCCCCGGACGGGAGTGTCTTCACTTTTCGATATGCTCTCAGCCGTGATTTAGCCAGTCGGAATGAGAGGAGCATGCATGATGAGATCATTGGATAAAAAGGAACTCAAGGAGCTCCTGGTCAGGTGCTGGATGACCCACGATGGGTTGTGGTTCTACCACTGCTTGCAGGAATGCGGCGCCGAGAAGACCAGCAAGATAAATCAGGCGGCAGCGAGAGCGATAGGCGCAGCGGAGGCAAAGAAGATCACGAGGGCCCTCGGCATAGAAAAAATCGAGACCTTCGAGGAACTCAAGGAGCTCATTGACGAGGGATTCGACGTGGTCAGAGGCGATTTCATGGATTTCGCCTTCGACCTCGGCACAGAGAATATTCTGCACATCGAGACGAATCGATGCTTCGCCTACGAGGGGATCAAGAAGATGGGGGCCATTGACGGATACGACTGCGGCATATTCGCCAGGATGGCAGGCTGGTTCGACGGACTGGCGATAGAATACGAAGTGTATCCTCAAATAAAGGGCTGCCTGTTGCACACGAATGGAAACTGCTTCAGAGATTTCAAATTCTTCTTTTGAGACCTCAACGACGAATCCTGCCCGATCAACTGGTGTCAAATCTCAGCAGTAGGATTAGCAAATCGGACCCGGTCGCTGCGGCGTGAATCGCAAGCGAATTGCGCCCGGCTCGTGGGAAAGGATTCACGGTTTTTCGGGCAAATTTCCGTTGTTCCTTAGGAAAATTGAATTTTGGATGATAAAGGAGTAGAATATGTTTTTGTTTTGTCATTATTCGACGCGTGTTTAGAAATCGAGCTATACGACGTCGCAGAGAAAGGATCCGCCATGATAGGAAAAAAGATAAGGCTCGAAAGGATCATCGACAGAAATTCTGGCAGGACGGTGATCGTGCCCATGGACCACGGCACGACGATGGGGCCTATCGAGGGCCTCGTAGATATGAGGACGACGATAAACAAGGTCACCGAGGGCGGCGCCAACGCCATCATCATTCATAAGGGTATAGTCGGCGCAGGCCATCGCGGCAGCGGAAAAGACGTCGGTCTCATCATCCATCTGTCCGGCAGCACCTCGTTGAGCCCCGACCCCAACACGAAGGTTCCGGTCTGTACCGTGGAGGAAGCGATCAGGCTGGGGGCCGACGCCGTCAGTATCCACATCAACCTCGGCGCGGAGAGAGACACCGAGATGTTGGAGTACTTCGGCCAAGTCTCCAAGGCCTGTTACCAGTGGGGCATGCCTCTGGTGGCGATGATGTACACGCGCGGCAGGAAAATTGAGAGCGAATACGACGTGAAATACGTGAAGCATGCGGCGCGCGTCGGGGCCGAGCTGGGCGCCGACATCGTCAAATGCAACTACACGGGCAGCGTCGATTCGTTCAAGCAGGTCGTCGCGGGCTGCCCCGTTCCCGTCGTCATCGCGGGCGGCGAGAAGATGGAGACCGAGACGCAGCTTCTCACGATGGTCGAACATGCGCTCAAGGCGGGAGCCGTGGGCGTGTCGATAGGCCGAAACGCGTTTCAACATAAGAAGCCCGAGAAGATTGTCGAGGCCATCGGCAAAGTGGTGCACGACGGGGCAACCGCCAAGCAGGCGAAGAAAGTGTTGGAGAAATAGACGATGAAGAAGATATGGGTGAACGCCGACCCATGGAATAAGGATATCGTCATACGCGCGCTCGAGTGCGGAGCCGACGCGGTCGTCGTCCCGAAGGGATACACGCCGAAGGTCAAAGAACTCGGGATAATACCCACCGTGGCCGACGACGGCGACATTAAGCTGGGCGACGAAGTCCTCAGCCTCGAAATCAAGGGGAAGGACGACGAACAGAAGGCCGCCCGCGCTCCGAAGGGAAAACAGCTTATCCTCCGCATGAAGGACTGGACGGTCATCCCGCTCGAAAACCTCATCGCCCAGAGGGGCGGCCTGTTTGTCGAGGTCAAGGATTCCGAGATGGCCAGGACCGCGGTCCAGATACTCGAAAAAGGGGTGGACGGCGTCGTGCTTCGCACCGACGACCCGAACGAGGTACGCAAGACGGTCGATATCATCCACGGCCTCCTTCCCAAACTGGAGATGGAAACGGCGAAGGTCGTCGAAACGAAGATTCTCGGCATGGGCGACCGCGTGTGCATCGACACCTGCACGCAGATGACACGAGGCCAGGGAATGCTCATCGGCAACGCGAGCGACGCGTTCTTCCTCGTTCAGTCGGAATCCGAAGAGAACCCCTACGTCGCCGCGAGACCGTTCCGCGTCAACGCCGGCCCCGTCCACGCCTACATACTCAGCCCCGACGGTAAGACGAGGTACCTCTCGGAACTCGCGACCGGCGAAGAGGCGATGGTGGTCGATTACGAGGGCGCCACGCAGATCGCCAACGTCGGCCGCTGCAAGATAGAGAAGCGGCCGCTCCTGCTCGTCGTCGCCGAGGTCGGGGGCAAGCGAGTCACCACCATCCTGCAAAACGCCGAGACCATCCGGCTCGTCCAACCCGGCGGCGAATCCGTCTCCGTCGCCTCCCTCAAAAAAGGCACTGAAGTCCTCGTCCACCGCCAATCCGGCGGCCGCCACTTCGGCATGAAAATCGAAGAAACCCTGCAGGAGAAGTAGGATCAGCACTGCGTCTTATGAAGCTATCATTCGCTTCTTCAACTCTGAAAGAATGAAAATGCCGTGCAAACTGTGTGGAAGTCAGGATGATCTGCGGAATTCGCACATCATACCTGAGTTTGTCTATAAGCCGTTATACGATAGCATACATCGATTCCACAAACTTTCCACAGTTGCAGACAAACAACACGAATTTCTGCAAAAGGGAATCCAAGAGAAATTACTCTGCCAGCCGTGCGAAACAAAGTTTTCTAAGCTCGAAACATATGCCTCCTCTGCTTTTAACGGCCGGACCATAACGATCCCCACAGTTAAAGGTAAGATAGCTGGAAATACAACCCTTACCGGAATCGACTACCAGAAATTCAAGCTATTTCAGTTATCCTTGCTATGGCGAGCTGGAGTAGCAAAACACAAAGCATTTGCGGAGGTCAAATTGGGCCCGCATGAGCCAATCATAAGGAAGATGTTGCTGAACGAAGACCCGGGCGCTCCAGACAAATATGGGTGCCTCGTATGCGGACTTGTTGTTAACGGGCAACTGATCACGGACGCGATATTGGGTGCAGAAAAACTGCGTCCGCGCGGGCACTACTGTTATCGGCTCATCTTAGGTGGATTCCTTTGGATTTTCTTTGTCTCTAAACGTCCTCCGGAGGCCATGATTGCCAGCAAATTTCTTTCCGAAACCGGGACGCTCACCCTTTGTTTTGATGAGCGCCTGTCTACGCAGTTTGTTGCCAAACTCGCCGAAGAACTGAAATCGACCGGGAACATATAGTGTTGGGTTCAGACGGAACAGATATGGCCACTTTGCTACTTGCGATCTGGGGAGCGGTACTTTCAACAATTTTGGCTCTTATCAGAATAGTCGAATTCTTGAAAGACCGTCCAGAAGTGAAAGTTTGGGTTTCTGGAGGCTTCAAGATATATCCGCCGATCGGAGAATACGCCAACATGGATTTGATTCACATTTCCGTTGTCAATACCGGGAGAAGGCCAATCACGATCTCAGGAGCAGGTCTTGTCTATCCTCGTGGAACAGCGCACCGCTATACGATTGCTCAAGACTCTATACAAAATGTCGAGCTGACAGAAGGAAGGACGCATTCATACTTCATCGATGAGAAAAAGGCTCTGGAGTACGGGCAGAAATCTGAAAAGTATGTCGCCTTCGCGCAGGCTTCTACCGGCAAGAAGTACTACTCTCATGGTATGCTGAAGAGGTTTTGGAGACTGAGAAGACTCAGATAAGACATAATGGAACAATAGGATCAACTGATCCCATTTGCGTGAGCGCGTGAGGAATAGAGAGATATGCTGATGCTCGGTAAGTTCTTCTTATTCCTTCTCGCTGAATACGTCATAGCGATTGTTGTCACTCCTGCGATAACATGTTCCAGATGGTGGCCCCCACCTACGAATCAGCTTGTCCATCGATATATCAACCCTTTCGTCGATACCCTTTTGATTACAGGAGGCGGGGCCGCTGTGATGTATTTCTTGAAACTCAACCTGATCTGTTCTATTGTGGGCTTCGCGATAATGTTCTGCTTGAACCAATATGCCAGCCTATCAGGACGATTTGTGGAAGAGTCGATTTTCACTGCTGGATGGGTGTTTGTGCTTTCCTTCGCCTTCCTTGTGTTAATTTATTTTAGGTGGTTACTCTGAATGCACGCGCGAAGTGTGCGTCTTTAAAGGGACACTTTAAAGGGACAGAGCCTATTTTTTAGTACTAACTCATTACCACTATAATAGTAACGACATCGCCTCCTTGACACGCGCAGAGTATTCCGGTATTATTCTTCCATGCCGAGAATAGCCAGAGTCGTGGCCGCGGGTCTTCCGCATCACGTGACTCAGCGCGGTAACAGGCAACAGGAGGTTTTTCTGGACGATGCCGACCGCCGTCTCTATCTCGACCTGCTTGCGAGGTATCGCGAAAAGCACGGCCTTGAGATTTTCGCGTACTGCTTGATGTCCAACCATGTCCACCTCGTGTGCGTCCCCAAGAGCCAACATTCACTGGCTCGAACGCTCGCCGATACGCACATGCGCTACGCCCAACATTTCAACCGAAAATACTCTCAGTCCGGGCATCTCTGGCAAGGGCGTTTTTTCTCGTGCATTCTCGACGAGATGCACACGCTGGCCGCCGTCCGCTATGTTGAGCGGAACCCCGTGAGAGCCGGGTCGGTGGCGCGGCCTTGGGATTATTTGTGGTCGAGCACACGGGGTCACATGGACGAGATGGACCGGCTCCTATCCAGAAGATGGCCCCCGAAGGATTTGCTCATGGAATGGCGTGAATTCGTCGCAAGAAGCGAAACCCACTCCGAGACCGACGAAATTAGACGCTCAACTCTGGCGGGAAATCCGCTAGGTTCGCCTGATTTTCTCAATAAGCTTGAGCGTGTACTTGGCCGAAAACTTCGGAAATCGAGGAGGGGTCGCCCCTCTAAGTCATTGAAAAAACATGATTAATGGCGAAAAAATAGGCTCTGTCCCGATTTTAAGAGTCGTGGCCGCATTGCTCGCCGTGCATGTTGCGCTGGCGGTGGGAAGCATGCGGCAGGCGTCGCTCACGTGGGACGAGCCTAGCTACATCGGCGTCGGCCGCCAGCTCCTTGAGACGCGGAACTACGGAATCACGGCGCTTCAGCTCCATCCGCCGCTCTCTTATTACGTAAACAGCCTCCTGCTGTTCCCGCTGAAGTTCCAGCCCGACCGGTTCGGCGACGAGCAATACATATATCGCAAGTACATCGGCCCGCCGCTGGTGTTCGACTCAGGACACTCCCCCGCCCTCATGATGTTTCTGGCTCGTGTCCCGTTTGTCATCCTTTCGGCCCTGCTGGGACTGTTGGTATTCCTCTGGTGCAGAGAAATCTACGGCGCATCCGCCGCCGTTCTCGCGACGTTTCTTTACGCGCTGTGTCCGACGATTCTCGCGCACTGCCGGCTGGCGACGGCCGACCTGCTGCTCGCGCTGACCATGACGCTGGCGCTGTATTTGCTGAGCCGCTACCTTCGGAATCCGTCGGCCGGGCGTCTTCTCCTGACCGGGCTGGGGCTGGGCCTCGCGTTGCTGTCGAAGTTCACCGGGCTGATCCTGGTTCCCACGTTTCTCTTTGTCGCGCTCATGCAGTGGCGCCGGCCCGGGGAGAAATCGAGCCGCCCGCACACTCTGAGCCAACTTGCGTTGAGGCTCGCGCTCATTTTCGGCGTCGCGGTGTTCGTCGTTTGGGCGGGTTATGGCTTCCAGTTCGGCGTCCCATTCATGCCGGAGTGGCTGAAGCCGGAGGCGCAGAGGTTGGTGAAGGAAAAACCGTTCTGGCATGCGGTGGACGCGCTCGCAAGTCGCGGGGTGCGCGTGCCGGCATATTCGTACATCCTCGGCATCTACACCCAGCTTGCGGCGGCCAAGGGCTGGAAAGACAATTTCCTCTTCGGTCACATCTCGTCCACCGGCTGGTGGTATTTCTACTGGGCGGCCTTTTTGATAAAAACTCCGCTGCCATTCATCATTTTCCTCGCGGTGGCGCTCGTCACGCGCAGAAACGCGAACGAGCGGAAAGAAGATGAACGCTTTCTGTTGTTATCGATGGCGCCCATGATAATACTGTTCTCGCTCCCGACAAAGATAAACATCGGGCTCAGATATATTCTTCCGCTGATCCCGCTGTTTTGTATTCTTGCCGGAAAAGTCGCGACCACCGAATCGAAAAAATGGAGGCAAGCTCTGGCGCTGCTGTGCGTCTGGTATGCGGCGTCGGCGGCGTGGATATATCCGCACTATCTCGCCTATTTCAACGAGTTGGTCGGCGGTCCGAGCAACGGGTATAAGTATCTCGTGGACTCCAATCTCGACTGGGGCCAGAGCCTCGGCGAGCTTGCAAATTACCTTGCCAAAAACGACATAACGGATGCGAAAATTAAATACTTCGGGCCTCCCGGAGTGATGGAATACTATGGATTGAAAAACGCCGACCTGAACGACTGCGAGCCCTCTCCCGGTGTATGGGCAGTCAGCGCGACTTACCTTCAGAACCTTTACCTGAAAGACCGGCACTGCCACGACTGGCTGAAGAAGCTACAACCGAAAAAGACCCTGGGATATTCCATCTTCATATACGACGTTTCGGAGGAAGAAGCGCAGACTCAGGCGAGATAGTCGGCTATTCGGTTCCGCAGCTCGCTGAGTCCCTCGCGTGTGACGGCGGAAAACAGCGTCGGGTGCGCTTCGGAAGGAAGCTGGCGGGCGTGAGCCTTTTTCAAACGGGCCAGCGCGGACCGGCTCAGCTTGTCCACCTTGGTCAGAACGGGAACGCACGCGACTTTGACGGATGACAGGTAGTCGATCATCTGCAAATCCATTTCCGGAATCGCCTCCCTGCGGACGTCGATGATCACGACGGCCGCCCTGAGGTTGGGCCTCCCGCCGATGTATCCCTCCATCAATTGCCGCCAACTCTCCTGCATACGCTTCGGCACGCGCGCATAACCGTATCCCGGCAAGTCAACGAAATAGAATTTCCGATTGATGAGAAAGAAATTGATCGCCCGCGTTTTGCCGGGAGTGCCGCTGATTTTGGCGATGTCTCTTCCGACAAGGCAATTGAGGAGCGAAGACTTGCCGACGTTTGACCTGCCCGCAAAGGCGATCTCAGGCAACCGGTCTTTTGGGAACTGCGTCCTGTTGAACGCGCTGACGATGTATTCCGAGGAAGTAATCTTCATTCCCTGCGCCCCGACGGCAACGGAGAAGCCAAGCTTCGGACAAAGCAAAAGAGACAGCCCCGGGCTGCCTCTCTCAATATTAACTCACATGCCTGCTCAGGCCGAGCGCTTTCGGCTCACGTGCACGAGCCTGGGCTCTTCCTGTTTTCGTACAACCGCGGCGGTGATGATGCATTCTCGAACATCGCTCTTTGAAGGAGTCTCATACATTATGTCGAGCATGACCTCCTCCATGATGGCGCGGAGGCCCCGGGCGCCGCTCTTGCGCGCGATGGCCTGGCGCGCGATTTCGACCAATGCGTCATCGGTGAAAGTCAGCTTGACGTTTTCGATCCCGAAAAATTTTTCGTATTGTTTCACAAGCGCGTTCTTCGGCTCTTGCAGGATGCGAATCAGGTCGTCTTCGCAAAGTTCATCGAACGTGGCAATGACCGGAATACGGCCGACGAATTCCGGTATCATTCCGTACTTCAGCAAATCCTCGGGCTGAATGTGCTTCAGGATTTCGCCCACCCGCCCCTTCTGGCGCGGCCGGGGCTCGGCGCCGAAGCCGATGGCGTTCTTGCCCAGCCGCGACTCGATCATCTTTTCAACGCCGACGAACGCGCCGCCGCAGATGAAGAGAACGTTGGTGGTATCCACCTGAATGTATTCCTGCTGAGGATGCTTGCGCCCGCCCTGTGGGGGCACGTTCGCTATCGTGCCTTCGAGTATCTTCAGAAGCGCCTGCTGCACTCCTTCGCCGGAGACATCGCGGGTGATGGACACGTTCTCGTTCTTCCGGGCTATCTTGTCTATTTCATCGACGTAGACGATTCCCACCTCGGCCTGTTCGGGGTCGTAGTCGGCGTTCTGGAGAAGTTTCAGGATGATGTTCTCCACATCCTCGCCCACGTACCCCGCCTCGGTGAGCGTGGTTGCATCGGCGATGGCGAACGGCACGTCGAGAATACGGGCCAGAGTCTGCGCGAGCAGTGTCTTGCCCGACCCCGTGGGTCCGACCAGAAGAACGTTGCTCTTCTGCAGTTCGACGTCGTCGTCTAGGTCGAACTCAATCCGCTTATAATGATTGTGAACCGCGACGGAGAGGATTTTTTTCGCGCGTTCCTGGCCGATGACATATTCGTCGAGAATCTTCTTGATTTCCTTCGGCTTTGGAACTTTCGGACGCTGCGCGGCGGGAGCGACGCGGGCCTCGCCCTCAAGCATTTCCCCGCACAGTTCCACGCACTCGTCGCAGATGTACACCATGGGGCCTGCGATCAGCTTCTTCACCTCGTCCTGTCTCTTCCCGCAGAACGAACAGGTGGGCACGTCGCTGCCCTCGCCGTAATTAAACACCATCTGACATCCCCCGCCTATTTAGTATCGATGTTCTTGACGAGCACCTCATCGACGATGCCGTATGCCCTGGCTTCCTCGGCGGACATGTAATAGTCCCGCTCCGTATCCTGCCGAATCTTCTCCGGCGATTGGCCCGTGTGTCTGACGAGAATCTCGTTGATGATCTCTCTGACCTTCAGAATCTCCTTGGCCTGAATCTCGATGTCGGTCGCCTGACCGTGGGCTCCGCCGAGCGGCTGATGTATGAGAATTCGCGCATAAGGAAGCGCGAACCGTTTGCCCTTGGTGCCGGCGCACAGCAACAGCGCGCCCAGACTCGCCGCCTGGCCGATGCAGATCGTTGAAATGTTCGCGCGTATGTATTGCATCGTGTCGTATATCGCCAGGCCCGCCGTGACGTAGCCGCCGGGGCTGTTGATGTAAACGTATATGTCTTTCTCAGGGTCCTCCGCCTCGAGATACAGGAGCTGGGCTATTATCAACTGAGACACCCACTCGTCGATCGCCTCGCCGATGAAGATGATGCGGTCTTTGAGCAGGCGAGAGATTATGTCCCAGCCCTTTTCGCCTCGTGCGTCCTGTTCGACAATCCTTGGTATGATGAGGGGCATTTTCTAACTTTCTCCTTCTTCTTCTCCGCCAGGGGTCGGCGCGGACGCAGCTCCGCCCGCCGCCTGATCGACCTCTTCTATTTTAGCACTGCTCACGATAAAATCCAATATCTTCCCGACCCGTAGCTGCTCCCGGTAGCGTTCGCGCACGCGCTCACTGTTCAAATAGCTCCTTACACGGGGGTCGGTCTGCTCCGACTCCTTGATGGTCTCCTCCAGGCTTTGATTCAGCTCCTCATCGGAGACGTCCAGGTTCTCCTGCCGGGCTATTGCGTCGGTCACAAAGGTCACCTTCAACTGGCGCGCGGCCTCGGCTTCGGCGAACTCCGCTATCTTGTCACGTTCTGCGGTCAGGGCCTCGCGGTCGGCGCCACGGTACGCCAGTTTTTTTACTTCTTCCTCGAATATGGAGGCGGCCACTTTCGACCTCAATTTGGGCGGTATCTCCGCCTTCGAATCGGTCACAACTTTCATCAGGGCCTGCTCACGCACAAAATGGTCGATGCGCTTCCGTAAGTCCTTTTCGAGGTTCTCGCGCACGTGCTGCTTCAGCTTATCGAGTGTATCGTATTCGCCGAGGTCCTTCGCAAAGTCGTCGTCCAAGTCGGGGAGCTGCCTCACCTTGACATCCTTCACCGTCACCGCGAACGTTATCTCCTTGCCGGCCAGCTCCTTCGTGCGAAAATCCTCGGGATACGCGACAGTGATCTGCTTCTTATTATCCTTGCCCGCTCCCACGAGCTCATTCTCGAAATCCTCCCCGAAGACGTTGGAGCCCACCTCCAATGGGAAGTTTTCGGCCTTCACGCCCTTCACGGGTTTGCCGTCCTTGAAGCCCTCGAAATCGATTATGACAATATCGCCTTTCTCAACGGATCGTTCCGCCGGAGTGTACTTGGCATTGTTTAGACGCAGCCTTTCGAGAACCCTTGCGACATCTTCGTCGGTAACCTCGGCCTTCGGGCATTTCAGCTCGAGTTCCTTGTAGTCGCCCAGCTCGACCGTCGGCTCGATCTCTATCGTCGCCTTGAACGAAAGCGGTCCCTCGTCTTCGAACTTGACGTCGTCGAAATCGGGGTCGGTCAGAGGAGTAAGCTTCTGCTCTTCCAGCGCTTTTTTGAGAGAAGAAGAGACAGTGGACTCGACCGCCTCCAGGCGGACCGATTTACCAAACTTTTTCTCGATTATCTTTCGAGGGACTTTTCCCTTTCGGAAGCCTGGATGGGTGGCCGTCTTATCAATTCTGGAATAGATGTTCTCAATTTCTGCGTCAACCGTCTCAGAAGGGACCTCAATCGTCAGGACCCTCTGGTAGCTTGACGGTTTTTCCACACTGACTTTCACGTGAATTCCCCCTGTAGGAATGTGATGCCCGGTGAGGCGAGGCGGTGGGCGGGGCGGGATTTGAACCCGCACACCACATGGTACATGATCCTAAGTCATGCGCGTCTGCCAGATTCCGCCACCCGCCCCCGTGTGAGCCGTCAGGGACTCGAACCCCGAACCTAGTGATTAAGAGTCACTTGCTCTACCAGTTGAGCTAACGGCCCAATCAAAAGAATCGGGCCCTTCCGCCCGGTAACAAAAAGATAACAAATTCTTGTCCTAAAGTCAAGCGCCACAGAGAGAAAGTTGCCTCCGGCCCCGATGGATTCACACGGGAGATTCGCTCGAGCGTAACACTCTCCTCAGGACTGCCATGCGCTCTTCGGGCGGCGGCTTGAGACCTTGCAGTGGATACTGCTTGCCCAATTGTCGATACTTGGGCTCGCCGAATCCGTGGTATGAGAGAAGCTCATGCTTGGGTGAGCCCGGCATTGCGCCGATAAGGTCTGCTATGAGCCTGATGTCGTTCGGCGAATCGTTGAATCCCGGGATGATAGGCGTCCGTACGATTATGGGAATATCCGGAAGGCTTTCGCACAGCCTTCGAAAGTTGTCCAGTATCAACCCGTTTTCGACGCCGACGGCATCTTTGTGCTTTTTGGGATCCATTGATTTGATGTCGAAGAAGACTTGATTTGCAAGACTGCACGCGTATCTCAAGTCTTCCCAGTCACAATATCCCGAGGTCTCCAGCGCCGTGTCGATGCCCCGGCTGCGGGCCGCCTCGAGCAGCCGGCCGACAAACTTGGCCTGCGACAACGGCTCTCCGCCACTGAGGGTCAATCCGCCGCCGGACCTCGCATAAAAGCCGCTGTCCTCCTCGACAACCTTGATGACATCGTCCACGCTCATGTGCCTGCCGAAGAGCTCCAGGGCTTTGGAGGGACACACATCGACGCAACTGCCGCAGTTATCGCACAGCTCTCTGTCGATCTCCACCTTTCCGTCGCTGCCCTCTCGAACCGCCCCCGGTTTGCAAACCCGCATGCACCTGTCACACTCATTCATTCCGATGCATTTGTTCACGTTGTATGCCAGCTCGGGTGAATAGGACTGCCCTTCGGGGTTGGAGCACCACTTGCACGTCAACGGACACCCTTTGAGAAAGACCAGTGTCCTTATCCCGGAGCCGTCGTGGAGGGAAAATTTCTGTATGTTGAAGACGAGTCCAAGCTCGCCATCTCGACGGCTGGAGTTTTCGGCTCTGTGTTTCATGCGGATTGCGGCGAGGGCGCACCGCCGTGCGCCCCCACCTCCTCAATGCCCTCAGTGAACTGCCTTACTATTGGCAGCCCTGCCCACTTTCGTCATCCTGAACGAAGTGAAGGATCTCGTCTTTCTCCGCACCTGACGTAATCTCTGACATTCTTCGCTACGCTCAGAATGACACTAATAACTGCTCCGAGTAATACCTAAAAGCTGTGTTCCGTTCTCTTTATTATCTCGTCCTGAAGCTGCGGCGTCAGGTCCACGAAGTACGCGCTGTAGCCGGCGACACGGACGAGCAGGTCCCGATATTTTTCGGGGTCTTTCTGCGCGGCGATGAGCGTGTCCCTGTTGATGATGTTGAACTGCAGGTGCCACATTTTCAGGTCGCACGCGGTCCTCATGAGCGACATTAGTTTCTTGCTGCCATCTTTACCCGCCACCGCCGACGGCGACAGCTTCATGTTCAGCAGCCTTGCCGCGCGCTCCTTGTAGCCCGCCGCCTTGGTCTTCGCGATGGAGGCGAGGCTCGCGGTCGGCCCCTTCCTGTCGGCGCCTTGAGAGGGGCTGACACCCTCGGCTATGGGCTCGCCCGCCTTCCTTCCGTCGGGCGTCGCGCCCAGCACGGCTCCGAACGGCACATGCGCCGTGATGGTGACGTATCGTATGTCCAGTTCCCCGCCGAACGCCGACTTGTACCTGCGGGTCAGCTTGACGAAGAACTCCTCGATGTCGCGGCCTATCGAATCGGCGTATGGGTCGTTGTTGCCGTACTTGGGGGCGTTCAGGCACATCTGCCTTATGGCCTCTTTCCCGTCGAAGTTGGCGTCCACCGCGTCCAGCAGCTCGGCCATCGTCAGCTTCTTGTCGTCGAACACGAGTTTCTTTATGGCGGCCAGCGAATCTATCGCGGTGGCAAAGCCGAGCGTGTCGATGAACCCGAGGTAGAGAGCCCCGTCGATTGGACCCGAATGCATGTCCTTGCACTCTTTCATGCAGAGGTCGTGGAGCATCGACGACATCGGCGCCGCGATGAAGCGCGACTTGAGCGTATCGGCGACGTACTGCTGGACGAACGTATGCTTCATGACGTTCTCGCCCTGGCGGCAGAAGGCGTTCCAAAGGTCGTCGTACGAGGCGAACTTTCTCGCGTCGCCGGTGCTGACGCCTATCTGCTGCTCGCCGAACAGTTTCAGCTTGCCGTCATTGAGCGTCATCTCGACGACGGCGCCCAGGTTGGTCCAGGCGCATCCGGTCGAGACCGCGTCACGGTTCAGCATCTTCGCCTCGGTGCAGCCGCATATGCAATAGTCGTTCGCCTCCTCCACCTGCCCGCCTTTGGCGAGAAAAAGAGGAATGATCTCTTCGTCGAAGAAAAGCTTGGGGAAGCCGGTACCTTCCTTTATCGTCTCGGCGATTGCGTGGAGGAACGGTTCGGGTGTCTGCGCGTGTATCCGCGCGGCGAGGTCGGGATAGTTGAGGGGGAATTCGCGCTTCGATTCGAGCATCAGGTAGGACAGCTCGTTGGTCGCGTCCTCTCCTTCTTTTGTCACGCCGCCTATCGTGGTCGCTTCCCAATGGGCGTACCCATCGGTGAAGGACAGGCTGCCCGGCGCCGTGTATATCTCGACGTTCTTTGCCATGCCGATCCACAGGCATTCTATAAGCTCGAGCGCTTTGTCCTTCGTAATCCGACCTTCCTCGATATCTTTCTTATAATAAGGATAGAAGTACTGGTCGATCCTTCCGTTGCCGACCGTTCCGCCGATGCGCTGTTCGAGCCGGGACACGGTCTGAATCAACCATTGCGACTGAACGGCCTCGTGAAACGTCCTGGCCGGATTTTCGGGAACCCATTCGCAGACCTCGGCGATGTTCAGAAGCTCCCGCTTTCTTTCCTCGTCCGCTTCATCTTTGGCCATGCTTCTCGCGAGCTCGGCGTATCTCTTGGCGAACTCGACAATAGCGTCGCAGACAAGTATCACGGCCTTCAGGAAGGGTTCTTTCTCCAGCTTGTCCTTCGGATTCAGCGGGTCGAGCGAGGCCAGCTTCTCCTCGGCCTCCTGTTTGAATCCCCTGAGGCCTCGCTTGAGCACCTTCTCATAGTCGTGGTTCCATGCCAGGCTTGTGCGGGCCGTCGCGGTGGGGGTGACGATGCAATACAGTTCCAGCAGGCGGCGGGTATCCTCGGGCAGGGCGTTCACGTACGCCGTGTGATACTGCTTGCCTTCCCAATAAGGTCTGAGCTCCTCGTTGATAATTCGTACGTCTTCCTCCGTCAGCGCTAGCGGCTCGTCCGGTTCGCTCGGACGGACTTCCTGCGAGAAGAACTTTTCCTCCAGTTCCGGGAAGAAGACGGCATAGCGTCCGGGAGGTCCGGCGCTGCCCACGATCAATTCATCCTCGTCGATATGAATGGGGAAGTTGCGCAATATGTGGGCCATGGCCTTGCCCCACCTCAACACCACCGGCTGGCCCTCGGTTTCTTTGAATGACTGCGTAAGAAGGCGCGCCCTCTCCAGGTTCATTCTTATCGGCTTGTCCCTGAAACCTTCCAGCATCTTGTGGATTCTGGCTCGTTTCCTCTGGGCGTCCTCGCCGACAAGCCCGATGGGCTCCCCTCGCTCTATTCTCTCCTCTTGCGGCGATAGTATCTCTGCAACAGCCTGTTCCATGACAATTACCTCCCCCTCTGCCCGGTTAATCCACCTTCTCGACGAACTCAAGATACAGTTGAAGCGACTTATCAAGGTGTTCGTCGAGCGTCACATCGAACTCTTTCCCGTAGTACTCGTGCAGCAACATCATGCCCATGATCTGCGCAAAAAAGAGGTTCGAGGCATCCTTGACGCCTATGTTGCGGACCTCGCCCCTCTCGACTCCCTCCCGATAGAAATCGCGGAAAACGTTCTCAAGCCTTCTCCGCTCTGTATTGAGCCGTGCCCTGAGTTCCTCAGACAATCGCGGTTCCACCTGGTGCCTCTGGATGAAATACAGCCCGAAGAAATTCGGCTTCTCCTTTATCATCTTCCGTATCTCTTCGAGAAAGGCCCTGATCTTATCAGGCGTGGTGAGCGCGTTGGCGGTGGCCTCGGCGACACGGTCGGTGAGCAATTCGTTGTACTGCTCGAGGATGCAGAGGTATATTTCCTCCTTGCTGCTGAAATATTGATAGACCGACGTACGGCTGAAATCGGCACGTTCGCCGATGTCGTTCATGGAAGTATCGTTGTAACCCTTTTCTATGAAGAGTTTCTCGGCGCTATCGAGGATGAGGTCCATCCTCGCCTGCCTCTCTTGTTCAATCCTATGCCGTCTGGCCATGCAGAGCCTCCTCTGACACTATGTCATAATATCGTCGCAGTGTCATTATACCACCAAACCGGCCGGCTGTCAAGCCCTAAATCGACGGAAAAATCTCCTTTTTTCGGCGTGTTGCGCAAACAGGTTCTTGTTTCCTAAGTCTATCAGAACTCTCATTCTGAGGAGCGAAGGGTCGCAGACCCGGGCGACGAAGAATCTCTCGCTTTTCTGGAAATGTTCATCTCAAAACAGAGATTCTTCGCTTCGATCAGAATGACAAATAGGTACTTGTTTTTTTGGGCAATAGGCCGTTCTTTTCTTGGTTTTCCTTCATTGCGGAAAAAGAGGGGCGAGGCGGGTATGAGGGATGGGATTCTCGCTTTTGCCGGTGGATCCCGGGGTTGGGATGGACTGCGGCTGCTCTGGGCCGCTACTGCGGGACCTGCTCATTTTCAGTTACAACGCAATTTTTTCCCGCTTTCTTGGCCCGATACATGGCGCGGTCGGCCTCTTCTATGAGCTCGTCTATGCTCACGGGCTGGCTGGGGGGTTCCCACGTCGTTGCGCCTATGCTCGCGGTCAGGCGTATGGGCGTGTCACCTTCACTGGAATGAATCGGCGTCTCCTCGATGGAGCGCCTGAGCCGTTCGGCGACCGCCATCGCTTCGGTGCTCCTGGTTTCCACAAGCGCCACGATAAACTCTTCCCCGCCGTAGCGGGCCACGATGTCGCTCACGCGAACTCCTTTCCCCAGAACGTGTGCCACCTGCCTCAGCGCCGAATCTCCCTCCAGGTGCCCGTACCGGTCGTTCAACGACTTGAAGTCGTCGATATCGATGAACAACAACGCAATAGGATGATGGTATCGTATCGAACGCTCCAGTTCTTTCCGGAGGAACTCTTCAAACAGTCGCCGGTTGGGCAGGTCGGTGAGCGGGTCTCTCCGCGCTTCCTCAAGCAGCTTATTGTTCGCTATGCGGAGCTGTTCGGCGAGCGTCTGCGCCTCGACCTTGGCCGCTTCGAGCTCCCTGAGAAGGCGTTCCTGTTTGCTGACGATATCGCCGAGCTTAAGATTCGCCTGTTCCAGAAGATTCGCATAGGTATTGGGCCTTGATTTGCTCAATTCAAAAAGCTCAGACATCTCCTCCATCTTGGTGTCAACCCGGTACATGAGCGCTTCGAATTCGTTTGGAGAAATATCGAAATACTGTGACGCTTCTTTCTTAAGTTCTTGCAGCAATGCGTCGTCGCCGTCGTGGCTATACAGCCACTCTCCGACGCGTCCCGCAAAATATTGGATGCGAATCGAGGTAAGCGTCTGGCCCTCGGCGTTATTCGCTTTCTCCGGGGTGTGGTGGTAGAAGATCGGTATGCACAGCGAGGCCGGCAGATTCCATTTCTCGAAAAGCAATTTGGCCACCTCGACGTGGTCGATGCCCAGGTGCTCTCTCTCCGCCTCAAGCGAAGGCGCGAGTTTGTCTCCGGCTTCCCCGACGACGCGAGCATACAATTGTGGAACACATCGGGCGACCACCATGACGCCCATGTTCTGTAACAGCCCTGCGAGGAAGGCCTCTTCCTCTGTCCGAAGCCCCACAGCGAACGCAAGTTCGCGCGCAACGGCCGCCGTGTTGAGCGACCGTGTCCAGAAGCCGGGATAATCAAACCGAGACGTCCCGTCGCCCTTGCACATCGTCAATATGGAAAAGCTGAGAGTAAGCGACCGCGTGGCCCGTGCCCCGAGCACTACCAGCGCCTGCGATATGGTGCTTATTTCCTGCCCCAGCCCGTAGAAGGGCGAGTTGACTACGCGCAGGATCTTGGAGGTGAGCGAGACATCCTTGCTTATCGTCTCCGCCACCTTGCCCAAGTCCACATTCTCCCACTCTGTGATTACCAAGAGCTGGCTGGCTACTGCCGGCATTGTGGGAAGATTGTCCGATTCAGCGAGCAGTCTTTTTACATTGATATCCTCAATCAACTCGGTTCTCCTTAGTGGCTTTCGTGCGAGAGGCGTTTCTTCTGGAGATACAGAATTCGGTTTCGCACCTGTTGGACGCTCCGGGGTTCGTTCTTCTCGGCCCATTGGACAAACTGCGAGTAATGGTGGATAGCTTCCTCATAGTCGCCTTGCCTGTCCAGGAGCAGGGCATAATTGTAATGCGCATCCGGCTGAGCGGGCGCAAGCCGCAAGGCCGCTTCAAACGCCTGGGCCGCCCCGCTCGGACGCCCCAGTCCCATGCAGGCGAGTCCAAGGTTGACACAGCTTTCCGGGTTGTCGGGATTCTGAGTCAGGGCCGACTCAAATTCTGCGAACGCATGTTTATTGTCGTTGCGTTGCAGGTAGATGACTCCGAGGTTGTTATGCGCTGTTGGGTTCTTGGGGTCTATGCTCAAAGCCTTCTTCAGATGGGAAATTGCGGCGTCATAATCTTCCATGATGGTGCATATGATTCCCATGTTCGCATACACATCCGACGCATCGGGATTGATAGATAGACATTGCTTGTAGCAACTGAGAGCGTTGAAGTAGTCCTTGGCTCTATGATAAGCGACCGCGCGGTCGAAGGCCTCCGCAAATTTCTGACGCATCGACTCTGTCGCCGATACGGTTACAAGACTCGACGCTGTTTCAGCATCATGCTCTTCCGCTTCTTCGATGGCGGCCTCGGCCGGTGGTTCGGAGGGGGTTTGCTCTTCTGCAATCGGTTCCTCGGTTGCAACCGTTCCCTCGTTAATGGCAACGGGGGTCTCGGAACCGGGGTTCTCGACGGATGAAGACGGAGTCGGTTCTGCTGTCGGCGGTGTCGCCGCCGCTGCCGCTTCTTCAACCGGCGGCGCGGATGGTTCTTGGGAGGCATCCTGTGGCTCACTCGCCGCCGGGTCGGCCGGTTCGTCCTGCGCCGGAGGCTGTGATACTGCCGGCACGCCGGTTTCAGGAGCGTTTCTTCCGTTGTTCGATTCGACTTGCCGAGCCACGACGGTTCTGTCGGGCCGGTGCTTCACGAAGAATTTCAGTGAGAGAAAGCCTCCGATTGCGATAATGAGAAGAGCGGCCGGAATAAGATAGAGCGCCTTCTTTCTTTTCTTCCTTGCAGTCTGCCTGCGAGCGATGGGAATCGGCTCGGCGTCGTCTCCACCGTGCGCGTCCACGTCTCCGGGCCTCATCCGGTCGTCTAATTTGTTGAGCGCCTCCGTGATAAGGCTCATACGTGCACTCCAATCTTCAAGTCGGGAGATAGCTGGCAGAACTTCAACCGCTGGTTCGAGCTTCCCACATACGACTCCGAACCGGACGGGCCATGAAACGACAGAGGCGACAGGCTGCAGCCGCCCTCGAGGCTCACAATGGCTTCTCTCACGTCTCGCCTGCGGACCACTCGAACGCCGTGGACAAACGCGCTCAGGAGCGCCCTGTCGCAAATCTGATTCACCAATCTCGGGACGCCGCGTGAAGACTTTCGTATCACCCGGTTTGCGCCGGGAGTGAACCGAATACTGCCGTTGTTGCCCCCGACCGTGAGCCGATGCTCGATGTACCGATTCACCTCGTCCTTCTCCAGCCCGCCGAGGTAGCAGCGTACGTTGATGCGCTGGTTCAATTGCCGGAGGGCCGGCGAGGAAAGTCTTCGGAGCAGTTCGGGCTGTCCCACCATAAGAATTTGGAGAAGCTTCTGCCGATTGGTCTCATAGTTGGACAATATTCGGAGCAGCTCAAGCAGAGAATCGGGAAGCTGGTGCGCCTCGTCCACCACCAGCAAGGGGATCTTTTTCTCCTCGTTTTTCGACTTCAAGAAACGGTTGAGCTTATCGACCAGAGCCTCGCCGGTTCTTCCTATCGAAGTCACGGGAACGTCAAAATCTCTCAGAATGGCGGTGATCATCTGTTTGCCGGTAAGGAGCGGATTGAGCACGACCGCCGTCGGATAGGCGGGGCCAAGTTTCTCGAAAAGGAAGCGGTACAGAGTTGTCTTCCCCATTCCCACTTCGCCGATAAGCGCGAGGAAGCCTTTGCGCATCTTGATTCCGTAAAGCAGGTGATTCAGCCCCTCTCTGTGCGCGTTGCTCATGAAGATGAACTTGGGGTCGGGTGTTATGTGAAACGGCAGCTCTTTCAGCCCGAAATATTCCTCGTACATGTTGGATTACTCCCCGGCTTTCTTGTCGTATACGTAAGGATTCAAGTTCATGGAGGGTTTTCGCTTCAGTTGTCCCAGCCTGTTCATGCTCTCCTCGTGGATCCGCGCAATCCTGAAATCGCTCAGGATGGTCGGCTTCATCACTATCACGAGTTCCGTTTTCGCATTTTCCTGGTCCGTACCCTTGAACAGGAGACTGCCAACGACCGGAATTCTCCCGACCAAAGGCACTTCGCGGTTGGTTTCCTGATGCGTTTCTTGAATGAGGCCCGCAAGCACGAGCGTGTCGCCGTTGCGCACCCTGACCACCGTGTCGATCTCTCTTCGGTCGACAACGGGCTGCTCATCGCCGATCGGCGACTTCTCAACCCGCACTATCGATGAAATGGTCGGATGTATGTCCATGGAGATGGTGTCGTCGTCGCCGACCTGGGGTGTGACCTCCAGCACGACGCCGATGGGCAGGACCACCGGGTTATACTCCACTTCGCCGCCCGTGACCGTTCCATTGACAATCACGATCGGAGCCACATCGGCCTGGAAGAAGACCTCGTCCCTTATGACGCGTATGACGGCGGGTTGATTGTTCATGGTCGAGACGCGCGGACTCGACAGAACGTTCACCTGACCCCGCCTCGCGAGCGTGTTCAGCAACGCGGAGAAATGGTCGTTGGCGACACCGATCTGAAAGTCGGATTCCTCCGGCGCCAGGGTCTGATTAAAGGTGGAATCGGAAATGGTCCCGGTGAAATCGAGCAGGTTTCCTCCCAGATCGCTCAGGTGGGGGAATTTCAAGGCATAGCTCCAGTTCACGCCGTAGGCGAATTCGTCGGACAGCAGCACCTCCAGTATCCTGGCCTCTATGAGCACCTGGCGCCTGACCGATTCCTCCAGGTCGCTCAAAAAGGCTTCCACCTGTTCCATCTCGCGCGGGAAGGCCGAGACGTAGATCGTTCCTCCCTGCGGATTCACGATGAGGCGCCTGCCAAACTCATCCCCGCGGCTGAATCCGGTCAACTGCTCCGTGCCAGTAGAAGACGATTGTGAATCGCCGAAGACAATCGTTTCCAGCGACGTCTGCACATCGTTCCATATGCTGGAGGAGACGATATCATCAAGCGTGGTCTCGCTCTGGTTATTCCCTCCCCCGCCTCCGCTCGAACCGCTCGAGCCGCTCGCGCCGCCCGTGAAACTGACGCTCGATGTCTGACCGACAACCGACATATTCGTGAATGTCAGAGAGCGCTCGCTCTTGCGCCGAGTGGTGACGTAGTTGAACGAGAATGCACGAGTCACCAGTTGCTCGGGCATGATGCGGAAGAAATTCCCCTTGCGCATGTACGTGTAACCCAGAGGGGTCAGAATCGAATCGAGCGCTTGAAAGATGTCAACTTCCTTCAGGTCAACCGAAACCTTTCCCTCTACGGAGGGACTAATGACGATGTTGTAATCGCTGTCTTTGGAAAAGGCCATCAAAACGTCCTTAATGTCGGCGTCGCGCACGGAGAGCGTAAATCTTTTCGGAAGGACTGCCGCCGTCTCGCCCGCTTGGGGTTCCTTCTCGCCCAACAGGAACAGAGGCCTCTCTTCAAGCTTAGGTGGCTGTTCGGCCGGCTCGGGCTCGGACGATGCTCCAACCATGACGTCCATATTCTTCATCGGCGGTTGCGGCTGCAATGTCGAACAAGCAACAAGAGAAGAGAGCAGCAGAACTCCAAATCCCGTCACAACAATCCATAGCGTCGGGCGGGGCTTCTCTGAAGTGTGACGTCGGAGAACTCTCGTATGCATTGGCCTATTCCTTCTTTTGGAATCCCCTCTATTCAACTGTCCTGGTGGCGCTCTCCAATCGGACCGTGCTCTGAGGCAGCTCGATGCGCCTGCTTCCACTCTTGCTTGCAAGAACAACGCCGTCGATATCGATCTTCGCCACCAACTCGTTTCCAACTTTGTCGCCGACGCGAAGCATTCTTCCGTCGTCAACCAAGGCAATCTTCTTTTCATTCGAGCCCAACATGATTCCCACTATCGATATTCCGCTGCTCACGGCGTTGCCGGCGCTTCCCGGGGCGGTCGCCGTACGTTCGCCGCTCCCGAAGAAACGTATTTCGCCCGGCGTCAGGAAGGGATTTCTCCCCCACGGATGCTCCGACCAGCCGGGGCCATGGACGTAATCGTCCACGAGGAACTTGTCATTGAAGTAGCCCTTGATCTGTTCTAATGAGCTGTCGGCCTCGAATTGAGATTCGCTCGACGAGAGCGACTGCTCAGGCCGCACGAGGCTGCCATGGGCGAGATTGCTCGGTTTGCCGACCCACAGGATGACTGCGCCAAGAATGAATATCACCAGAAGCATTCCCAGACCCAATCGCTTCGTGTCAAACCACCGTTCCATTTTGGCTGTCCTCAATTCGACTCGATCGTCTGAACGCGCGTCTGCGCCTCTGCGAGCGAGAAGACTCTCACGGACACGCTGACCGAAATCATCGGGAGCTCGCGCTCGATGTCGAGCTTCCTTATCAGCACAAATCGGGGAAGGCCGCACAAACCCTCCAGAAACTCGGCCAGCGCCTTGTACTCGGAGTGAAACGTCATGTCTATCGTCGCCTGCTCCAGCTCCAGATTCCCCAGCGGATTCGTCCCTTCGGGAGCGTCGCCTCCGGAAGAGAGTGAGAACTTCTTGTCGCCAATTTGGACGACCCGGTCACCCGGTGCATTTTCATCGGCATCCTGAGGCAGGCTGGCCATTGTGAGGTCTTCGATTCCCGTGTCCTTTGCCAATGTCGCAATGCTTTCAAGCACTCGAGGCAGTTCCATGTCTTCGGGAATCCTCCGTCTCAGCTCCGACTCGACCCCCATCCACTCCCTCTGCTCCTCCGCGGTGGGTACGACGAAGTCGGTTTCTTCCCTGGCTTCCCTGTTTATCTCGGCCACGAGCGTCTCGAGCCTCGTCTTCGTTTGGACCATCGAAGAAATCTTCGGCCTAAACACGGCGAAAAAAAGCACGTTGATGCCGATAACGATCGCCAGAACGCAAAGGAGCGCCTTCATCCGAAAGCTGATATTGTCAAGAAGCTTCATCTCTTCCCACCAGTTTGGACTGCATGCTGAAAAGCACTCTGTACTTCGATTGGGCCGCAACGGCGGCGGGCTCGACGGCCTGTCCGCCCGAATCGTTCTCGACTATCTGAAGCCTGACCGGCTCCAGGACGGTCTGTGAAAAACACGCTGAGCCGTCCCACTCATCGCAGAATTTTCGGAAGCTGGTTTGGGCGTCGTTTGGACTCGCCGCGCGCACCTCGCCCGAGACGCTGACCCAACAGCCGTCGCCTCTCCTCTCGACCGACAACCGAGTAAGCAGGAGTTCATCGGAAGCCATCAGGCTCACCCGCCTCAGCATCTCCGCCCAGGGAGGCTGGGGCGCGAGCGACTGCTTCAGAATCAGCTCCTTTTTCGTGAACGACTTCTTCCTGCTCATCAGCTCGGCCAGATTTTCAATGCGCGACCGCCTCGTTTCCATATAGGCCTGCTTCTGCCTCAAGAGGGCGGCAAGCGTCCTGTCGCTGTAGGCAAGGGCTGTATATCCGACCACCCCCGCGCTGAGAAGTCCAAGCGCGACGACCGCCAGAATCGTCTTCGCCGCCGTCCTCGCCCGCCGCTCGAGAAAGTCGGATGGAATCAGGTTGGGGCATATCTGCGACTCGGGCGCGGAGATGAGCGCGATAAGGGGCAGATATTCGTTCAGGGCGAATGCCTCTTGATTGGGTGAGCTATGGAGACCCGAAAGATCGACGTTCTCGCACGCATCGAAGTTTTTCGCGGAAATTCCCAGTTCCCCGACGATCCTTTTTTCCAGCTCGCTCCCGAGTTCGTCGTCGCAGGCGAGGAGAATCTCGTCAACCATCCTGCGGCTGTTCTGCTTGAAGTAGAGAATGGACCGGTTTATCTCGTCTATCGCCATATCCGCGAAGAGCCCGCCATCGCCGCCCGACGCCGTTTCGTCTTCGCTGGAGGAAGACCAGGGCTCGTCCTCGGAAGGGTCCTCCGTCTCGCCAAATGAGCGGGCGGCATAGTCGTCGGAGAAACCGGGCGCAAGCTTGAATTCGCGCGAGAACAACCAGCCCTTCCTGTCAAAAATGAGGATGTGTCCCTGTCGGCCCCGTATGTGCAGAAGCGCCTTGCATCCCTTTCCGATGTCACGAGAACAGGCAAGCGCAAGCTGCGACAGTGCAGCCGACGCCGATGTTGCGTAACAGGGTTTAAGCCCGGCCTCCGACATCGACAGCAATATGTTTTGCAGTTCCGATTGAGAGAAGTTCGTGCAGAACACCCTCTTCTTCGTCTTGCCCTTTTCCTTGACTTCCTCCAGGACGCAGAACTGGTTTTGCACCTGCTCGATGGCGGCCAGTCGGGAGTCCTTCATGGATTGTCCCTTGACGATGGCGGCCAGTTTGGATCCGGAAACCGAGGGCAGGTCGAGCAGGCGATGTTCGACAAACTCGCTGGAGAACAGGACTGCGACCTTTTTCTCGGTGAATCCGTTTGAACGGAGAACCGTCCTGATCGCACGGCCCAACCCCTCGCCGTTGGCTCCTTCGGGCAGGGTGAATCGGCCGAATTTGAGGACTTTGACCGACTCGGCCCTCCGGACCGCCTCCACGGCCAGCAGGTTGTAATCCTCCACTTCCAAAGCGAGGACAGATTGCGATTTCATTTCGAGACAGCCCTCTTCCTACCGAATGTACACGGTCACGGTGGAAACGCCTTGACCGACCACGACGTTTGCGGCGCCAGTCCGCCCAGAAAAATCATCGGTGTCGGTACTCTGGCCCTGACCCTGGCCTTGCCCTTGCCCCTGGCCCTGACCTTGCCCCTGACCTTGGCCATGTCCCTGACCTTGACCCTGGCCCTGGCCCGGTCCTGGTTCAACCGGTCCGTCCAGTCCGTTCACAATCACGGCGTGCACGCCCCTGTGAATGTTCGGCCCGGTGGCTACAAAGCTCGACCCATTGTAGGTTGTTGCAGCAGCGGTTTCGACTCCGTTGTTCGAGAACAGAACCACAACGACCGCCATCGTGTCGTCAAGCGTGTCCGTGCTTCCCGGATTCTGAATGCTGTCGCTCGTCACCGTGACGGCGACGGTCCCGGAGGCGACCACAGGATTCGGCGGCACGATGATGTCGTCTGCATCGCCGACGGTTCCATTCAGCCCGCCGCTGGTTATCTGTCCGGTTGCACTGTTATAGACATAGGGTCTGCTCCATGCATCGGAGAGGTAATCGTTCGGCGTGGAGCCGACGTTCAAGTACGGGCCGTTCCAGCCCATGGGCACCCCGTTCGTCTGGACCGAATGAGTGGTCGCGCCGGGGTTGGTGTTCAGGTCGTTGAGGCTCGCGGGAAGACCGCCCATGTCGCCGATATAGCCGTAATTGTCCTCGGCCGGGTTCCCGACAATCGCCTCGGCGATCGCCTCCATTTCCTCGAACGTGGCCTGATGTCTCTGGGCGTCGATGCCGCGATACAACACGGGCACAACCGCGGCCGACAGCACCGCAAGAATCGCGATGGCGATAATCATCTCGATGAGCGAGAATCCCTTCGTCCGACCCGCAAGATGCCATTCTGTGCGATTGTCATTCATTGCAGTCTCCCTAGTGCAGAATCGCCCCTTGGAATTGATAGAGCGGCAGGATTATGGCCAGCCCCACGAACAAGACTATTCCACCCAGGACCACGAGGAGCAGGCCTTCGGATACCGTGAAAATTTTTCTGACCGTGGCGGGTACCTCGCGGTCATAATACTTGTTCACTTTGCCCAGCGTTTGGTCGAGATCGCCCGTCTGTTCGCCCACGCGGATCATCCTGATGACCAGCCCGGGGAAACGTCTGCTCACCTCAAGGGCCTGAGAGAGGGGCTCGCCGTTTGCCACCCGTTCGCCGGCCATGGCTATCTCCCTGCCCAACACCCTGTTTCCCACCACGCGTTCGACTATTTCGAGGGACTGCGTGAGGCTGACTCCCGATTTGAACAGCACCCCCAGATGATGGGCGAAACGCGAGAGAGCGATCTTCTGGAACAGCGGCCCGAGAATGGGAAAGCCGAGCTTGGCCCTGTCGATGATCTCTCGGACGGCCTCCCGGTTTTTCATGAGATTGAACGCGCCGATGACAAGGAAAATGCCCACGAGCAGCCATATCCAGTAGCTGACAAAGAATCTGCTCATGAACATCAGCATTCTCGTCGGAAGCGGCAGCGCGAAATCGAACTGCTCAAAGATCGATATGAACTTCGGAAAGACAAACCCGAGCAGAAGAGCTATGAGCCCGATGACCGCCGCCAGCACCATGCACGGGTAAATGACCGCCTGCTTCACATCCCTCGACAGCTCCTCCTGCCACTCGAGGAACGTGAGCAAATCGTTCAGGGTGTCGTCGAGCTTTCCCGTCGATTCGCCGGCCCTCACAACGCTCACGTACAACTGGGAAAACGCCTCGGGATGCATCGAGAGCGAGTCGGCCAGCGTGCTCCCCGTCTCGATGTTTCTTCGGACATCCGCCACGGTATTCTTGAACGCCCTGCTTCCAGCTTCCTTTTCAAGCTCCTCCAGGCCGGCCAGCAGGGGCACACCGGCGCTTATCAACGTGCTGAGATGAATCGAGAACGCTATCAATTCCTTGCGGGAAACGCGCCGCCCGAGGAGAAACGTGGGAGCGTCGCCTTTCTGCTTGGCGGATATGAGATAGACGTCGAGCGAATCGAGCATGCGCTCGAGTTCCTGCGCGTTCGCGGCATACATCGTGCCGCTCACGTTCGCTCCTTCGGCGCTCACCGCCTTGTATCCATACTTAGGCATCGGAAATCGAATATCTCCTCACAATGTTGCTACGCATCACATTCTCGTCGTCATCATATTCTCGTCATCATCATATTCTCGTCATCATCATATTCTCGTCATCCTGAACGAAGTGAAGGATCTCATACCTGGCCTGAAATTGCCGCATTCTTTGAGATTCTTCGCTACGCTCAGAATGACGAATGTCAGCTCCTCCGAGCAGGAGGAGGTCATGCCTTCTCCATGACAAGATCGTCCACGAGATACGTCGCATCCGTCGGACACACCCGGACTATTTCCGCCAACGAGGTCAAACCGGCTGCGGCCTTGTCGATTCCGTCTTCCAGCATCGTCGCCATTCCGTTCGCCCTGGCCGCCTTCAGAATCGTCTCGCTGTCCGATTGAAGCAATATCAAGCGCCTGACCTCTTCGTTCACGGTCAGTATCTCAAACACTCCCGTTCGGCCTCTGTAGCCTGTTTGGTAGCAATTCTCACATCCCTGTCCTTTGAAAAACTGGGTTCCGGCGTGGTCGGTTATGCCCAGTTTCGAGAGCTGTTCGTCATATTCATGGTCGGCGACCCTACAGTGGGGACAGATTTTTCGTACCAGCCGTTGGGCCACAATGCAGAGCAGCGCCGAGGCCAAGAGATAGGGTTTCACTCCCATCTCAATCAACCTCGGAATGGCGCCGGAGGCGTTGTTCGTGTGGAGGGTCGAGAACACGAGGTGTCCCGTGAGCGCGGCGTGAACCGACAGCTCGGCGGTTTCCGCGTCGCGCGTCTCGCCGATGAGAATCACATCGGGGTCCTGTCTCAGGACGGATCGGAGACAGGTGGCGAAGGTCAACCCGGCCTTCCGATTCACCTGAGTCTGCCGGATGACGGGGAGGTCGTATTCCACCGGGTCCTCCAGCGTGAGGATGTTTTTCTCGAGGGAATTCATCTTCGAGAGCGTGGCGTAGAGGGTGGTGGTTTTCCCCGAGCCGGTCGGGCCCGTCACGAGTATCATTCCGTATGGTTTCAAAAAGGATGAACTCAGAAGCTTCATCTTTTCGTCCAACAATCCAAGCTCTTTAAGATTCAGCGTTATTTTCGATTTGTCGAGAACCCTGATAACGACGTTCTCGCCGTAGGTGGTGGGAAGCGTGGAAATCCTGCAATCGACCCTCTTCTTTCCTATTTCAAACAGGTACCTGCCGTCCTGGGGCAGGCGGCTTTCCGCTATATTGAGGTTGGACATGATTTTTATGCGAGTGACGACTGGCATCTGAAGCACCTTCGGAAGGGCCGCGCCCTGCTGCAGCACGCCGTCAATACGAAAACGCATCCTGACGACGTTCTCTTCGGGCTCGATGTGAATGTCCGTCGCCCCTTCCGCAACGGCCTTCATGAAAATGTGGTTGACCAATCGGATTATCGCCGAATTATCGCTCTCCCCCCTTTTGAGATTCTGGGTGAAATCTTCGGCCTCTTTTATGCAATCCTCAATTATGCGTTCAATGTTGGCGCTGTCTTCGTAATACGCGTCGATGGCCCTGATGATGTCGCTCTCGGTGGCGCACACGCTCCTGACCTTGAAGCCTGTGTTCTGCTCCACATGGTCTATCGTCATGATGTCGAAAGGATTCGCCATGGCGAGCGTCAGGAGCCTTCCCTTAAGGGATATGGGGAAAACCAGCTCCGCCTTGACGAGTTCCTTCGGAATGAGGGTCAGCAAACGAGGCTCGGGCTCGATCTGCGAGAGGTCGACCTGTTCCGCGCCCGACTGAAACGCAAGCACGGAGGAGAGCAGGTCTTCGGTGATGAAACCAAGATTGTGCAGCACCTTGCCCAGCTTCTCGCCCGTGCGTTTCTGCTCGTTCAGTGCCAGGTCGAGCTGGCTCTGGGTGAGAATCTGTCGTTCCAACAACAGTTGGCCGATTTGCTTCTTGACACGCATCTTCAGTCTGTCTTTCCGCTATAGCGACACGAACGGGAGAAATCAGAAGTTAATGCTCCCCCATTCATCGCACCTGATAGCCTATGTCGTCTCCGAGCGTAATGACCTCCCCGACGACACCGTCGTTATACGCGGTTTCAGTGATTCCGTTGGCTCCCGCGGACAGCACAAACACGTTGTGCGCCGCGCTGTTGGCCGGCCCGTTAGACCTCAGGTACCGGATGTTGACCATATAGGAGTTTCCCCATGGGTCCAGGACATCGGCGTTCAGGTACGGGCCGTTCCATCCGGGCTGAAGCCGGGGATTCACAGTAGTCGAATAGACGGGAGCATTCGTAATCAACTGGTCGGAGATCGTATCGACGACTCCGAAGCTTCCCCAGTTGCTTGCACCCGGAGCCACCGAGTCGTCGCCCGGCGGCACGGTCCCCGGACCTCCGGTTATGAGGCAGTCGACATTTTCGGCCGCCGCGGCGTTCGTCCTCGTCGGCCAGAATGCGCAATCAGCCCGAAACTGGAGGATGGCCTTGGCTATCGTGGCGCAATCACTCTGCGCTCGCGCGATCTTGCCGGAATTCAAATAGTTCAAGACC
This sequence comes from uncultured bacterium, assembly GCA_964607485.1. Classification (GTDB taxonomy): domain Bacteria; phylum Abyssobacteria; class SURF-5; order SURF-5; family SURF-5; genus CAZSKP01. The sequence continues at coordinate 58,464 of CAZSKP010000006.1, read as the reverse complement.
GCAACCGTGACTACTCCCGACAAGATCGCTACGATAGCCAGAGCGACAATTGCCTCGATGATCGTGAACCCGCGAGATTCTCTCAATTCGGATACCTTCGTTCGACGCTTACTGCGTGGCGCCCGCAACCAGAAAACCGATGTCGTCTCCGCCGACTCCGGCATTACCCAGCGCGGTGGCATCGTCGAAGGAGGTCTCGAACAGAGCGTTCGGACCGGCTGACAACACAAACACCGCATGTGTCGCCTCTTCGGCGGGAGTCACGCCACCGACACTGCCGCCCGGAGCATACCGGATGTTGCACACGTAGGGGTTCCCCCACGGATCCAGAGGAATGCTGTCAATGTACGGACCGTTCCAGCCCTGTCTGACCGGAGCGGTTTGGCTCACGGCATAGAGCGGAACCGTGTCGGCATCCTGGTTGAGGATCAGCATGTCTTCCATGGCAGCCGCGGTTCCGCCGGAGCCGCCGCCGTCCCAGTTGCCGTCGCCCACGGCGGTGCCGGCGCCGTCGGGTATCATTGCAGCATTGCCCACGTCGCCCCTTGCCAGGCCGACGAGACGGCTGACTTCGCCCGCGTCGTTGATGTTGCCGTCATTGCTGACCGGCCACTTCCCTGTGTCCTTCATAAAGGCCATGACGGCCGTGCCGATGGTCTGCGAGTCGCTCGCGGCGCGCGCGATTCTGCCGTCGTTGAGATACTTGACCACGCTGACGGCCACGGCGGCGGAAAGAATCGCCACTATGCCCACCGCTACAATAACCTCGATCAGTGTGAATCCTGCATTCTTACGCATCTTTTTCCCTCCCTTATAGTTCCTGAAATCAGAAGACGAACAATACAACAGAAATTGCTCCGCGCATCGCCTCGCGCATCCCCCCTTCCCTATTCCACTGTCTTTTTCTTAGCAGACACACACATTGGATTCGCGGTCCGCCGACCGACTCTTCGGTTACTCGGAATATACGAATCCTACCAAAACTATCGAAAACTCAGGCTCTTACCAGAGACTCTTCCAGATTTCTCTCCATGCACCGAGCACTATCTGTGCCAAATAGTGTGCTTGCGGGGATACGACCACGGCCGACTCTGGCTTAAGCAATTGATATAACATTATTTATACCAAGCAATGCTTCAACATATGGCGAAACCGACAAATGTTGTCGTTTCGACAAAAAATGTACAGAATTGGACTCTCCCTCCTAAGAATTCCCCGGCCGGCGTCTCAAACAAGACGAGGTCGCTCCTCTACTTTCTTTCTTTTTTTCTCCTAACCCAGAAAGAGAAAGGGGGGCGGATTCCTTCCTCCAAAACCGTTTGACAAGCTGAAGCGTCGATGGTATCATTTGGCAGTTTTCAGAGGAAAATGGAATCAACCGATGGAAGGAGAGGCGCCGATGTCGCTTGATAGATTCGCGTTGACCGGCAAGATAGCGCTCGTGGCGGGAGCCAGCAGAGGAATCGGGAAGGCAATTGCGCTCGGGTTTGCCCAGGCCGGCGCAGATGTGGCCATCTGCAGCCGAAAGGCGGAGAACGTGGAACCCGTTGCGGTCGAGATAGAACAGCTCGGCCGGCGCGCACTTGCGACAGCGGCCGACGTGGGCAAGAGAGAGGACATCGAACGGTTCGTCTCCGCCGCGCTCGAGAAGTTCGGTCGGATAGACATTCTCGTGAACAACGTCGCCCGCAGCATCATGTCGCCCATCATGAACCTACGCGAGGATGGGTGGGACAAGATCATGAACACCAACCTGAAGAGCTACTTCCTCTTCGCACAGGCCGTGGGACAGGTCATGATGGGACAGGGGAGCGGAGTCATCATAAACGTATCGTCGGTGGCCGGACAGAAGGCTGCGCCGCTGCTCGGGGCATACAGCGTGAGCAAGGCAGGCGTCGATATGCTCACCAAGGTGCTCGCCAAGGAGCTTGCCGGTGTGGGCATACGCGTGAACGCCATCTCACCCGGCATGGTCGAGACGAAATTCAGCGAGGCGATCTGGAGCAGCCCCGAGATGCACGCCGAGGTCGTACGCGACATCCCGCTGGGCAGGCTCGCCACGACGGATGAAATCGTCGGCCTTGCGACATTCCTCGCGTCCGACGCCGCCAGCTACCTCACCGGCGCCATCGTCAACATCGACGGCGGCTCGACAGCGTGAGGCACTGGCCGGCGGCTCGGCGAAAATGGGGCCTGTCTCCCTGACCTCAGCTTCGTATCATTGCAGGTATCCCAGAGCCTTAACGCTGTCATATACGTCCTCCGACAAGCGGGTTGATTCCTCGTCGGTCTGCTTATTCATTGTCTGCAACCTGTTTTTGAGGGCCGCCGTCGCCTCGAGCTGCTCCTTGAGAATTTTGTCATATTCCGCGCCCAGTTCCTTGTTTTCATCATAGATATTGATCTTTTCCTTGGGGTCGCTCTTCAAGTTGAAGAGCTCGTGTTCGTGGAGATTTCTCAGAGTTACGCCGCTCGGCGGCACGCGTGCCGGGTCCTTGGTCCAGATGTATTTGTATCCGTCCTTTCGAATCGATTTTCGGTTTTCTCCGGTGATGCCGCACTCGCCTAAAGCCGGAGGATCTTCATTTCTTCTGCCCGTCATCATGAGTTCCAATATGCTCGTTCCGTTGACAGGGCCTTCATATTCAATGCCGAGAAGTTGAAGGATTGTTGGCATCACATCTGTTAGCTGCACCTGATTGCCGATGATGCGCTTCGGAGGCTCTATCCCGGGAATATAGACGATTAGAGGAACATGAATGAGTTCATCATATAGCGAATGACCGTGGTCGATTCGGTTTACTTGGGGAATGATAAGATCTTTGGGAATGGGCGGAATCCAGTCGCTCTCCCGATAGTGATCGTAAAGGTCGTCGCCGTGATCGCTCACAAACAAGATCACCGTGTCCGACAGGAGGTTAAGCGAATCAACTGCCTGCATGAGTCTGCCGAAGTGCGAATCCGCGATTCTGATGTCCCCGTCATAGAGCGCCTTTCTCTGTTCGATAAGGCTGCTCGCTGAGTCGTCGGAAAGAAAGTAAGTACCTTCATAGGGAGAGTGACACTCGAATGTGTGGACAAACATGAAGAACTTCAGGTCGGAATTCTCCTTCAGCCATTGAATGGCGTTGTCGAATATTTTTTTCGTATCGTTGTCGCGACTTATTCCCATTAACTTGGGATCATCGATCCGTTCGAAGCTACAAAACTCCTCGTAAACGTTGAAGCCTCTTGCAAACCCGAACTCCGAGGATATGGTTCCGCCGCCAGTGAACGCAGCCGTGTAATATCCGTTGTCCCTCAGGACACTGGCGAGCGTCGCATGGGGGTATAGGGGCCGGAATATTCCGATAAACTCGTCCCACCCTCCCACCTTCTCCTGGTACCCGTGGGCCATTGGATAGAGCCCGGTAAACAAACTGCGATGGGCGGGAATCGTTTGCGGCTGCGGACTTATCGCCTGCGAAAACATAACGCTCTTGCGGGCGAAGTCATCGATGTTGGGACTCGTGTCGCGAGGATATCCGTAACAACCCAGGTGATCGGCGCGGAGTGTATCGAATGAAATCAGGATGACGTTTAACTCTCCCTGCTTCCTCTTGTTTAATAGATTGGGCTTCAGGAACGCGAAATTCTGATAGAGGCCGTCGCCCTCTTTTCCCCTCGAAAAAATTGACGCGATTTTCCCTTTCCATCCTTTGCGTCTGATCGTGTATTGGATTTCAGTGGTGCCGTCGTTTCGCCCTGCCAAACCATTGTTGATTCGAAAAAACGTCCACTTATCCACCGGAAATTCTCCCGACGTCTCGAGCAGCTTCTTCCTTTTTCCTTTCAGCAGTTCGTAAACGTTGAAAACGTATTCACCGGAATTATGGCGCGGTCCGCTGAGACGGACCAACCCGACCTCCAAACCGTCCCCTTTCTCGGCGTCAATAGTGAACCTTATCGGGCCATTGTCACTCTGTCGCTTCGCCAACATCGTCTGATGTGCGTACTTAATTCCCCGGATAGGGTGACGAAGGTACCCGGCGCCGGGGCCCGCGTCCCCCAACGCGGGTGGAGGCGTATATTCTATTCTGCCAAATGGAGAGTAAGGGCGGACAAAGTCCCAAATGTCTTCCCGGTTCAAGACGATAACGAGTGCCAACAACAGCCAACAGATGGCCGCCAATTGCACCCCGCGCTTTTTCAGGAAGGAGCTTCTCCCCCTCATATCATTCATCATCCGGCGTCCTTGTGATGGTTAGTAGGTGCGGCAGATGTTCTAGGCAGATTAAATCAAGAAGGCCGAGGTTCTGTCAAGCAAAAGTTCTGCGGAAAAGTCAGAAGGGTTCTATGTGGATTTGCACATCGGTGACGCCGGGGATTTGCTGTTTAAGGCGTTGCTCGAGTTCGTGTGAAAGGGCGTGGGCGTCGTGCACGGGCATGTCCTCGTCAACGACGACATGAAGGTCGATATTGATGTCGTCCTCCCGGCCGCGCGTGCGTATCTTGTGACATTTTTCGATACCCTCGATGCTCGCGCATATTTCCTCGATGCGCGATTTGTCGAGCACCATCGTATCGACAAGCGCCCTGGAGCTTCGCTTCATTATCAGAAAGCCCACGCGTCCAATGGCGAGCGCAATGCCTATGGCAACGATAACGTCGAATCGCGGATAACCGACCTTCGCCAGAACGAGCGTCGCGATAACGGAGGCCGAAACGTAGATGTCGCTCTTGGTGTGGGCCGAGTCGGCGATGAGCACGTCGCTGAGCAGTTCGCGACCTTTCCTGCTCTCGTATCGCATGATGAGAAAGTTGATGCACATCGTGACTATCATCACGCCGAAGCTGAAGGCAGTCACGTGGATTTGTTTCGGTTCCAGCCAGCGGCGCACCGCAAGCTCGATGACCTCGAAGCACGTGACGAACAAGAGCAGCGATATTCCCACCGCCGTGAACGTCTCGTACTTCTTGTGGCCGTACGGGTGGGTCTCATCCCGATCTTTTGAGGCGATGGTGAGCCCCACCAGTCCGATGATGTTCGAGGCTCCGTCGAGGAGGGAGTGGAACCCGTCGGCGGTCATGCTGACGGAATTGATGAGATAGCCGACCACTATCTTGACGGCTGATACCAGCCAGTTGAGCACCAGGACGGTGAGCAGGACCCTTTTTGCCTGAGCGAAGTTGTGTTGGGGTGCCAATCGGGACCGCCTTTCAGCGTTAGCAACCGTCGGCCAATTTTATCATGGCGCTCGCATCAAGTGCAACGTCTACTCAATTCGTTTGCGGAAGCGAGCCAGACAGATCAGCACCATCGCGGTTCCGAATGCCACCAGGGGATATATCTGGGCCGCGAGCACATCTGCGCCGATGCCCTTGAGGATTATCCCCCGAATGATAATCAAGAAGTACCGGACTGGCATCAGGTAGGTCATATACTGTATGGGTACGGGCATGTTTGCGATGGGAAAGATGAAGCCGGAAAGAAGGATCATCGGAAGTATGGCGAGAAATGCGGTAATCATCGCCTGCTGCTGCGACCGGCAAAAAGTGGAGACGAGCAGGCCGAACCCAAGCGTGGAGATAAGGAACAGGCCGGAAAGAGCGAAAAGAAGCGGGACGCTGCCCCGAATGGGTATCCCGAACCAGAACACCGCCGCCACCAGCACGATGGCGACGTCTATCATCCCGATGCCGATGAAGGGAATGAGTTTCCCCAGAATCAGGGCGACAGGGTTGAGCGGGGTGACGATGAGCTGTTCCATCGTCCCGATTTCCTTTTCCCGGACGAGGCTCATCGCCGTCATTATGGACGTCATGACGAGAAGTATGAGCGCGATGACGCCGGGCACCATGAAGTTGCGGCTCTGCAGGCTGGGGTTGTACAGCACGCGGAGGCGGTCGTCCACGAGCATCCCTCCTTCGGCCGCGCGCTGAGCGGCGTCGAGCATCTCGCCGCCTCCCAGTATTCTTACCTGAGTCATCAACTGCTCGACCGAGTATCTCTGCGATATCCTCGCCGCATAGTTGGCCGCGAGAGTCGCCTCGTTCGAGTTGGTGCCGTCAATCAGCACCTGCACCTTCGCGCCGCTACCGCGCCTCAGGTCACTCGAGAAGTCGCCGGGAATAACTATCGCCGCGGTCACCCTGCCGGAGTCCAGGGCCGAGTGAACCCCCGCGTAGCTGTCGGTATAGAGCTCGTGTCGAAAATAGCGTGAATTGAAGAACCGGCGCAGGTACTCACGCGATTCGGCCGAGCGGCTGGAATCGTAAACGGCGGTGGGTATGTTCTCAATGTCGAACGTGGCCGCGTATCCGTAAAGGAGCATCTGCAGAATGGGAGCTATCAATATCAGCGGAAACATGCGCTTGTCCCGCCTTAGTTGGACGAACTCCTTGAGTGTGATGTTGAGTAACTGCCTGAACACCTATGCGAGCCTCCGGGCTACCCTCCGCGAGGAAACCGTTATCATGACGAACGCGAAAACGGCCAGACTCACTATCTGGGGAACGAGCGATTCGGCGCCCACTCCTTTGAGTATGATTCCCCTGATTATGACCATGTAATAGCGCACGGGCACAAGATACGTGAACAGCCGTATGCCCCACGGCATGCTCTCGATAGGGAATATGAAGCCGGAGAGCAGAAATGAAGGGAGCACGGTCGAGAGCATACACACCGTCCAGGCCACCTGCTGGCTCGAAGCCAGCGTCGATATGAACACCCCAAAGCTCAGGGCGGTCAGGAGAAAGAGGGCCGATAGCGCGAGGAACAAGGCTGTGCTGCCCCGAAAGGGAACGCCGAACAGCAACTGTGCCAACACAACCAGCACGACCGTGTTGATGAGCGCTATCACAAAATACGGAAATATCTTGCCCAGCACCAGCTCTGCCCGCGAGAGGGGCGAGACCATCAGCATCTCGATGGTTCCCCGCTCTCTCTCCTTCACGATCGAAAGCGCGGTGAGCACGGTGGTCGTGACCATCATGACCAATCCTATCAATCCCGGCACGAAGAAATTTTCGCTCAACAGCTCGGGGTTGTACCAGATGCGCGGCTCCAGCTCGACCGGCAGTCGCACCCTTTCAACCGGAACCCCGCGCCGGCCGAATCCCTCGATGAGTCGTTCGGTTGAATATCGCTCCACTATCAGGTTGATGTAGCTCAGCGTGATAGTGGCCGTATTGTTGTCGGCCCCATCGACCACTATTCTGACGGGTGATGGCTGCGCAGCCCTCAGGTTGCGCTCGAAATCGGGCGGAATCTTCACGGCGACGCTGACCTCGCCGGCATCGACCAGCCGCCTGATCTCACGGTCGTTGCCGACGTGGGCGACTATGTGGAAATAGCCGCTCTCGGTCAGCCGACGGATGAACTCGCGCGAGCTGGGCGTCCGGTCGAGGTCCCAGACGGCGAGTCTTATCCGGTTCACGTCGAGCGATATGGCCACGCCGAACAGGACCAGCATGAATCCCGGCATCACGAACATGATGATGAGCGAGATGGGGTCGCGAAGGACCTGGATGATTTCTTTTCGTATCAACGCGAACAGCCGCGACATCGTCTTACCTCAAGAAGGGTGTGAAATGAATGTTGCCCGAATGGATTCGTGTGCTCTTGCTTCAAAACTTCATCAACCGTCATTCTAAACGTAGCGAAGAATCTCAAGACGCCTCAGCTTTTTCAAAAAGAGATCCTTCGCTTCGCTCAGGATGACATGGCTTCGTTCAGGATGACATGGCTTCGCTCAGGATGACATGGCTTCGCTCGGGATGACATCCTTTAGAACATTGTGCTTGCCAGTTTCACAAGCATTCGGGTCCATGGAAACTCGCGCTCAATTCTTGCGGGAAAGCGACACGAAGACATCCTCTATCGAGGCCGCGATGGGCTCGAGCGACTGAACCTCCACACCGGCCTCGTCCATGAATCGGCGCACGCGCTCGGCCCCTTCGCGCGCGTTGGGGACGACAATGTGGAGCTCGTCGCCGTAAATATTGACGTCGATGATGTCGCCCGATTTCGACAGAATCTCGAATGCCTTCTGGATATCCGAGCATTTCAGGTTGAGAAGCTCATCGGTCATGATGTGGCTCTTTACGTTGGCGGGCGAGTCGCAGGCGACGAGAAGGCCGCGCCATATGAACCCTATCTTGTTGCATCGCTCGGCCTCTTCCATGTAATGCGTCGTCACGAACAGGGTTATTCCCTTGTTCTGCGAAAGGTCGTACAGGATGTCCCACAGCACGCGCCGCGAGACGGGGTCTATGCCCGCCGTGGGCTCGTCGAGGAACAGAATCTCCGGCTCGTGCACGACGGCACAGGCGAGCGCGAGCCGCTGCTTCCAGCCGCCTGACAGCTTGGCGCTTAACTGGTTGCGGTACTCCTCCAGCTTCATCGCCTGGATGACGGACTCGCATTTCTCGCGTGCCAGTTTCCAGTTGCGGAGATAGATGCGCGAATAGAACGCCAGGTTTTCCTCCACGGTGAGGTCGTTGTAAAGCCCGAAGTTCTGCGACATGTAGCCGATGATCCGCTTGATCTGCTCGGGCTGCTTTTCGATGTCGTATCCGCCGACCGTGCCGGTTCCCCCCGAGGGGCGCAGTATGCCGCAAAGCATTCGGATGGTCGTGCTCTTGCCCGCTCCGTTCGGCCCCAAAAAACCGAATATCTCGCCCCGCGAAATGCTGAGGCTGAGATCATTGACGGCCACGAGAGAGCCGAACCTGCGCGTGAGATGGTGGGTCTCTATTGCCGCCTCGTTGTTTCTCGCCGCCATGACCGATACCCTTCTCAATCCGATTCGGCGCCGGCCATGTGGGGTTCCGGCGTCATCGCTTCGAGTTCGATGTCTGCATACATTCCCGGCTTTAGCAGGCCGCCGGCATTGTCGATGCCTATCTTGACCGCAAACACGAGCTTGACCCTGTCCTCGCGAGTCTGGATGTTCTTGGGAGTGAACTCGGCCTCGTCGGATATGTATGTCACTTTGCCGGAGAACTCTTTTCCCGGAAATGAATCCACCCGGACCTTCGCATGTTGGCCGAGCTTCAGCGTTCCGATGTCAACCTCGTCGATGTATATCTTGACCCACATGTCGTCGAGGTCGGCGATTGTGACGATGGGCACGCCGGGGGAAACCACCTCGCCTTGTTCGGAACTCTTGACCAGCACGGTTCCGGAAATGGGCGCTGATATGTTCGTCTTATCGAGCCTCACCCTGGCCAGCCGCAACGCGGCTTCGGCCTGTTTGAGCTGCCAGCGGGCGGCCTCTATCTGGTCGGGCCTCGAGCCGGCCTCGAGCAGTTTCAGTTCCTCGGCGGCGACATCGTGCTGGCTCTTTGCCACGTCGAGGCTCGTGCGGGCATTGTCGCGCTGGTCCTCGGACAAGACGCCGTCCTTGAAAAGTCTCTCCGCGCGTTGCCACTCGGTTTCGGCGAGCGCAAGCGTGGCTTTGGCAAGCCCCACCCTCGCCCGGGCGCGCTGCAACTCCTCGGAGCGCGCTCCCGCCTCCAAGTCCTCCAGCGCCGCACGGGCCGATTCGAGCGCCGCCTCGGCGCGCAGCGCCTCGGCCTGCAATTGGCTGTCCTCTATCTTCGCCACCGGCTGCCCGCGTTCCATGCGGTAGCCTTCATCGACCAACAGTTTCTCGATTGTTCCACCGAGTTCCGCAGACACCTCGACTTCGGTGGCCTCGATGGTGCCCGTGGCGAGAATCTTCGACCGATTTGCGTTCCGCTCCGAAATGGGACCGAAGCGCCACCAGAGGAAAGAGACGACCACCAAAAGAACAGCTATCCCGACAATTCTCACGAGCAATGGCCTCTTCGTGTTCCGCTTCGTGCCGCGTTCATCGGTAGCCTGTGTCATACCATCCTCGCAATTCAAGCCTATGAAGGCGGTTGTTATGCTATCAGGCCGTCCAGGTAGATTTTCCGAACCTGCTCGATCGCCTCTTCGGGACTGTAGTCGGCGAGGTCGAAAAACCGTCGCACCAACGTGAGCTGCAGCCCCCCGAGAAGAAACGACGCGGCTATCTGCGGGTTCAGCTTCTTGAATCGTCCCCGCGCGATGCCTTCGGTGACTATCTGTTCCACGAGGACCATGTACGGGGCAATAGCGCCACGAATGATGCGCGCCATCTGCACCCTGGTCCCCCATGTCTTGCCGAACACAACTTGGAAGATGTTGCCCTCCTGTGTGAAAAATCGGATATGAAATGCGATGAGTCGCTCGAGTTTCGCGAGCGCATCCGTCTCACCCTCGATTTCAGCGGTAAGCTGCCCGAGGAAGGACGTGGCATACTGCTCGACCATGTGGAAGAGGAGGTCGTCTTTCGCCCGGAAATAGTTATAAATCGAGCCCTCGGCCACGCCTGCGTGTCTCGCGATCTCGGCCGTGGTCGCCTGCTCGAACCCCTTCTTGGCTGCAATTGCGAGCGCGGCATCCACAATTCTCTGCTTGGTTTCCGAGGACGACGCCCTTGGCCGCTTCTGGTTTTTGCGTTGCCTGTCGATCTTCGTTTCTCCTTATTCTGTAAAGCCCACCGAAAAATTGAGTGAGTACTCACTCAATAATATCTTATCACCCATCGCCCAATTTGTCAAGGGCCCGCCTGATCGCAGCAAACGCTCCACAAGAAAAGAGCTCGAGTTTCATAAAGGCGAGTTCGAGGCAAAATAGAGTCAGCATGCGCCACATTCCTAAGATAAGCAACGGTAATTAGTTGCCGACAAGAAGTCGTCTGAAATCCCCTCCCGGCAAGGTTTCGTATGACCAGGCCTTCTCTCGATCTTTTTTGCCTGCAAACGATTTTCTTGACCGTTAGGCCTTGACAGATTCGAAGCGGTACGATATAATATGATATGAAATGATAGTCAATAATATAAAACGATAGGAGGTGGCAATGGCTGATTTGGTTACGGCAGAGGGATGGTTGACCATCAAGGAGGCGTCGCGCTACCTCGGTGTCAGCGAGCCGACCATCTTCCGATGGATGCGAGAGGGCACGCTCAGCTTCTTCAAAATAGGCGGGGCCACGCGGTTCCGGCGCGAGAACCTCGACATGGTCGCCCGCAAGGTCACTGCTAAGGATGAGGCCGAACATCACGCCGCTCGTTGCTCGGTCTGTGGGCACGGCTTTCTGCTGCCGGGAAGCGTACGCTCGACGGGCAAGCTCTATTTCATGCCCAAGAAGACCAAGTTCTTCGTGTTTAGCGAGTCGGTCGTCGATGTTGCGGCACGGGCGTGTCCTGCCTGCGGGCACGTCGAGATGTTCGCCGACACTGCGAAGCTCGCCAAGCTGATGCGAGCGGAGGACGCGGAGGCCTCTCGCCGCGCGGAGGATGAGGAGCAGGAATCCAGCCACGACTCGGAGTAATATGCAACTGGGCGGAATCAAAAACTTAAGCGGAGGGGATTGCCATGGCACAGCAATCGAAGGTTTGCCCAAGCTGCAAAAAGGAACTCCCGAAGGATGCGGTCAGGTGTGAGCACTGCGGTTCAGAGTTAAGAGAAGTTCAAGGCGACCCGCCTACCCCGAAAAGGCCCGGCGTGGTGGCAAGGACCGGCGTCCGGCTGGGCCTTGCCGGCATTGTCATGGCGGGGCTGACTGTGGCGTTAATCGCACTCAGCGAGAATGGATACTTGCCAAACTGGGCGGAGATCCTTCTCGGACTGTCCGCAATAAGCATCCCGGTTCTGGGCCTCGCGGGAATCATTGCCAGCATCCTCGGCGTCACACTGCCGGGTGACAGGCGGAGAGCGCTCGCGGGCCTGTTTCTCAACTGCTCGATCCTTCTCGCCATCGCCATCGTTCTCCCATCTCTCGCCAAGGCGCGGGAGTCGGCCCGACGAGCCGGCCCGTACGGGTTCAATCGGCTCATAGCCGATGAACTGGATCTTGAACCGTGGGAGGCGGCCGGCGCATTTGACGAGGTGTGGGTAGTCGAGCTCTCCGCTTCCGAGCCGGAGACGGAACCCGCCAAGGACCAGCCCACGCAGGGCGAGCTGCGCGCGCTCATCGACGAAAAGGAAGTGGCCGTGCCTCTCGAGCACACCGAGGTGAAGGGGCGTGTGTCAGCCTTTGTCGCCACGGTCGAGGTGACCCAGCAGTTTCATAACCCATACGACACCAAGATAGAGGCCGAGTACGTGTTCCCTCTGCCCCAGAGCGCGGCGGTCACCGACTTCCTAATGATCGTTGGCGAGCGGCGCATACGCGGCATCATCCGCGAGCGCGAGGAAGCGCTCGAGATATATGAAGAGGCCCGCTCGCAGGGATACGTCGCCTCGCTGCTCACGCAGGAACGGCCGAACGTGTTCACGCAGAAGGTGGCAAATATCGAACCGGGCAAGCGGGTGGACGTCCAGATTGTCTATTTCAATCCTCTCGCCTACCGAGACGGCGAATACGAGTTTGTCTTCCCGATGGTCGTGGGCCCTCGCTTCAACCCGCCGGGCAAAACCAACGGAGTCGGCGCGGTGGGCCGGGGCAGCGCGGGCGCGTCGGGCCAGACGACCGAGGTCCAGTATCTGAAACCCGGCGAGCGCAGCGGTCACGACATCTCGCTCAGCCTCGACATCGACGCCGGCGTCGCAATCGAAGAGGTCCGCAGTCGCACTCACGCGATAGAGGTCAGTCGCGTCGCGCCCTCGCGCGTGCATGTGGCTCTCAGCCCAAACGACCGCATACCGAACCGCGATTTCGTTCTGCGTTACAAGACGGCGGGCGACCGGATAAAGACGGCAATGCTCATTCACCGAGGCGAGAGTGGAGGCACATTCGCGCTCGTTCTCCAGCCGCCGCAGGAGCTCGCCGGCCTGCCCCGGACGCCGCGCGAGATGGTGTTTGTGCTCGACTGTTCGGGGAGCATGTCGGGCGAGCCTCTGGCCAAGGCAAAGGAGGCGATGCGGCGCTGCCTGCGCAAGCTGGAGCCCGACGACACATTCCAGATCATCCGCTTCTCGCAGGACGCCTCCAGCCTCGGGTCTGAGCCTATTCCCGCCACCGCCTGGAACGTTGGGAAGGGCCTGGCATATCTCAAGTTCCTCCATGGCAGCGGCGGCACAATGATGATAGAGGGCATCAAGGCCGCGCTCGACTTCCCTCACGACGAGAACCGCCTGCGCGTCGTGTCGTTCATGACCGACGGATACATCGGAAACGAGGCCGAGATTCTTGCGGCCGTCAAAGAGAAGGTCGGGCCCGCGCGCATCTTCAGCTTCGGCGTGGGCAGTTCGACGAACCGCTACCTGCTCGCAGGAATGGCCAGGCTCGGTCGCGGGGCGGTTGCGTACGTCGGCCTGGATGACTCCGCCGGAGAAGAGGTGGATCTGTTCTACGAGCGCGCGGCGCACCCAGCGTTGGCCGACATCGGCATCGACTGGGGCGACGCGAACGTTTCCGATGTGTATCCGCGACAGATTCCCGACCTGTTCGTGGGCCGGCCCGTGCTGGTGACGGGTCGGTTCGAGGGCGAGCCGCCGGCAGCCATCCGCGTGAGCGGCCGCGTCGGCGGCGAGGAGCGCTCGTTCATGGTCAACGTCGACCCCGACGCCGAGGCCGAGCATCCCGCCATCGAGAGCATCTGGGCGCGCTGGAAGATTGCCGACCTCTCCGACCAGGAGACTTATAATCCCTCGGAGGAACTGAAAGGCAAGATAATCGACACGTCGCTCACGTACCACCTTCTGTGCGAATACACCGCGTTCGTGGCCGTGGACGAATTGGAGAAAACGGCCGGAGAAGAGGGCGTGAGCGTGGCGGTGCCGGTACCCGTGCCCGAGGGCGTGCGTTACGACACGACCGTCACCGAATGACCACACAACAGGAGGCTGGCGCGGTTGCTAGACGAGCACCCGCGCCCCTCGATACCCTATTGTGAGGGATAGGTGACGCTGCGAATCTCTTGAGGCCTTATCGAAAGGGAGGTGCGCCATGGGCAGGAAGCGGACGAGTACTGGAAAGACTATTGCGCTGTTGGTGATTGCGGGCGTGGCGTTCTTGATACTCTTCCCTTGCTCGCCTTGTTCACGCAAGGTGGAGATCGCCCGGCGTGCGGCATGCGTCAACAATCTCAAACAATTCGGTCTGGCGTTCGACCTGTATGGCTCTGAGAATAAAGGCCGATATCCTGTCATCGATGATACGAAGAACAACTTCATCTTTGAGGGCGATGCGCTTTTCCCCGAATATTTCAAGTACGCTTCGGATGCTTCGATTGTGGCGTGCCCAAGCGATCCGGACTTTGACCCAACAATCAATTTCCGCCTCCGCTCAAATGAACATCATCCAGATTGCAAGGTCGGCGAGGTGCATCCGGACTGCATCACCGATATGAGCTACGTGTACCTCGGCTGGCTCGTCACAAGCGACGAGGAGGCCGAGGCGTTCTTTGAGGCATACGACAAGCTCGCGCCAGAGGATCGCGACAAGGATATCGTCGTGGCGGACGGAAAGGGCAATGGCGGCAGCAACGTGATTCATCGTTTGAAAAGAGGAGCCGAGAGTTTCTTGAATGATCCGCCCAAGACCGCCGCCGATATTCCTATTGTGTGGGATAGACCATACACCGACCCCGCCAACTTCAGCCATATCCCACCCAGCGGCAATGTCCTCTATCTCGACGGTCACATCGAATTCGTCAAGCTGGGCGAGAAATTTCCGATGACCGAAACGATGGCGCGATTGCTCGACGAGCGCCCGCGCGCGCCGATACCGGATTGCGAACCACTTGAGGATTGATGGTGCTTAAAGCCCACACCATGGGAAGCGGCGACGCCCGGGGAAGGGGAGGCCGGTCCCCGCACAGGAGGGAAAGGACATGGCTGAGTACCTCGGGACGATGGGCGTTGCTTTGCTTGCGGTGGTTGGGGTCCTTGCCGGGCGGGCGTTCTCGCGCCTGCGGAGTCCGTATTGGCAAATCGGATACGTCGTACCGTTCGCTCTCATCGGCATGGTTGCGGCGGCGCGATGGAGCGACACGCTTGTTTTTCAGATTCCATTCTCCTGGCTGATGGCGGGTCGGCGCGAGTTCGTGGCCTTGTCGCTCGCGTGCGCGATGCTGGTCACCACCAGCCTCGCGCGGTTGCCTCGCAAACGGCAGAGGGTGATGGTGAACACCTTCATGGTCGTCGCCGTCGTCCACTTCTCGATTCTGCCGTTCGCGCTCCCGGCGATTCTCAAAGGGCGTCTGTCTGCGCTGGAGACGAGTGTCAATTCGACCGGCGTGTGCATGCAGGGCACGGCCTACACATGCGGCCCGGCCGCGGCCGTGACGGCGCTGGGACAGCTCGGAATCCGAGGAGCAGAGGGAGAAATAGCCGTCGCCGCATATTCCAATCCTGTGACGGGCACGCCGCCCGATTTGCTCTGCGGCGCGCTCGAAGAGATGTATGGAGGCGAGGGCCTCGACTGCGAGTATCGACACTTCGACTCGATCCGCGAGCTTGAAGGTGCAGGGACATCGATAGCCGCCATCCGCTTCACGTTCATGGTCGACCACTACGTGGCCGTGCTTGACATAACGGACGACGAGGTAGTCCTCGGCGACCCGTTTGACGGAAGGAGAACTCTCACCCACGCCGAGTTCAAAGAAATCTGGCGGCACGACGGGATTGTGTTAAGGAAGCGCGGCGAGAAAATTCGGAAAGCTGTCACGATCCTGTGAAGTTCGGCGGCCGCTTTTCGAAGAACGCGGAGATGCCCTCGAGCGCGTCTGCGGATTTGATCAGGCGGGATTGAGCGGAGGCGACTTCGTCGAGTGACGCCGCGGAGTTGAGCAGGCGTTTCGCTGCGGCCATCGCGAGCGGCGCGCGGGAGGCGAGCTTCTGCGCCAGCTCGTTCACCGCCTGGTCGAGGGATTCCCTATCAACCGCGTAGTTGACCAACCCGATTTTGAGCGCCTCTTCCCCACTCACGAGGTCGCCTGTCAGAATGAGCTCCTTGGTCTTTGCGATCCCGATCAGCGCGGGAAGCCTGGTCGTGGCTCCAAGGGCCGGGACGATGCCTATCTTCACGTCCGATAGCCCCAGCTTTGCGTCGCGGGCCGCGATGCGGAAGTCGCACGCAAGCCCAAGCTGCAAGCCTGCGCCGACGGCGTGGCCGTTGATGGCGGCGATCGTGGGTTTCGGGAGCGCTTCGACCTTGTCGAATGCTCTCTGGGCCTGTCGTATGCCAAGTGCGAGCGCGTCGCCTTCGGCGCCGGCATGGTACTGGCTTACATCCGTGAGGTCGGCGCCCGAACTGAAAGCGCGTCCGGCTCCCGTGAAAACCACGACGCGAACGGCGGAATCGGCCGACGCCGCCTCCATCGCCTGTTCGACGTCGCTGAACATACCGACGTTGAACGCGTTCAGCTTTTCGGGCCTGTTGAGGGTAAGCGTGAGGACCGCTCCCTCGAGGTTCCACAGGATGGTGTCAAACTTGGGGGAAGGCCCTATTGGGGTCAGGTCTTGCATTGCAACATTCAGTCCTTTTCCGTTCGCCCGAGCGGTGAGAGAAATTCCTGTCTGAAAATGAAAATCCTATCGCGAAGAATGTTGCAATGCAAGACCTGACCCCTTTTCACTCGGCCGTGTGGTCGGCGACGGCCTCTCTGACGGCCTCGCCGAGCGCCCGGTCGCGGCCGAAAAAGAAATGGTCGGCGCGGGGGATGACGCGGATTGTCTTGGGCTCGGGGAGCCGGTCGAATATTTCCTGCAGGACGGCGCGGTCGCAGTACTGGTCGCGCTCGCCGACGATAAAATGCCGCGCGCGCTCCTGCTTGTCGTCGTTCAACGCGGAAAAGCTGAACATCGAGGTAGGCGGCGCCACCAGTATGAGGTGCGACACGACGCTGTCGCCGTCGAGTGAGTTTGCGGCCACCCACGAGCCAAACGAATAGCCGGCGAGAATGGTCGGTGAGTCGCCGGCTCCGGATTCCTGACGCACGAACGCGATCGCTGCGCGGACGTCCTCTATCTCGCCTGTTCCCTCGGCATACCGTCCCTCGCTACGGCCGACGCCACGGAAATTGAACCGAAGCGTCGCGTGGCCCGTCTGCTGGAGCGCGCGTGTGAGCGCCATGACGACGTTATTGCCCATCGTGCCTCCGTAAACCGGATGGGGATGGCATATGACGGCCGAGGGCCGTTGCTGCTGACCGGCGGGCGCCGGCGAGAACATGCCTTCCAGCTTCAGGGTTCCCGCATGAAAAAAAACAGGCTGCTCCGGCATATATGTCTCCAGTTGAATGGACTAAGATTGGCTGAGAAAGGGTACAACGCGCACCGGGGTTCGGCGCGCTCACGACATCGAGCGCGGCTCACCTGAAGGTGTCGATCTTGTTGGGGAAATTCACGTACGGGCTCTTGCTCTCCTTCATCATCATTGCGCATCTATAAACCAGGAACAGGAGCATCATGGAGAGCAGAAAGAATACGATTTTCTGGACAGTTCCTTTCATTTTCCTGCCCACCCCCCATCGAGCCAGGGAGCCATGCTCACCTAAATTTTACCATATTTCAAGCCAAAATGGAATACTCCGGGACGATTTTTGACTCACCGGGAAAGGCCGCGGATACAATCCCGCGGTCGATTTATGAAGCTTCGACAGAGTGGACAAGAGCGATTCTGGCAGCACAACATTGCTGTACGGGGGGATTATTGCTTTTGACTTCTATTCGGGAATGTAGTAGTATTCCAATGACTATTAAGAACATGGAACCAGAATTGAAGAGATAAAGGTGCCTGAAGGATACGGTTCTCACGCAGATTACATGGGATGGGTCGGCGAGGACGCCAAGAAGCGCGCGTCGTCGGTCCATCAGGCGCTTCAACATGCTTTCAACAGATTTATCCAAAGTCGCGCAGTCGAAATCATAACGTTTTCAGAGATGACCGCCGAAGATCTGGCGCAAGGCATCTCCGCAGAGCCTCTGGTCCTAAAACCTCTACTGGCGGCATGCAACATTGCCGCCCGTGCAATTGAAAGGGACCTTGGCATAAAGAACCTTGATACGTATAACCCTCGCTTAAAGCCGAAACAGGCAGAAATCATTGCAGGCTACATTCGTCCTCATCTCCCACCATTTCTGGAGATTCCAACGCTTTGCTATCTTGACCGATGGGCATTCGTTGATAAAGAGGTTCGAAAACTCAAAGGCCAGTGGGAGAAGAAGATACTGAAGTGCCTAAACACGCATGCTTCGGCCAGCTTCCGAAAGCGAACATTTACCCATCGTAAAGAAAGATTTGAGCTGGATGCGGCTTCTCCGAAGAGCGGAGATATAGAATTAGGGATCGACGTAAAGCGAATTGAAGCTCGCCGCGACATACACAAGAGATGCGACGAGATCGTTAATAAAGCATCCAACTTGAAAAGGGCTTATCCCTCTGCCCGCTTTGGAGCAGTTGTGTATTATCCCTTCATAGAGGAGCACGCTAATATTCTCAGCCGGCTGCAATCGCCAAACATTGCCTGTGTAGTCTTTGCATCTGAAACAGCCGATTCAATAGAGACAGCGGTGAAGCTATTGCTCTCGAAGCTTGGAGTCAAGCGGTCATGAGTGACAAGGGTGGAGATATCACAACCCACAAACTCGTTGTTGGCGACGCTCGTGAGATGTCTTTTATCCCAGATGAGTCGGTACATCTTGTTCTTACTTCGCCGCCATATTGGACCCTCAAGAAATACAAAGAACGTCCGGGGCAACTTGGCCATGTGTCGGACTACGACGATTTCATTACCCAGCTGGAGAAGGTCTGGCAACATTGCTACAGGGTATTGGTGCCTGGCGGGCGTCTAATATGCGTTGTGGGAGATGTGTGTCTCTCGCGCCGAAAACACGGCCGCCATCTGGTTGTTCCTCTTCACGCGGATATCTGCGTAACTTGCCGAAAGATTGGGTTTGACAACCTGAACCCGATAATTTGGTATAAGATTGCGAATGCGAGTTTTGAGGTCGAAAATGGCACCAAATTCCTGGGCAAACCGTATGAACCAAACGCCATTATTAAGAACGATATAGAGTTCATTTTGATGCAGCGAAAACCCGGCGGATACAGAAAGCCCACGGAGAAACAAAGGAGATTGAGCAGAATATCAAAAAGTGAATATGACAAATGGTTCCGGCAGTTCTGGACAGTAGGCGGTGCTTCCACAAAGGACCATCCCGCGCCCTTTCCACTGGAGCTTGCCTATCGCTGTGTGAGAATGTTCTCATTTTACGATGATACTGTGCTCGATCCCTTCTGTGGAACTGGAACAGCGATGTTGGCGGCTTTGCAGGCCGGACGCAACAGCATTGGTGTGGAGGTCGAGCCTGAATACGCTCTTATGGCCATAAGCCGTGTTCAACAGGAATCCTATTCGTTGTTCGCAAACGCAAAAACTGAAATCGTTACAGCATACGAAGGGCAGGGTACGGGAGCTCAAATGATACGCGAGCATAAGGTGCCTCTTACACGGGCATCGAAGAGGTCGACAAGGAAGCGCAGTAACAGGAAAAAGTGAGGCTGCCAAGAAATTCTCAAGAGGAGATTCCGAGATATAAACTCAACAAAGGATTTGTTCCTGAGGTTACAGCAGTGTAATGGCAACAGAGGGGCTTCACGGAATCTCTTCTTTCAACTCATCGATATTCCCTCCTCTTACAGCGACGGGTCGTATTTTTATCTATCCTCAAACACAGCGCGCAAGTCCGTCAGTATCGGCGTTCGTTTGACTTATCCGCCTGTTTTGCGTTAGCATCGCTACTGCCTTACCTGAGCGAGGGAAACCGGCTGCGACTTCGTCAAACGGCATGTCAGATAATCCGAAGGTCGATAATCCCGAAACTATACCATTGCGCGCGAACGACTGGTGGTTTGTTCTCGCGTTCACGGTTGCAGCCACGGTGATCTTCGCGTTTCTGTTTACGCACAAGTTCGAGGGCCTGCGGTCGAACGACCAGGCCGACTACTGCCAGATAGCTCGAAACCTCCACAGGGGCGAAGGGTTCACCACAAAGGCCATAAAGCCGCTCGAGCTTGCCTTCGACGTGCGCCTCGAACACCATCCCGACTACTGGCGCCCGCCTCTGTATCCGCTGATGATCTGCCTCGCCTATTCGCTCGCGGGGGTGAAAGAGTCGGCGGGCGTGTTGGTGTCTGGCTTCTTTTTCATTCTCCTCGCGCCCGCGATGTATCTTTTCGGCAGGAGGGTTTCGGGCAGGTCGGTCGGCGTCGCGGCGGCTGCGCTCGTGATTTTTCTGCCGCAGATGTGGAACTACAGCCTGCACGCCCTCACTGAGATGTCGTTTGCGTTTCTGCTGGCGCTACTGCTGTATGCCCTGTACGTCGGGGCGAACCCGTTCGTGACGGGCCTCGTGTTCGGACTGTGCTACCTGCATCGTTACAACGCGCTGGTCTATCTGCCGGCGGTGCTGTGGTTTCTCCTGGTCGTAGACAGATACAAATGGCGCGAGACCGCTCTTTTCGGTGCGGGGGCGCTGCTCGTGTCGCTGCCGTGGCTGATACGGAACACGGTGCTCACCGGCAACCCGATGTTTTCTCTGCAGAAGTATGAGGTGGCGATGTTCACGAAGACATATCCCGGTTACTATCTATATGCCACATTCGACCCGGTGGGCCCGATCGCCATGCTGACGCACCATTTCGGCGACCTCGTGACGAAATACGTTCGCGGACTGAACTATTTGACCGGCGAGATTCCGCTTCTGACGCACCCGGCGGTGATGCTCTTTTTCTTTGCGAGCCTTCTTGCCTTCCGCATCCAGCGACGCTTGCGGTTCTTGCTCTACACGCTTTGCATCATGATGGTGCTCCAGATGCATCTTGTGGCGATCGTGCATCCGCTGATCCGGCTCTTTGTGCCGTTCATTCCGCTCATCGCGTTGTTCGCCGTCATCGCCTTCGACCGATTGCTTCGGCTGGCGCCGTGGCCTCGGGCGCGGCCATGGTTGATGGGCGCGGCCGTCCTCGCCGTGGCGGCCACTTCCGTCGGGAAAGGATGGAATACCGATTATAAATCCATTTGGTCGAAAGACGGGGAGGAAATCGAGTATCTGAGGCAGTTGCCTTCCGAGTCGGTTGTCGTCACCGATCAACCGTGGGAACTGGCGTGGAAGGCCGACCTCGTCTCCGTGTTGGCTCCCGCAAGGTATGCCGATTTCGAACAGCGCTTGTCGTCGAGCGTCGATTACGTGTTCTTTTCGGGAATCCCCTTCGAGCCGGCGGGACTGAAGAGTTATCGGGAACAGTACGTGGACAATACGAAGCTTAACGATCAGTTTGCTCTCGAAAAGAAATTCGACAGCGGAGGAATGCTTTTCGCGGGCCCAAAGGTTATGAGTCGTTCCGCAAATGGGGTGCGCGGAAACGACGGCCCCCAGGAGTAGCGCGGCCCCGCTCGGAGTTTCGATTGCGCGCTCAGGCGCTCAGCAGCTTCTTCAACGTGTTCAGCAACTCGGCTTCTTCGATGGGCTTCATGATAAACGCATCGGGCGGAGGCACCTGCTTGCGAGTGCTTAAGAACCGTTCGAAGTCTTTTCCCGTGCCGCCGTCCTGCGTGCTCTCGACGCCGGTAACGACGACGACCGGTATCTTCTTCAAGTCCGGGTCGGCCTTGATTTCCCGGTAGAATCGGATACCGGATTTCTCGGGCATGGAGATGTCGAGGGTAATGAGGTCGGGCTTTTCGGATTTCACCTTTTCCATTCCCTCGACCCCATCGGCTGCCGAAACGGTGATGTAGTCGTTGTCCTCAAGAAGGCTCACGAGATAGGTTACCACATCCGGCTCGTCGTCGAGCACGAGAATCTTTTTTTTCGCTCCCTGTCCGTCCGCCATCCTCATCGTCCTTTCGTTATGTTCGGCGAATTCCCGTCCACAAACCTGCTTTCAGGCCACGAGCGAATCTCTTGTCTGTTGAACCATCAATGCCATTCCCACTCGATGAATCCCGGCTTGACATCGACCATGGCGTTGACTATCAGCTCGACCAATCCGCCGTACAGGATTCCGCACTTCTCCCATGCGTCGTACGCGAACAGGAGGTCTCGAAGCTGGCCCTTGCAATTGCTGCAGGGCGCGCACAGGTACTTATGCGTCTCAGGGCTGAGGTCGTCCTTGAATGCGTTCAGGACCTGCTCGAACTTCTTTCTTCCGGAGACGAGGTTTCGCCAGCTTTGGAAATTGTACGGGGTCATTATAGCGAAGCCGCTGCCGCCGCCGCAACAATAGTTGTACACTCCGTGGGGCTCCATCTCGCGGAACTGCGGGCAGATATGCCTGAGGATTCTCCTCTGCGGCTCGACGATGCCCATCAGCCTCACCATGTTGCACGGGTCGTGCAGGGTCACCGGGAAATCGTTCCTTGACGGGTCCACCTTGATTCGTCCGCTGAAGACGAGGTCTTCCAGGAACGTCATTGCGCTTTCGCGCGGAACATTCAGGTCTCCCGTCAGGACACGATCGGCGATGACCATGAGCGACTTGGTCGAGTGCCCGCATTCGCCGACGACGATCTTCTTGACGCCGAGCTTCTTGGCGGCCTGCGCGTGCTTGATGGCGACTCGCGCCAATTGAAAATCGTCGTACCACAGGCCGTAGTTGATGCCGTCGTATGCGGGTATCTCGCTCGAAAGCGTCCAGCTCACTCCGGCGGCCTCGAAGATGACTGCGAACGCGCCCGGGTTTTCGGGCCAGGCCATTATCTCGCCGGCATTGTGAATGAGGAGCACGTCGGCGCCCTCTTTATCCCACGGGGTCTTGATTTCCATGCCGGTCTTCTCGGTCATGTCCTCGTCGATAAACTCTATGTTATCCTTGACCACCAGCGGGTTCATTCCGGTCGAAGAGCCGACCTGCAGTTGGAGCATCGACCCCTTTTCGTGCAGCTCGCGCGCTGCGATGCCCATTTCCTGGCTGAACAGTTTGCGCAGCTCGTGCGTAACCAGCGCATTGTCCACGCCGATGGGGCATGTTTGCGCACATCGCCGACAGATATTGCACCGGTAGGAGAGTTCGATAAGCCTTGCGACCGTCGTCCAGTTCAGGTCTATGTCGCCGTGTTTCCACCTGCCGAAGAATTTGCCGCCCGGTTTGAGGTACTTGTTGTAGATGCGCCTCAGCACCTCGGACCGGTATGAAGGCCGGTACACCTCGTTCCTGCCGCTGGCTTCAAAGATGTGGCAGGCGTCGGAACATGTCTGGCACTTGGCGCAGTGTTCCATCGTGAGTTTCAGGATTTGGAGGAAGGACCAGTTGTCTTCTTTCGTGAAAAGCTTTTCGAGCCCTGAGAGGAATTGTCGGACCAGTTTATCCTCTTCCTCCTTGGTCTCCGGCTTGGGCACTGCCACGACGACCGTGTCGTCCAGAGAGGACTCAATCTTGTCGGAAACCTTGAGCGGGTCCCAGTCGGGAAGATTTTCCGGCTTATCATAAGGAGGCGGCAGGGGCATGAAATCTTTCGGGTCCAGGTGGGTAAGTTTCTCACCGGGCTTGCTGATGTCCTCCACCCTAATCTTCTTCTTCTTCATTTCTTATCGACCTCCTCGGTGGCGATGTCGGCCCAGTTCTTCTTTCCGTCTGCCTTCAAATGTGGCGCAGACCAACTCACCGGGTAACCCAGCGCCTCCGTAATGCGTTTTTCCAACTTGGAACCAACAAGATTCGGTTCATCATTCCACCTGATTTGATGGTAGAAGAAATACTTGGTGAAGAAATGCGACATGTGGGTCAGCGGCACATACGCCAGCAAGAGCGAGAACAGGAGAAACTCGACCGCGACGGCCGAGCTGCCCACGGGAGCGTTGATGTTGAATGTCAGCAGGCTCTGCACATAGCCTCTCGCAATCGAAAAGGTTTGGTCGACGAGAATATACGTGAAGAAGGCTATGAGCAGGGCCACGGCGAAAGCCGCGAGGTTGAAGATATGGGCGGGCGCAGTATAGCCCTGGAGTTCCTCATCGGTCAACCGCCGGTGAAGCAGCGCGAGTGCGCCGAAATTGGCCAGAATGAGCCCGATAGCTCCGGCGAGAATCGTCAGGTAATGGATGACCGCACCCACGACCGATTCGGAGCCGGCTACCACCGGCACCCCCGCTATCTGCGCAACTGCGCCGACAACCAGAAGGCCGGCCCATCCTATGAGACAGTACAGTCCGAAATGGAACGGGAACGAGCGATACCACAGCGGACGGTTGTTCTCCCAGAGAGCCTTTATGAAAAGCATCTCCGGTATCATCCCTTTAAGTTCACCGATCAGGGAGAACTTGCGCGGCTTGGTCCACCAGTCGAGTTCCTCGTAGTAGGAGCCGCCGTAACTGGCACGCTTGCCCTCGTGGGCGACGGGATACAGTTCCCATCTCAGGTGAACGGGCATTGTCTGTATCTTATATGCCCGTACCGCCACCGCGACGACAAACGTGATGAACGCCGCGTAGGTGATCAGGTGAAGCAATGCGCTCGATGTCATAATCTCTCTCCTCTTCGATCAGCGTCTCTCCCGGCACCGGCGGGCATCGAGGCTATGACACGGCCACACCCCGATTCAGCGCCGGAGCTTCCGCACACGGAACACTTGGAGACCTTAAGAAGGACTCCTCATGCCTTCTGGGTGATGCCTCAGCGAGGGAACTCATTTGCCAACATGGTCTCTCGTTAGAAACCGCAGGCAGTCTGTCATCCCGAGGGGTGAAAAATCGGGCGTTATCGACAGAATCTTTTGGAGATCGAAGCCTTTTGCAACCGCATGAAACTGAGCTTCGCTTATAGTTTGCGTACTGCAAAACGCTCTTAATCCCACTGCAAACAACCGCGCGCGGCGTGTCAGAAGGGCTTTCACTCCCTTCCTGTTCCCTTCGGCGCAGCGCCAAAAAATACGATTCAGACATCTTTGATGTCACAAATCTCTAACATAATCTAGCATAAATATCTCAAAATTGCAACATATTTCTGCGAATTCGCCGCTTGTACCGAGTTTCATCATATTAAAAGCGAATAGCTTTCGTGACAATCAATATCCGACGTTAAAAACCTTGATGAGTCTTCGTTTGAGCGGTAGGTGTTCTCGGCAAACGTTTTCGCGGCAAGAGCCTCTATGACTTCTTTGCCTTGGCATAGAGGGGCGACATGTTTCGCAATGTCCTGACCACTTCCGCCAGTACATCCAGGAACCGGTCAATCTCCGCTTCCGTGGTATCTCGTCCGAATGTTATCACGAGGGTGCCCTGCGCGCTGGCCCAGTCTCGCCCGATTGACGACAGCACGTGCGAAGCCCGGAGCGAGCCCGAGGCGCATGCCGACCTGGTTGAAACTGCGATGCCCTCTTCATCGAGCATCAGCACAATGCTTTCTCCCTCGATGTAACTGATGGATACAGAGACCAGGTTGGGCAAGGAATGTTCCGGGTGTCCGTTGATGTAGACGTCTTCGATTCTCCCTTTCAATCCGCTGATCAGCTTTTCCCTGAGACCGAGCGAATGTTTCATGCGTGATTCCATCTCACGCGAAGCACGTTCGGCGGCCGCGCCCATGCCGATGATCCCGATCAGGTTTTCCGTGCCAGCCCGCCTGTTGTTCTCCTGAGCTCCTCCGTCCAGCAGCGGCCAAAGACTTGTGCCCTTACGAACATACAGGCCACCGACGCCCGACGGCCCGCCGAACTGGTTGGCGGCAAAGCTCATCAGGTCCACGCCCAGTTCCTTCACATCAATCGGCACAACTCCCAC
This sequence comes from uncultured bacterium, assembly GCA_964607485.1. Classification (GTDB taxonomy): domain Bacteria; phylum Abyssobacteria; class SURF-5; order SURF-5; family SURF-5; genus CAZSKP01. Next base: position 32,762 of record CAZSKP010000006.1, on the reverse strand, counting down.
CGATGCCACGGCGTCGGTGTGAAAGACCACTTTCTTCTCCCGCGCGATCTTGGCGATTTCTTTGATTGGCTCGATGGTTCCGATCTCATTATTACTGTGCATGACGCTCACCAGGATGGTTGCATCCGATATGGCATTGGCGACGTCGGCCGGATTCACTCGACCGTATTCGTCCACGGATACCGAGGTGACCTTGTAGTCGAACATCTTCAGTCGTCTTATGGTTTTCAAGACCGCGTTATGCTCGATATTGGAGGTTACGATATGCTTCCCCTTGTCTCGCTTGGCCGCGGCCACTCCCTTGATGGCATGGTTGATGGATTCCGTTCCGCCCGAGGTGAAAATGACCTCTTTGGGAGAAGCGGCGTTGATCAGTCCGGCCACTGCCTCCCGCGCGCGCTCAAGCGCCTCCGCCGCCTGGTCACCCAATCGGTGCGGGCTCGAGGGATTGCCGTAATTCATCCTGACCGCCTCGATCATTGCCTCCTGAACCTCGGGCAGCAAAGGATTGGCGGAAATGTAATCAAGATTTATGATTGTCATCTCAAATGCTCCTGGGCGTCTAGTGAGTGTGTTCTATTTCCTGGCCGCAGTTCGCGCAAAATTCCGTTCCCGATTTCAGGTCGGCATCGCAGTACGGACACTGGCACCTCTCTCCGCGCGGATGTTCGTGCTTGTCCTCCGCGGAAGGCTGCCTGAGCTTTCCCGCTTTCTTATCTTCGTAATCTTTTATGGCCAATTGAAGGGCATCCGCCCCAAGGTTCGAGCAGTGGAGTTTGTTCTTCGGGAGACCCTCAAGGGCCTCGGCCACGGACTTGTTGGTGATTTTCTTGGCCTCTTCGAGACTCTTCCCTTTGGCCATTTCCGTCAGCATGCTCGAGACGGCTATGGCCGCGCCGCAGCCGAACGTCAGGAAACTGATGTCCTTGATGTTGTCGCTGTCAACCTTGATGAAGACCTTCATCATATCGCCGCAGATCGGATTGCCCACTTCCCCTATCCCGTCGGCGTCCTTCATTTCTCCCACGTTCCGCGGATTCTTGAAGTGGTCCATCACTGTCTTCGAGTACATATTCGGCACCTCCGATGTTCTCTCACCCGTTTCTAGGATAATCACTGAACTCGCAAAAGTAAAGCGGTTGGCATCCTTGTTGCTCCGAACTGTCGTCGATTTCCGAGGGAGAGAACTAAGAATCTACCCTTCGGAGAAAGGCGACACCCCGCAACCCTAATGAATTGGCCCAATTCGGCGCGGGAACGAATGCAGTTGTTGCGAAAGAATGTTTCGACCGGGCCTGCCGGCGATGATGAAGAGCGTGCCCATTTTCGAGGCAGGCTGCCGGTTGAATGAGCAGTTAAAGGGGTAAAACTCAAGCGAGCAGGTATTGCGCACAGCCGCGACGATGAGAGAAGGAAGGAGTCGAGACCTTGTAAGCCGCATCTTTGCAGGCTAGGTTTCGTCTGGCTAACGAAGCCGAAAACCGCGATGCCTGGCGGCGCCTGCATCACAGAGGGCGGACAGCTTAAGGCAGGTTGTCTCCGTGGCCCTTTGGAGGCGGCCTGCCTTTCTGTTTGCCCTGCGACCGAGAATCATTGGTTTGATTCGGGAGGAGGAAGCAAATGTTGTTAAGAAGAGAAATTCTGGTCGGTCTTGCGTTGATGGTGTTTGGTTTGTTGCCGGGAGACCAACCCGCATTCGCCGGAGAGAACGCCGCATCTTCGCCCGTGGAGACTGTACGAACGTGGGACATCTCCGTTGGGGCGGGCGTCGATTTCTACACGAAGTACATCTGGCGCGGACAAAACCTGGTGGATGAGCCCGTGCTTCAGCCCAGCGCCTACGTCGGCATAGAAAATTTCACCGCCTCGGTCTGGGGCAACTACACACTGACGGATGACAAGGAATGGACCGAACTGGATTATACCCTCGACTACACGACGTCGCTGGAGTTTATCAGCCCAAAATTGGAAAAGCTCAGCGTGTCGCTCGGCTACATCTACTATGATTTCCCCAATCTGCCGCCGAACAACGATTCGCAGGAAGTTTATGCGGCCATCGCAGCAGACACGCTGCTCTCCCCGTCATTCGCCGTGTATTACGACTACGACCAGGGCGACGGAACTTACTACGAACTCTCGGTCGCGCACACTCTGCCGATAGAGCCGCTGTCGCTGAACTTGAGCGCGGCCGTCGGGTACAACGATGGACAGTGGGGCTTCGACTCCTCCTTCAGCAATGCGCTTTTGGGAGCCAGCCTGACTATCCCGCTCGGCGAAAAACTGAGCTTCGAACCCGGCATCTTCTACTCGGTGGCGCTGGACAATCAGTACGACGACGAATTCTACGGCGGCTTTTCGATAAGCGTTGAGTTATGAACTCTGGAAGAAATTCGGGAAAGGAGGAGCGAAAATGTACAGAACAACTACCATGGTTCTCGTTGCGCTCTTGCTGGTGATGTGCGCATCCGGCCCGGCGTTTGCCGGTGACGCCACCGCCATGACAAACCGGGTGGCCGTGAACACCGTGTGGACTCTTGTGGCCGCGTTTCTGGTGTTCTTCATGCAGGCTGGCTTCGCCATGGTCGAAACCGGTTTCACGAGGGCGAAGAACGCCTCGAACATCATGATGAAAAACTTGATGGATTTCTCCGTCGGCTCCATTGCCTACTGGGCGGTCGGTTTTGGAATAATGTTTGGCGCCGACAGACTCGGCCTGTTCGGGTCGAACGGGTTCTTCCTGAGCGTAGGCGACCCTTCCAGCGGAGACGGGCTGTGGCAGTTTGCCTTCTGGATGTTTCAGGTAGTCTTCGCAGCGACCGCGGCCACCATCGTCTCCGGAGCGATGGCGGAGCGCACCAAATTCATCGGTTATCTCCTGTACAGCGCGATCATTTCCGCCCTCATCTATCCCGTTGTCGGACACTGGATATGGGGCGGAGGCTGGCTTGGCGGCAGGGGCATGATCGACTTCGCCGGCTCGACGGTCGTCCATTCCGTCGGAGGCTGGGCCGCGCTCGCCGGAGCCATCGTGCTGGGGCCGCGTCTGGGCAAATATGGGCCCAACGGCACGGTGAAAGCCATTCCCGGACACAACATCCCCCTGGCCGCGCTGGGTGTCTTCATCCTCTGGTTCGGCTGGTTCGGGTTCAACCCCGGCAGCACCACCGCGGGCACCAATCTCAGCATAGCGACCATCGCGGTCACCACCAACCTCTCGGCGGCCGCGGGCGCCGTGGCTGCAATGATTGCGATATGGCTTCGTCACGGAAAGCCGGATACGAGCATGACCCTGAACGGCGCGCTGGCGGGCCTCGTGGCAATAACGGCGCCCTGCGCAAGCGTGTCGCCCGCGAGCGCCGTCATCATCGGCGCGCTGGCCGGCGTACTGGTCGTGTTTTCCGTTGAATTCATCGATAGAGTGCTCAAAATCGACGACCCCGTCGGAGCAGTATCCGTCCACGGCGTCTGCGGTTCGTTCGGCACACTGTCGGTCGGCCTTTTCGCCCAGGCAAAATACGGAGAAGCCAGCGGAGTGGGCGCCGTCAACGGTCTCTTCTTCGGAGGCGGTGTGGGGCAATTGTGGAGCCAGCTTATCGGGGTAGTCGCGGTGTTCCTCTGGACATTCCTGGGCGCGCTGGCACTGTTCGTCATCATCAAACGTACCATCGGCCTGCGTGTGGGCAGGGAAGAGGAACTGAGAGGACTCGACATCGACGAACACGGCATGGAGGCATACAGCGGGTTCCAGATATTCACGACCGAATAATCGGCTTCCGTTCGTCGGGACTCTGAAAGGAGAGCGTCATGAAACTCGTCATAGCATACATCCAGCCGTTCAAACTGCCCGATGTGAAGAAAGCCCTCTCCGACGCCGAGGTGTTCAAGATGTCGGTGACAAACGCCCTCGGTTGCGGCCAGCAGAAAGGCTATCACGAAACCTATCGGGGAGTGGACGTGGAGGTGAACCTTCTGAAGAAGGTGAGAATAGAAATAGCAGTCAACGAAGAGTTCGTGAAACCCACCGTGGACGCCATAATCAAGGGCGCGCGGAGCGGAAAGATAGGAGACGGAAAGATCTTTGTGCTCGACCTGGGCTCGTGTATCCGAATACGAACCGGCGAGTGGGGCAGCGAGGCAATCGGGTAACTTTCAAGCAGGGCCGACCCTGAGGCGCAAGAGGAGAGAAGACGGTCAGTTGATGCGTAGAGGTTATGCGAAGCCGCCGGGCGAGACTTCGCATGACCAGATCGTCTCTCACTTTTTGACCTTTCGTAGCTGAATAGTGGAGTTCCCCCATTTCCTCCGCGTATCTTTTCTTTCCGAAGCGATGTCATGCTGAGCGTAGCGAAGCATCTCATTTTGCACCAACGCGATAGCAGATTCTTCGCTTCGCTCAGAATGACAGCCTGCAATTGCGATCAGAGTTAGCAAAAGACCGCCATATTCAGAATTTCGTACGGACCGGCGGTCAAAGACATTACAACTTTCATGAACAGATTCTTGGGGAAACTCCTCTAGCTGAATAGCATTGAAATTCCAAGGCCAATAATATATACTCACCCCCGCAAAGGCAACTTCAACGACTCTCTCCCGGCAAATCGGCAACCTTAAGTCAAACGGAACAATTCGAGGGTCAACCATCTCTTGGTGTAGATACACCGTCGGAAACGGAAAAGGGCCAGGATGACCGATACCGGACGGGCTGAACGCCCCACTCAAAAGGAGAGGATCATGGCAGCTCAAGGACGTTTGGCGGGTAAAGTTGCGGTTATAACCGGAGCGGCCAGCGGCATCGGCAGGGCGACGGCCCTCTTGTTCGCCCGGGAGGGTGCAGAGCTCGTCCTGGCCGATATGAATGAAGAAGGGCTGACCGAAGTCGCCAACCTCATAGCCAAACAGGGCGGCGTGGCGTCGGTGCGAAAGACGAACGTGGCGATAGAAGAAGAAGTAAAGGGCCTTATCTCGTTTGCCCTCGAGCGGTACTCGCAGGTGGACATTCTGTGCAACAACGCCGGAATAATCAGCGGATATCCCAGCATCGAGGACGAGGACGCCGAGGATTGGCGAAAGACATTTGACGTCAATCTTATGGGGGCAATGTTTGCCACGAAGCACGTGGCGAAGCACATGCGGGAGAGGAGGCAGGGCTCAATCGTGAACACGGCCTCCGTCGCGGGCATCCGGGCCGGAGCGGGCGGAAACGCCTACAGCGCCAGCAAGGCGGCTCTCATCAACTTCACGCAGACGACCGCCTGCGACCTCGGTGGATACGGCGTGCGGGTCAACGCCGTCTGTCCGGGGCTGATCGAAACGGCGATGACGAAGCCGATCTTTGATTACGCGCGAAATACGGGAAAGGAGCACAAGCTCGGCTATCGCTGCGAGCTCAGGCGATATGGGAAGCCGGAGGAAGTTGCGGCGGCCATCCTCTTTCTGGCAAGCGACGAGGCCAGCTATGTCACCGGACAAGCCCTTCCTGTCGATGGCGGCAACACCGCCTCACTCAATTTGCCGGGCATGAAGGTTTGAATTCTTGCCAAGAGACATCTCAGTAAAAGGAGGAAAACAATGGCTATGGAAGTGTTGGCAGTGGAAAAAATCAAGGAGCGCGTCGGAAAGGAAATCGGCGTCAGCGACTGGATTCAGGTCGACCAGAAGCGGATCAACGATTTCGCCGATTGCACGGAGGATCATCAGTGGATACACGTGGATGAAGAGGCAGCAGCCGGCGGTCCCTTCGGCAAGACCATCGCGCACGGCTATCTCACCGTTTCCCTTATTCCTTTCTTTGCGTCCGACATTTCGCTCGTGCCGGAGGGGACAATGATGGCGATTAACTACGGGCTGAACAAGCTCAGGTTCGTCACGCCGGTCGAGGTGAACTCGAAAATCAGGGACAGGATCGTCCTCTCCAACGTGGAGGAGAAGGCGGGCGGCAGAGTCCTCGTGACCACGACGCATACCATCGAGATAGAGGGCAAAGACAAGCCGGCCTGCGTCGCGGAAGCGCTCACGATGTTCTTCACAAAGTAGGCCGCTCACGTGTGAAGTTCTGATTCTTTCGGTCCCTTCGAGGTTAATATGTTTCGCTGATGAGGAGGAAGTTAAGGAATGGGGGCAAGTTTCAGTCTCAAAGACAGGGTGGCCGTCGTGACCGGGGCCAGTCGCGGAATCGGTGAGGCCATCGCCAGAACGTTCGCCGAAAACGGCGCGAAAGTGGTCCTATCGTCCCGAAAGCAAAAATCGCTCGACTCTGTCGCGGCGTCGATAAAGAAGTCGGGAGGAGAAGCCATCGCCGTCGCCTGCCACACGGGCAAGATGGAAATGGTCGATGCCCTGTTCGAGCGGGTGATGGACGCCTACGGGAAGGTGGATATACTCGTCAACAACGCGGCCACGAACCCGTACTTCGGCAGTGTGCTCGAGGTCCCTGAATCCGCATACGACAAGACCTTCGAGGTCAACACCAAGGGCTACTTCTTCATGGCCCAAAAAGCGGGCAAGCTCATGGCCGAGCGAAAGAGCGGGTCGATAATCAACATCGCATCCGTCGCCGGACTGCGTGCCTCGCCCATGCAGGCTGTGTACGGCATGACGAAGGCCGCCGTGGTCATGATGACCAAAGCATATGCAAAGGAGCTGGGCCCGTTCGGCGTCAGATACAACGCCATATGCCCCGGGCTGACGCAGACGCATTTTGCCAGCGTGCTCATCGAAACAAAGGAAATATATGAGCTCGCGATCAAGGATATCCCCTTGACCCGACATGCCCAGCCGGACGAAATCGCCGGGGCCGCGCTGTATCTTGCATCGGATGCCTCGAGCTTCACCACCGGGTCGATCATCGTTGTTGACGGAGGAAACACCGCGTAGGATTCCGATAGGCACTCGAAAAATACCAACGAACTTCCCACAGGAGGCCGAGATGATTAAGGCGATTGATGTGCATGCGCACCCATCGACACGAGCCGCCGCCAGGAGCCTGCTGAAGTATCAGAGAGCTCTCCTGCAGTATTATCAGAAGCAAGAGCTTTCGGATGAGGAAGTGCTGTCGGTCTCGAAGAGCGAACAGGACATGGCCCAGGACTTCATCGACGCGGGCGTCAAGGGGATAATCGTCGCGTGGGACGCCGAGAGCAACACCGGCGAGCCGGCCACGAGCAACGATTACATCGCCAAACTCACGAGCGACTTCCCCGACGCGTTCGTCGGCGGCTATGCCTCGGTTGACCCGTGGAAGGGCGAGATGGCCATCAAGGAAGCCGAACGCGCGATCAAAGAGCTCCGACTGATGGGCGTCAAGTTTCAGCAGACCGCGCAGGGATTCTACCCTAACGACCGCCGCTTCTATCCGCTCTGGGAGAAATGCGCCGAGCTGAAGGCGCCCGTGATGTTCCACACGGGCACGACCGGCCTCGGCGCCGGCATGCCCGGCGGCTTGGGAATTCATCTCAAGTACACAAAGCCCATTCCATATATCGACGACGTCGCCGCCGATTTTCCCGACCTTCTCATCATCGCGTGTCACCCCTCGTGGCCGTGGCAGGACGAGATGATCGCCGTGCTCATACACAAGTCAAACGTCGTCATGGAGCTTTCGGGCTGGTCTCCGAAATATTTCTCGCCCGCGCTGAAGAAGGAGCTGCACGGCCGCCTTCAGGACCGCGCGATGTTCGGGTCGGACTATCCCATGATCCCGCACCAGAAGCTCTTCGACGCATACGCCTCCGAGGGCTACAAGGACGACATCCTCGAAAAAATATTTCTCAAAAACGCTCAGCGCATACTGGGGATCGAAATATAATCTGGTTCAGGGTCCCGAGTTTAGGGTTTTAACCCGGAACCCTGAAGCCGAAACCCGACGAAAGAACTAAGGCACCCCCCCTGTCATGCTGAGCGAAGCGAAGCATCTCAAGAAGCGAAGCATCTCAAGAAGACAATAGAGAAACAACGCAGCACAGATGTTGGAAAGGAGAAATACGATGGCCGAGATAAGGAAGGAGAAGAAGAGCGAAAAGGAACTCAAGGAAATGGGCGTCTTCTCATGGCCGACGTGGGAGAAGGAGCCCTCGACGTTCGATTGGCACTACGACGACACCGAGAAGTGCTACGTCCTCGAGGGCCAGGTGCGCGTCGAGCCGAGAGGCGGGAAGCCGGTCGAATTCGGGCCGGGCGACTTCGTCACCTTCCCCAAGGGCATGGACTGCGTCTGGAAGGTCTCCAAAGCCGTGAGGAAACACTACAATTTCGAATGAGTCCTTCTACTTTAGAATGTCGGTGACAGGAAGTTCATAAATATATGAATGGTACTGCGCCGGGCCAATCAGCGCGCGCCACAGGCTGGCCTTCCAGAGGTCGGTGAAGACGATGGTGTCCGCGTCGCGGAAGATCATCGACGCGGGCGCGCACTGGCCTTCCCTGCCGATGAGGCGAACTTCCCCCACAACCTTACCCGAAAGGTCAACGGCGACAATTCTCCCGCCCTTGTTGTCGCACACGAAGAGCCTTTCCCGCCCGGGGTCGAAGGCTATTCCATCGGCCCATCCGCCCACCTCGGCGAAGACCTCCGATTTCTTCGTCCCGAGATGTATCCTCGAAATGCGGCCCTTGGTCGTCTCGGCGACGTAGAGCCATTCCCTGTCGGGGCCGAGCGCGAGGCCGTTCGCATATCCCATCTTGCCCAGCAGTTCCGTTTCGGGGTCGGCCGCGCTGCCGACGCGCGTCTCATCGCTCATATCGAATCTAAACACGCCGCCCGAGAACATCGCCGAATTGGAGACGTACATCGTCTGGCTCTCGCGATCGATCAGGACGAAATTCGCCATGCCTATTCCGTGGCGGTAAAGGACCACCGCGCCGGCATCGGGCTTTCCCGGTCCGGTCACCTTGAGCACCGACCCACCGTTGAAGTCGAGCGCCGCCGCGTAAATGTCGCCCTCGCCGTCCATGGCGAGCCCGATGGCGCTGATGCGTTCCTTGCGTTCGCCCGGCAGATCGTTCAGGTCGGCAAACTCCTCGACCGTGCCGTCGCCGGCGACGCGGGCGATCTTGCCATCGCCCTGACCCACATAGATGTTCCCATCGGAGGCGAGCACAATGCCCTCCGGCCCCAGGAGCGGCGTCGAATTAAGCGCGCGGTTCGAGATGTCGAGGCTCTGTTTCCCTCCGGCCAGCGCGACAGACGTGAGCGTCATCAATGAAACGAAAAGTGCGAAAAACACCGAATGCGAGATCTTCATTCGCCCGTCCTCCAAAAGCAACCTCACTCAGTTCTCCGGATCTGGCACGGATATGATATTACCATAGTCTCCCACGGAAAAGCGAAGGAGATGGGCGCCCCGTGCCTGCGCCTTGAATCGCGCACCAAGAGGTTATATAATAAGTCGCTGCTTGACCACGCATGAGCAGTCCCCAATCGACCGGGGAGAAGTGGAAGGAATTGCATGTAAGAGGAGAAGGAACAGTGGAACGCGAAATTAATTGGGACCAGGTGTATGAATGGGATAGCAAATACTATTTCCACGTAAAGCAGGCGGCGAATGAATACCGGTTCGTTCCGGTCAGTCACACGGAAGGCAACTACGTGCATCTGGCCAACGGAATGAAGCTGCTCGATTTTGTCAGCCAGGTGATCGCGGCCAACCTGGGGTACAAGCACCCCCGCGTCAACGCCGCGATAAAACAGGCGCTCGACGAAGTAGGCTACGTGCAGGAGCTCTTCTGCACCGAATACCGCGCCCGCGCCTCCAAGCTCATCATGGAAGACGTGCTCGGCCGCGACGGCTGGGCGGGTCGCATCAGGTTTGTAAACACCGGCAGCGAGGCCAACGAGCAGGCGTTCGCGATAGCGAAAAATCTTACTGGCCGGCCCAACATCATAACGCGCGAGTACGCCTACCACGGCTCCACGAGCGGCGCCGCCGGCGCATCGCGTAACCGATATTACCGTGCGGCCATAGCGTCCCCGACAAAGGCAGAGATTCGGGATGTTCCCAACTTCCCCGGCGCAGGATTTCACATCGTGCCCGCCCCCTACTGCTACCGCTGCACCCTGGGCCACACCTATCCGTCCTGCAAGCAGCCCGACGGAACGCTGGCGTGCATCCATGCCTCGGAGAACCTGATACACACCATCGGGGCCGAGACGGTCGCCGCATTCGTCACCGAGATATTCTACGGCGGCTCGGCGGTCAACCCGCCGCCCGAGTACATCCCCCAACTGCGCGAGATGACTCGCAGGCTGGGCATCCTGTGGATAGACGACGAGGTCATCTGCGGGTTCGGCAGGTGCGGCAAATGGTTCGCCTATCAGCTTTACGAAGGCGTCACGCCCGACATCATGACGATCGGGAAAGGAATGAACGGGTGCGCGGTTCCCGTCGGCGGAGTGGTCATCTCGAAGGATATCGCCAACGAATTGGACAAGTTCCGGTATTGGAGCGGCAGCACCTTCGCGGGACATCCGGTAGTGGCCGCGAGCGTGGCGGCCGCCGTCGAGTTCATGCTCGAGGAGAACATGCCTGAGGTCGTCGCGCAGAAGGGGGCCTACCTCCACAAGAAGCTGAAAGAGCTCGAGGGTGAGCACAAGTGCGTCGGCCTGGCCGAGAGCATCGGGCTGCTGGGCGGATTCGAGGTAGTCAAGAACAAGCAGACCAAGGAACCGTTCGTCAAGGAGGACCGCTTCGCCACCTTCAGCGGCGACATCTCGAAGTATCCCGAGGTGATGATCTCCGAGAAGTGCGTGTTCAAGGGCGTCATGGTCGGCTCGGCCGTGCCGAATACGGTTCGCGTCGCGCCGCCCTACACGATATCGGAGAAGGAAATCGATTTCGGCATCGAGGTGCTCAACGAGGTATTGTCCGAAGTCGATGAGATGTGCGAGTGATGTCGCCACGTTGACGCGCGGCCGCGCCCCTTCACCGTGCAGCTCAGGCCGCGTCATATCATCTCCGACGTCAAAGCTTGACGAGAAGGGAAGGATTGTCACATGGAACCCGCAGACAAATCGAACGACGCGCCCATCGGCTCCATCGACCAGATCGGAGTGGTGGTGCGCGACGTTGATAAGTGCGTCGAATACTACGAGATGTTTTTTGGAAAGGGAACGTTCGCCGTTGCCGAGGGCGAGGCGCCCGCGACGCTGGCCGACGGGCGCGAGATCATGGTCAAGGGCAAGCTGGCGTTGGCGCAGTTGGGGCCCATCCAACTGGAGCTTATCGAGATAAAGGAAGGGCCTTCGGTCCACGTCGATTTCCTCAAGCGTAACGGCGAGGGAATACATCACCTCGGCATCTATGTTTCGGACTTCGAGGGAGAGATCGAAAAATTCCGCGCGAAGGGAATTGGCGTGCTCCAGAGGGGGCAGGGCCTTCGACGTTACGCATACATGGACACAAAGCCCATCATACTGGAGTTCATCGAGAGCGTGTGAACATTCAAGAGCATAAGGAGAAATGGAATAATGTCTCTTGACCTTGAGGACACGAGTTGGAGATTCACCGACAATCGGGAGTGGCGCGAGCATTTCACGAAATGGCCGCCGGTCATCGTCACCTGCGCCATAACCGGCGGGGTACACGGAAAGGCGGCGAACCCGAACCTGCCCGAAACGCCCGAGGAACAGGCGGACTCGGCGTACGAGGCATACAAGGCAGGCGCAAGCATGGTGCACATCCACGCGCGCGATCCCAACATGAACTATGCGACCAACTCCAGCAACGCGGAGGACTTCTACAGGGCAAACCATCTTATCCGAGAACGATGTCCCGACCTCATCATCAACAACACGTGCTCGGGCATGTTCAAGGAAGACGACGAAGAGGTCATCAACAAGTTCTTTGCCGACTGCAAACCCGAGGTCGCATCCCTCGACGTGGGCATGCTCTACATGCGCATGAGGGTGAAATCCCCTTTTCCCCTCTCCGACCCGGACGAAAGCACGCTCGAGTTCTTGAAGGGAAGAGGGCTGACCGTCATAGATGAGAAGACGCTCCAGTACGAGGGCGTCGACATGCTCGGCTACACGAAGACCGAGAAGTTCGCCCGCGCCATGAAGGCGAGCGACATCAAGCCGGAACTGGAGGTCTTCAACAGTCAGAGCTGGTGGTTCGTGGACAACCTCATCGCCCGAAAACTGCTCGAGCCGCCCTACTGGTGCCAATTGGTCTTCGGGCAGGACGGCGCCTGCAGTCCTCCAACCGTCATGTCGGCGATGGATATGATTGCCAACATGCCTCCCAAGTCCCTCTTCTCGGCCATCGGGACAGGCTCGCTGGAACTCCCCATCATCACCCTGAGCCTGATAATGGGAGGCCATATACGCGTCGGCATGGAAGACAACGTGTACTATCGCCGCGGGGAAAAGGCCGAGAGCAACGCCCAACTGGTCGAGAGGGCCGTGCGCCTGATCCACGAGTTGAACCGCGAGGTTGCCACGCCGGCGCAGGCGCGGGAGATGCTCGGCATAAGCCAGACTCCCAGGTTGTACCCGTAATGCATTCATAGCAAGCACCCGGTTCTGAAACAAACATGCGAACGCTGTCTCCGAATCAAGGGAGGTTAAGAATATGGAGATGCAGGAAGTCATCGCGAACATGTTCTACCGCGAGCCGCACGTGCCGCCCATCCTCATCACGAAAACCGAGGGCGTGTATCTGCACGACTCCTATGGCCGGCAGATAATCGACGCCTCCGGCGGGCCGATGGCGGTCAACATCGGCCATGGCCGCAAGGAGGTCGCCGAGGCGGCAAAAAGGCAATTGGAGCAGGTGTCATACGTCCTGCCGGTATTCGCGTCGGAAGCCAGGATAGAGCTCACGAAGCGAATCAAGAAAATCATGCCCAAAGAGCTCAGCCGAATATACTACTGCTCCGGCGGCTCGGAGGCGAACGAGGCGGCAATCAAGTTCGCGCGTCAGTACCACGTGGTGGCCGGAAGGGAATCCAAATACAAGGTTATCACCCGAAACCTCAGCTACCACGGAATGACACTGGCGACTCTCTCGTTCAGCGACATCAAGAAACGCAGGGCCGATTTCATCCCGATGCTGTGGGACAATCCGCGCGTCGAGCCGTGCTACTGTTATCGGTGCGCCTACGGAAAGGAGTACCCCGGCTGCGATATCGATTGCGCGCAGGACCTCGAAGAGGTAATCCGTGCCGAAGGGCCCGACACGGTCTCCGCGTTCATTGCCGAGCCGGTCGTCGGCGCCGCCGCCGGGGCGGCCGTCCCGCCGCCCGAATATTTCCCCATCATTCGGGAGACGTGCGACAAATACAACGTCATATTCATCGCCGACGAGGTAATAACCGGATTCGGCCGAACGGGCAGGAACATGGGCATGGACAACTTCAACACGGTGCCCGACATCGCCACATTCGCCAAGGGGGCAAGCAGCGGATACGCGCCGTTGGCGGGCATGGCGGTCAGAGACGAACTCGTCTCACTCTTCGAGGAGAAGGAAGTGGAGTTCCAGCACCTGTACACGTTCTCGGCCCATCCGCTCTCATGCGCCGTCGGCAACGAGGTGCAGCGGATCATCGAGAAAGAAAACCTGATTGCGCGCGCCGGGCAGATGGGGAATTACCTCCACGAAAGCCTGCTCCAGCTCGATTCGCTTCCCATAGTGGGCGACATCCGCGGCAAGGGGATGCTGTGGGCGGTCGAGCTCGTAAAAGACAAGGAAACAAAGGAGCCGCTTCCCAGGGAAAAGAACGCCAAGATGGACATCATCATGCAATGCATGATGAAGGGCGTGTTCTTCTATCCCGGCTACTACGAGGACGAGCAGGGCCGGGGCGACCATATCATGATTGCCCCGCCCTTCATCATTACCGAGGAACAGATCGACCAGTGCACGGCCGTGCTCAGGGAAACCCTCGAGGAATCGCAGGAACGATTCTGCGCCGATTGATTCGATCCACGCGGCGAAATTCCTCGTTCCCCGCGCCTTGACTTTGGAAGGCGATTTGTGCTAGATTAGCGCCGTTTTTGATGTTATACTCTTCCTGACTGCTGTCCTCAAGGCAACCACGTACCAGCCGCACGACCCGGAGAAACGAAGGCGATGGAAAAGTTTGATGTGAGCATAATAGGAGCGGGCACCGGAGGTTACGTCGCCGCAATCAGGGCCGCCCAGTTAGGCGCGCGCGTGGCCCTGATAGAGCGGGACGAGGTCGGAGGAACCTGCCTGCTGAGAGGTTGCATCCCAACAAAGGCGCTTCTTGCCACCGCCGACCTGCTCTCAAAGGCGAGGGAGGCGGAGAAGTTCGGCGTCAGCGTCGGCGAACCTAAGCTCAATTATGTCAAAGCTTTCGAGCGCAAGAACGCAATCGTTCAGAGGCTTGTCAAGGGGGTGCACAGCCTCCTGAAAGCGCACAAGATCGAATACGTTCACGGCGAGGGCAAGCTGCTCGGCGAGCGCCGAGTCGGAGTGACGCTCCCCCAGGGCCAGGCCAAAGGGGAATCCGAAAACATAATCATCGCAACCGGTTCGACGGTGATGAAGCCCGACATGTTCAAAGTGGACGGCGTGAACTGCATCACCAGCGACGAAGCTCTGGAGCTCACGGAGATTCCCAAGTCGATACTCATCATCGGCGGCGCATACGTCGGCTGTGAGTTCGCGAGCATGTTCCGCGATTTCGGGTCCGAGGTAACGCTCGTGGAACTGCTTCCGCAGCTCGTTCCCACCGAGGAGAAAGAGATCGCGCAAACGCTCAAGAGCCAATTCAAGAGTCGCGGCATAAAGGTGATGACCAACACGAAAATCACGGAGATGGATGTCTCCGACGGAAGGGTGACGGCGAAGACCGAATCGGGCGAATCCATCGAGGCCGAGAAGGCGCTTGTCTGCGTCGGGCGTTCGGTCGTGTCAAAAGGTGTGGGGCTTGAAGAAGCGGGCGTCGAGTGCGGCGAGAAGGGCCGGATAACGGTCAACGAGAAGATGGAGACGAACGTGCCCGGCGTGTATGCCGTGGGCGACGTTCTCGGGACCGTGATGCTCGCTCACGTCGCCAGCGCGCAGGGCACCGTGGCCGCGGCCAATGCGCTGGGCGGCTCGCGCACCTTCTCTTACCAGGCGGTGCCCAACTGCGTGTACACGCGGCCCGAGATAGCCACTGTGGGCATGAAGGAAAGCGAGGCCGTCGAGGCGGGCCACGATGTCGCCACCGGCAAGTTTCGGTTCACGGCGCTTGGAAAGGCGATGATACTCGAGGACACGACGGGATTCGTGAAAGTGGTGGCCGACAAAAAGACCGAAAAGGTGCTCGGCGCAAGCATGATAGGCCCAGGCGTGACGGACATCATCCACGAAATGGTGCTCGCCGTGCACGCCGGAGTGACCGTTGACCAAATCGCCGAAATGATTCACGCGCACCCCACGCTCTCAGAGAGCATACATGAGGCGGATGAAGACGTGCACAAGCAGGCGATCCATATGATCAGCCGATGACCGCGTCCGCCGTGTTTCGTTGACGTGCCTTGCCGGCATATGGTAAGATTGTGCGCAAAACCGACCGTGAATAAGAAGGAGCGACTGTCGGAGGCCTCTCTGACATTTGAAAGATTCGAGATTCGAACGCCGAGCAGAAGCGGAGATAGTTCATGCAGCTTTCACAGGATTTGAGCCTCACCAGTATCTACCAGCCGATAGCGGAGGAACTGGTAGCGGTCAGGAAGAATTTGACCAGGCACCTCCGAGGTGCTTTTGGTCTCATCAGGGGAATAGGGTTCGAGAAGACCGTCGTCGAGGGCAAGCAGATTCGCCCCGCGCTGGCGCTGTTGGCAGGATTGTCGGTCGAGGCAAACGGAAGCTCGGCGCTTATCGACGTCGCGGTGGCGAGCGAGATGACGCACTTTGCCAGCCTTATCCACGACGACGTCGTGGACGGCGCGAAGGTGCGCCGAGGGGTTCAATCCGTCAACGCCCGCTGGCACAATAAGGTGGCCGTCCTCCTGGGAGACTACATCATATCCCAGGCGCTGTATATCCTCAGCGAATATCGCAACGCCGACGTGATACGCACGATAATGAACGCCGTCAAGGATATGTCGCAAGGCGAGCTGCATCAGGTTACCGCGTGCGCCAACGGAATAATAGGCGAGGACGACTACTACACCGTCATCCAGCACAAGACAAGCTCGTTGATGGGAGCCGTGTGCAAGATGCCGGTTCAGGCGCTGGGGGCGCCTCACGAAACCGCCGAGGCGATGCGCGTCTTCGGCCACAATTTCGGCATGGCGTTCCAGATCGTGGACGACCTGCTCGACTTCGTCGCGGATGAGGAACGACTGGGCAAGCCGATACTCTGCGACATCGGCGACGGAAAGGCCACCCTGCCGACGATATGTCTGTTGAACCGCATGGACGGAAGCGACGCCGACAGGATAAAGGGAATCCTCCGCGAGCACCGTCTGGGCGAAAACGACAAATCGTGGCTGTGCGAGAGCATTCGCGCCTACGCAGCCGATGAGTACTGCACAGAAGTCGCCCGCGATTTCACCTCACGCGCGAAACAGGCGCTTGACGTATTTCCTGAATCGGAATACAAGAAATCCATGATCGACCTCTGCGACTATATCGTAGCACGGGAGAGATAGTCCAATACGCCCCCCTCTTGTCGGAAATGGAAATCCCCGTCGTTCGCATCTCCTAATGGAATCATCGTCAAGAGAGAGATTTTAGGATATCAACTGACCTGTCACATAGTGCCGGAATGACTGAAAACGAGCAATCGAATGAATAAAGACAGACATGCTCCCCGTTCCTGCGCGAGGGGGCCCGTCCGGGCGGGTGCGTCCTAAGTGGTTGAACAACAATGCATATCGCCGGGCGGCCCAGTCCCACGCCCCGTTGGCAGCCTCTTTGCAAACTAAAGCACGTATGTCGCGGATGGCCACACGGTGGGACTTACCTGAGGCGTGAGCGCTGTGCTATAATAGAATGCCTTAACTTGGAGATGAAATGATAAAGAAAGTCTGGAAATTCTTTTGCTCGGTAAAACTGACGGTAGTTCTATTCGTCCTTATACTTATACCATCCATCATCGGCACGATCATTCAACAGAACGCGCCCGACCCGAGCAAATACGCCGAAATCTACGGGCCTGTCTGGAACGGCATCTTCCGATACCTCGGCTTTTACGATATCTACCACGACCTTCGCTTCATCATTCTGCTGGTCCTGCTCGGCCTCAATACCTTTGCATGCACGCTTAACCGTTTCAAGCTGAGGTGGAACCGCCTCGGAATGATGCTGACCCACTTCGGGCTGCTGCTCATCTTGGTGGGCGCGCTTTCGGGCGCCATTCTCGGAGTGAAGGGATTCATGATCATCAGGGAGGGCGAGACCACCGACCAGATGAGGGTCGGACAGGCGACCAGCACGATGGAAACGCTGCCCTTCGATGTAAAGTTGGTCGATTTCATTCTGGACAAGTATGCCGAGCCTACCGATAAGCTGCTGATGCTCGACGTGAAGACCAATCGACAGGAAAGCTATAAGGTCGAGGAAGGGAAAAGCGTCCCGCTTCCCCAGCCGAGTTGGGTGGGACTCGCATCGCTGGTGGGCATAAGGCCCGAGCTTGCCGGCTCCGTTCACGTGGACCGCGTCATCCCCAACGCGGTCACGGTGACTTCGCTCACCGAAGGCCCCGAGCCGACGGGCATCCCCGCGATGGAATTCCACATCACAGGCGAGGGCGCGGAGTGGCGAGGGTTTGCGCTTTCCCAGTTGGAACGTCCTTATGTGCTCGAACGGGCGCACCTTGGCGTCGGGTACATAAAACTGGCAAGCGGCGAATCGATTGACGAGCAAGTGCGAAAGGTCATAGCGCTGTCCAAATCGAACGACCGGCTGGAGGTCACCGTCACGGGCGAGAGCACTCCGAAGACGTACCCCGCGCAGGTCGGCTCCAAATTCAACATCGAGGGCTCCGACTACTCGGTGGAAGTGTTGAGGTATGTGCCCGACTTTGTGATAGACACGAACACGCGTCAGATTACCTCGAGGTCGAATTCTCCCAACAATCCCGCCGTTCAGGTAAGGATAACGGGCCCATCGGGCTCGAAGGAGATGTGGCTTTTCTCGAGGTTCCCCGGCGCACACACGATGAGCGACGCCCCCATTCAAATCCGGTACGGGAGAAACGACCTTCTTGGCGGCATCTCGGACTTCGCTCTCCTGCTCGACCCGGCAAGCGGCAAGCCTGTTCTCGCTCAGATTCGCGAGGGCAAGCTGGTTGCGAAGACCGATGTCGAGCTCGGCCAACCGATCGGGATCGAAGGAACAAGCTACGGTATTGTGGTGGATAGACTCTTCGAAAATGCCAACATGGTGCGGAACATAGAGAGCCGTCCCGACAGGTCCAACCGCGCCGCGATGGAGGTGTCGGTCAAGCAGCGCGGCCGTCCGTCGAAATCGTATGACCTCTGGCAGGGAGCTCCCGCGGACGTGGACGGCTACAAGATGCTGTTCTCAAGCGAAAACACGATACGGGATTTTTACAGCATCCTGCAGATAATCGACGGCGGCAGCATGGTCGAAGAGAAGAAAATCGAGGTGAACGACCCGCTTCGTTACAAGGGCTATTCGTTTTATCAGAACTCTTACGACACTGAGGCCTTGAGCTGGAGCGGGTTGGAGATAAAGAAGGACCCGGGAGTGCCGCTGGTGTACGCGGGTTTCTCGATGCAGATACTGGGAATGATAATAATATTCTACATAAATCCTTTGGTGAGAAAGGCGAAAAAATCACCGGCGTGACCTTGTCGGAACCCCCGGCGGGTTCCTGAAGCACATGCTGAAAGTAATGGGAGAACAACCATGAGCGGTACTTTAATAAACTACTCGTTCCTCACCTTCATAGTCGCCTCATTCGTCTATGTGATCGACAACTTCATGAAGAGCGAAAACGCGCGCAAGATACTCGGATACGCAGGGTCCCTTTCGATGTTGGTGGGACTTGTGCTGATGACCATCGCGATACTCATCCGCTGGGACCTGGCTCAGCGGCCCCCGTTCAGCAACATGTATGAATCGCTCATACTGTTCGCATGGTCCATCGCGCTCATCTACCTCGTGCTGGAACGCGTCTATAAGATCAGAATCGCCGGCGCAATCGCGGCCATTCTGGCAGTGCTCGCCATCGCCGCCGCCTCGTTCTTCGACAAGACAATTGAACCACTCATGCCCGCGCTCCAGAGCAACTGGCTCCTGTATCACGTGATGACCTGCTTCGTCGGCTACGCGGCGTTCGCCGTGTCGGCTGCGGCAAGCATCGTGTACCTGATACTCAAGGCGCAGGGCAAGGGCTCGGCCCCGGACAAAGCGGCGGAGGCCCCGAAAGAGATCATCAGAACGCTGCAATCTTTCAATTACGAGGCCGTCCGCTTCGGATTCCTCTTCCTCGGGATAGGGATAATCACGGGCGCAGTGTGGGCCAACGAGGCGTGGGGGACATACTGGAGCTGGGACCCGAAGGAGACGTGGTCGCTCATCACATGGATTATCTACGCGATAATGATCCACTTCAAGTACGTATCCGGCAGGTTCGGCATTAAAGACATAAACACATTCAACGCCGTGTGCTCCATTGTCGGCTTCCTCGCCGTCATATTCACCTATTTCGGCGTCAACTTCATCCTCTCAGGCCTCCACTCATACGCCTGAGCAGCGAGGAACCTCGCATTCTCAGCCACTGGTTACACATATCCCCACGGATTTCCTTGTCTGCGTTGAACGCTTATTCATCGGCAGTTCATCCCTTCGCACTTTCCACCGCTGACATTTGCACCACCAAGCCACCAAGACACCAAGAGAGTAAAGAAGGAAGGTTTTTCTTTGTGCCTTGGTGTCTTGGTGGTTAATATCTACTCTCGGCCCCAGCGATTCCTTGGTCGATCTACCCGCCCCGGTTACGATTTCGCTCGTCCCCCGCCTCTCGTCCTTGACTTTCTGGATTTACTGCGATAAGATTTTCTCGCCCAAGAGCATTCTCTCCAGCATGCAGAGGAAACTCAGTCATGCGTACGCGAGGGCGAGCAGTTCCCTTAAGCGTAGTCATCCTCACCCTTCTCCTGGCTGGATTCGTCCAGGCTCAGGAGTCTTGTCCCCCTATTCCGCAAAAAGATTTCACCGGCGCAACGGCCTACAAAGTCGTTCGCGTTATTGACGGCGACACCGCTGTCCTGCTGATGGACGGCAAAGAAACCAAGGTAGGCCTTATTGGAGTCGATACACCAAGAACGTTTCAAGAGCCAGCCGAAATCTATAGGGTAGAAGCCAGTCTGTTTATCGAGAACCTTTTGACAGGAGAGTCAGTCTATGTCGAGTACGAACCCGGTCTTTCGAACCTCGACAAATATGGAAGACTGCTGGCATATCTCTTCCGGGCACCGGATGGCCTTTTCGTGAATCTGGAAATCATAAGGCAAGGGTACGGGCGTGTCTACGCTCAATATCCTTTCCAGTACATGGAACTATTCCGCTTCTATGGGCGGTCCGCCGCGGTCGCCGAGAAAGGTCTTTGGGCGCCCTCCAAACCCGATCCGGTTGCGTCAAACCCGATAAGAGAGCCTGAAACCCTTCCCCTGGATAGCGGGAACCGCGACGCAAAGACACCAGATGAAATCATTAACGAACAACTGGAAGCACTCGAGGACATGCGTCGCGAAAAACTTGATGAATACGACCTGAAGAAGGAGGAAATTCATACTCGCCACGGGCAAAACTGGGATGAAATCAACCGTCGGGAGGGGGCTTCAGGAGCTGACTTTGAGAGAGAATACAGAAGATATAACAGGGAACTGCAAACACTTGAGAAGGAATGGCGCGCCTGGCTTGAAGTCTATAACGACGAAAAAGATGCAATAGAATGCGGCGAACGATTAACAAGCAGTCCAACAGGCTATCCCCTCATACCGGATTCATCGGACGGTGATGAAATATGGGATGAGGATGAAGTCACGGTTTACATAACCGAGACCGGAGGCAAATACCATCGGGCGGGATGTCGGTATTTGTTGAAAAACAAGAGAGCGATCTCACTGAAAAATGCCAAGGCAGGAGGATATGGACCGTGTCCTGTGTGTAACCCACCGAGGTAATCGCAGATTTGGGGAAAACCCCGCCCCGGCCCTGATGAATCCCTTCTTGATCGACCCAGCCCACTTGCGACTTCGCCCGTGACCCTTGCGGGTTGAAACTTTCGGAAAAGATGCTATAATGTCACATGCGCCGGGGGCGCCACGTGTTCATGGAGAGGTGGCTGAGCCTGGTTGAAAGCGACCGCCTCGAAAGCGGTTAGGTGGGATAAAACTCGCCTCGGGGGTTCGAATCCCTCCCTCTCCGCCAAAATTTGCAAGGCAAATTTTGGCGAGATCTCGCCCGCCTGTCAAGCCATTGGCTTGACAGGCG
>CAZSKP010000006.1:0-11333 GCA_964607485.1 uncultured bacterium | reverse complement strand
GAGGCGTATCCGCCATACATGATTAATTTGTATCACGTTTATATACTGCTGAATGAAGCCAAAACAAGAACTTACACCGGGGTCGCGGTTGATGTTGAAAAACGATTGGAAAAACATAATGCCGGACGAGTTAAATCTTCACGACCGCACCGTCCTTATAGGGTAGTTCATACAGAGTCATTCGCAACGTTGAGCGAGGCCCGACAAAAGGAGAAATTCTACAAGTCCACAACAGGGCGTCGAAGATTGAAAAAAATGCTTTTTGAGTGACTTTTGCGACCCGAAACCGTAGCATTTTTGCTTCACAAAAATTGCAGAGCAATCGAGAATCGACAATCGAAAATAGATGGAGACGCGGTTCTCGATTGGAGTCCATTTTAGATTTTCCATTGCTCAAGATTCGATCCTAATCGAGCAATGATTCTTTTGGCTCGTGCTAGACGGGGAGTTAGCGGTGCCCTGTACTCGCAACCCGCTTTAGCGAGGTCGAATTCCCGCTTGAGGTTTCACTGAACAGGTGTCAGCCCCGGATTAGTCGGTGCTGACGGTTGGGTCCTTCGCAACCGGATATTGCCCAACCCCGTCAGGCCCGGAAGGGAGCAGCGGTAAGCAACCATCCGGTGTGCCGGAGAGACACCTGGCCCGAGCCGGCGGTCCGGCAAGCGGCCTGCGACGTAAATCGAGGGCGGGTGCACGAGCCTTTGATGATTCGGATGGGGACGAGGATGTAGGGGCGCAGCATGCCGCGCCCTTACCAGAGCGCGTCCCCTCTCACAACCTTACGCGGAGGAAGCATAGCGACGTGTCCTACATCGTGCTGGCCAGAAAGTGGCGACCGAAGCGCTTCGAGGACGTCGTCGGGCAGGAACACATAACCACCACCCTGCTCAACTCGATACGCGCGGGCCGCACGGCGCACGCATACCTGTTCGTCGGGCCCCGCGGCATCGGCAAGACCAGCACCGCCCGCATTTTTTCCAAGGCGCTGAACTGTCCCGAGGCGAGCGCCGGCGAACCCTGCGGCGAATGCGACGCCTGCCGCGAGATAGCCGACGGCCGCTCGCTCGACGTGATCGAAATAGACGGCGCGTCGAACAACAGCGTCGAAGACATCCGCATGCTCCGGGAAAATGTGAAGATCGCGCCGGCCAGCCTCAAATATAAGATTTATATTATCGACGAAGTCCACATGCTTTCCAACGCGGCGTTCAACGCGTTCCTCAAGACCCTCGAAGAGCCGCCCGGACACGTGAAGTTCATCCTCGCCACGACTGAGGCGCAGAAGATTCCCGCAACGGTGCTCTCCCGGTGCCAACGCTTCGACTTCCGCCGGCTCACCTCGCGCCAGATTTTCAAGCGGCTGAAAGAGATCGTGGACGCGGAAGGGATACAGGTTGACGACCGCGCGCTCTTCGCAATCGCCCGCGCGACCGACGGCAGCATGCGCGACGCACAGAGCATCCTCGACCAGTTGGTTTCCTTCAGCGAGGCGGAGATATCCCTTTCCGACGTGCATGCGATGCTCGGCACCGTCGGGCTCGACGTGTATCGCCAGATAGCCGTCGCCATTTGCGAGAGCGATTCGTTCGTCATACTCAAGACCATCGACGAAGTCGTGGAGCGAGGGAAAGACCTGGCGCAGTTCCTCAAGGAGCTCACTCTCTATTTCAGAAACCTTCTCCTGGCCACGTTCGGAGGCGCGGAGAGGCTCGTGGACCTTCCCGAAGACGACCTGTCGGCTCTCAAAGAGGTCGCCGCCCGTTTCAAGCAGTCCGACCTCATCAAGATAGTGCAGGACTTCTCCGACATCGAGAGCCGGTTCCGACAACTGCCCTCCGCCCGTGTGGCCCTCGAAATGCTTCTGATGAGAATCGCGCGGGTCGGGGCGGAGATTTCAATCGACAGCGTGCTTTCCAAGCTGACTGCGCTGGAAAAGCAACTGAAGGGCCCTGGCTCAAGCGCGCCGCCCGACATGGACGCCGGCGGGCAGATGCTCCTCAACTCGCAGGGCTCCGGCGTCGCGGAGACGGCTTCGCACGATTACGGCCCTGCTCGCGACGAGCCGTCCGACGAAACAGGAGAGGAACCCGAGCCGCCCGAACCTCCGATGGAGGAGGAAGAAGAGGAAGAGGACAAGTCGCAGCTCAGCCTGTGGCGTCAACTGCTCGATGAGATTCGCGAACACAGCATGTCAACCTATTCGTTCCTCAGCCGCGGCCGCTTCTGCGGCGTGGAGAACGGGCAGGCGATAATCTGCTTCGACGCGAAGAACAGTTACAACAAAGCTCATCTGGAGAAAAAAGAAATCAAGATGCTCATCGAGGAGACGCTCAAGGCGATAGCCGGCGCGCCGCTGAAGGTAAACCTGATACTCGAACGCGAGGCCGCACGCAAGCCCTCTCCCCCGCCGAAGGAGGCCGTCCGGCCGGAGGGCATACCGAACCGGGCCGAAGAAGACAAGAAGCGGCGCATCGAAAAGGCGTTGAACGACCCGGTTGTGAAGAAGACGCTCGAGCTGTTCAACGGAAAGATTGTGTATGTGAGCGGATAGCTGTCTCGCGAAAGGAAGGAGAGCCGCATAATGGTAGATATGGGCAAGATTATGAAACAGGCCCGCCAGCTTCAGGAAAAGATGGGCAAGCTCCAGGACGAATTGGCGAAGCAGACCGTCGAGGCCTCGACGGGCGGCGGAATGGTGAAAGTCGTCGCAAACGGCAAGCGAGAGATTCAATCGATCGAAATATCCCCCGAAGTTGCCGACCCCAACGATATCGAGATGCTGCAGGACCTCACGCTGGCCGCCGTCAACGAGGCGCTGCGCAAGGCCGAAGAGCTCGCCTCGGCCGAGATGTCCAAGATCGCAGGCGGACTCAACCTGAAGATTCCGGGGATAATGTAGCGAGAGTGCCGATGTGAAGGTGATATTCCTGGGAACGCCCGCTTTCGCCGTACCCACCCTCGACCGCCTCGCGCGCACGCGCCACGAGATAATGACCGTTCTCACTCAGCCCGACCGCCCGGCCGGCCGGGGCATGCAGCCTGCCCCCTCACCGGTGAAGACGCGGGCGCTCGAACTCGGCCTTCGCCTGATGCAACCCGATAAGGCATCGTCTCCCTCCGCATTAGAGGAAATCCGAACGATGGGCCCCGACGCGGCGGTTGTCGTCGCCTATGGCCAGATTCTCAAACGGGAATTTCTCGACGTGCCACGCTTCGGATGCATAAACCTCCATCCGTCGCTCCTGCCGCGATACAGGGGCCCGACTCCCATTCAGTCTGCGATACTGGCCGGCGAACGAGTGACCGGCGTGACCACCATGCTGCTTGACGAGGGAACGGACACCGGCGACATACTGCTCCAGCGGGAAGTCGTGATTGCCGACGACGATACCGCCGGCTTCCTGCACGACAAACTGGCCGAGGTCGGGGCCGAACTCATGGTCGAGACGCTCGAAGCCGTCGAGAAACACAGCGTCACGCCGCGCCCGCAGGACGAGGCCGAGGCGACCATGACGCGAAAGCTTGACAAGAAAGACGCAACGGTGAACTGGAACCGTTCGGCCAAAGAGATATTCAACCTCACTCGCGCGATGGACCCATGGCCGGGATGCCGGACCACGTTTCGGGAAGATGTCCTCAAGGTCTGGAAGGTGGAGCCCTGTAAAGAACAGCCGAGAGAGGGCCGGCCCGGTGAAGTGCTGGCCGCCGAGGGCGGCAGCCTCATAATACGGACGGGTGAAGGAGCGGTCAGAATCCTGGAACTGCAACTGCCCGGCGGCAAGAGGATGACGGCCGCCGAGTTCATGCGCGGTCATGTAATCGAAGCGGGAACGGTGCTCGGCGGTTAATCTCCCGGCCAACGGCTTTTTGAGAATCACCCCACACTACTCACATGCCACGGCAAAAAGTTGACCCATCTCGGGAACAGGCGCTGAAGATACTGCGCCGCACAGAAAAGGCGCTCTCGTTCCCCAATCTTCTGTTTGAATACACCGAGGAGAAGGCGGCCTCGTCCGAACGCGGAAGGGCGTTCGCCTATCAGCTCGTGATGGGAACCTTGAGGTGGCGGGGAACCATCGACTGGGCACTCAGAGGGTTGTGCGATTCCCCTCTCGACGACCTGACTTCGTGGATACGAAACATCCTGCGGATGGGACTGTACCAGATCCTCTTCCTCGACAGGGTTCCCAAATCGGCCGCCGTCGATGAGTCGGTGAAGCTCGCAAAAAAATACGGCCACGCCGGCACCGCCGGGCTTGTGAACGCCGTCCTCAGAAACGCGAAGAAAGAAGCACTCCTCCGCTCGATTCAATCCTTGGGCGAAGACAGCGTGCCCGACATCGCGGCCAAGTATTCTCACCCGGAATGGATGGTCGAGCTTCTGCAAAAGGACTGGGGAAGGGAAGCGGCGATTGAAATAATGAAACACAACAACGCCATCCCGCCCTTGACCGCGAGGGTCAACACGCTGCGCACGACGCGCGAGACGCTCCTTCAAGAACTCAGGGAGCAAGGAATCCGTGCCGAGCCCCTGCCGCACACCGACGAAGCAATCCGCTTTCTCTCGGTTTCCGACCCGTGGAAACTTCAAGCCCACAGGCGAGGCCTGTTCTACATCCAGGACGCCAGCTCCATGCTGGCCGCTCATTGCCTGGCGGCGGAGCCGGGCCAGAAGGTGCTGGACGTGTGCGCCGGGCCGGGCGGCAAGGCCACACACCTTGCAGCGCTGATGCAGAATGAGGGCACAATCTACGCGCTCGACATCCACGAGCACAGATTGTCCCTGATAAAACAAAACGCTCGAAGGCTGGGCGTCGATATCATCGAAGCACAAAAACAGGATGCGACTGCCGGGCTCGCCTCGCATTTTGGCGGAATGGACAGGGTCATTGCCGACGTGCCGTGCTCGGGCCTGGGGGTCATAAGGAGACGCATCGACCTGAAGTGGCGCCTCAAGCCGGAACAAATCGATGAGCTTGCCCGCCTACAAACCAAGATACTGGAGAGCGCGGCCGAATGCGTGCGTCCGGGAGGCATCCTCCTTTACTGCACCTGCACGGTCACGCACAGGGAAAATGAGGAAGTGGTCGAGGGCTTCCTTCGTCGCCATCGAGAGTTCAGGCCGAATTCGGAGTGGCCGAAGGCAATCGAAGGGCGCGTCGCGAACGGGGCGTTCGTGCAGATAAGACCCGGCAACGAGAATATGGACGGCTTTTTCATTGCTAGGCTGGAGCGATTGTAATATAATGGTTGCCGTGCAAAACGCCGTGAGACAGACGCGGGTAAGGAATCTGTTCGATACGCGGATGGTCAAGCTGCTGATAGGAGCCTCGGTTTTTCTGGCCTCGGCGGCTTTCTTCGGACTCGTGTCTCTGGACGTCGTGATAAAACGCGGGGAGAAGGTCACGGTTCCCAACGTCGTGAACAAGAGCGTCGTCGAAGCCCTCGATATTCTGAGCGAACGCGGGCTTGAGCTGAGGAAGGCCGGAGCCCGCAACAGTTCGGTCGTTCCCGAGGATTACATCCTTTCGCAGGACCCGTTGCCCGGCAGCGTGGTAAAGGAGGGGAAACCGGTCTCAGTCGTCATAAGCCTTGGAAGCAAGGTATCGCTGGTCCCCGACCTCGCCGGCAAGTCGCTGCGAGAGGCGCGGGTCGAGCTGAACAGGGCCGGGCTGAGGGCGGGCCGTTTTTCGAAGGTACACAGCCCCCAAGAGAGGGATGTCGTCCTCGCCCAGTCGCCCCTGTCCAACCAGCAGGTTGACCGGGAAACGCCTGTTGACATGCTCCTGAGTCTTGGGCCGCGCCCGCGCGAGTACAGAACGCCCAACCTCATCGGCCTCCCGCTCGAGAAAGGGAGCAAGGTCCTCGAGGCGATGGGGGTGAGCATCGGCGACATAACCAACAAGATAGACCTCTCGCATCCGCAGGGAACCATCCTCGACCAGGACCCCCGGCCGGGCTCGCCCATAACGGAGGGGTCGTCGATATCGCTCGTCATGAGCACCTTGCACGGCGAGGGAGAACAGGTGGAGCGAAAGCTTGGGATCTTCCTGTACCGTGTACCCTACGGATTCTGGTCGAAATCGGTCCGGATCGATGTTGTCGACCCGGAAAGCACGAGGACGATTTACAACGAAGTGGACGAGCCGGGCGCCAACATCAAGGTGGTGTTCGGCTACACGGCTCAATGTACCATAAGGGTGTATCTCGACGGCAACTTGGAGACAGAAAGGACAATCCGGTGAAGGTGCTCATCGCCCCATCAATTCTTTCAGCCGATTTTGCGAGGCTGGCCGAGCAGGTCGAGGCCGTCCAGAAGGCGGGCGCCGACATACTGCATCTCGACATCATGGACGGCCACTTCGTTCCCAACATAACGTTCGGCCCGGCGGTGGTCGGCGCAATAAAATCGGTGGCCACGATTCCTCTCGACGTGCACCTTATGATCGAGAACCCGGACCGCTACGTCGAGGATTTTGTTTCGGTGGGAGCGGACATCCTGACCGTGCACGTGGAGGCGTGCCCTCACCTGCACAAGGTGATACATCAGATAAAAGATTTCGGCATCGAAGCGGGAGCCTCGCTGAATCCCTCCACCCCTG
This sequence comes from uncultured bacterium, assembly GCA_964607485.1. Lineage (GTDB taxonomy): Bacteria > Abyssobacteria > SURF-5 > SURF-5 > SURF-5 > CAZSKP01. The sequence goes on along the minus strand of CAZSKP010000006.1, from coordinate 4,731 downwards.
TCGAAAGCATCGAGTACGTGGTTGACGACCTCGACATGGTGCTCGTGATGTCGGTCAATCCGGGCTTCAGCGGTCAGACATTCATACCTCAGGCGCTTGGCAAAATCACACACGCCAGAGAGCTGGTGGGAGACGGCGTCAATATTCAGGTTGACGGCGGCATAACAAGCGAGAACGCCGGCAGAGTGATTCAAGCCGGAGCCAATATACTTGTGGCGGGTTCGTCGGTCTTCTCCGCTTCGGACTATGCGAAAGCGATAAAGTCACTCCGGGGCGAGAATCATTGAGACGGACACAACCGACGCGACTGAGGAGCCGCCGATGGATGCCCTGAGCCTGTCGATTCTCTCCGACCCCAAACTGCTGCGGGTTGCACGCTGCATGATGGCCGAGGTGGCCGAGCTGACGGGCTTTTCATTGAAGGACCGCGACAAGATATGTCTCGCAGTGGGCGAGGCCTGTTCCAACATCATCCGTCACAGCTACAAAGGCCGTCCGGACGGGCAGATAATCATAAGTTGCACACTCGAAAGCGACAAAATGACGATCAACATCAGGGACTTCGGCGAGAAGTTCGACCTGGCTCGGCTTCGGCCGCCGGACACAGAAGAGGTGAAGCCAGGCGGCCTGGGCGTTCACCTGATAAGGAGTGTCATGGACAAGGTGGAATACGACATGTCGCACGAAATGGGGACCGAGATCAGAATGACGAAGTATGTTCGCCCGCAGGAGGCCCCGAATGATGGAAGTTAGCGCCAAGGCCGCGGGACGCGGGGTGGTGATACATGTCGAGGGCGACGTCGACCTGTATTCGTCCCCACGGCTCAGAGAAGCTATACTGGATTCCGTCAGAGGGAAGCTTTCCCCCATAGTCGTGAACCTGGCGGGTGTGACCTACATAGACAGCTCGGGCGTGGCTACCCTCGTGGAAGGTCTCCAGCTCAGCAAGAAATACGGCGGAAAATTCCGGCTGGTCGGCCTCAGCGAACGCGTATCCGAGGTGTTTCAGCTCGCCCGACTCCAGCAGGTGTTTGAAATTTGCGGAACGGAAGCGGAGGCGCTCAGGAGCTAGGCGGCGTGATAACTTCCTTTCTGGGCAGCATCGGAAACAGGACGCTCACCATGGCGCGCGAGGCCAGGCGGCTCGGCCGGCTAGTGGCCGAAGCGGCCGACTGGAGCTTCGTCGCCCCGCTGACCAAAAGAGGCATCAAATGGAAGAGCGTGCTGCGCCACATGGTCATCGTCGGGTTCGATTCGATACCCATCATCTGCTTCATATGCGCGCTTGTGGGTGCGATCCTGGCGATGCAATCGGCCTACCAACTGCGCGATTTCGCCGCCGTTCGATATGTCCCTCCCCTTGTCGGCGTGGGCATGACGCGGGAGTTGGGGCCGCTCATCGCCGCCGTAATCATGGCCGGCAGAAGCGGGTCGGCGTTCACGGCGGAAATCGGGACGATGGTGGTCTCCGAGGAAGTCGATGCGCTTGAGACAATGGCGCTCAACCCGATAAAATTCCTCGTCGTCCCGAAGTTCATCGCGATGCTGGTGATGCAGCCCTGTCTCACAATGATAGCCGACCTGGTGGGCATCGGGGGCGGATTCGTTATCTCCGCCTCCACACTTAACATCGATCCGAATATGTATTATAACTATATGGTAGAGTATCTCGTCATGAAGGACATCTTCACGGGACTCATCAAGAGCGTGGCCTTCGGGATGATAATAGCCGTGGTCGGATGCCACTATGGATTCTCGGTCACCGGCGGGGCCGAGGGCGTTGGAAGGGCGACAACCTCATCGGTCGTGACCTCAATATTCCTGATAATCGTCGCCGACTGCATATTCACGGCCTTCTTCTATTACGCCTTCTGAAGAGGAAAAGATGGGAGAAGCGGAACACATCACGTCCGAACGCCCGGCCCATGACCGGGGCGACACACTCACTCCCAAGATATCCGTGAAGAACCTCGTTGCCCATTACGGTGACAGGCTGATACTGGACGACATATCGCTCGACGTGATGCCCGGAGAAACGATGGTGATCGTGGGCGGGAGCGGGTGCGGGAAAAGCACGTTCCTGAGATGCGTCATCGGGCTGCATAGTCCCACCGAGGGAGAGGTACTCATCGACGGCGCCGACATAACAAAGATGTCGGTGGAAGAGTTCAACAATGTCCGGAAGAAATTCGGCGTCCTTTTCCAAAGCGCGGCCCTTTTCAACTCGATTACCATTGCCGACAATGTCGCGCTTCCGCTGAGGGAACACACGGAGCTCGAGGAATCGGTCATTGGCATCATGGTGAAGATAAAGCTGGAATTGGTGGGACTCACCGGCGCGGAAAATCTCTTGCCCGCCCAGCTGAGTGGAGGAATGAAGAAGCGGGCGGGACTGGCGCGCGCGATGGCGATGGACCCCGAGGTCCTGTTCTTCGACGAGCCCTCCTCCGGGCTCGACCCACGTGTCTCTGCCGACATAGACTCGCTGATATTGAAGCTGAAGCAGGCGTTCGGCATCACGATGGTCGTCGTCACGCACGAAATCAAGAGCGCGTTCGCCATCGCGGACCGGATAACGATGTTCGACGAAGGAAAGATACTCTTCTCAGGCACACCTGCCGAAATGCGTAGCTGCGATAACGAACTTGTGAGACAGTTCCTCGCGGGAGCGCCCCATGCGGAGGGCGAGGGCCGCGGAGATTACCTCGAGGGAATTCTCCGCTGAAGGAGAGTCGCGGATGGCGTACAGGGCCGACGAGGTGAAGGTGGGACTCGTGATAGTCGTCAGTCTGCTGATTCTGGCGGGATTCATCGTCTCGATTCTGGGCCTGAGACTGGGCCAGCCGACGAAGACATACACGACGAATCTCCGATTCGCCGGAGGAATCGAACCCGGAACGGTCGTAAGATTCGGCGGGATGCAGACGGGCAAGGTGACTGAGGTGAACGTTTCGAGCAAGGATGATTCCTTCATTCAGCTCACCATGCGCGTCGCGGAGGAAACTCCCGTGAAGACCGATTCCGAGGTCTTTATCAACACCATCGGTTTCCTCGGGGAGTATTACCTGGAGATTTCCACCGGCTCGGAGGGCTCGCCGGTATTGCCGCCGGAAAGCGAAATTAAGAGTCGCGAGATAGTCAGCTTTAACGATTTGTTGGCACGCACCGAATCGGCGGTCGAGAATATGAACGCCCTGATGGTGATCGTAAACGAAGAAATACTGTCGAAAGACATCCCAAAGCTGCGCGACCGCATAAAGGAGATCACCGACAAAGTGCAGCGGCTGCTCACCGACGTCGACGATGTGTTCAACGAGCAGAACCGCGAAAATGTGGCTCAGACGCTCGAACAGCTCAGGATGTTGTTTCAAGAGAACAGAGAGGATATGCGCACGACCGTCGCCAACTTCCGTTTGGCTTCCGAGAAATTGGATTCTCTGGCCACGAACCTTGATTCGCTTGTTTCGGGGAACCGTGAAGACGTGGACATAATCATAAAGGATATTCGCGACACGGTCGCCCAGGCAAGGTCCGCCGCGGCGAGGATTGAAACGTTGGTTGCCGAAAATGCCGACAAAATCTCCCTCACCGTTGACAATCTGCAGGCGACAAGCGCAAACACCCGCGACTTCAGCGAGACGATAGCCGATGAACCCTGGCGGCTCATCTGGCGCACTCGTCAGCCGGAGAAGAAGGTCATCGAACAACAGGAGGCCGGCACTCATGCGCCCTAGACGCCTTCGCCGCGTGGCCGCCGCGCTGTCGATGGCCGCCCCGCTGGTTCTTGCGTCGTGCGCCACCAGCATCCCGCCTACCAATTACTACGTGCTGGGTCTTTCGAACAGCCCCGCGCAGACGGCCGTTGAGAGCAGCTTCCCTTACACGCTCGCCATCGCGCCCTTTGAATCGGAATCGATCTATCTGCGCAAGAAGATCGTCTGGCGGTCGGGACCGAATCGTCTGGGCTACTACTCGTATGACAAATGGGCCGCGCTCCCCGCGGAGATGTTCTCCTACCGGTTGTATGAGCGCGCACAAAGCTCCGGTCTGTTCAAGAGCGTCGTCTCGGACGCCGCGTCTGGAAGCGCAGACCTGATTCTGAGGGGCAGGATCACCGCTTTTGAGGAAGTCGATACGCCGGAAGGCTGGTTCGGAAGAGTAGAAGTCGAGGCCGAGCTGACGCAAAGTGACGGGACGGTCCTCTGGAGCGGCGTCGCAGGTCACACCGAGCCGGCGGCGGAACAGAGCGTGCAAGCCACGGTCAAAGCGATTTCGCGCGCGACCGAGGCGACCATCACGGCGCTCCTTTCCTCCGTCGAGCAGGCGCTCCGAGACAGGCAGCAACAATAAGAGAAACCCCGCGGAGGACGGGCCGCCTATTTCCCACCGTAGTATTGTTTGAGGGCGTGGACGAAGGCGTTCGCAAATCTTTCCCGGAAGGCTGGGTCGGTGACGAGTTCGGCGTCCTCGCGGTTGTTCAGGTTCACCACTTCCACCAGAATCTTCGTGGGGACGATGTTGTGCCTGATGACGGCAGGAACCCACGCGCGCCTGCGTCTGATCACGTGGTTTCGTATGGGCTTTTCGTCATGTATCATGATTCCGTAGTGGGAAAGCGAATCGACGAGATGCTTCGCGAGGTCGCCCGATAGGCCCTCCGACCGGACCCTGTCTTTGTACGGAACCCGCACGTACTGCTTTTCCCTGACTTCGGAGCGCGAGGTATATACG
>CAZSKP010000005.1:165061-167905 GCA_964607485.1 uncultured bacterium | reverse complement strand
CTCCAACTCGTCCAATAACGGCGTCCCACTCTCACTCATAACCTTCTCCTAGCTTCTGTTCCTTCCTGACAGTTATTAAGAAACGTGGTCACAGGAACTTAGAGCGGAAAACGGTCACACTACATCTGGGAAGTCTCCAGCCCTCGGCTTCGACCACGTTTAACCCGCACACGCCACGGGTCCTTATGTTGAAATTAGGGATCATGGTTGGGGGAAAGCGCCTATTACTCCATCCTCGGGAAAAAGCAACTACCATGCCATGAGGTTTGAGCGCCAGCGAAGGCCCGCACCATCGTAAGCCCAATCCATTGTTCTCTCTACACTTACCACTATCTATACCCGGAATGGAAGGCAGTCGGAAGAGCAAAACTGGCAGAGCCGGACTCCAGACAATATGAAATATTTGCATAATTACGGCGAGATGGGGTCTTTGCTATGCAAATTTTGCAAGGAGGCATATCGTTGGCCCTGCGGTGGCGGAAATACTGGTTTCTCAGCGCATTTTGGGGCGAACTCGAGCACAAAGGGAGGCTTTCAAGAAGGATAAGCGAGGCGGGAGACCGATGAGCTAATCCAGCAACTTTTTGACGATTTCGAGCAGTTTTTCCTGGTCTACGGGCTTGGAAATAAATCCATCGGGCGGGGGTGTTTCCTTTCTGGTGGCGAGAAACTTGTGGAACTCCTCCGGATTGCCCCCCAAACCGGTCACTCCGGTGACGACCACTATGGGTATCCTGCCCAGTTCCGGGTCCTGCCTTATCTCACGGTAGAACTTGACGCCGGATTTTTCGGGCATGGTGATGTCCAGGGTGATGAGGTCGGGCGGGTCGGCCTTTGCCTTTTCCAGTCCTTCGTTTCCATCCTCAGCGATTTCCGTGACATAGCCGTTGTCTTCGAGAAGAGTGGAAAGATAGATTCTCTCATCCGGCTCGTCGTCTATGGTAAGAATCTTCTTCCTGCCACTTGCCATGGCGTCCCTGTTACAGAGTATAAGATTCTTCCGGTTGCTCTGCGGGTCGCTTTCTGGGGATTCTTACCAGGAAGCGGGTGCCCTCGTTGACCTCGGACTCCAAGTGAATGCTGCCCCCGTGGGCGAGCGCGATCTTGTTGGAGATGAACAGACCCAGCCCGGTGCCCCCCGCCCCCTTCGAGGAGAAAAAGAGGCTGAAGGCCTTTTCCCGGGTTTCCTGGTCCATGCCGATGCCATTGTCCTGAATCTCGAATTGGACGTGATCGGGATGGCCAGTGAGTCTCACCGCAACGCAATGAGAATCCTTCTTCTTGTCCACCCTGCACGCATCCAGTGAATTTTCCAGCAAGTTCACAAGAAGCGAGCGGATTGCTTTCTTATCTCCCTCGAACCCGCCCGCCTCATCGTCAAAGTCTCGCCGGAACTCGATGCCCCGTTCCTTGGCCTTGACCTCGATGATGCCGGAGACTTCATCTATCGCGTCGAGCGCCGAGATGGGTTCCCAATCGGGCTCCCGGTCTTTGGCGTAGTAGAGGATATCCAGTACCATGCTCCGGATGCGGGACATGTTGCGCTGGACCATCTCCCAGCCCCGACTGACCCGGTCCTGGTTGTTTTTTTCCAGGCCGGTGTTGACCATGTAGATGCCGCCGTCGAGGCTGTTGAGCAGCCCCTTGATGCCGTGGGAGATGGAGCCGATGAGCAGCCCCAAGGAGGTGAGCTGCGACTGGAGTTGGCGGATCTGCGTGATGTTGGTGCTCATCTCCATCACGCTCTTGATTTCGCCGTTCACTTCTGCTATCGGCGTGGTATAAACGAGGACGTTTGCGCGCTCGCCGTTCTTCGAGGTGACGACCTCCTCGCTCTGATGGACCCCGCCGTCCTGGAACGTGGCCTGGACCGGACAGGGGAAGCACTGCTCGGTGCGGTGCTTGTACACCTCGTAGCATTTGCAGCCCAGGCGGTCGCCGAAATCCTCTCTGAACCGGCGGTTGACCTCGATGATATTCAGGTCTTGGTCCTGGATGGATATGTAGCAGGGAACTTCCTCGAAGATCAGTCGGTAGCGGTCCTGGCTCTCCCGGAGCTGTTTCTGAAGGATCTTGAGCTCCGTGATGTCGGTTGACATCTCCAGCACCGACGTGATCTCACCGCTCTCGTCCAGAATGGGTGTGGTGTAGACGATCACCGAGACGTCTCTTCCGTCGAGGCACTTGACCTGCTCCTCGCTTCCATGACTCTGCCCATCGCGGAAGGTGCGGTCAACGGGGCACACCTCACATTTTTCCGAGCGGTGCTTATAGACCTGGTAGCAATAGCGTCCTTCAAAATCGCCGAAGTCTCTCCGAAAGCGCCGGTTGGCCTCGGCGATCTTGAAATTTCGATCCTGTACCGTCAGGTAACACGGCAGGGCTTCAAAGTATCGCTGGTACGGCAGTTCCATGGGATTACCCCTCTCGGAACGCTCGGCGCCTACTTATCCCTTTTTCCGTCATACGTCACTTCGAGGACCTTGCGTAGATTGAGCACGAGGTCATGGTCACCGACGGGCTTGGTCAGATACCCCTCGGGCGGAGGCACCGGGCGGTCATAAATCAGCCTGCGCAGTTCCGGCTTGCCGGTGATGATGCATACCTTGATCCGGCTCAATTCGGGGTCCTTGCGCAGAGTTTCGAACACCTCGCCTCCGTCCTTTCCGGGCATGGAAAGGTCGAGCGTAATGAGGTCAGGCTTCTCCTTGCGAGCCAGTTCCAAGGCCTCGTCGCCGTCCCTCGCCAGGAGCACCTGCGCGCCATGGTCTTCCAGCACGGTGCTGAAGAAGGCGAGCGTGTCCTCTTCGTCCTCGGCCAACAGAATCTTGTAACCCGTGAGAC
>CAZSKP010000005.1:0-165051 GCA_964607485.1 uncultured bacterium | reverse complement strand
CCATCCACTTCGGCCGCTGCACCGACCTCGACGGGCACGGCCTCTCGCTTCGGAACCACGAGGGCGTTGGCCACGAGGTTGACCAACTGGGTGACCTTCATGTCGAGTTCGTAGTGTCTGATCAAGTCGCTCAGCCCGTCAACGCAGTTGTGGCAGGATGTGACAACGATCTTTGCGCCCGTCTCTTTGAGCTGATTGGCTTTGATTATCGCGGACTTGAGCCTCCTCGGCGTGTATTCCGACATGGACATGGCGCCGCCGCCACCCGTGCAGCAGAAGTTTTCCGCACGGTTGGGATACATCTCGCGGAAGTCCATGCACACCAGCTTCAGCAATTCTCGCGGCTCCTCGGTCAGGCCGCAGCTCCTTGCGTTGTTGCACGAGTCGTGGAAGGTCACGGGCTCGGTGTTCTTGGTCTTGTCGACCTTGATCTTTCCCTCTTTTATGTAACGCAGCATGGTGATGACCGAGCTTTCCATCTCGAAGGGAACATCCTTCTGGCCCCAGTTCTGTCCTTCGCAGCGGGTCGAGCGGTAGCCGTGTCCGCATTCGGAGATGACCAGCTTCTTGCCGCGCAGGTTCTCCGTCGCCTCGTAGCAGCGCCTTGCGACCGCGCCGCCGAGCTCGTCGTCCCCGTTGAACAGCCCGAAATTGGTCATGTCCCATCCTTCGCTGGCCATCGTCCAGTCCTCGCCGGCGACGTGGAATATGAGCGCTGCGTCGGCGATGGTGCGGGGGTCGTACTTGACTTCGCGGGGATTGATGGAATACACGACGTCGGCATTCATCTTGTCAATCGGTATCTTGATGGAGGGGTCGTCGTACTCGCTCTGAAGCTCCTCTTCCATCCACTCGAGCGTGTCGAGGTAATCTTCCTTCAGCACGCCCATCTGGTTGCCGATCTCCCACTGGTCCTTTGCCACCACGGCCACACCCTCGGGCATGACCCCGACCGACACCAGCAGGCCCCGGGCCGTGCGGTTGAAGGTGGCCATGTCCACTCCCATGGGGCAGTTGATGGAACAGCGACGGCAGTTTGTGCACTTGCCGAACACGACGTCCTTGAGTTCTTCAAGCTCCGCATCGGTGTACAGGCTCCTCGCGCTGACCCACCAGGGGAATACTCTGCCAGTCCAATCGATGTGAGCCTTGAAGAGCTTCCTGAGTTTGTCCGCCTTGTACGAGGGCATGTAGGTCACGTCTCCGGGATTCGCCAGCACGTAGTGGCATTGGTCGGTGCACATCCCACAGTGCACGCATGCCTCGAGTGAGGCCAGTACCTGGCGGTTGACCTTCTTGTGCAACCGCTCGATGACTTTCTCGCACTTGTACGATCTTGCTGTGGCCATCTCTTCGCTCCTTATCTGGATATCGATATGTATGCTACTCGCTTTTTACCGGTTCCGTCCGCGAGAACAGCCTGGACAGAGGCTCTTTTCCCGGGTTGAACGGAAGAGGATAGACGCCCCTGTGGCCGAGCGTCTTTCCCAGGTACCATCTGGTAAAGGGATAGAATATGTAATGCGATATCTTGCTGAAAGGAACATAGAACAGGAAGAAGGCGGTCAGGAAGAAATATCCCAGCAGCCAGAACTCCGTCTGCTCGCGGTTGTTCGGCGCGGCCATGAACGCAAACGCAAACCAGACCACCAGCAGTCCCAGCGAGAAGTAGTCGTCGGGAGTGCTGATGGCTCTTATATACGGCGACGCCACTCTGCGGATAAACCGCCCCAGACCCACAAGAAAACCGAGGGCGAACAGCGTCTGCAACCCATATATGACCCATTTGCCTGCGATGAGCTGTGGAAAGTAAGGAATGACGATCGACATCGTGATCGAAAGCGCGACCGCGACGTGAAAGATGCCGAACTGCAGGTAGAACAGCGGGTGCTGCCGCGTGCTTGGCATCGACCACGGCATGAAGATGTTGAACAGCGAGTACACCGCTCCCTTCTTTGCGGTCGTCGATGGGTCGCCGGTCGCGGCCTGCCGCTCTTTGCCCGCCTTGAAGCTCAGAATCCATCTGACCTTCAAAATGTACACCAAGCCCATGAACGTCAGCGCGATGATCTGAAGTTTGTCTTCTGCAAAGTGCAGCAGGGTGCTTGTCGTGTGGACGGTAATGGTATCCATACTATTCCCTCTCTTTACAGGCTTTCCATCTTCTTCCTGAACGGCACGTAATCGCGGTAGTCGATCACACAGATAATCACTTCCTCCACAGATGTGTCGTTCTTGAGGAAGGTCGCGATGCTGTCAAGCATGACATTGGCGGACAGGTCGAGCGGAACTCCGTAGAACCCGGTTCCCATGGGCGGGAACGCGAGCGTCTTCAGGCGGGCTTTGTCGGCCGCTCTCAGGGAAGATTGCATACACTCGCGCAGCTTCCTCTCCATGTCCGCCTCCTGAAACTTCGGGCCGCAGGCATGGATGATCTGCCTGGCCTTCATTTCCCCCGCGCCAGTGATTACCGCCTCGCCCATCTTAATGCCGCCGATCTCCCCCAACTCCTTCTTGATGACGGCGCCGCCCCGGCTCTGGATCGCGGTGCCATAGCCCGAGCCGATTTCAAGGTTTTCCCTCGCGTAGAACACAAACGCATCTACCGGCAGGTCTGTGAGGTCGCCATGCTGAAGCCGGATGACCGCCTTCCCCACCTTCTTCTCAACCGGCTGGCAGGCCATGCCGGTCGGGGCCACTTTCGGTGTCATTGCCTACCTCCTCTTCCCGTCATTCTTTCTCTTTTCCCCGGACGAACAAGATGCATCGGGATCCGTCAATGCCAGCTCCTTCGCCACCGCCTTCTCGACCCTGTGCTCGGCCAGGTCGGCCAGCGTGAAAGAGTTGAAGGCATCTCTGATCCGTTGATTGAGCAGGACATACAGGGGCCGGCATTCACACCATTCCACCTGCATGCATGAGTCCTGGTCGTTTACGCAACGCACGATGTTGATGGGGCCGATGGCCGCCTCGACAATGTCGCCGAGGCGAATCTCCTCGGGCGGTTTCGCCAACAGATAGCCGCCCTCCTTTCCGCTCAGGCCCCGTATCAGAGAAGCGTTCTTTAATGGAATTACCAACTGCTCGAGATAGCGCCTAGACAGAGATGTCTTGTCGGCGATGTCGCTCAGGTTGACAGGCTTGCCATTGCGGGTGTTACGCTCGATCTGTATCATGGCGCGCAATACGTATCTGGCACGAGTATTGAGTCTCATTTCGTGAACAGCATCCTTTCGTTGACCGGTTCATTCGTGGAAACAAAGAGATATAGGAAGGTCGGACAGTGCAGTTGAGAGTCGCAGAGTAGTGTAAGAAATGTGGGAAGCATATGAAACGAATCCGTGTGTGGTCAGCGGGTATGCTCCTATTACTCCTATCGAATTGATAGGAGTTTACCACACGCCTTTAATTCTGTCAAGTACCTTTCTTGCAGACTCGGCTATCGGCTTCGTCATAACTTATTGATTTACCGGCACATACAAAATTCATGCTTTTCTGTGCAGGGGCCGCTTTGACTCCGCCTGATGACCAGCCAGCGATGGCGACGCCGCGCGATAGGTGGGGAAAGCCGCTCCGGACGTGAGGAAAGGTTTCAGTCAACACAAGACCGTACGAGTGCTCCAAGTTTGTGGTTTCAACGCGGAGTCAGAGGGTTACGAAGAGACTGGTATATGTGCTGGTATATATGAGGACCAGACACAGAACGTCTTCGTTATTGCGCTGGTTTCCTGCATCGAACGATAAGGAAATAAGCTATTATGCGCGTGTCTGCCAGGGACGGATATTTCTCTATTGTGGCTTTGTCAGCGCGAGGCTCACAGAAGCGCTCGATAACAAAACCAGTGTCGATCAGAAGATTCATCCAACTGCTTAGAGTTCGCCTGAATACCGGGATTCGAAATTTTCCGGAATCTTCCAGTTCAGCCGGCACGGAAGAGAAGAACCATTCCTCGATTTCTTCGGCGGGTGGTTCGAAGTAATCTCCGCATTCAATGGCAATCCTTTGCCCCTCTTCGTCAAGAACCCATTTCCAACGAGGTGTCTGAAAACACGGGTGTGTGATCGAAAACTGCAAGAAACCGCCGGGCCTGGTAACTCGATACGCCTCGCGCAGTATCTTTTCGTGTTCAGGCGCATCCATGAAACTCATAGTCGCCATAGTGAAGTCAAACGAAGCATCGGGAAAAGGCAACTCAATAGCGCTGGCGAAGAGGTATTCAATTCCGCAGGGTTCTTCTCTTTCCAAGTGCCGGGCATGATTCAAGAAAACCTTCGATATGTCGATAGCCGTCATCTTCGCGCCGAGGCGAGCCACGAGCCGGGTGTTATAGCCCTCGCCACAGCCGATGTCGAGTCCCGACATGCCCGAAACGTCGGGAAGCATGGCGAGAAAGGCGGGTGTATTGACATGGTCGCGATACAGGTCGTATCCTTTGCGAACAAGCTTTGTCCACAACTCCGCATTCTCATCCCACATCTTGCCAACTTCGTTGCTGTCCACTTATTAACCTTCCCAGAATAAAGGCGTGATGGATTACGCCCCTATGCCATCAGGGTAACAAGAGAGAACAAAGAACCTTGAATGTCATAGGAGTGCAATTCATTGCGCGTGTGTTGTGAATTCTTCTCAGTGAAGCTTCCCATCCTTGCGGGTAAGGCGCTCAGACCAAAGCTTACACTTCAAACACGAGTAGGGCCGCCCAGAAGACTAAACCGCTCTTCGCGTCATCTTTTGCGAAAAGCGGTCTGCTTCACAGTGCGGAAGGGGGGACTTGAACCCCCACGGGATTACTCCCACTGGACCCTGAACCCAGCGCGTCTGCCAATTCCACCACTTCCGCGCGTTATCGCAACCCTAATTTTACTCAAAACAACGAGGGAAGTCAAGCGACCGAAAACGGCTTGACAGAAAGTTATGACGGAGTTTATAACTGTATTGAGCTATTCAAATCGCAGGCATAGACTTTGCCTGTTCATCGAGCCTTCGGCCGGGAGAAACGCAGGACGATGCCGCATTCGATGATTAAATGGGGCCGCCATCTCTTGATCGCATTCGCGATCATCATGTTGGCTGGGATACTCCTGCTGGTCGCGCGGGCGGCAGGCCTGGCGCCGACGAAATCTCCCGCAGGCGCCGCTTCGACATTGGCCGACAGGAACGCTGACAGAGATTCCCCCAAAATGACTCTCGCGGGGCGAAATGCGGGAGGCCCCTTACGCATTCTGCCGCTGGGAGACTCCATCACCCAGTCCGACAGCGACCATCTCAGCTACCGGTACAACTTGTGGGTAAAGCTGATCGACTCGGGCATCGATTTCGACTTCGTCGGTTCATTGCATTCCAATGAGCGAGGTAACCCGGCCTGGCCCGCCCATGACGGCAAGACTTTCGACCCCGACCACGAGGGACATTGGGGCTGGGCCGTCGAGCAGGTTCTGAACGGCGTTCCCTATAATCAAGACGAAAGGCTGTCGGAATGGCTGAAAGAGTACACTCCCGATATCGTCCTGCTGCACCTCGGCACAAACGACGCTTACCGAGAACAGAGCACCCTCAGTACGGTGAATGAACTGAAGGAGGTCATCCGCGAACTGAGAGCCGACAATCCAAATGTGACCGTTCTGTTGGCCAAGCTGATTCCCCTGGACGACGCCGATGCAAATTTGCGTATCGACGACCTCAACAGCCGGATTGACGGCATCGCAACGGAAATGACCGCGGCGGCCTCGCCCGTTGTCGTCGTCGATCAAAACAGCGGGTTCGATCCTAGAGCGGACACCTATGACGGCGTGCATCCGGACGAAAGCGGCGAGGAGAAGATGGCCGCGAGATGGTTCGACGCCCTGCAGAGAATTATGGAACGGTGACTGCCGTCTCCCGCGCGACGTTGAGCCTACGCGCAACAAAGCACTCGCTATGAATGGTCGAGCGAACGCCGTTTGACGTACAGGAAGGCTATGTTGACAAGGATGACGCCGAGAATGATGGCAAGGTTTCTCTTCCGGGCCCTGAGCTGGGCCTTGAACTCCGTCACCTTCTGAGTGAGCTGGTCCGCGTTCTCGGCGGCACGGTCGGTCTTCTCCTTTATTTTGTCCACGGACAGCGTGTGGGTGATGGGCAGAACCTCCGTGAGATATGTGTTCGCTTCCTCGGTAAGCGTCTGCAGGTCGCTTAGATTGCGGCCGGAATGTTCGATATCGGCAAGCTCCCGTTCCATCATCTGCACGTTGTCAGTCGCCCCTTCGAGAAGGCCTCGTATCTGCTGACCGGTCTTGTACTCGTCGGAATTCTCATCATGACAAAAACCGCAATGTCCCTGTTCGTTACCGGAGAACATGCCGGGTCCGGGATACCGGATTTCGTGATTGCCGTGGCAGTCGACACACCTGGGAACACCCACGTCGTTCAGCGCCACATAGTGCGAGCTTAGCTTGAAATACTTGGCCGTGACCGAATGGCATCTGCCGCATATTTCGGGGACCTCGACAGCGCCGGGAAGCAGTGGGCTATGAGTGTGGCAGCTCGCGCAAGTGGGAGCAAGCGCGGGATTTTTCCCCGGAATCGTGCCGTGGAGGATTTGCGCGTGGTAGCTCTTGTTGTACTTTTCGACCTGGTCGGTTGGGAGGCCGTATCCCTTCATGTACTCCGCATTCGAATGGCACGTGCCGCAGGTTCGCGCAACATTGGTGTAATGAACGGGAGAGTTGATGTCTTCCTTATCCAGAATCTTGTGAGCGCCGTGACAACTGACGCAGGTGGCCACCTTGGTGTCGCCCTTCTCGTAGAGCGCCCGCCCGTGGCCGCTTCGACGGAACAGGTCGTACTCGTCCACGCGAAGGTTATACTTTCGCATTTTATCCGGGTCCGAGTGACACGAGGCGCAGAGTTCGGGAATCTGTTTGACCGACGGGACGCCGATGAAGTCATCGGTCGCCATGGCCCCGATGTCGTCGATGCGAGGGTCGCCGCCATGACACGAGGCGCAGCCCACACCAGCGCCGCGATGCACGCTCTGAAGCCATTCTTCGACCGGCGGGCTCAGCCTCTCGTCGGCCAGATCTCTGTGGCATGTGACGCAGGAACTCTCCTGCGCGAATGCCGAAACGGGATACCCCATCATCGCACATGTCGCCACAAGCATCCACAGAACCGGACGCAGCCGCAGAACAGGTAGGTTCATGAGACCTTCCCCCAAATCGTTAGAACGACGAGCATGATGAGCACCAGAATTCCCAGGCCGATGACGAACGGCCTCTTGCGCGGATGCCTTTCAGGGTTTCTGTCGAGAAACGGAAGGAGCACGAGCAGGAAAATCCCCGCACCCTGAATGAGAATTCCGAGCACCTTCGGAGCCCATGCGCCGAGGAACGAGAAGTATTCAGCCACCTTGAGACCCTGATAGGCCGAGAGGAAATACCACTCGGGCTTGATGTGCTCGGGGGTCACGAAGGGGTCGGCGGGAGGCTCCATGGGAGCCGGGAAAAACATCACAAGCGTTAACAGGACGGCGAGAGTAACGAAAACCATCATCCCCTGATCGAGCATGTGATTGGGGAAAAAGGGCTCGCCTTCCTCGTGCTTTTTCTTCTCTATTCCTTCCGCCATGGTGGCTTCTCCTCTTTCGAGCGGGCTTCGGCTAGAGTGGGCCCGCTATACCCTGCTTGCGTATCATGAAGAAATGGCCGAGCAAAAAGAAACTTATCAGCAGCGGCAGTATGACCACGTGTATTGCGAAGAATCGCGTGAGCGTCGTCTGGCTTACCGCGTGTCCGCCTCGAATCATCGTGATGAGGAAATTTCCAATCAGGGGCACCGCGCCGGGAACCTCCGTCCCGACCGTCGTCGCCCAGTACGATATCTGGTTCCACGGAAGCAGGTAGCCGGTGAACCCGAAGCCGAGCGTGAGCATGAACAGTATCACGCCCGTGACCCAGTTGAAATCGCGGGGCGGCTTGTAGGCTCCGTACAAGAAGACGCGCGCCATGTGGAGGAATACCATGATGATCATGAGGTTTGCCGCCCAGTGGTGCAGGCCGCGCACAAGCCATCCGAACGGGACGTTGTTGGTTACGAACACGACGCTCTTGTATGCCTCGGCGATGGTGGGACGGTAATACATCAACAGCAGTATGCCGGTAACGGCCTGGACGGTAAACAGGAAGAGAGAAATTCCCCCGAAGCAGAACAACCAGTTGACGTGCGAAGGAACCGGCTTCTTGAGATTCTTCTCGAGTGCCTCGCGTATGTCGAGCCGTTCATCGAGCGGTCCGTACACGAAGCCCGTCAGTGAGAACAGCTCGAATAATTCTCGCAGGCCGGAACGCTGTTCGAAACTCGGCTGTTTCTGCTCTCCCGTTGTTTTCTTCTCGTTTTCGGCCATGAGTTACGCTTCTCCTATTATGATCTCGTCCCGTGCGATCTTTGCGGGAAGACTTGCCAGAGGTCTCGGGGCGGGACCGCCCACGACGTTGCCGTTGACGTCGAACACCGCCGCGTGGCACGGGCAGACAAGCGCGTTCTTGGTGCCATCCCACTTCACGATGCACCCAAGATGCGTGCAAACGGCCGAGAGCGCGCGGACCGACTTCTCGTTCACGCGCACGACCACGCTGGGCTCTCCCTTGTACCGGAAAAATTTTGCGCTGCCGACGGGAAGCTCCGCAAGCGACATTCGCACGGCCTCGCTCCCGGTCTCCGCGCCGAGAGCGCCCGGCGGGAAGACATACTTGGCAAACGCGTAGGCCGTAAAGCCTCCGAACGTGACAAGAGACGCACCGATACAATAATTAATAAACGAACGCCGACGCATCGGTTCTTTCTTTTCGTCGCCGCCTTCCACTGCCAATTCGCAGTCCTCCTTCTCGGTTTGGTGTTCGAAAACGCTCACTTCGCCCAATCAGGGACTCTTCGAGTCCGAGCCCATCTCGATGTCTATTTGCTCCTCCTGCAAGACGAGCGGCCTGTACATGTAGCGTAGCGTCGCCCTGACAAGATACTTCTGCCCTGCGGCCGCCGCAAAATCGAACGGAACCGCAACCGTTCCTCCGGGAGGAATCCTGTTGTCCTTCGATATCAAAGCGCCATTGAGAATTATGTCGGCGTCGGCGGTGAGTTCGTTGTGCTGGCTGTCAAGAATCACTCTTCTGAAGGTATGCTTTTCGCTCTCGATCAGGTTTCCCTTGGAATCCAGAAGCTGTGCCTCGAGCACGAGCGCCCGCGATGGAATGCCGGTTGGAATCATGTGTCCGGAGCCCACATTACTGACCTCGACGACCGCGTGCAACCCACCCGTGACCCGAGAAACTGAGGCAATCCTCACTTTGGCGGCCGAGGCAACCTGCTCTATCGAATGGCCGCCGGAAAGATTGTGAGAGTTGATTTTCTCGCCCGGTTTCCTGGGTCTGCCGGTGACCAAAGAGCCCTCGACCAAAGGCATGTGACAATTTTGACAATGGACTCCCTGCGCCGGAAAGGGGCCGTTCAGCCATTCGCGAAAAGTATCGAAAATTGCGACGCCCTGGGGGTTAGTCCATTGATGACACGTCGCGCAGAGCCTCGAGTCGTTGAACAACGCCGACTGAACCGACGGATGCGATTCGGGAACGCCCGTGGGTTCAAGCGGACCGTACTTCTCGTCGCCGAGCGTTTGACTCAATTGTGCTTCCCCATTCCCGAGATTCACGTCGAAAGTCCGGTGACAGAAATCGCACGTGATTGCCTCGGAGGAAAGCGGAAGCTCCAGCATCATGTCTTTGGTGGCCAACGTCGTCGGAGCATGACAGTCCAGACATATCCCGCGGACCTCATCGCCCTCTTGCTTGAGCGCAATCATAAAAGCCGCCTGGAATACGTTGTCCTCAAGCGCATTGGCGTGGAGCGAATCCTTCCAATAGTTGTGGATGTCCAGATGACACTTTGCGCAGTTCAGGCTCGAGACGTACTCGGGCTTGGCGCTCGAATCGGTGACGATCTCCAGTTGCGCCTCCAGTTCGGGAGCAGGCGCCATGAGCGCCAAGGCGATAATGATGACGGAGAATTTTTTCATATACGAGGCCCTTTGCGTTTCCGCTCGTTTGTCGGCCGATTGTCGTACAGCACAGGCGGTGTGTCAAAACTGAAGCGCCAGGGGTGATTATTGCGGGGGGTGATCACAAGCAAGGGCGAGGGGGGATTTTCAGAAGATTTGAGTTGCCGCTACACTTGCTCGTCCCGAACAAAACGGAAACAGACGCTCGACGCGACTGTCTCCCTCTCAAACTACCGGCGAATTCGGTTCGACCCTTACCTCCTCATCTTTGAAGTCCAGCGCGTATTACCGGCTCAGTCGATTCCGCCGACTCACCGAGTCCATACTCTACTTCTTTGAGCGGAATAGACGACATACATGATAACGCATTCTGTCGCATCAGTCAAATGAAAAAAACTGACGACGACATATTTACCGCGTAACTACTTTCCTTCCTTGTAGTTGCACGCGACCTTCGGCGATCAGCCGAACCACTTCCGGATATATCCTGTGCTCCTCTACCTGTATGCGCTGATGGAGCGTCTCGGGTGTGTCGTCGGGTTTCACCTCGACGACCGCCTGCATGATTATCGGGCCGGTGTCCATGCCCATCTCAACAAAGTGGACGGTGCAGCCGGTATACTTCACGCCGTAGTCGAGCGCCTGCTTCCATGCTTCGAGTCCGCGAAACGCTGGCAGAATGGACGGATGGATGTTGATTATCCGATTGGGAAAAGCGTTGACGAAATCCTCTTTCAGCATTCGCATGAAGCCGGCAAGAGCCACCAGCCCGACACCTCGGTCTTTCAGGCATTGTATATACGTCGCCTCTGCATCCTCGTCCAGCTTCGTCTTGTATTTGCCCGGCGCGATATAGAGCGCCTCGACTCCGTGCTTGCGGGCGCGTTCGAGTATGTATGCGTTTTCGACGTCGCTAATCACGCAGGCTATCTTGGCCGGTACCTTGCCCGCGGCCACGTTGTCGATGATGGATTGGAGGTTGCTTCCCTTGCCCGAGCCGAGAACTCCAACCTTCAAGATTTGTTCGCCCATCGCTCACCTCCTCGTCGGCCATTCTAACACACGCGCATTCCGGGGGCAATCGCCCGGCGATATGCAAAACATTCCGCAGGGAAGGGCATTTTTGCCCGCCTAGCGGAAAGCAGCAATAGAAACCTCAGAATGAGAAGACGGGTCCGTTTCGCACATAATATGCTGAAATATAATGGTTTATAGAAATTGCGGCCGACGCGATTGCCCCCTGGCATCGAATTTGCCCCATTTCTCCTCAGCGGCCAACGCTCGACAGGGGGTTACGAAGTCATGGAAGTGAAGTTCAGACCTCTTCAGTCTTCCACTCTCACACGGCGGGTGAGTCCCGGCCAGTCACCGCCCGAAGGGGGCCCTAGCTTCATCGAAGTGGTCGAAAGCCTGACCGGCACAGAGAACAATTCTGAAGAAAACGCCAACTCGGGCCGCAGACAGGAGACCTTCCTGCGAAAACCTCCATTGAGCACCGGTTACGCGGCCGACGAACAATACGTCGAAGCTCCCGCGACCGGCCTCGCCGAACCCGCGCCCCCGCCCGCAGACAAAACCGCACCGGAACAAAAACCAGTCGGCAAGCGTATCGACATGACGGCGTGAGCCGGTTCAGAAATAGCCTCTCTCACATCTGCCCAATGAATTCGTTGGCCTCGGCGATGGACCTCTCCAGCTCTTTGAGCAGGTCGTCCACGTCCACCTCCAGCTTATCGGCAACCCCCTGGAGCGAACCGATCGCCTGAGCGTTCAGGTTGTGCTTGAGAAACAGCACCTGGTCGTTCAGTCGCGCGAGCACCGGCGGCATCTTCGCCTCCGCCCGCTTCATGGCGCGGATGAGATCGGAATATCTGTCGCGCGTCTGATCCAACATCCTCTCGCTGGAACGCCGCAGGCGGGCGTCTGAATATTCTTTGAGTTCACCCTCCCATTCGTCAAACAGATCTCCGGCCACTTTTTCCACCGACGCGATTCGCTTACTGACCTCGTCGGCCTTTGCCTTACTGCGCTCATACTCGGCACTCAGCTTGTCATACTTACTCTCAAGCTCGCCGCCATCGAAATCCGCGACCTCTCGAAAGCTTTCGAGCGCCGACTGAAACTGCTCGCCGGCCTCCTCCTGGCTGTCACGCGCCTCCTCGACGCGGTCCACCAGGATCTCCCTCTTCTGAATTCCGAATGTCTCCATGGTCTTGTAGTAAGTCGTGGCGCAGGACGACAACAGAACCGCCAGCCCTATCACCGCAACTGAACGGAGGCCCTTGATGCGACGTATCGCGTGATTGCCCATACTCTCAGCCCCTTCCTTTGTCTATATGGACTTTTTCAGGAGTATACATTATCCGCAACGGCCCCGTAAACTCAACACAAAGGGGAAAACTGGCGTGGAGTTGAAAACATAGTGTGCGTTCCGATAAACCTTCACAAGTAAAGTATCGCAAGCTGGATTCGCCTTATTCTAAGACCAAAATTCGCGGAAGGTTCATTAGCGAAAGGGTCATTATGGGTTCGGGCTAGCTGGCTCGGTTGACAAAGCGATGAAAATATGCTAATATGTCAACGAAAAAGGAGCGTTTGCAATAGTTACTTGACAAGGGGGGAGACCGGGAATGATTGGCGAAAGGATACGACAAATTCGCAGGGCCCGGGGCCTTTCAATGGATGAATTGGTGCGCAGAATGGGACACTTTGTCACCAAGCAAGCCATATCGAAGTACGAAACCGGTAAAACGGTCCCAAACTCCGAGACCCTCATTCGTATCGCCGAGGCGCTCGGAGTCAAGACCAGTCGCTTTCTCAAAGAGCCAACGGTCACCTTATCCTTTGTCTCCTATCGGAAACACAGCGGACTTGCCAAACGAGACATGGGGATGATCGAGGGACGGATTGTGGACACAGTAGAGAATCGTCTTTTGCTCGAGTCCCTGCTGAGTGGCAAACCGGTCAGGTCGCCTCTCCCCAAACGAGTCACTATCAGACGCGAGAATGATGTGGAAGCGCTGGCGAAAGACCTCAGGTGCAAGTGGGCACTGGGTTTGAACCCCATCGAGAACGTTGCCCAAACGCTTGAAGACCGGGGATTGATAGTGATAGCACTGTCCGCAAACAGGCGAATTGATGGCGTCTCGGCTATGGCAAATGGAACGACCCCTGTGCTCGTCACGAACGCCGACGTGTCCGGCGATAGACAGAGATACAACTGGGTTCATGAACTCGGCCATCTGGTGACGAAACCGGTCGGGCGTATGGACGAAGAGTCTGTGGCGCATCGGTTCGCCGCATCGTTCCTGGCACCCGACACGGCGGCTATCGCCGAGCTCGGCGAAAAAAGGAAGAAGCTCGAACTGAGCGAGCTCTCGTTGCTGAAGCGCAAGTACGGCCTGAGCATGCAGGCGTGGCTGAGACGCGCGAAGGACCTCGGCGTAATTTCGGAAAGGTATTACCGAAGCGTCTGCATCGCTTTCAGGAAGAAAGGCTGGCACAAGGAGGAGCCGGGGCCGCAGTATCCCCCCGAGACCCCCATTAGAACCAGGCAATTAGTTCTGAGAGCTCTGGCTGAAGGAATCATTTCGAAGGCCAGAGCTGAGAAGCTTTGTCCGGGAATACAGACAGTTATTGAAACCATGCAAGAACGATCTTTTGTTGAGAGTCCCGGCAGAGTCAAAGAGATCGCGGCGCTGCCGATAGAAGAACAGCGACAGATACTGGCGGCTGCGGCGGAAAGGGCCGCCGACGCCTACGCGACCGATCCTGAACTCACCGCGTTCACCACTCTCGACGGAACGGACGATGGCTTATAGAGGCGAAATCTGGCAGGTGAATCTCGACCCCACCGTGGGAAGGGAAATCAAAAAATCGCGTCCCGCCGTCATTATCAGTTCCGACAGTCTTGGGAAAATCGGACTCCGAATAATCGTCCCCATCACAACATGGAAAAACGAATTTGCCCGCTACCCGTGGATGATAAGAATCTTGCCGGATGCCGAGAACAGCTTGAGGCATGAGTTAGCCGCCAATGCGTTGCAGGTGCGCTCGATTGACCGGGCGCGGCTGGTTCGCAGAATCGGCGAGCTATCCGCCTCGGTCATGGAAGATATCGTCGCCGCCGTCGCGATATGCATCGAGTACCGATAATAGAGCCATTGGCTCATGCAGGAATTTCGGAACTCGCATCCGGCATGGAATATGTTTTTTTTGGCAGTATCTCACGAAGGAATCGTTCCAATTGGGACAGTACTCAAAAAGGCCATCATTTAAACAAACTCCATTAAGCAGTATTATTACTGAGTTCGCATTGGCCTTGACAGCGAAAAGAGACGATGATTTTTACCCTTCGGGAACCGCAATCGTGATAGGCCAATATCTGGCTATTACGGCAAAACATGTAATTGAAGATTATTATTGCAGATGTGAAAACTCCGGATCGATGCCGACACAAGGGAAGCGTAGTCTGAATTTTTCCATAAACGCGATACAAGTGCTAAAAGAAGGCAAGGCCGGCGCTCTTTGGAACATAACCAGGGTTTGGCTATCAAGTTGGACAGATGTTGCTTTCTTGCGTCTGACACCCGCCTCCAAATTGGCGGCGGAATATAAGTGGAGGCCTCCCAGAATCGCTTTGCTGCCTCCTCGAGTTAATTCTAGGGTATCAGGATTTGGCTATGCCAGTTCAAATATACACACCCGGAACTTGGCTGAAATAGATGAAGTGATTTGGAGGACTTCCCCGCATACTGCCATCGGTGAGGTATTGGAAATCCACGAGCGACAACGGGACCGTTCGCGTTTGAATTTTCCGTGCTTTCGTACCAATGCAAGATTCGACGGTGGAATGAGCGGCGGACCGGTGTTTGATGACATGGGAAGGCTATGCGGAATTGTCTGTTCAAACCTGGCCCCTGAGAGAAATGGTGATGAGCATGTTTCATATGTGGGAAGTCTTTGGCCAAGCATGGCCACTCCTATTAATCTTAGGAGAGAGGGTTTTCCGCCAAATGAGACTTACGCCGCGTTAGAACTCGCGAAACATGGTCACATAAGCGCGGAAGGATGGGAAAGAATTGACTTAGCAAAAGATGCGTGCGGAAATATAGTTGGAGCTCGACTGAATTCCGCGGATGAACAACATTTTAAAGAGGGAGTGATTTGAATCTTTCGATAACTGGATAGTGGTGTACACAACCGTTACTTGTCTACACCATTTAGAGGACTTCACGATCAAGGATGGAATGAACGCGCGGAGTGAAAAGCGTGGCCTCTCTTACTTCACATCACGCTTGGCTCTTGGGGTGGTGGAAGCAAGGGTCGCCGCGATGTCGCCGTTCCACATGATGAGGGCATCCTCGTTCTCGTCGGAGTAATAGTGCTTCCTCACGCCGACCACTCTGAAGCCGAAGCCGCCGTATATTTCTTGAGCCGCGGCGTTCGAGCGGCGCACCTCGAGAGACGCCTTCGACGCACCTCTCGAGACGGCTTCCTCGAGCAGATGAATGAGCAGCATGCGGCCCAGCCCCCGGCGGCGATAGTCGGGGTGAACGGCGATGTTCGAGATGTGAGCCTCGTCGAGGACAAGCCAGAAGCCGCCATAGCCGACCACGCGACCGCCCACCTTGACGACCTTGAAGACGGACTTATCGAATTGAATCTCGTGGATGAACGCAAACTTGCTCCACGGCGTCTTGAAGCCGAGCCGTTCGATCTCCAGCACCTCATCCAGGTGTGCCACGGAGAGCTTGTGAAAAGTCACTTCCGTGTTCAGCGTCACCCAATTATCCTTTTCGCGCAAGCGCGCGGTAGGCCCGATGCAAGCGCGCGTGCACAGGGCCCGGCCTGCCGGTTCCGACCGGAGCCTCGTCGATGACGGTCACGGGAACGAGCTCCACGCCGCTGCTCGTGAGGAAACACTCCCCAAATCCGCTGATTTCGGACGGATTGATCTTCTTCTCTTCACAATGGATTCCCGCCCCGGCGGCTATCTCGAGCACCACGGCCCGCGTGATGCCCGGCAAAATATCGCAGTCGAGGCTCGGCGTGACGAGGCGGTTGTTATTCACAAAGAATATGTTCGCGGTGCTCGCCTCGGCCACGTATCCGGCATGATTCAGCATTATCGCCTGATACGCCCCGGCCCTTTCGGCCTCCGCCTCCGCCAGAATATAATTGAGGAAATTCATCGACTTCATGTGAGCATCGAGCGCGGTCGAGAGGTTGCGCCGAACGGAGACCACCTTCGCCGACACACCCTCCGTATAGGCCTCGGCCGGAAGCGGCCTGGGTGGCCTGATAAAAGCCACGACCGTTGGCTCGCCCGCCTGCGCCGTTCCTATTCCGCTCACTGAGCGCCCACGAGTCACGCTTATTCTCAGGATCGCATCAGCGACGCCGTTGCGTTCGAGAAGTCTGTTGCAAATCTCCGCGAATTTCTCAGGCCCGTAAGGCAGGCGCACCTCAATTATGTCAGCGGATTGACGCAGCCGCTCGATGTGGTCGTTGAGACGAAATATCCGCCCGCCATACGAACGCATCGTCTCGAACACGCCGTCGCCGTAAAGGAATCCCCTGTCGAAAACGGAAACGCAGGCCTCCCCCTCCGGAACAAACCGCCCGTTGACATACACCAGCTTCTCCGAATCCTGTTTCACATTCTCTCGCCCGTCTTGAGCGCCTCGACCAATGCCTGTGCCTTGCTCAGGCTCTCTTGATATTCCCGCTCGGGCTCCGAATCAGCGACGACGCCGCCTCCGACCTGGATGTAGGCATTCCCGTCTTTCACGACAAAGGTGCGGATGATGATGTTCAGGTCCATGTCGCCCGAGTAGGATATCCATCCCAGCGAGCCGGTGTACGGGCCGCGGCGGACCGGTTCAAGCTCGTCGATGATTTCCATGCACCGTATCTTCGGCACGCCCGTTATGCTCGCGCCGGGAAACACGGCGGCAAGCAGGTCGAAGCAGTCCCGGCCGGGCAGGAGCGTTCCGACGATGTTCGACACGATGTGAAACACGTGCGAATACCGCTCGATCACCATCAGCTCGTCGGGCCTGACCGTGCCGCACGAGCACACCCGGCCGATGTCGTTGCGCGCCATATCGACTATCATGATATGTTCGGCGCGCTCTTTCGGATGCAGTATCCGCTCATGGCGCATCAAGTCGTCTTCGGCGACGTGGCGCCCGCGGGGGCGCGTGCCGGCGATCGGCCGCGTCTCCACATAGTCGCCCATCAGGCGCACAAGCCTCTCGGGCGAGCAGCTCACAAGCTGGAAGTCGCCGAAATCGAAGTAGAACGCGAACGGCGACGGATTTATCCTGGACAGTCTGTTGTAAAGTTCTATGGGGTTTCCCTCGAACGGAACGCGGAGGCGCTGCGAGAGGTTCGCCTGGAATATGTCGCCCGCCGCGATGTACTCCTTCGTGCGCTCGACCATGGCGGCATATTGCTGCGGCGTGTGGGTCGAGCCGATTTCGCCGAACCGAATCCGGCTGTCCTCGGTCGAGCGGGTCAGGCCGGCCATGATCTTCCCTAGCATCCCGGTCGCCTTGGCGTGAGCTCTCGCATGCGACTCCGAAAGGTTCGAGCAATGGAACTCGCTCGCGATGATTTCCGAAGTGTTCTGTTTTCGGTCGAATAAAACCACCGTATCGACAAACACGATGAAACAATCCGGCGTGCCGAGATCGTCCTCGACCGTCTCGGGCAGCTCTTCGAAATAGTTCTTCATGTCGTACGAAAAAAGTCCGACCGCGCCCCCATAGAACGACGGCAGGAACGACTGCGGCGGAACCGCATACGGAGCCAACAGCTCCCGGAGAATCTTTAT
Organism: uncultured bacterium; assembly: GCA_964607485.1. Lineage (GTDB taxonomy): Bacteria > Abyssobacteria > SURF-5 > SURF-5 > SURF-5 > CAZSKP01. The sequence continues at coordinate 147,183 of CAZSKP010000005.1, read as the reverse complement.
CGGGTCGCCCCGCTGCTCGCGTTTCCCCTCCGGCCCGACTATGAGGCACGAGGACCGCTTTGCGCTGAACCGAATCGGCGGGTCGCATCCGATTATGGAGTAGCGAGCTGTCTTCAAGGGGCCGTCGGCGCTCTCCAGCAGAAACAGGCACGATGCCCCCTCAAGCGCCGCCAGGACCTCCCTCGGTCTGAGGTGGCTCGGCAGAGGCTGCCAGCACACGGTGACGGGCGTCGTCCCGGGTCTCTGGATGACGCAGAACCGGGCCGGGTCGACCCCATCAATGTTCTCTATCGGCTTTGGCTGCATCGTCGCGGTTGACCGGCAACCTGACCGGCACGAAAATTGCCCTCTACTACCTGTGTAAGCTCCGGGTACGCAAGATTATACCAGAAGGGCTCACCGTTGACAACGGCGCGTCGGTCCCGTGGATTGACCCAAAAAATCCGTTGTGGACATTTTGGGAGTCAAATGGTAAAATCACTTAAACACCTGCGCCATAATCGGATTGGAATCCGTTAGGAGGGGCATAGGGAGCGCCCCGGGATGCTAAATTCGGGGGAGGAATAGACCATGATCTTCGATTCGGTTGCGGGCCTCTTCTCAAACGATATGGGAATAGACCTCGGCACGGCGAACACGCTTGTGTACGTAAAGGGACAGGGAATCGTGCTGAGGGAACCCTCGGTCGTCGCCATAAAACAGGGCGAGAACCGCGTCCTGGCGGTCGGCAGCGAGGCCAAACAGATGATCGGCCGCACCCCGGGCGACATCATAGCCATCCGTCCGATGAAGGACGGCGTGATAGCCGATTTCGAGGTCACCGAGCAAATGCTGCGCTATTTCATCCAGAAAGTGCATAACCGCAAGTCGCTCGTCCGTCCCCGCATGGTTATCGCCGTTCCCTCGGGCATCACCGAGGTCGAAAAAAGGGCCGTCGAAGACTCCGCCTCCCAGGCGGGCGCGCGAAGCGTCGCCCTGATAGAGGAACCGATGGCGGCGGCCATCGGTGCGGGCCTGCCCGTACAGGAGCCCATCGGGAACATGATAGTCGATATTGGCGGCGGCACTATCGAGGTGGCCGTCATCTCGCTCGGCGGAATCGTGTTCAGCAAGACCTCCCGCATAGCCGGCGACGAGATGGACCAGGCGATAATGCAGCACCTGAAGAAAACGTACAACCTGATGATCGGCGAGAGAACGGCCGAGGAAATAAAGATTGCGATCGGCTCGGCGTTTCCGATGGACGAGGAAACGCACATGACGGTAAAGGGCCGCGACATGGTGGCCGGCTTGCCCAAACCTATTACGATTACATCGGAGGAAGTGAGGGAGGCGCTGGCCGAACCCATTTCGACTATCCTGGAATCGGTCAAGATCACTCTCGAGCGCACTCCGCCCGAGCTTTCGGCCGATATCGTCGACAGAGGCATGGTGCTTGCCGGGGGCGGCTCGCTCCTTCGCGGACTGGATAAACTGATTGCCGAGGAAACCCAGCTTCCGGTCAGGACTGCCGACGACCCACTCACCGCCGTGGTGATGGGAGCGGGCAAGTATCTGGACGGGATGTACATGTTTCAACCGCGCTGAGCCGCGAGCGCAAGCTGAAGAGGTGTCCAGCATTTGTACCTGCCCGACTTCTTTTGGAAGTACCGACGTCCTATCACGCTCATCGTTCTCCTCTGCCTCTCATGTCTCTTGATGATTGACAGCTTTCACAGGAGATGGGTGGCACGCTCGGGGAGCCAGGTGGTGCTCGGGCTGGCTTCCCCTGTTCAGGCCACGTCGGAGGGCATCCACGACGGTGGCCGAGACCTGCTTTCCATAGTTTCCGGATTCTTCACGGCACGTGCGCAAAACACCGTCCTCAGAAAACGTATTGGCGAGCTCGAGCAGGAAATAGTCACGCTCAAAGAGCAGCTTCTCGAAGAGCGGCGAATGCGCAAGCTGGCCGATTTCACCGACCGGGTCGAAGACCCGAAGCTGATCGCGCGCGTCATCGGAACCAACCCCACCGCATGGTTCAGCGCGGTGATGGTCAACAAAGGGTCCTCTCACGGCGTGCGCAAGGGCCTCCCCGCGCTTTCATCTTCTGGATTGGCTGGGTACGTAATCGAGGTCTATCTCTACTCGAGCAAGGTGTTGCTGCTCACGGATTCCAACTCAAGAGTCGGCGTCGTGGCTCAGAAGAGCCGTGCGCAGGGCGTCGTCCAGGGGGACGACGAGGGCGGATGCGTGCTCAAATACCTCGAGCCGACGGCTGATATAAGCGAAGGCGACGTGCTTGTCACTTCGGGCAACAGCCGCATCTACCCGCGAGGGCTGCGTGTCGGCTACGTCGGCGAAATCAAGAACAGGCCCGGAGACTTGTTCCAGTGGGCGCGGGTGATTCCGGCCACGAATTTTGAGAAGCTCGAGGAAGTCGCCATCATTGTCACGGCCCAGATTCCCGAGGAGGCGCCCGACGGCGGCGTGACAGGCCAGTGAGCTCGCTGTCCGTCCCGGATGCGCCACCTTAGAAATCGCCTCTGCGCGCTACCCCGACGGGAGAACGAGCAGTGCTGTTTGCCCTCAAAGCATTTCTGGCCGGCATCGCGCTGGCGGTCATCGAATCGACCCTCATGAACGCGGTCGAGGTCGGCGGCATACGACCCGACCTCGCCGTGCTGGCCGTCGTCGTGGCTACCAGCCGGAAAGACTTCGGCAAGGCGATGGCGCTGGCATTCATCCTCGGGCTCACACGCGACTTCTTCTCCGGGGGGGCCATCGGGATGAACGCGTTCTCGTTGACCTTCATGGCATACTTCCTCGTGGCCGCGGGGGACTTTCTGCTGACCGACAACCGGGCCGCCCAGGTGTTTGTCGCATTCGTGGGCTGCTTGGTCTTCGGAGTATCGTTCGCTCTCTTGAAATTGGTCCTCCAATACGAAGTCGGCTCGGCGACTCAAATCCTGCGAACGATCGTATGGACGTCCGTTTACACTGCGTTGGCGGCGCCTGTCGCGTTCGTATTGATGAAGAGGCGGCGGTTCCCCTCTTACATGCGATTGAAAATGAAGTACAAAGTCGAGCATGAAACTCTACCTGAAACAAAAATATAGGGAACAAATCAGGTTCCACCGGAAGCTGCGCGTCTTCACATTGGTCATCGCAGCCGGTTTCGCGATATTCGCGCTCAGGCTGGCGCACCTTCAACTCATAGCGGGAGACAAGTTCAGGCTGCTTTCCGACAAGAACAGGATTCGTCTCCTCCAGCTCAAAGCTCCCCGCGGGCTCGTTTACGACCGCCGGGGAAATCTGCTTGTGGACAACCGGCCGTCGTTCACCGTGTCAATCATCCCGGCCGAGGCATCCGACCCCGTCGCAACTCTGGCCAAGCTGGACCATTTTCTCAATTTCGACAAGGCGGCGGTGCTCGAGCAGGTGAGCGCATCCAGGTTTGCCCCATACAGGCAGATCACGGTCGCACGAGACGTTTCCATCGAGCGGGCGGCCCCGATCGAAGAGTGCTCGCTCGAACTGCCCGGGATAATAATAACCGCCGAGCCGTGCAGACGCTTCCCCCTTGGCCGATGCGCTTCTCACGCGCTCGGCTATTTGGGCGAAATCGGTTCTAACGAGCTCGAACGGATGGACGAACAGGGATATCGCATCGGCGATTACGTCGGAAAGGCCGGCGTGGAACTCGTCGCAGAAAAATGGCTGCGGGGCGAGGACGGAGGCGTGCAGGTGCAGGTGTATGCCGACGGGCGGCCACAGATCGAGTTGGATTCCAGAGGGAACCCGCGCGTCAGAATCGATACGGCAGGCCGCGAACTGCTGACGCTTGTCAAGAAATCTCCCCATCCGGGGAACATCGTCCGGCTGACGCTCGATTCCGAGTACCAGCGAATTGCGAACGAGGAGATGCGCGAACACGACGGCGCCGTCATCGTGATGGAAGCCACCACCGGAGCTGTACGAGCCCTTGTCAGCAAACCCTCGTTCGACCCGAACATCTTCGTCTCTTTCGGCACGGACGAACAGAGGCTCGACGTGTTAAACGACCCCCGACACCCGCTGCTCAACCGTGCCCTGCAAGCGTATGCGCCGGGCTCGACCTTCAAGATGATCATGGCATATGCAGCCCTGCGCGAGGGCGTGATAACGCCCCAGACCCGGTTCACCTGCACGGGCTCATTCAGGCTCGGCAGAAGGTTTCGCTGCTGGAAGGATACCGGCCACGGCAGCCTCAACGTGGTCGAGGCGCTGGCCTATTCCTGCGACGTCTTCTTTTACAACGTCGGGATCGAGCTCGGAATAGACCGCATAGCGAAATATGCCCGCATGTTCGGCCTGGGTCAGCCGACCGGCATAGACCTGCCGGGCGAAATGCGGGGGCTTGTCCCTTCTCCCAAGTGGAAGGAGAAAGCGTTCAGGGCCGCCTCGGACAAGAGGTGGTACGACGGTGAAACACTGAACGCCTCGATAGGGCAGGGATATACCCTTGCGACTCCGCTGCAAATGGCCCGTGTCATCGCCGCGATCGCCAACGGCGGCACATTGGTCACGCCCTATTTGATCCAGTCCATCGAGACGCCGGAAAGCGCGGAGCCGCTCTTCAGACAGCGACCCGCCCAGGAGCATGCGCTCGACGACGCGGCGGCGCTGGACTTGGTAAGGGAAGGGCTCAGGCGGGCCGTGAACTCGCGGCAGCCGTTCTATGGTACCGCATGGCAGGCAAAGAACGACATCGTCCCCCTTATCGGCAAGACCGGGACCGCCCAGGTGGTCGGATTTAGAGAGCGAGCCGACACCCAGGAGAAGCTGGAGAAGATCCCGTTTGAGCAGAGGGATCATGCGTGGTTCGTGGCGGCCACCGACGACCCTGAGGAACCGCTCGTGATCGTCGTTTTCTGCGAACACGGAGGACATGCTTCGGAGAGCGCAGTCCACGTCGCGCGGGAAGTCGCCAAGCGCATCTCAACGTTAGATTCGCCGGCCGCAAAAGACACGAGCGAGGAAGGACCTACCACGTGAAAGCCCCCAGACAAATGACGCGCGGGCTCGATTATTTCGCGCTTACGTGCACCCTGCTGCTCATTTGCATTGGATTGGTAACGGTGTTTTCTTCGGCCTACAAATCGGGCATGGACGAGGTCAAGCCGTTCTTCTCGCGCCAGCTCATGTGGGCATTGTTGGGTCTGGCGGCCATGGCCATGGCGACAGCCGTGGATTACCGCTTCATTTCCCGATTCGCCTATTACTTTTACGGCGCAACGATTGTGTTCCTGCTGCTTCTTTTCATCGCGGGCAAGGAAGTACACGGCGCCCAGAGATGGGTGCGGCTGTTTGGATTCCAGTTGCAGCCGTCCGAGTTTGTCAAGGTGGCGACACTGTTCGCGCTGGCGCGCTACCTGGATGACGTGAGGGAGCGAATCCGGGAGATATGGTTCTTGCTGGGGGCGGTCGCGATCGCCGGGCTTCCTGCTGCTCTGATAATCCTCCAGCCCGACCTGGGCACGGGGCTTGTGCTCGTGGCGCTGACGGGTGGCATGCTCTTCGCGGCCAACGCCAGGCGTCGTCACATTGCGGCCATCGGAGCTTTGGGAATCGGCATGATTCCCCTGTTCTGGGGATTCCTGAAGGAGTACCAGAAGCTGCGGCTTCTCTCCTTCGTCAATCCGAACCTCGACCCGCTCGGCTCCAGCTACCAGATCATTCAATCGAAGATCGCAATCGGCGCGGGCGGGTTCGCGGGAAAAGGATGGCTCGCGAGCACGCAGAGCCAGCTCAATTTCCTGCCGGAACAGCATACCGACTTCATATTCTCCGTGTTTGCGGAACAGTGGGGGTTCGTGGGTTCGTGCATACTCGTTCTGCTCTACGTCGGGCTGTTGTTTCAGGCGCTCAAGATAGCCGAATCGGCGCGTGACTTCCTGGGCAGCATGCTGGCCGTCGGCGTCATCACCATCATCTCTTTCCAGGTGCTCGTGAACCTGCTGATGACGGTCGGCTTCATGCCGGTCACCGGCATCCCGCTCCCATTCATGAGCTATGGAGGCTCGAATCTTCTCACCATGATGGCCTGCGTCGGTCTCCTTCTGGGCATCAAGGCACGTTCCCATATCTTCTGATGATACATTCTATCGAAGAGTTCCTTCCGCTCGTCGCAAAGCCGGGCCGCTACGTCGGCGGAGAGGTGAACAGCGTACGAAAGGACTGGGCCGCCTCGCAGGTGCGCGTGGCGCTCGCTTTTCCCGACACCTACGAAATAGGAATGTCCCACCTGGGGCTCAAGATTCTCTATCACATTATCAATGCCCAGTCCTCCTATCTCGCCGAACGGACGTTTGCGCCGTGGGGCGACATGGAGAAACAAATGCGGGAGCGCGGCATTCCACTTTACTCGCTCGAATCGTTCCGGCCGGTCCGCGAGTTCGACATCGTCGGGTTTTCGCTGCAATATGAGATGAACTACACCAATGTGCTCAACATGCTCGACCTCGCGGGCATCCCCATATTCAGCCGCGAACGGAGGGAGGGCGACCCTCTCGTCATCGCGGGCGGACCCTGCGCGTTGGACCCGGAGCCGATGGCCGATTTCATCGATGCGTTCGTCATTGGCGAAGCCGAGGAGGCGATTCTCGAGTTACTCGAATCCTTCGAGGATTTCAAGCGGGACGGAGGGGCGAGGAAAGACCTCCTCGACCATTGGGCTCGCATCGAGGGCGTTTACATTCCCTCGCTCTATGAAGCGGAATATGACGGCGAAAAGTTCCGCCGCATAGCGCCGAGGCTCAACGCTCCCGAAACGGTGAAGCGCATCTGGATAAAGGACCTCGAGACGGCCCCCTTTCCGACCGACCCGCCCGTGTCCTTCATCGAGGCGGTTCACGACCGCCTCATAGTCGAGATAATGCGCGGATGCTCGCGCGGATGCCGCTTCTGCCATGCAGGCACAGCCTACAGGCCCGTTCGGGAACGAAGCGTGGAGGGTATCTGCCGTCTCGTGGAAGAAGGGCTAGCGAAGACGGGGTACGACGCCATCACCCTGGCCTCGCTGAGTTCGACCGATTACAGTGAGATAGAAAAGCTCGTCGGCACCCTCACCCGGCGGCTGTCCGACCGCAGGGTCTCCATCTCGCTGCCATCGCTCAGGCTCGACAGCTTTTCGATAGGGATCGCGGAAAAGATTCAAGAGGTTCGCAAGAGCGGGTTCACGTTTGCGCCCGAGGCCGCGACCGACCGGCTGAGGCGGGTGATAAACAAGGATTACACCGAGGAGGAAATGTTCGGCTCACTCGAGAATGCGCTCAGGGCCGGCTGGGATGTGTTCAAACTGTATTTCATGCTCGGCCTGCCGAGCGAGACGGATGAGGACATAGCTGCTATCGCCTCGCTCATCGAGCGAATCAGGACGATGGGCCGCAAACTGCGGGGAAAGAGGTTCCGCACCAACATCAGCCTTTCGGCATTCGTGCCCAAGCCGCATACTCCCTTCCAATGGGAAAACGTCGTCGATGAGCGGAATCTGCAGGACAAGTACTCCGCCATAACCTCGCGCATACGACACCGCGATGTTAAGATAAGCTGGCGCGAGCCCTCGCTGTGCCTTCTCGAGGCGCTGCTTTCACGGGGCGACAGACGGACCGGAGATGCCATATACGGAGCGTGGAAGCGCGGCGCCAGGTTCGACGGCTGGTCGTCGGAACTGAATATGGATGCCTGGGGGCAGGCGATGTCGGAATGCGGAATCGATTTCGGACGGGCGACAAATTTCATGTATGGCCCCGACGATGCGCTCCCGTGGGACCACATAGAGAGCGGTGTGAACAAGTCATATCTGCTCAAAGAACTCGAACGCTCGCGCACGGCGGAGTTCACGGCCGATTGCAGGGAGAAGTGTCTCGGATGCGGGGTTTGCGGGCATGTGGACCTATCGGATTAAATACGCCAAGCTTGGGCGAGTCAGGTTCATTTCTCACCTCGATGTGATGCGGGCCATTGTACGCGCGCTCAACCGCGCGACCATTCCCGTCGTATACACCGAGGGATTCAATCCCCGCCCAAGACTCAGCATGGGGCCGGCGCTCCCTCTCGGATACGAGAGCAAATGCGAGCTGGCAGACATATTTCTCGCCCGCATGCTCTCGCCGGAGACCCTGCATGAACGGCTCGGCGCCACCATGCCACGAGGTCTCGACCTGCTCGAGACAGGCTGGGTGCTGGGCTCCTCGCCCCGCCTCTCCCGTGCATCCTCGGCCCGTTATGTGATAGAATTACCTGAGGGAGAGGTGGCCGAGAACAGTCACAGGCTCGTTCGGGAATTTCTCGCCAGGGATTCCGCGCCGGTTGAGCGGGTGCGCAGGGACGCGAGCAACATCGTCGATGTCAGACGGTTCGTGATCGATGCGGAAGTGACGACCAAGCGGGACTCCATGTGGCTGCGGGTGGACCTATCCATGGGCGGCCAAGGGTCGTGCAGTCCGTCGGAAGTGGCCCGCGCGGCGCTCGGCCTCTCTCCGGACCATGCAAAATGCTTGAGAATCATTCGAACGGACATAAGATTCGACGGCCACCCCCTGCAGGTGAAAACGAATGAGAAAGCGCAAGAAGAAGACTAGCAGAAGAGGCAAAGGCTCGAAAAAAGAACTCCGTCGAGAGTTGGTCGCCAGCGTTGACTCGCGGGAGTCGAGGACAGGTTTGCTAGAGAACGGCGAGCTTACCGAGCTCTTCATCGAGCGAAAGGTAGAGCGTCGGCTCGTCGGAAATGTTTACAAAGGAACCGTGAAGAGCATCGTCCCCGGCATCGAGGCCGCCTTTGTCGACGTCGGGCAGGAAAAGAACGGGTTCCTGTACGTATCCGACGTCACCGACACCCTCGACGAGTACGAAGTGGACTTGGACGACGAAGACGAGGAAGACGAATACCGGCCCCGGTCGAGACGCAGACGCAGAATGAGAATCGAGGATATGCTCAAGCGGGGGCAGGAAATCATGGTGCAGGTGGCGAAAGAGCCGATGGGCCAAAAGGGAATGCGGCTGACCAATTATGTCTCGCTGCCTGGCCGGTATCTCGTCCTCATGCCCACCGTCAACCACCTTGGCGTATCCCGCAAGATCGAGAACGATAAAGAGCGCGAACGTCTCAGGAAAATCGCCGCAAAGTTGCGCCCGCACGGCCTCGGCCTGATCGTGAGAACTCTCGGGGAAGGCAAGGGCGAGGAGGAAATCAAGGCCGACATCAAATATCTCACCGGCCTGTGGCATAAGATCGTTCGCAGGATGGATAGCATGCCTTCGCCTTCGCTCCTGCACCAGGACCTGGGACAGGTGGCCCGCGTCGTGCGAGACGTGTTCAACGATGAAATCGACAAGTTCATAATCGACTCCAAACGCGACTACGACACCGTTCTGAACCTGCTCGAAAACCTTGCCCCCCACCTCAAGCCGCGCGTGGAACTGTACCGGGGACGCGTCCCGCTCTTCGAGAAATACGACCTCGACGGCCAGATAGAAAAGGCGCTCCGTAAGAAAGTTTGGCTGCACAGTGGCGGCTACATCATTATCGATCAATCCGAGGCGCTCACCACGATAGATGTGAACACGGGAAAATTTACCGGCAAACAGAAACTCGAGGACACCGTGTTCAAGACCAACATGGAAGCGGCGAGGGAAGTGGCCCGTCAGGTGAGGCTTCGCGACATCGGCGGAATCATCGTCGTGGATTCCATTGATATGGAGAAACCGTCCAACAGGCAGAAGCTCCTCAAAGAATTCCAGGAGGCTTTCAAGACCGACCGCTCCAAAACATATATCCTCGGACTTACCGAGCTTGGGCTTGTGCAGATGACCCGCAAGCGGGTGAAGCTCAGCCTGACGCCCTCACTCTGCGAACCCTGCCCGTATTGTGAAGGAACCGGATGGGTGAAGTCCGTCACGACGACCGCCATCCAGGCGCTGCGACAACTGGAGAAACAATGTAAGGGAAACGGTTACAAGGCCATCACCTTGACCGCACACAAAGACGTGATCGAACGACTCAGGGCAACCGAAGCTGACACCATCGCCGAGTTCGAGAAGAAGTACGACCGCCGTATCACCCTGAACGCCTCCGCCGAGTGTCACCTGGAATTCTTTTCCATCACCGAGACACGGTCGGGCGAAATGCTTGATTACGCCTGAGCGCACGTGTTATGAGGTATCCGCTGTATTACTTGGCCGCCGCATCTTCCTCGCCCCGAGAACGGTGCCACGCCGCAACTTTGAGGAAAACGCATGGAGACATCGAGACGCTTGTTTCTTAAGAAAATACTGGCAGCCGGCGGAGGAGCGGCGGTGCTCGGCATGGGCGCCCTTGGAGCGAAGGACGTGTGGGCTTATAAAGAAGGAGGGCGCTTGAAGACGAGAGATGTTCCTCCCGAAAAACTTGAGGATATGATCACGTTCCACGGCGAAGTGTTTCCCGATAATCCCAACCGAATGTTTCGGGAGGGCAGGCTCACCCAATCGCCCGAGCCGGAGCGCGAGGTGGAAGTCGTCATCGTCGGCGGAGGAGCGGCCGGGCTGACGGCCGCCTATCGCCTCAGAGACCGCAACATCCTGCTGCTCGAGGCTCTGCCTGAGCTCGGTGGCAATTCTATGTATCACGAATGGGAGGGTATGCCGTTTTCGCTCGGCGGCCAATACATCGGCACGCCCGGCACGTGGGCCGATTCGGTCTGGGATCTGTGCCACGAACTGCATCTGACGCCCCAAAGGGACACGAGCCCGCTGGTTGTCGTCTTCCCCGGCAACCGTCAGGTGGCGAACCCGTACAGTTTCTGGGGCTTTTTCAGGATGCCGCTTCCGTGGCGCGTGAAGCTCGACATCATACAGTTTTACCGCCGCGACATGCCGAAGATTGATTGCGAGGCTCGCAAGCAGGAGCTTGACCGCGTGCCATTCTCCGAATTCATGAAGGAATACTCGCCCGAGTTCAGGCAGTGGTATGAGCAAATTGCCAAGCCGTATCCTCACACCGCCGACGTATCGGCCTACTACGCAATCTCATCGGCGCAGGAGCAGGATTATGCGGGCAACGAGGGCATCTGCTCGTTCCCCGGAGGTCTGGGGCTGATAAATCGGACGCTCGCCCAAAAGGTCGAAGAAGCAGGGCCGGGGCGGATGCTCACGGGCGCGTTCGTCTACAGGATACGGCACGATGCCAACGGGCGCGTGCTGGCGACCTACTGGCGCAACGGGAAAGTATCCACCGTCCGCGCCAGGGCTGCCATCGTCAACGCGGAGGCGAACATAACGAAGGAAATCGTCGAGGACATCCCGCCCGAGCTCAAAGAGGCGATGGGCCAAATGCGCAGGTTCAGCTATCCAGTGTTCCACTTCTGCTCGCGCCGGCCGATATATCGGCGCGGTTACCGGCTGGGCGTGATGAACTGCACCGTGCAGGCCGTGACCGTGCCCGGCTGGTTCTGCCGCGACCGAGGCCCCGAGCGGCCGAACGTGCTCTCGTGTTTCAACAAGATGTCGTTGGAAAATGTGGACCTCGTGCAGGACAAAGACGCGATGGTCAAGATGGCCTGTCGCGTGTTGAGCGAGCTCGACGAGCGTTTCCCCGGCGCAATCGAAAAGGTCGAGGCCGTGCATGTGCTACTGCGCACGAGAAACTACTCCGTCCCCTACCCCGGCTACATCACCGACGTGTTCCCCAAGCTGGGAAAGCCATTCGGCAACATCTACTTCGCCAACGCCGAATACGTCGGCCCCGTCACTCGCTTCCCCGAAGCCGTCACCTCCGGCACCATGGCGGCAAAGGAGGTGAGCAAGATTGTGGCAAAGAATTGAACAAAGAAGTGATGCAGCTGAAGCGCCGTCAATTAACGTTGGCAATCTTGATGAAGGTCGAAGGCTCTGAAACGAGGAGTTGACCGGGAAAGACTAGGCAGACTATGAGACCCTTCTCAAAGCGTCACGAAGAAGCGATTTTTGGCAAGCGACTGAAGGTTTCGATTTCGAAACGTTTGCGAAAACGCATATGGCTTATCCTGGAAGACCTGAATCATTCCACTTGGGTGCGGCCTGACCCCGCCGACAATTGGGCAAACCAATCTTCGATCCTCGCGGAGCTTCCGGCATTGCTTAAGAGATCTTATGGAGTAGATAAGCTTGAGGCATTCAACGACTCTGACCGTCGTGTGAAAGTTGACCTGAAAGGTTTCGTTGAGGGAGCCTATCCTGCTCAGGTCCTAGATGTGATAGAACTTTTCAATGATGAGCTCATGGATGATTTGAAGGGGAAGTTTCAGCAAGAAATCAACAACATCTTCGAAGAGGAAGGCTGTCCTTGGCGTTTGGTAGATGGTCAATTTTTCAAGGTTGACTCGGACTTTCTGTGCATGCAATTGGCCACGCGATCGCAAGAATTGATGAAAGCCGAGGGCTTTCAGGGCGCACTTGATGAATTTCGAGACGCAAGGAATGACATGGCTGCAGGTGATCACAAAGGGGCAATACATAACGCCTGCAAGAGCTTTGAAAGTGTTCTCAAAACGGTCCTCGGCCACGACACTGGAAATGCTAGCGCCTTGATTCGTGAGCTTGCCGACGCCGGTTTCTACGAGGATATGCCTGAAAGATTTTCAGGCTCATTCGGTGATTCGGTTCTAATGGCCCTACCCTTCATCCGCAACCGCCTTGGCGGGCATGGCCAAGGTGAAGAAGTAGTCTCAGTCTCCAAGGTCTATGCGGAGCTTGCTGTTCACCTTGCTGGTGCTTTCATTCTTTTCGTCATCCAAAAAGACCTTGAGATGAAGCCAAGGCCGTCAGAGCCTGAACCAGATGGCAATGATATTCCATTCTGATGCACATTCGTCCATGCAACCCAGCCCTTAAAGGTTGATGCTCACTCCCCGATAATCTTGACGAGGACGCGTTTGCGGCGGCGGCCGTCGAATTCGCCGTAGAAGATCTGCTCCCACGGGCCGAAATCGAGTTTGCCGCCGGTGACGGCGACGACGACCTCGCGGCCCATGACCGACCGCTTCAGGTGCGCGTCGGCGTTGTCCTCGCCCACGTTGTGCCGATACTGCTTCACCGGCTCGTGCGGCGCAAGCTTCTCCAGCCACACTTCGAAGTCGTGGTGCAGGCCGGATTCGTTGTCATTGATGAACACGGACGCCGTGATGTGCATCGCGTTGCAGAGAACGAGGCCCTCCTTGACGCCGCTCTCCCTCAAGCATTCCTCGACCTGCGGAGTGATGTTGATGAACGCACGTCTCGCGGGAACGTTGAACCACAGTTCTTTGCGATAGCTCTTCATCTTTTGCTCCTTCCGTGAAAGCCGCAAGGGCCTCTCCCGGCGGGCTTGCGCAGACGGGGAGAAACCGGTCACGTCCCTCCGCACATCAGTTCATTCCAGAAGTCAAGCGCGCGCGCGTCGATGACTTTTCTCTTTTCCATCAAGTAGATCAGCTTGCGTTTGAGAATCGCGGCCGCCATCTTGTCGAGGGTGGCGTGTTCGCGACTGCGCAGTTCGGAGGCGCCAGGGAATCTGCGCGAGGGTTCGATGAAGTCCGCGACAAAGACGACTTTGGCCAAGCCGCACATGCCGGGGCAGCCGGTGCTGTGAGCCTCGACGGCTTGAAGCACCTCGGGGTCGTCGATGCCAAGCTGCTTCTTTGCGATAAGCGCGCCGAGCGGTCCATGCAAGACCTCGGGCGGATATGAGCGAATCTCGGATGCCGACATATCCATTTTCCGCGCCAAGGCGGCCTGCTCTTCGCGGGAGAACTGTTTGCCGATGTCGTGCAAGTACGAGGCTGTGACGGCCCTTTCTGCGTCGAGGCCGAATCTTTGCGCCAGCTTCTGTGCCATCTCGGCGCATCCGCGAGCGTGTTTGAGCAATCGCCCGTTGAGATTCGAGCAGGCGTACTCTTCGGCTATCCTGGAAAGCTCCTGTGCCGCGCGCTTTGTTTCTCGCATGGATTCGAACTCAGTGGGAATAAAGTTGCCGTTCGCGTATGTATCGCTCGACGGCTTCCGGAACAAGGAACCGCACGGATTTCCCGTCGTGCAACCGTTTGCGAATCATCGTCGAGGAAATCTCCACCGCCGGACTCTGCAGAACACGCGTCCTGCCGCGCAGCCTCGGCTCCATCTGTGACAGGTCGAAGCCGGGACGCGACGCGACGACCACATCGGCCATTTCGATCACAGCTTCGGGATTCTTCCAGTCGGAGAAATCAATCACCGAATCGGCCCCGACTATCAGATGCAGCGAAGCTCCCGGATACATTCGGAGCAGCTCTCTCAGCGTCTCCGCCGTGTAAGAATTGCCGCCGCGCTCGATCTCGATGCGGGACGGACGAAAGGCCGGTTCGCCCACGGTCGCCAGTTCCACCATTCTGAATCTGTCCTCGGCCGCGGCCTCCGGCTCTTTCTTGTGCGGCGGATGAGACGTCACTATGAACAGCACAATGTCGAGCTCACATTGCCAGCGCGCCTCTTCCGCAATTATCAGGTGGCCGGTATGAATAGGGTCGAATGTTCCTCCGAGGATTCCTATCTTCATGTGATGGTTCTCTTTGCTGGCGGGGGGTTGTTAAATCCCCTTCAGTCCCTTTCAAAAAGGGGGAAGACTATTGTTGCCTTTGCCTTTACCCCTCAATCTCTCTCTTCAAACTTGAGAACGTGCGAGGGAGTGAGAAACAGCATAAAGCCGTCCGAAGCTGTCACATTTTGGTCATAAGAAGCGAACTCATAAATACTCATGGCGCAGGTCAAAAATTATAGGTTTTCGCCTTGGGTATCTCACACTCACACGAACATTATTTAGCTTTCGCTTTCCCCACTCGAAACGCACTCCACTCTTTTTTGCAAAGGTTCTAGCGTCAAGAAAAGCTGAATCGCCACCTTGAATTTCCTTCACCAAAAATGCGTATCCCCCGCCTGGCGCATCATAATTGATTTCCACCACAACGTCATACCAAACTTGCCCAACTTCTGAATTTTTTATCCAGAAGAATGGAGGAGTAATCATATCGGGCTTTGAGTAGTCTATCTCACACTCAAGTTCACGCGCACATCCCCCCATGAACAAACCACAAAGCGCCAAGCACGCTAACCAGGTCAGTTTCATCATTCCTTCCTTGTTGCAAGCCTTTTATCGGGCACGACCATCAGTCCCCCGCACTTCTTGCAGCGGCCCTGCTTTCCAGCGTATTGTTCCTCGACGGCGTATTTTGCGTCGCAGTGAGGACAGGAAGCCTCAATCTTCGGAGCGGGCTTCTGCTCGACAGTTTCAACAGGAGATGGAGTGACGGATTTGGTAGTGGCTGGTTCCCCTTTTTTCCCGAACAGCCTACGGCCAGCCCAATAGCAGCCTGCACCCCCGAGCAATAAGGGTATTACTGCCCGACCAAGATAAAGTCCAGCTATAGCGGAATGGCTATCATCACTCAATCGAATAAACGCGAAAGTAAGTAAGAGGAGTCCCCCAAGAAAGAGAAAGGAGCAAGAAAGCAAAACGACAACCTGCGCTATTTTACTCAAGACCTTCATCGTTTTAGAAAAAGTTATTGGGTTGTCTCCCTCTTCCTCTACAAACGCAGCTATCATTCCCCCCGTGATAGATAGACCCCAAAGAATGAAATATCCCAATGGAAATACTCCCTCTTTATACCAAAACACGAACGGGAAAAAGACAACAACTGGCGGAATAAAGGTCGCGACAGCGACGCCGAACGGTCCCCACCACGTCCAGAAATAACACTCCTCAAGTAAAAACAGCAACCCACCGCATCCCCAAAACAAAATCAAACCGAGAATCTTCCCCGCCTTGCTCATTGCCCTATCCCTGCTTTGTGGCCGCGTGCCGTCTGTCGGGCACAACGATAAGTCCCCCACACTTCTTGCAGCGGCCCTGCTTTCCAGCGTATTGTTCCCCGACGCTGTATTTTGCATCGCAGTGAGGACAATTCAGGGAGATTTTCTTTGGAGGCGGAGGCTCTATAGCTTTTCTTTCCTCGAACAAATCAACAGCATCTAAGGCTGAAAGGTATTGCTCTTCTGTCATTTCATCGTTCAAGAAAGATGTGGTCGTCCCGTTCAACCTTTTTGCCCTCTCCGTTTGCGCACGGTTGAGTTCGAGCGCCTCTGAACATACAGGGCAGACCAGATAGTTCTTAAAGCTATACGGAATTACCGGAATGAAAAAAAGGGTGAACCATCTTGTCAGGCTCAGTAAATGCCAAAACTTGTCATTGCTACAGTTGGGACAGCTCAGCGCGCAAGTAGGACCCCAATCCCTCCGCGTCTGGCGGCCCCAGCCGAATATTATAAACACCGCCCCATCCCCTCCTCGTCCTCCTCTCATGGCCAGAGAAAAAAAGGCCCGATGAAACCAAGACAGGATAACATCGCCCCAACACACAAAAGATAAAATCGCACACCACCAAGTCCGTGTTGATGAATATCTTTTGCAGCAATCCCAAGGGCAACAAGACCCACGCATGCCAAGGCAAGGAAAAGAAGCGCAGAAGATAGGCCCACTCGACTTGCGGCCACGCAAAACCAGATGATAATGCCGATGAAAAAGCCGAGTCCTGACACTAGCCAGACCTTTGTAGCAATGCGCATCCTCATCCACCATTCCATATTTCACCCCCCACGCTTCCTTCGTGATTTTCCTCGCCCGGAAACATTCAAGATTCACTTTGTCCGTTATCTTGATAAGGAAATTCCAACGGCAAAGCTATTCCGACTCTTCGAGAAACGAGAGATAGTAGTCGTAGTCGTGTCCCGGCTCCAGCCTGCCCTCATCGACGGCCTTATGCAGACGAGCCATGTATTCGCCCACCTGCGGGCCTTCCTCCATTCCGAAGCGCTCCATGATCGCGGTTCCCATTCCCTTGGGAAGCGGCGGCTGTTTCGCGTCTTCGGCGAGCACCTGCTCGACCCGTTGATGCAGTTTGTCGAGGCGGGCGAGCCCTCGCCGGACGGTTTCGGGCCGCATCGACGTGATGTCGGCCCGCGAAAGGTCAATGAGATCAAACACGTTGCCGCGCATGTCTCTGGCGAGCCGCCGTACGGCAGAGTCGTTCCAGTCGTCGTCGTACATGTTGGGCCGCATGTGGTTGAAGATCAGCGACGAGACCTTCCTTCTCTGCTCGTTCGAGAATCTGAGTCGGAACATGATGCTTCGCGCGAGCGTCTCGCCGACCACCTCGTGGTGATAGAAATGCACGTGGCCGTCCCGGACGGATTTCGTGTAGGGTTTACCCAAATCGTGGAACAGCAAGGCCCACCGCACGTCGAGCCGCTTGACCGAGGCCTTCAGCGCTCGCTTGGTATGTTCCCACACGTCCTTGTGGTGGTACTCGTCGGTCTGGTTGAAGCCCTTCAGCACGGTCACCTCAGGCATCATGAAGGTGAGCAGGTCGCTCTCGAGCAGATAGTCGAGCCCCTTATGCACGTCGTCGCCCATGAGCAGCTTGTCCATCTCCATCTTCCAGCGCTCGCGCGAGACCGCAGTTATGAAAAACGCCATCTTGCGGGCGGTTTTCTTGACCGACGGCACCACCGAGTAGCCGAGCTGCGAGACAAACCGCGCCGCCCGCAGGAGCCGCAGAGGGTCGTCGCTGAACACTTTCGCCGCATCGCCCGCGACCGAGATGTGCTTGTTCTTTATGTCCTTCAATCCGTCATATGGGTCGATTATCTCGCCCGACTTCGTCATCGCAATCGCATTCATGCAGAAATCGCGCCGCTGCAAGTCCTCCTCTATCGTGCCCCCGAAATCGACCTGCGGATGCCGGGAGCGCGGCTTGTACTCCTCGCCACGCCGAAAGGTGGTGATGTCCGCCCTTATGCCCTCGATGAACGCGCCCACCGTGCCGAACGCCATCCCTATCGGAATGGGACGCATGCCGGCCTTCCGGAGAATCTTGGCGGTCTGCTCGGCGGACGTCGGCGTGGCGAAATCGAAATCGTTGAGCTCTTCTTCCGACCCGCGCAGGATTTCACGGACGATTCCTCCGACAAGGTACACCTGTACCCCTTCGCGCTCGAACGCGTCGAAAATCCGCAATACCTGTCGCGGAATAGAGTAGTCGGTTTTCAGTGCTGCCGCCACTTTCACACACCTTCGCGAATAAACGATTTACACACTCATCTTATAAACAGCACCATCAAATGTCAAGCAACGGCGGGCGTTCTAGGACCGTCAGCGGGAGGCATCTTTCGGGGGCAGAGAAGGTTTGGAATTGACTGAAGAGGAGACAAAAACTGTAGAGGGTATCTCCATGAATGAAAACCATAAAAAGAGGAGACACCCTCATCAGCTCCGGTTCATCACGCTATCACTTGAAAAAGTGATTTGTCAAGCTGGTCGCCGTGTCGTGCAGGCAAGATGCCTGCGCTACGACGGCTCTGAAGCAGCGCAGAGACATCCAGTCAGCCAAGAAAAGGACGACGGCTCAAATGTAGAGAAGGAAATGACGGGCTCTGATGTAGCGCAGGCTTCCAGCCTGCAAAGGGAAGACGCCGGGTTCCGGCGGGGCGCATCACACCAGGACTCCGTCCTTCCACCCCAGCTTCACGATCTCGATGTTCTCCATGTTGGCGTGGCCGAGTCTGTATTTTCGCTCTGCCGTGAAGATGAGCTTCGGCGGAGGGCTGATCGGCCACTCCTCTCCCTTGTACTCGCGGCGCTTTGCCTCCAATATCTTCATGCACACGGTGTCGACGGCTACTGGATCGACGCCGACAATTATCCCTCGATACGGCCAGAGATAGCGCGGGTTGACCTGCGGCCCTCCGTGGAAGAGCGGCCTGAGCGCATCGACCACAACCAGCCGGGATTTGTCCCTGATGGCAGATATCGCCGGAATGCTCGCGCATTCGGCGCAGCTATCGCCGTGGATTTTGTAAGCCACTCCTATGTCGGGCACATTTATGTTCGTCACGGCCCCGACCCAGTTTTTCAGAGCCACCCCCACGCCGGCGAGCCAGTGCACCTTTGTTCCCGGAACGTTCACCAGAGCGGTCGCCTTGTCGGTGACTATCCGGCTGAGCGATTTCGAATCGTAGCCGAACTTCTCGTTGCGAACCGTGGCGCCCTCCAATCCATAACCGGCGTTGTTCCTGTCCCACAGGATTATGTTCTGTTCGCGCACGCCTGCGCTCATGATCCCTCGAACGACCGAGCGCGACAGCTCAGGAGACGTCGGCGTCATCATCACGTTTATCTTCACACCCACGACGTCGTCCGCCTTGAAGAATCGTGCCCAGGCGGCGTCGCTTTTCGACTCTCCTGCAAGCTCGAGCATCGCTCGTTCCAGCATCTCCCCCAGCCGCTCCTCCCGAGGCGTTCCGTTATTGCCAAAAGCGTCTTCTTCACGCACGAGAACGACCCTGCTCTTGCCGGCTGGAAGCGATTCGCCGACGACCGGCTCGTAGCCCGCTTCCGCAAACGGGGAACAGCCGGCCGCCCCGAGGGCGACGCCCGCCGCACCCAGCGCCGTGTCTCTCAAGAAATCCCTTCTCGTGAGTGAGCCGTGGGAACGAGGTTCATCTTTTCCGTGCATCATGATTATTTCCCCTTTGGTTGACGGATGAAGGCGTCCAACCTTGCATCGGTCTGGGCTAGAGCCTTGGCGGCCGATTCGGGAGAGTCGGCGTCGAGGATGAACAACACCCATTCACCTTCAAGGCCCGCCGCGGCGTACCGTTCGTTGGACAACCGGCCGACGAGCGGTGTCCTCACTCGCGCCTCGGTCGTTGAAACGTTTTCGGCTCGAAGATATTTCGTCGTGAAATCATCAAACGCCGCAGAGGCGGAAGACTGCGACGGATAGCGGATGACGATGTGTCTCAGCCTGCTCCGCTTCCCTTTTGGGTCCGAGACCTCCTGTTCCCACGTGAGCGCGTCCACGTCGTCGCCGAGGTGAAGCAGGTTCTCGTCCGAGAGAAACCGTATGTTGTTCAGAGATGTCTGCCGGTGAAAGTAGCAGGCGGTGTCGGGCACGTACGCCCCTTCGGGCAGCAGCTTCACTATGTTCGGCCGCCGGCTTTCCGCGACGATGGCGTCCGCAATCCCGGCGCCAATTTCCCGAATGAGAGTCTCGACGGAGGAATCGGGCGGGAAGCACATGATGCGCACGAAGTACGGTCCTTTCCAGAACCTGAGCAACCCGTCACCGTATGAGGCGTCGGCTCCGACGGGCCAGTGTTCGCCGGCCGAGTCGGTCGAGTAAATGCCATAGGCGTTCTCGGGGCGGTCCATCTCATAAATTTCCACAGTCAGCCGTGCGTCGGAGGCGCTCCGAAACTCCCGCACGGCCACCCGCTTGAATCCATAGGCGAAGTACGCCTCGGCGCCGCCATTGATATAATTCGAGAGCGCGACGTCGGAAAACGTCAGCGTCTCCCCTGCTTCGCGCCATTCGGCGGGAGCAGGCGGCAACAGGCGGGCGGGCCCCTCGGCCGCGCGACCCTGATTATTACCTCCTCCACATGACGCCAGCACGACTAAGATCCCGATGAACAGCCACATTTTCGACATGTCTTCCAAGCTGCCGGTCATATAGAACATCACAAATCGGATTAGAGAAATCATAACCATATTCTAAATACTCTCGATATCGTTGTCCAGTGGGAGCCCCGACGGAAGAGACTTCCTCGCTACCGGAATGAGAGGTCCGAAAAAAACGTGAGCCGCATCGCTGCGGCTCACCGTTTTCCTTTCAGTGAAAGGCGCGTTACCAGGCCATGATTTTGTCCAAGCTTTTCGCGATTTCCTGCGGCGTCCACATCGCATCCTTGCCTACGCCCTCGGTAGCCTTGACTTCCATCATGGAGATGCGCGGGCCCTGGATAAGGAAGAATTTGCCGTTGATGTCCTTGCCAAGGTCTGAGGCAAGGAACACGAGCATCGGCGAGATGTATGCCGGATCGAGCTCGCCTTCCCCAAGCTGTGCAAAGGGAGCGAGGTCTTCGGTCATCCGCGTCTTTGCGACGGGCACCAATGCGTTCACAGTGATGCCGTACTTTGCAAGCTCGATCGCGCAGACGCGGGTAAAGCCGGCTATGCCCGCCTTCGCGGCGCCGTAGTTCGACTGGCCGAAGTTGCCCAGGAGGCCGGAGGTGGAGCTGGTGTTGATTATCCGTCCGCCCTGACCGTTTTCCTTCATCCAGGCGGCTGCGGGCTGGGTGCATGCGAATGTCCCTTTGAGGTGCACGGCAATGACGCCGTCCCACATGTTTTCATCCATCTTGAGCAGGGATTTGTCACGCAGGATGCCGGCGTTGTTGACAAGTATGTCGATCCTGCCGAAGGTGTCCAGAGCCGTTTGCACGATAGCCTTGCCGCCCGCCATGGTGGCAACGCTGTCATAGTTTGCCGCTGCCTCTCCGCCGGCGGCCTTGATCTCATCCACAACCTTGTCGGCCATGCTTTTGCCACCGCCCGTGCCGCTGCGGTCGCCTCCCACGTCGTTGACCACTACTTTTGCGCCTTCTTTGGCCAGCGCCAAGGCATGACACCGGCCTATTCCGCCGCCGGAGCCGGTAACGATTGCCACTTTTCCGTCAAGCAGTCCCATCTCTGTTCTCCTCCCTTCAACTTATTGTCCGCCACCAAGACGATTCTACACGTCATGCGGAATCAAATGAACCATTGTTTTTATTGGGGTGTTCCGAGGCGAGCTAATTCTATTGCCTTTCGCGATGGATGTCAAGAGGCGATTCCAGGCGTGTCGCAAGGCGCCCGCGACCCGGCTCAGAGGGGCAAGTCGGTGGGAAATATGTGCATGATGTCTTCCGCCGTGCGTTCATCTTCGTCGGGGTCGTGATATCTTGTGGGGGCGGTGCCCGCTTGAAAGGCCTGCGTGATTTTGTTTACGCTTCCGGGAGGCGGCAGAAGCCCGCTGCTGCTTTCGACCTCAACGAATTCGATGTCGGGCGGAACGCTGAAATCTTCCACTGGCTCGCCGGCGAGGGCGGCCTTCATGAAGCTCGTCCAGATGGGTGCGGCCACACGTCCACCGGTCTGTCTCTTTCCCAGCGACCTCATGTCGTCATACCCAACCCACACGCCCGTGACAAGTTGAGGTGTGTAACCGATGAACCAGGCGTCGGTGCAGTCGTTGGTGGTCCCGGTCTTGCCCGCGCAGGGACGTCCAAGGTCCCTGGCTGCCCTGCCCGTGCCCCTTTCGACGACGCCTTCCATCAGCGTGGTCATGATGTAGGCCGTCTGCTCGGAGAGAGCTATGCGCTCTCGGGGCTGTTTTTCTTCGATAATCGCGCCATCCGGGCCGATTATCCTCAGAACCGACGTCGGTTCCCGCTGGATGCCGCCTGCATCGAATGTCGCGAAGGCTGAGGTGATTTCGAGAGGGCTCACACCGGTGGAACCGAGGGCGAGCGTGAGGTTCGGCTGGAGGTAACTGTCTATTCCCATTCTGTGGGCGAGCCTGATAACGGGAGTGACTCCCAGTTGGTTCAGCAGTCTTATGGCGACTATGTTGCGAGAGTGTTCCAAGGCTTCTCTGAGCGTTGTGGGGCCGTAGAAGCGGTCCTCATAGTTCTTGGGCTCCCACACCTTATCTTGAAAGTGAAACACGACGGGGGCATCGACTATCCTGTCTGAGGCCGTCATGCCGCTTTCGAGGGCTGTCGCCCAGATGAACGGTTTGAATCCGGAACCCGGTTGTCGTCGAGCCTGAACCGCACGGTTGAACTCGCTCTTGTCAAAGTCGCGTCCGCCCACCAAGGCGCGGATCTCGCCCGAGCGGGGGTCTATGGCCACAAGCGCCGCCTGCACGATGTCGGTGGCCATCTCTTTCGGCACCTTACTCGCTTCGCGTGGTGCCGAAATATCATCGGGCAGGGCCTCGTCGGCTCCGCCCGCCTCATCGCGGTTTTCGTTCAGAGACTCGACCGTTCGCTGCAACTGATATTTCCTGAGGCTCTCCTCGATCGCCGCCTCGGCCGCTTGCTGCATTTTGAGGTCGAGTGTGGTATGTATCTGGAGCCCTCCTTTGTAAAGCATGTCATAGCCGTACCTGTCGATGACGTATTGTCGAACGTATTCGGCGAAATACGGCGCTAAGGAGGACTTCTTCGTGGACGGAGTCGCCAGAAGGATGGGCTCGAACTTGGCCGAGATGCATT
This sequence comes from uncultured bacterium, assembly GCA_964607485.1. GTDB lineage: Bacteria > Abyssobacteria > SURF-5 > SURF-5 > SURF-5 > CAZSKP01. Next base: position 124,035 of record CAZSKP010000005.1, on the reverse strand, counting down.
CTTCCTTGGTGATGTAGCCCTCATGGTACATCATCTCCAGAACGAGATTTCTCCTTCGGAGCGCGGCGGCGGGATTGTTCTTGGGCGAATACTTGTTGGGCGCCTTGGGAAGCGCCGCCAGCAAAGCGCACTGGGCGAGCGTCAAGTCTTCGGCGTGCTTGCCAAAGTAAAGCTGAGACGCTTCTTCGACGCCGTATGCGCCGTGGCCGAGGTATATCTGGTTCAGATACATCTCGAGTATCTGTTCTTTCGTATAGCTTCTCTCGATTTGAAGCGCCAGAATCGCCTCGCGCGCTTTGCGGGCGAAGTCTCTCCGTCGGGTCAGGAAAAGGTTGCGTGCCAGTTGCTGAGTGATCGTGCTACCGCCTTGGACGACGTGGCCCGCCATTATATTCTCGTAGGCCGCCCGGAGAATTCCCGCCGGGTTCACGCCAAAGTGCCGGTAAAAATATTGGTCCTCGACCGCGAGGAAGGCCTGTTGCAGTTGGGGCGGCATCCGGGTGAGCGAGGTGCGTTGCCTCTTTTCGATTCCGAATTCCGCCAGCACCTGGCCGTCAGATGAACGCACGATGGACGACAGCATGGGCTTGAAATTTTCCAGATTCGTGATCTGGGGAAGGTCGCGGGTGAGGCCCAGCGATATGCCACATGCCACGCCCAAGAGTCCTCCCCCCAACATCAGAAACAACAGGCGTCGGAGACTGAACGAAAACCGTCTCTTTCGCGTGGTGTCCTGCTGTGGTCGCTCCTTTGGAGGCTCGGGCGCTTTGGACGAGGCTCTGCGGATCTGCTCGGTTTTCTGTTTCATATATCAAACAATGATACCACAATCAAGGCATGTTGTCACGTCCGCCGCAGCAGTCGACGAAGATGCACGCAGGTTCGCATTCCATTCCTTAACATCTTGAAAATTCATCGCTTCTGTCAACCTGGAGGGGGAGCCTCGCCAATGTTTGTTCTTGACTTTTCATGTACTGCCAATCTATAATGACAATGAGATTGAGTAACTGGCGACGAAAGTTTTGCAACATTTTCGAAGTTCTTGGAGATCAATTAGTTCTGTGAGACAACCTATTGGTACACACGAAATTAGGACGGTGAACCGTGTCCGTCCGTTACGTGAGGCAGGGGTGTCTGCGCTGGCTTTGGGTGGGCGCTCCGTTTACATATTATTATGGGGGGTGAAGGAAAATAGATATCGTGGATTTCAACCGCTATTTCGTTGGCGACCCCCGTCTGTCCCTTCTCATAGGGATTGCGGTGGGGGTCATAATAATGGTGTTGGGTCTCGCCGTATGGCTTTTGCTGGGCAGGCGGCGTCTGAGTTCCGCAAGGAAAGCCGCCGAGAGAATTACCGGAAACGCGCAGAAGGAGGCAAATTCAATAATCAAAGAGGGGCTCCTCGAGATAAAAGACGAGCGCCTCAAGATGCGGACGCAATTTGAGAAGGAGACGTGGGAGCGCAAGCAAGAGGTTCTGGAGCTCGAAAAGCGTCTGATTCAACGGGAGGAAAACCTCGACAAAAAGGTTGAACTCCTCGAGAGGAAAGAAAACAATCTCGTCGCCAGAGAGAAAGACCTGAGCGCGCGTGACAAGAACGTCAACAAGATGCGCGAGGAGTTCCAGAGCCTGATAGAGCAGCAACGCGACAAGCTGCAAAACCTGTCCGGCCTGACCGCCGCCGACGCGAGGAAACTCCTGCTCTCTCAGCTTGAGGAGCAGGTCAAGCACGAGGCGGCCCTTCGCATTAAGAGGATAGAAGATGAGACGCGCGAAGTGGCCGAGAAAAAGGCGAAGGAAATAATCTGCAACGCGATTCAGCGATGCGCGGCAGACTACGTCGTTGAATCGACCGTCTCGGTGGTCTCCCTTCCAAACGATGAGATGAAAGGCCGCATAATAGGAAGGGAAGGCCGGAACATCAGGGCCCTGGAGAACGCCACCGGCATCGACATAATCGTTGACGACACTCCTGAAGCCGTTATCCTTTCAGGCTTCGACCCCATCCGAAGAGAAATCGCTCGAATTTCGCTCGAACGCCTGATAGCCGATGGGCGGATTCATCCCGCCAGAATCGAAGAGGTCGTCGCAAAGGTTCAGGAAGAAATGGAGACGGCCATCCGCGAGGAAGGCGAAAACGCAGCGCTGGAAACCGGAGTGCACAGCCTGCACCCGGAAGAAATAAGGCTGATGGGCCGGCTGAGGTACCGGACGAGTTACGGCCAGAACGTGCTCCAGCACTCGAAGGAGGTCGCCTTCATCTGCGGCATAATGGCGGCAGAGCTGGGGCTCAACGTGCAACAGGCCAAGCGCGCCGGCTTTGTGCACGACATCGGGAAAGCTCTCGACCACGAGGTCGAGGGCACCCACGCCCGCATCGGGGCGCAACTGGCGAAGAAATTCGGCGAGAGCGACATAATCGTCAACGCTATCGAGGCTCACCACAACGACGTGTCGCCCAATTCGTTGATCGCGGTCCTCACCCAGGCGAGCGACGCCGTCTCCGCCGCAAGACCCGGCGCACGGCGCGAGACGCTCGAGACATACGTGAAGAGGCTGGAGAAGCTGGAACACATCGCCGACAGCTTTGTCGGCGTCGAGAAAACGTATGCCATTCAGGCCGGCCGCGAGATTCGGGTGATAATCGAGCCCGAAAAACTCAGCGACGCCGAGATGACCCAGCTCGCTCGCGACATAACGAAGAAGATCGAGCAGGAACTTGAATATCCGGGTCAGATTAAGATAATATGCATACGTGAGACCCGCGCGGTCGAGTATGCAAAGTGATTCGTAACTCAGAAGCCCCTCCCTCGCGGGAGGGGCTTTTTTTATGAACGCATAAGAGAAAGGACTTTCCATGCGCATCCTCTTCATCGGCGACGTTGTGGGCGGTCCAGGTCGGCGCATACTCCGCGACCACTTGCCGTCGGTGAAGCGGCAGCATGCCCCCGATGTGACCATCGCCAACGGCGAGAACCTTGCCGGAGGGCTGGGAGCCACACCGCAACTCATCCGGGAAATCATGGGGTATGGGGTGAACGTCGTCACGATGGGAAATCACACGTGGAGAAGGGCGGAGTTGAGCAAAGCCATCGATTCGATGGACAACATCGTGCGACCGGCAAACTATCCGCCCGGCAGCCCGGGCGCGAAAAGCATCATTTACGATACCGGCAACGGCAGACGCGCGGCAATATTCAACCTGGTCGGCCGCATTTTCATGGAGAGCAACGATTGTCCGTTCCGAACCGGATTGGAACTCGCCGAAGAGTTAAGGGAACAGACACCCGTTGTCATACTCGACATGCACGCCGAGGCTACCTCGGAAAAGATGGCGCTGGGATGGTACCTCGACGGGAAGGCATCGGCCGTGTTGGGCACTCACACCCACATTCAGACCGCCGACGAGCGAATACTTCCCCACGGAACCGCCTACATCACCGACGTGGGCATGACCGGTCCCCACGACAGCATAATCGGAATGAAACCGGAGCAGGTGCTCACGCGTTTCGTCACGGGCATACCTTCGCGGTTTGAGGTCGCCGAAGAGAACTTGCAGCTTCAGGCCGTGCTGGTGGAGGTCGATGATTCTACCGGGCGCGGCGTCAGTATTGAGCGCATTTCGGAGCACTTCGACCCATAGGCCGACAGGGGAAATGACCATCGTTCGTCGAGCTTCCCTTCGTTAACCGCCTCGGCTGGTTGCCATCATGCCTATATCCTCACCGGAGCTGCCGGGCATCATTCAGATCGAAGTGACGAGTCGCTGCAACCTGAGTTGTCCCGCATGTCCGCGAAGCGTTCCCGAGCTGAAGTCACAGTGGATTTCCGAAGACCTCTCCTCAAGCGTGTTCGAAAGGGTGGTGTCTGAGACCGCAGCCGAAGGCCGGCTGTATCATCTGCAGGGATGGGGCGAACCGCTCTTGAGAGCAGACCTGCCCGATCTCGTCCGGGCGATTTCGGAAAGAGGGAGCAGGGCTTCGATAACCACCAACGGCACCCTGCTCACAGACGCGACGGCCGGCCGTTTGATCGAGGCCGGGCTCGACTCGATCATTTTCTCCCTGGGCGGCGGAACATCCGCATGCCATGAGGAGAACCGACCGGGCACGGAGTTGGAGCAAATCTTGGGAAAAATCCGGATGATGAAGGAGCTGAAATCGCAGCGCAGGTCGAGAGTTCCGCGAATTGTCGCATCATTCCAGATGACGCGGGCAAACATATCGACGCTCGCACGGGCGGCGCGGAAAGCGAGAAAGGCGGGCACCGAAAGTGTGACAGCGATTAATCCCATTCTGGTCTCCACGCCGGAACAAGAGAACAATCTTGTGTTTCTCGACGAGGGTGCCTCCTGGCTCAGGCAGGTGAGAAAACATCTGCGCCGGGCCTCGTGGCTCTCAAGGCTTCTCTCGCTTCCTTTCTATCATGAGCCTGCGCAGCAGACGCCGACGGCGGTCTGTCGCGAAGAGCCACGGCGAAATCTGTACATCGGCGTTCGAGGAGAGGTGTCTCCCTGCGTGTTCCTCAATCCTCCGATAAGCGGAAATATCCCGAGACGATACCTTGGCCGGACACTCAGCGTGGAGAGGTTTGTTCTCGGACGCGTGGCCGAGCTATCCCTTTTGGAAATATGGAATTCACCCCGATACGCAGGGTTCAGGGAGGCTCATGCCAGGCGTGAAGAGGTCGAGCTTCGGCCGAACCCGATGCAATATTTCTTGCCGCCGGAAGCGGACGGCGGCGCCTCTGTTGCCCTGCGGAAAACCGCGGCGGAAGAGGAAGAGGCCCCGCTTCCGCTCCCCTGCCGGAGCTGCCTTCGCGCTCTTGGCTTCTGAGACCATCAGATAAATTCTTGACATATGCGGCCTGCTCTACTAAAATTGGAGATGGTTTACTAGGGAACGCGTGAAGAGGAGCCCCGGCGCCTTGTTCACCCCATTCCAATCAGGGGCCAGATGGCGAAACTCAAAGGCCCTAGTGAGCGTCCTGCCCCGCATGGCTTGGCAGAGGGACTCAGTTGCCACCTTCTGCAAGACGGCCCCTTTTTCCGGACATTCAGCTCTCCCATTCCCGTACATCTCAACCGACCACTGTTTGCCTGGCACCACGGATACAGTGGCTACTCAAGGAGGAGACTCAAATGGCCAGAGATGAGAGAGCATCCTTCAACACCGAGGACTGGTGGTCAGTATGGCTCGGGCTCTTCATAGTGTTTCTGGGCACGGGCAACTCGCTGCTCGGAGTGGATCTGCTTGGGTGGGTGGCTAAGACGAATGTTTATACGAGTCTCTCGAAAGCGCTGAGCACCACGTCCGAACAGTACGGCGCGATTCCGGGACTCCTTTCGCTGCTCCTCACGTACGTCTTCGTCACGGTAATCACTGCAATCGGCGCGGTCTCGTTGGGAACAAAGCTGAAAAAGTATCTGTTGGGCTTTTCCATAATATTCTGGCTCACCTACATCTGCTGGGTCGCAGGACACTGGGCATACATCGCGGCGACGCCCAACGTCCGGGAGAAATTCGGCATTTCGTGGTCGATGAGCCTGACAGGGGAGGCGGGATACATCGTCGCGCTCATCGCGGGCCTCATCGTGGGAAATTTCTTCAAGGGGCTGGCGAAATATCTTGAAGACGCGGCAAAACCGGAATGGTTCATCAAGACGGCCATCGTGATTTTGGGCGCGGTGGTCGGCCTGAAGACATTCCATTCGTTCGGTCTGGCAAAAACCATATTCTTCCGGGGTCTCTGCGCCATCGTCGAGGCCTATTTGATTTACTGGCCTGTCGTCTATTTCATAGCCCGGAGATGGTTCAAGCTCACGCCGGAATGGGCCGCTCCCCTGGCATCGGGAATCTCCATCTGCGGGGTGTCGGCCGCCATCGCGACGGGGGGAGCGATCAGGGCGCGGCCCGTGGTGCCCGTCATCGTTTCCTCGCTGGTCATCGTCTTTGCGGTGGTCGAGCTTGTGATAATTCCGTTCGCTGCGCAGGCGTGGCTATACAAGGAGCCGATGGTCGCGGGCGCCTGGATGGGGCTCGCGATAAAGACCGACGGCGCGGCGGCGGCGAGCGGCGCGGTAACCGATGCCCTCATCCGCGCCAAAGCATTAAGTGTCCAGGGAATAAATTACGAGAAGGACTGGATACTCACGGCCGGAGTGACGACGAAAATCTTCATCGACATATTCATCGGCATCTGGGCATTCGTATTGGCAATCGTCTGGGTGTATGGAATAGAAAAGAAGCCGGGCGTCAAGGTGCCGAAGATGGAGATATGGTATCGGTTCCCGAAGTTCGTCATCGGATATTTCTTCACCTTCCTGTTTGTTGCGGCGCTTGGGTTGTCGGTGTCGAAGCTGGTTCCCTCTCTAAAGGAGGGCATCTCCGGGACCAACAGCCTGCGGCAGCTCTTTTTCGCCCTGACATTTTTCTCGATAGGAGTGATCTCGAACTTTGCCTCGTTGAGAAAGGAAGGAATGGGAAAGCTCGCGCTGGTGTACCTGCTGTGCCTTTTCGGGTTCATCATATGGGTGGGTCTGCTTATTTCCTTCCTGTTCTTCCACGGCATCTTGCCGCCCATTATTCAGTGAGGCCGAGTTTGTCAAGAGTCTTTTAGGAGAGAAAGAAAATGACCGACCCAGCGGAAAACAAGATAGCCGAGGAGATGGAGGAGAAGGCGGAACCTCTTTCCTCCACTGAAAAGAAACTGATCGGCTACAGCCTCATTCTCGGTGTTGCGCTCCTGATTTTCCTCGTTCTGATAACCGGCGCGTACAAGTTCTGAGCGAGCTAAGGTCAGGAGCGTCGTCTTTCACGGCGAGCTTCGCCTATCGCTTACCATCCGCAAGCGGAAGCGAGACATGTCTGTAGCTTGCGTTATCTTGTCCCCGCACTATTGATTGCGCCTACCCGCACTACTCCCGCCCATCAAAACTCTTGTTAATCGACCGAGTGAAATGGTAAAGTAATTGGCAGCCTTGTGGCCTGCAATTCAAAGGAGGTAATCATGCCGCTGATTCAAATCAAGGTGTTCGAGGGTGTGCTGTCGGAAGAGAAGAAGAGGGAAATGATAGCCCGCGTGACGGAGGTCGTGGCCGAGATAGAGGCCAGACCCCATCCGAAGGAAAAGCTCCAGCCATTCACGTGGTGCCTGATAGAGGAGATTCCGGCCGAAAACTTCGGCATCGGCGGTCAGCCGTCGAGTCTGGAATTGCTCAAGGCTCTGCTCGAAAGCTGAGCGCGCAATCTACAGGCGAATCGTCGAAATCTTATGTTTCTTTCAAGTCAAGACGGCGAGAGACCGATTACGCTCCCACATGACGACCCGATTGCACGCAAACACCGGCTCGAGCTGTTGAAACCGACGCTCGAAGACCCGTTGGGAGACGTCGAAAGGGTGCTCTCGGCGTTGCACGACGGTCTGACTCTGGGAGAACCGGCTCCAGAAGAGGTGGAAGTGTCGCTGGGCCTTATCCGCCGAATCGGTGCGGTACTGCGAAATGCCTTGTTCCGGGTGACCGCCGTCGTGGCGCAAGGCGAGCGAACGTGGGAGCTCATCGACCTGCTCGAAGGCCATGACACTACCGATTGCTTCGGCCTCGCAATCGATGTGGGGACGACCACGGTTAGCCTCTACCTCGTCAACATGACAAGCGGAGAGATAGCCGGCAGAATGGCGATGGAGAATCCCCAAACCGCCTGCGGCGAGGATATCCTTTCGAGAATCCATTTCTGCCAGACGCCCGGCGGGCTGGCGACGCTCCGGGACTCGGTCGTGGGATGCATCAACGAGGCCGTCGCCGCGCTCACAGAGGCGCAGGAGTTGCGCGCGAACGATATCTACGCGGTCAGCGTGGCCGGGAACCCCGCGATGATGCACCTGCTGCTCGGCCTGGACCCGTACCACCTGTGCCGAGAACCTTACGTGCCGGTGACCGGTCGGGCGTTGCTGCTGAAGGCGAGAGAGCTGATGTTGAGCGCCCATGCGGATGCGCCCGTTTACGTGTTTCCCAACCTCGGCAGCTACTTCGGGGGTGATGTCGTTGCCGGGATTCTGGCGTCTGGAATGCACAGGAGGAGCGGACTTTCGCTGCTGGTGGACGTGGGAACAAACGCCGAGATAGTGCTGGGCAACCGCGACTGGCTCGTCGTGTGCGCGGGAGCCGCCGGACCTGCGCTGGAGAGCGGCGGCGCAAAGGCGGGCATGCGCGCAGCGAACGGCGCAATCGAGAGGGTCCGAATCGACAGGGAAACCCTCGAGCCCACCGTCGAGGTCATCGGGGGAGGTCCGGCCGAGGGCATCTGCGGCTCGGGCCTCATCGACCTGGTTGCGGAACTGTATCTCTCCGGAGCCATCGACTCCAAGGGACGCATCACGGACCGCCTCGTGACGCCCCGGCTCAGAACGAGTGACGATGTAAGAGGCTACGCGGTCGTTATGGCCGGCGAGCGAAATGGCGCAAAAGACATTGTCGTTGATGAACTGGACATAGGGAATCTCATGAGAGCGAAGGGCGCGATGTACACGGCGCTCACGCTCGTCACCGAGAGAATGGGTGTCGGCTTCGACGACATTGAAACCTTTTTCGTCGCGGGCAGTTTCGGCGAACACATCGACCCGAGACACGCTGTCACGATCGGCATGGTTCCCGATATCCCCCTGGAACGATTCCAAGTGTTGGGGAACAGCGCCGGGCTGGGAGCATGTCTGATGCTCGCTTCATATAAACTGCGCGACGAGGTAGAGTCGATTCGCAGCAAAACCGCCTATCTCCAGTTGACAACCGACAACGAATTCATGAACAGGCTCAACGCCGCCATCTTCATTCCACACACCGACAGGGAACTTTTCCCCTCGGTTCCCAGGCATGCGGACGCGCCGGGGAGGTGATTGACGACTCCATGGCCTCATCGGACACGCTACCTCGCGAAAACGTGGTCGAGGAGCGCAGACTTCTAAAGACATGTTACTGGCTTGTCCTGCTTGCCTGCTGCGGAATAATCGTTCTGGAGATATGCAACCAGTTCTTCCGAGGCGACATCTGGGACGATTCATTCATGTTCATCCGATACGCAGACAACGTGCTCGCTCATGGAAAACTTTCGTGGAATCCCGGAGGCGAGCCGACTTACGGTCTGACCTCCCCCTTGTTTCTCGGCATCGTCGTGCCGCTCCGCGCCTTGTTCGCTCACAATCCCGTCGCGACCGCCCTGCTATCGAGCCTCATATGCGGCGTCTTGTTTCTCATCCTGATGGTGATGCTGCTGCGATATGTGGACGCCGAGCCTGCGGCAAAACGCTCTTTGCTTCTGATCATCGCCTTTTCCCTTGTCGTCGGTAACTCTATCAATCCGCTGGCGGCGCATTTCACCAGCGGCATGGACACCGCATTCGCGCTCGCCTTTCTGGCGGCATATATTTTCATCAGTAAATGGCATGAGCGGTCGGCATCCGGGGCGAGCATCGCGCTGATGGGAGTGTGGGGCGGCCTGGCATTTTCGGCAAGGCCCGACCTGCTGCTCTACTCATTCGTCGTCCCCGCTTCGATCATCGTCTTCGCCTCAGACCGCAAGGCCAAACGGAACGCGCTCATTGTCATTTGTGTTACCGCCGTCGTTGCAGGCGGCCAGGCGTGGTTGGCTTCAGGGTATTTCAACTCGCCCCTGCCACTGTCGTTCTACGCGAAAGGCTCGAAGCTTTACGGAGATTTCATATACAAGAAATATTCCGACACACCCGTCAACGAGCTTCTCACCTACGTCAATTCATACTGGTATTTGTTTTTGATAATCGGTGCGAACTTCTTCATCTACTTCAAAGGATGGCGGCGGGAGACCTCGGCGACCGACAAAGGGCTCATCGTCGCAACGGGCTTGTTCATCCTGTACTACTTATTCTTCGTGTTGCAGATAATGCACTACAATCAGCGCTTCTATTTTCCGACGCTGGCGGCGCTCATGTTTCTCGCCTTTCAGGGTGGCGCGAGAATTATCAAAAAGCTTCCGGAATGGAAATCCGCGAATTTCTCCAAACCGGTCGTGCTGCTTGCCACGTTTTTCCTGCTGGGTTTCCTTCTGCCTCGATATCTCCAGGTGTCGAGAGATATTCGCACAAGCCTCGTCACGGGCGACTACACCCGGTTCAACATCATGGAAAACTATTGGCATCGCTACCGCGACACATGGTTCTGTCTAGACGATTTCTCGCTGCTGCCGGACGACCTCGTCATCGCCACCACGGAGGTCGGTCTCCCGGCTGCAATCAATCCCAAGAAGACCATCGTCGACCTGACGGGCCTGAACGAGACGAGATTCGCCCGCGGGGGATTTTCCGCGGATTTCCTTTTTGAAAAATATCGGCCGGACTTGGTCTATATGCCTCACCCGGATTACAGAGAAACGGTAAAACGGCTGCGCGAGAACCCATACTTCGCCAGTCATTACGAATACTTTCCGCTCGCGGGAAAACTGTCGGATGTGGCGATTCGGCGAGAGAGCAAGTATTACGCCGACATGCGAGCCATATTGACACACCGAATTGCGGAATGACGCGTATGTGCCCGCACCATGGATGGAGATTGGCTTCTTCCCACGGTTCGTGGCGGCATCGTGAACTTCGAAACAGGGGTACAGTAACCAAGGAGAAGAGAAATGGATGAAGCAACGCGTGAGATGGTAAAGAGCATGGTTGGCATCAGCGACGAGGAACTCGACAAGCTTTCCCCCGGGATGGAACGCATGCTTGAGAACAGCATGGCGCTGATGGGCTACAAGATCGTGGCGGAAGTGGTCGAATCGGAAAACTGCTTCGCTTTCTACAAACCCGGCGACAAGCTGGTGTTCAATGCCACGATGCTGAACAAGGACGAGACGACCGCCGACAACGTCTGCACCGACGCCATCACGCCCCTGAACACCGCCATTCGTGCGATGCTGTCGGCCATAGTGACCGGAGAAGACCCGAACAAGTACATCTTCAACCACGTCCAGTGCATCGACACCGGGGCCGCGCACGGAGGTCTGGGGCGGGTGTTGTTCAAGGTGTACGCGGAAAAGGTGTGATAGTTACCGCAGGGCTCTCTCTATCTCGCCCCGGCGGACGAGCCCCTTCAGCGCTTTCACGGCGCGTTCGGGAAGCGGATAGACCGGGATGCCGTTCTCCTGTAATTTGGCGAGTGCTTCCACGGTCTCTCCGGCAGACACACTGGTCGGAAAATTCACGCACATGACGATGGGTTTTCCCAGTTCCTCTTTCAACGAAAGCAGGTCCTGCGACACGGCGTTGGTGAACATGCCGAAGAAGTCCAGATAGAAGACGATGACCGCGTCCACGTTCTCGTCCGTCAGCACCAGCCGCGCCGCCTCGCCGAACATGCTCATGTCGGTAAGGAACGCGAGGTCCACCGGGTTGCTCCGGATGGTGAAGTCGGGCCAGAGCCGCTTGAGCCCGGCCACAGTGTCGGGCGAAAGACTCGGCATTCTCAGCCCATGGCTCACGCACAAATCGGTGAGCATGATGCCCGGCCCCGCCTGGAACGACATGACCGCAACCCTGTCGCCCGCAGGCGGCGGTATCATGTCGAGAATCTTCGCCACGTCCAGCAGCTCGACCGTGTCGCGAGCGGGCACGATGCCCGCCTGCTCGAACGCCGCATAGTACAGGTTGCTCCTGCCCGACAGCGAGCCCGTGTGCGACTGCACCGCCCGCGAGGCCGCCTCGGAATGTCCTACCTTTAGCCCGACGAGCGGCTTGCGCGGGGCCACGCTCTTCGCGGTTTCCATGAGGGCGCGCGCTTCCTCGATGCCCTCAAGGTACAGAATGATTGTGCGGGTCTCGGGGTCGTCGGCGAGGTACTCGAGCAGCTCCGGGAAGCTCAGGTTGCAGCGATTGCCCAGCCCGACCACCTTGTTCATTCCCACTCCTTCGTCAATCGCCTGGAACGAAACGAGGTGGCACACACCTCCGCTCTGGCCGAGCATGCTGATCGTCCCACGCTTTAGGTGGCTGAAAACCGGCGTGAATGAGGCGTTGAGGTTGGCCACCGTATTAACCATCCCGAACGTGTTCGGGCCGACTATCTTGATGCCGGCGTCGTTCGCGATGCGCGTTATCTCCGCCTGGAGCGCGGCGCCCTCGTCGCCCTCGATTTCCTTGAAACCGGCTGTGATGATGACCGCTCCCGCGGCGCGCTTTTGCGCGGCCGCCCTGAGCGCGTCGGGCACGTGCTGCGCGGGAACGACGATGATGACCAGATCCACGTCTCCGTTCACGTCCAAGAGCGTTGGATAGGTCTTCAGACCGCAGATGGAATCCACCCGGTCGTTGACCGGATACACTCCTCCCTCGAACCCTATCTCGACCAGGCTCGCCACACAGCGGAATCCCATCTTGAACGGATTATCCGAAGCGCCCACTATCGCGACGGATTTCGGATGAAATATGCGGTTCAGGGTCCGGGCGGAATCCTGCATTCTCAAAATCTCCTCATCTCTCGGCTGAAAAACGGCGGGGTGGTCACCGCAATTTGAAATCTTGTTGGCGATACGGAAATGTTATTTGATTTCCTTAAGCACCGCGTCGGCGAATTCCATGGTCGTCGCGCGGCCGCCCTGGTCGTGCGGGAGGGTTTTCCCCTTGCGATAAGCACGTTCGACCGCCCGCTCGAGCGCAACCGCCTCGCCTTCCATCCCCAGGTAATCCAACATCATGCTCGCCGACAGGATGGTCGCCGTCGGATTGGCCACTCCCTTGCCCGCGATGTCGGGAGCGGAACCGTGGATCGACTCGAAGTAGGCCTTCTCATCGCTGTAGCAGCCGCTCGGGGCGATTCCCAGGCCGCCGACCAGCTCCGCTCCGAGGTCGGACAGTATGTCGCCGAACATGTTCGAGGTCACGACCACGTCCATCTCCTGCGGAAATCTCACCAGCCGGCGCGCCGCGTCGTCCACGTGGAAATGCTCGTACGCAAGCTCGGGATATTCTTTGAGCACCTCTTCGACCCTCTGCTTGAACAGGCCGCAGGATTCTCTGAGCATGTTCTGTTTTGTCACGCAGGTGACTTTCCCGGCATGGCCCATCCGCTTGCGTTTCCGCGCCAGCTCGCACGCGAACCGGGCGATCCTGTCGGAGCCCTCCTTCGTGATGACGCGGACCGCAAACTTGCCCTCGCCCAAATCGCCGAAACTCTTGCCCAACAGGTCGCGGTAATCGGGCATGGCTCTGGCCATGTCCGACAGGTCGCCCTCCCGACCGGGATACATCCCCTCCAGGTTCTCTCTCACCACGACGAAGTCGATCTTGCCGGGATGTGCCAGCGGCGAATTGGAGCCAGCGTAGTATTTCAGCGGACGCACATTGGCGTATGCTCTCAGGACGAAGCGGAGATACGCGATGATTATTATGCTCGCCTCGCCCGTTGCGCCGAACAGTATCGCGTCGGCGTCGCCGCACATCTCCCTCGTCTCGTCGGGAAGCGCGGTTCCAAATTCATCGACGACTTTTTCGCCGCATGGCGGCGTGTGTATGTCGAGCCCGAATCCGGCTTCCCTCAATACGTAGGCGGCGGCGTCCGTCACCTCCGGGCCGATTCCATCTCCTCCAAGCACGACGACCTTCTTCCCCATCGATTTACACCTCCGAAGACTCCGCTTACTGACTACATCTATATGGAATTCACGCGCGGAGCGTATCCTATCACGTGGCCGACTTCAGGGTCAAACACGAAGCTGGCGCCCGCTTGAGCCTCGGAGCCAACGTTTTGATTTTCGGGATTTGGTCGTGGTAAGCTGTCATGCGAAGGCACACGTTCTCCCAGCCCGTACACCCTCATGAAGATATTCACTGGAAGAAGCATCCGAGATTTCGGTGTTACCGAACTTGCCTGGGACTCCTATGCACGTTTCTATGACGTCGCGCAGCCCTTTTTCATAAAGCTGTTTCGCCTGTTCGGCGACATTTCATACGACGAGTTCGAGGAAAGGTTTGTTGAACTGGCACGCGTGGAGCCGGGTGCGACGGTGCTCGACGTCGCGTGCGGCACCGGCGCCGGACATCAGGCGTTGTGCCGTGCCATTGGGCCTGAGGGCAACGTCGTGGCTGTCGACATCTCCACCGAAATGCTTCAAAGGGCGCGCGCACGGGCGAGACGGCTGAAGCTGCGAAACATCCGTTACCGCAAGGCCGACGCGGAAAAACTCTCCGACCGTTTCAAGCAAGAATCTTTCGACGCGGTGCTGAGCTGCAACGGCCTGCCCAACTTTGTTCATCCGGAGCGCGCGTTGGCCGAGATGGCGCAGATGCTGCGGCCGGGCGGTACGCTCGCTCTTTCGACGCTGAACCGGGACAAGTGTGAAACCAATCTGCTCTGGCGTTTGGGCATGAAGTTCTCGCTGGGACATTTCCTGTACATGGACGAATACCGGCAAATGCTCAGGAAAGCGGGATTCATCAGAATAGAATTTCGCGAGCAGGGGATGATGTTCATCATAAGAGCGAAGAAGCGAGCCAGCCGAAAGCCAAGAGGAAAACGCACCTCTCGGGACCGGAGGTATTTGTAACGAAGACAAAGGAGGCCGACAGTGAGCGAGGACACAAAGATTGAGAAGACCGATGTTGGCAGCGGAAGGAAGATAACCCGGCGCGCCTTTGTGGGCGGTGTGGCTGCGGGTGCGGCGGGCGCGTGGGGGCTCTCCTACGGGCTTTCACGCGTGGGAAACGACCCCGCGAGGCCGCCGGACTTGTATGAATACTTCCTCGACAACTTCTGGTTCAAGGCGGCCGACCTCGAACATCAAGAGATAAACGCGCCGCTGAAAGGAAGTCGCAAGGCCGACATCGTCATTATCGGCGGCGGCTTCACCGGCCTCTCTTCGGCTTACAATCTCAGCCGCAAATACCCGGACAAGAAAATCGTGCTGCTCGAGGGAGCCTGCTGCGGCTACGGCGCGAGCGGCCGCAATGGCGGCTTCTGCGACGCCGGCATACCCGGCCTGATGGACTACGTTGACAAGGCGGGTCCGGAACTGGGTCGCAAAGCCTTCGACGCCACCCTTTACGGCATCGGACAAATCAAGGAGTTGATCTCGGAAAACGGCGTCGAGTGCGACTTCGAGGAAAACGGCATGCTGGAAGCCGCGATGGATGAAGAGCAGGCCGAACACATGGAAAAGGAGCTCGAACGATACAAAGCGATGGGACTCGACGCCACGTTCGTGCAGGGAAAAGAGCTCGAGGCTGAGGTCAAGTCGCCCCGCTACATCGCCGGGGTGAAGTTCCCCTACGGAGCCATCGTCAACCCTGCAAAGCTGGCACGGGGGATAAAGCCGGTGATAGAGAATGCCGGAGTCGAGGTCAGGGAACGAACCTTGGTGATGCGCGTCACTCCGGGCAAGGTGCACCGTGTGGAGACGGAGATGGGCGAGATAACCGCTCCCGTGCTCGTGCTCGGCCTGAACGGCTACTCCTCCAAACTCGGCTTCTTCCAAAACCGCGTGATACCCCTTTGCAGCTACGTGATAGCCACCGAGCCGCTCAACAAAGCGCAGTGGGAATCCATCGGCTGGCAAAACCGGCAGGGGATCGCCGACATGCGCGTGCTGTTCGACTATCAGCGGCCCACAGCGGACGGCCGAATCGTCATCGGCGGAACGGACTATCCGTATTACGCCAACGATGCGTTGAGCTCGGGGAACAACAAGCCTGTCATCGAACTCCTGACAAAAAGCCTGTTCACCACATTTCCCCAGTTAGAGGGACTGCGAATCGACCACGCCTGGGGAGGCACAATGGGGTTCACGCTCGATTTTGTTTCGTCGGTGGGAGTGATGGGAGAACACAAGAACATATTCTACGGAGTCGCCTACAACGGCGAAGGCGTCGCGTTCGGCCAGCTCGCCGGGCGCATCATCTCGGAACTGATGGCAAACGAGGAGAGCGAGCATACCCGCCTCTTTGTTGTGAATCACAAGATTCCGTACGGCGGGCCGCGCAATCTGAGAATCCTGTCCTCGCGGCTGTACAAATGGTACGTTACGCGCGCCTCTTCAAAGACGGTCAGGTGAGAAATCCGTTTTCCTGCGAGAATATGGTTGTATCTGGAAGGGCTGTTGCCGAAAGAAGGTTCCTCTTGACAACCTTATCGGAAGTGTCATCCTGAGGAGCAAAGGGTCGCAGACCCGGGCGACGAAGAATCTCTCATTTTCGCGGGAGCGCAGGAGATTCTTCGCGGAGTTTATCCTGAGCGCAGCCGAAGGGCTCAGAATGACAAATCGGCAATGGCCTCTTGGACAACATGCTGTGAAGAGTTCGATGCGATTTGAAATATGTGCATGGGCGGGACATGTTGCACCCATGCGGGCAACAAATCTGCACCCATGGGGGCTAGACTGTTCATGAACGCCCGCGCACCCCAGCGCCGAGGGATATTCTACGGCTGGTACATCGTGGCCGCCGGTTTCGTGAGCCTGTGGTTCCATGCCGGTGTCGGGTTCTACTCGTTTCCCGTGTTCCTTGTGGCGTTGAGCGAGAACCTCGGCTGGGGAAAAGGCGAGACCGCGATAGGCATCTCCATGACGTTTGTCGGGGGCGGACTCGCAAGCCCCGTGGTGGGCCGATTGGTGCCCGCATGGGGCGTCAAGAAGATAGTCATCGCGGGCGCGCTCATCATGAGCGCCTCCTTCGTGCTGTTCAGTCGCATGCAAACGCTCTGGCAGTTCTGCCTCATCTGCCTCTTATTGGCGGTCGGCGTGAGCTGCACCGGCCCCATGTCAACCAGCTACGCCGTCTCCGACTGGTTCGAAAGGAAGCGAGGAAGGGCGATGGGCGTCATGATGGTCGGGGTCGGCGTGGGCGGTCTGATCGTCGTGCCGCTCACGCGCAGGCTCATCGACCTGTTTCAATGGCAGAGGACATTCTTGATCTTCGGCGTCCTCACCTTCCTGGTCCTGATTCCGGTCGCCGGCGCAGTTTTCAAGAGGCGTCCGGCGGAGCTTGGTGTACTGCCAGACGGCAAAACTCCTGCCGACGATCCGGCGAGAGAGAAGCACAACCGGATGCCATCTGGCTTCGCCGCCGCTGTTGGCTTGACGTTTCGCGAGGCGGTCCGGACACCCAGTTTCTGGGCGATAGCGGCCGCGTTCATCCTTGCGACTTTCGGTCAGATCGGGATTCTGGTGCATCAGGTGGCGTATTTTCAGGACATCGGTATCTCGCCCGAGAAGGCCGCCGACGCCCTCGGGCTTTGCGCGCTTCTGGGCATCGCGGGAAAACTCTTCTTCGGAGCGATGGCCGACCGTTACCCCGTTCGTTACGCGATGGCTCTGTGTTTCGGGCTTCAGGCGGTCGGCACCGTTTTGCTGCTGCGCACGCAAGCGCTCGGCTCTCCCTTCTGGTTCGTGATTATCTGGGGTTTCGCGATGGGAGGAGTGATTGCTCTCGAACCGTTGATTGTGGGCGAGTGCTTCGGCATGAAGTCATTTGGGGTGATACTGGGAATGTTCTACGTGTTCAGCACTATCGGGGCCTCGGTCGGGCCTCCGTTTGCCGGATTCATCTTCGACATCAACCAAAGCTACCTATTCGCGTTCGCCGTCTTCGTGGCGACCTACACTCTCGCCACCGGACTGAGCTTCCTGGCCATTCCGCCGAGAGCGCCGGGTTAACTCTCCCTCAATTGCGCTTGCGGAAGATGGAAGGGGGAAAAGTTTGCCTTTCTTGTCAACAATATGATATTATAGCTTACACCCCTGTGTGGCCGAGCACATATCATCCCGCAATGGCCGAAACATATTCTTTGGCAAACCGACTTTTGCCGGTTTTGGGTACAAGGCACAACCAGCCTTAAGACCAAGGAGTAGGGAGTATGCGAACGAAAGAACAATACATCGAAGGTCTTAAGAAGAAGCGTCGCAACATTTACGTGAACGGTCAAAAGATCGACCGTGACGACGAGCTGCAGATGGATTGTCTCAACACCATCGGCGTGACCTTCGACTACGCGAACGACCCGCAATATGAAGACCTGTGCACCGCCACCTCTCACCTCACCGGAGAAAAGATCAGCCGTTTCTGTCATGTTCACCAGAACAAAGAGGATTTGCACAAGAAGCAGGACATGACACGCATGCTCTGCCGTGTGGTCGGCGGGTGCATTCAGCGCTGCATGGGCATCGACGCCACCAACGCAATCTACGCCGTTTCCTACGAGGCCGACAAGGAGAACAATGGCGCGACCGAGTATCACAGCAACTTCAAGAAATGGCTCGAGCGCTTTCAAAAAGAGGACCTCGTGGGCTGCTGCGCCCAGACCGACGTCAAGGGTCACCGCATGAGGCGGCCGAGCGAGCAGGAAGACCCCGACCTGTACCTGAGGGTTGTCGAGCGGAAGAGCGACGGCGTCGTCGTCCGCGGCTGCAAGGTCCACAATTCCGAGGCGTCGGTCGCCGACGAGATCCTCGTCGTGCCCACCCGCGCGCTCAAGCCGGAGGAAAAGGATTGGGCCGTCGCATTCGCCATCCCCGCAGACTGGGAAGGCATCAAGCAGGTGGTGAGCATCCACAACCTTCGCAAGAGGCAGCATTTCCCCAGGGGCTTCACCCCCGGAGCAACCGATTCCTACACCATCTTCGACAACGTGTTCATCCCGTGGGACCGCGTGTTTCTGTGCGGAGAGACCGTCCACGGCGGCGCGTGCGCCCTCTTATTCGCACTGTTTCACCGGCACAGCTATTCCGGCTGCAAGCCGGCCATCGGGGACCTCCTGCTCGGAACCGCGGCGCTCATAGCCGAGTACAACGGCATACAGAAGGCGTCACACGTGCGTACGAAGCTGTCCGAATTCATCATGGTCACAGAGCTGGGATACGCGGCCGGTTTCACGGCGTCGGAGCTCGGCGGACCCGAGGTGTTCGTCCCCGGGCTGGGCAAGGTCACCTACGGGCCGGGCAATTATATCCCCGACTCCATCTATGCCAACGTCGGACGCTGCCTGACGGGCGAGGCGGTCTTCCACGAGAGTGAGATGCTGTGCGACCTGGCCGGAGGCATACCCGCGACGTTCCCGTACGAAGGCGATTTCATCAATACCGAAACGAAGGATTTGCTCAACAAATATATTATGCGCAATCCCGACATATCGGCGGAAAACGCGGCTCAATTGTGGCGCTACGTCGGCGACCTGCTCTGCTCCGCCACCGCGGGCGTGCATGCGTTCGGAAGCTATCACGGCGGCGGGTCCCCCATAATGGAGCAGATCGCCATCACCTCGCAGTACGACATCGAGTTGCGCAAGAACATGGTCAAACGACTCGCGGGCATCGAAGACTGAGAGTCGTGCGGCGGAATTCGCGCGCAGCCAGGAGTGAGTTCCGTCACGGCCGCTGCGATCAGGTTAGCTTTGCCGGAGGAGAGGCGTTTCATTCACCCAACCGTCACACGAGAGGCACGGAATGAGCTATAAACAGATTCTTTTTGATGTATCGGAGCAGGTGGCGACCATCACGCTGAACCGCCCGGAACGCCTGAACGCGTTCACTTTCGTGCTGGCCGCCGAGATGATAGACGCTCTTCAAAAGGTCGACAATGACGACGACATCAGGGCCACGATACTCACGGGCGCCGGAAGGGGCTTTTGCGCGGGGATGGACCTCTCCACGGGTGCGACGACCTTCGAATCTTCCGAACGGCAGGAGGGCTCGGAGGAAAAGTCCCAAGACGTGACTCAAGTGGGCAACATTCTTTTTTCCCTTCTCGATCTCAAGAAGCCGGTCATCGTCGCGGTCAACGGTCCGGCGGTAGGCGTCGGCCTCACGATGATACTCCCCATGGACATCCGAATCGCCGCCGAGAGCGCCCGCTTCGGCATGGTGTTCGTGCGGCGGGGTGTGATTCCCGAGCTGGCCAGCCCGTGGTTTCTCCCCCGCATCGTCGGGGTGAGCAAGGCGGCGGAGCTGATGTACACGGGCAGGATCATCGGCGCTAAGGAGGCGCTCGAGTGCGGGCTCGTGAGCCGAGTCGTGCCGGACGCCGAACTCCTGAAATCGGCCCGCGAGCTGGCGACCGAGATCGCGACCCATGCGGCGCCGGTTTCCATCGCCCTCACGAAACGCATGCTCTGGCAATTCCTCGCCGAGAACGACCTCGAAAAGGTCGAACAGATAAATCACGCCTACTTCGGGTGGACGGGCACTCAGCCCGACTGCCACGAGGGGATCGTATCGTTCATGGAGAAGAGGCCGCCACGATGGACGATGCGGGTGAGCAAGGACATGCCGGACTTCTTCCCGCTGACCTGAGAAGCGGCGGGACAACGGAAGAGGCTGAGTTCTGCTGAAGGTTCGGCGCTATCGTACTGTGGGCCAATCGTGTTTTGGCAGGAGAGGGTACGGGAAAGAACTAGAAAAAGGAGTTGAACGATGAAAGAACCCGTAATTGTAGGATACCTGAGAACCGCTCAATCGAGGTCGCGCCCGAACGACCCGGGTCGGGACTGGTTCGGCCAGGTGAGGGCCGACGTCTTGCTCGGCTCCGTCATAAAGGAGCTGGTCAAACGCACGGGTGTCGACCCGAAAGAGATTGACAATTGTATCACCGGCTCCGCAATGGGAGTCAACGAGCAATGGACATACGGCGGCAGGATTCCCGTGTTTCTCGCCAATCTGGCCGAGACCGTCGCGGCCAGGTTTGTCGACCAGCAGTGCGGGTCCGCCATGGCCGCCGTACAGATCGGCTCAATGGAAATCATGACCGGCTATTCGGACATCGTGCTGTGCACCGGCATGGAACACATGACCCGCGTGCCCATGGACCTGGTGGCGAGGGGCAGCGACGCCATCGCCCCCAATCCCGCCCTTATCGGCGATGAGCAGTATCATCATTGGGACATGATGACAACCATGAACATGGGTCTCACGGCCGAGAAGCTGGCCGCACAGTCGGGCATCACCAAGGAAGCGATGGACGAGTGGGCGAAGCGCAGCCACGACCTCGCGGTTCAGGCCCGAAAGGATGGTTTCTTCGAGGGCGAGATCCTGCCCATCGAGGCCGAACAAGGCGATGGAAGCAAGAAGGTCGTCGACACCGACCAGGCAGTGCGCGAAGGCACTACGATGGAGGGTCTCGCAGGCTTGAAGCCCGCATTCAGACCCGACGGCATCATCACGGCGGGTAACTCCTCGCCGCTGAACGCGGCGGCAACGGCAATGATCCTCATGTCGAAGGAGACCGCCAAGAAGAAAGGCATTAAGCCCCTGGCGACCATCCGCTCCATGGGTTGGTCGGGCGTCGATCCGACAATCATGGGAGCGGGCCCGGTGCCGTCGAGCAAGAAGGCCCTCGAAAAGGCCGGACTCAAGGCGAAAGACATCGACTACTGGGAAATCAACGAAGCCTTCTGCGTCGTTGCGCTCAACTGCATCAAGGAACTGGGCATCGACCCGAACAAGGTCAACGTGATGGGCGGCGGCACGGCCATCGGCCATCCGCTGGGCGCCACGGGCATCCGCTTGATAGGCACGCTGGCGCGGATTCTCGAAAAGAAGAACGCCCGCTACGGACTTGCCAATGCCTGCGTCGGCGGCGGGCAGGGCGTCGCAACGATTATCGAAAGGGAAAAATAGAAAGACGCTCCAGAAGCACCGTCACATTTCCGCAAATGCAGAAACGAGTAGGGGCGGCCCGCCGCGGGGCCCCACCGGATTTAAGAAAATCAACCCCCCCCCCCACCCCCCGCCACATTCCCCCAAATCCACACCCCCGTCGGGGCGCACGGCCGTGCGCCCCTACGTTATTAAGGAATCGAACACGCCACGGAATGCGCGACGCCGGAAGGGACGCCGCCGGCGCCCAGCCTATCCCGACAACTTTTCGGCCTTCTTCTCGATGAGGCCCATGATGTCTTCGCCGAGGAAAGTGTCCACATCCGAGGAAGGATACCAGCCGGCAGGACGCGTGAGGCCGCCCATCTCGTATGATTCGGCGCTCATGTGCATGACGACCTTTGTCTGCTCGGGGCCGACCGGCTCCAGCCTGATGTCGAGGACCGTCCTATGCTGGAAGAAGATGAATCCGCCCGTTTTCTCCCATGCGACAAACCTGCCGGCGTTGTCAATGGTGTGCAGAACCAGCCTCCGGTCTTCATCCAATACCGACCGCGTGGCGTCAAACGTCTTCTGAAAACTCGCGGGCAGAACCTTCGTCATCGGAGGGGGCATGGCGGGGTACTCAGCCGACGAGGCGCAGGATGCCAGGGCGATAACGACTGCTAACACCGCTGCCGCGCCGCCTGAACGCAACAGCCGGGCGCACCTGTTGCTCGCAGAAATTCGGAATGAGAGCCGCCCGGCGGAAGGTTCGTTCATGAAACCCATCATACGAAAGATCCTCCTCTTAGTCAAGTAGGCGCCCAAGATCAAGCCGCCGTGCATCCCCGTTCGAACGGCGTCCTATCAGCGGACCACGGGTAAGTCAATGGCCGACGCATGGTGCTTGTTCCGGAACACTGTCAGCGTGGGCGGCGGATCGGTTTTCATCAGCGCGAAATGGTCCTTGTCGGCGCCGGCAATCGCCACCCGAATCGAGTGCCCTTTCTTATAGAGATACGAGGTTGGCAGCAGGTCGAACACAAGCTCCGCCACCTCGCCCGGCACGAGGGGCATTGCGTCCCTGCGGTTGAACGTGCGATAGGGCACCACGTCGACATACGGCGGCTTCTCATCGCTCAGTTTGCGGTGGAGCGCGCGCAACTCGCCTTCGGTGACGTAGGTGACGTCTCCCGTGGGGTCAACATCTTCGAGGTACGCAAAGAAGTTGCCGTCGTCGGCCGTGGACGAGACATACAGGCGGACAATGGGGTGTCCTGTCACCTCCGTGTCTTGCTCCAGAGGAGGAGACGTGTAGCAGAGAAGCTTTTCGTCTTCCTTCTTCCGTCCCTTGTATTCTATCGGAACCTCTTCCACATTCACGAGAGAAACCCATCGCGACGTCAGCCCGGTGCCGGTCGTGTAGTCGACACGGTACATGTCGGAACCCTCGGACGCGACGGGCTCATCGGTCCCGAGCCGGTTTCCGTCCGAGAAGAAGTATCTCCTCGTCTCGGAGGGCGGCGGCCAGGTGTCGGCCCACTTCCACGCTTCCTCGACCATCGTGTAGTAGCAGACCGGTTTCTCGTCCATGATGCCGTTGTCGATTCCCTTGAGATAATAGTCGAAGAACCTGAGCATTTCCGCGTCGTGGTCGTACTCCACCTCTTGCGCGTTCGGCCACCACTGACGGATCTTCACGGAATGGGGCCACGGCCCGATGATAAGCTTCTGGGGATTCGTGAGCGTCAG
The DNA here is from genome assembly GCA_964607485.1 of uncultured bacterium. GTDB lineage: Bacteria > Abyssobacteria > SURF-5 > SURF-5 > SURF-5 > CAZSKP01. Next base: position 100,708 of record CAZSKP010000005.1, on the reverse strand, counting down.
GAACCGCTTGATGGCCGCGTGCGGGTAAGCGCCGTCGAACCATCCGGAGTAACTGTATATCGCCGCGCCCGACGAGTTAAGCTTGTCCACGAAGGCGGACGGGCTGAAGTTGTCGATAGTGCCCAGCCCCGAGGGGGCGACGTCGTCGCGGTATGTGATGCCGAGGACCTGCTCGTGAACGTTGTAGTTGCCCTGGTGCTCGCTGATTGCCGCCGCCAGCATGGACCGGTCCTTGTCGGCGTCCACCGGTTTTGTCCCTCGCACGGACAGGCCGGCCAACAACCCGAACTCGCTCATCGCGTTCCGGTCCAGGATGCTGTTGACGCGAGCCCATGTCTTGGTAAACCAGCGAAGCTGGACGCCTCCCGGGAACGCGATGTCGGTGTACACGTCGAACAGGGAGAATCTCGGCGCCACGGCTTTCACCGCCGGATGATTGTTGAGCAGGAGAAATTCGCTGGCCGATCCGGTATAGGACCAACCGAGCGAGCCGACCGTGCCGTCGGACCACGGCTGGCTGATGATCCAGTCTACGATCTCGGCACCGTCCTTCACCTCGTCCGGCGACCAGGGATACGGCCGCGTCCCGAAGGAGGCCCCGGAGCCGCGCACGTCTGCGCTCACCCATGCGTACCCGCGGGGGACGAAAAGCTTTATCGTCGTCCCCACCTCGGGCGAGCTCTCTTTGAAAAGGCTGAACGGCCACCTGAGGTCCATCGACCGGACATAGCGGGTCTGGAACAGGATGGTCGGAACCTTTTCGCCCTCGTCCAGCCCTTTGGGCAGATGCAGATCAACGGCGATCTTCACTCCGTCGCGCATCGGCAGATAGAACGACGACGACTCGATCCCTTCGTACTTCGGAAATGAATACCCCTGATAATGGCCGGGGCGGCTGACCTTTTCGGCGGGCTCGCCGAGGATGGACGTCGCGAGAACCCCGATGACTGCCGCCAGAATGATGATGGCGTAACGTGCGTTGAATTTCTCGATTCGGGCAGTTCCAAAGAATCGCAGCATGCCAAGCTCCTTTTCATCCGGCGTCCGGTATTACTCGGAACCAATCCGGAGGTATATCGAATGAACGGTCTGTGAACCTCATAAACCGTGCGGGGGGTGCCGAGGCTCGAGATTGGAGTGTATCAGAAGGCGGTTTCCGGTTCAAGTGCCCGGCTCGCGCTTTGGGCTCTAACCGTTCGGCACGACGCTACTGCGATGCGACGCGGGTCGTGGCCCGCTTCCGCCCGGTCATTCCAGCTCGAACCGTATCGTCCCCGGAATCTGGAAGATTTCGTCGGTGATCTTGTTAAGATTCACCTCTCCCGGAACCGTCACAAGCGCCCGAAGCTCCACATTCGGCTCCGTTATATCTCGTTCAACTTCGATGTTTCTTATAGAAATCTGATTGGCCGACAGAACTTTTTCCACGCTGCCAAGAATATCGGGTGAGCTCCTTGCAATCAGCGTCATCTCCTTGAACGTCTTCCTATGGAGAAACACGTTTTCAACGCGCGACAGCAGATGGAGCGTCAGCAGGATGGTGAGTATCGCCACCGAGGCCGCAAAGTAATATCCGCCCCCGATGGCCATCCCCACTCCCGCGACGGCCCACAGGCAGGCCGCCGTCGTGAGCCCCCTCACGGTCGCGCCCATTCTCAGGATGGCGCCGCCGCCGAGGAAGCCGATTCCGGTCACGATGTTCGCGGCGATCCGGGTCGGGTCGGCCTGGAGAGGTCCCGCCCAATCGCGAGCCAATTCTATCGACACGACGGTTATCAGCGTGGCGCCCACACACAGTATGATGTGCGTCTTAAGGCCGGCCGGCTGGTTGTGATGCTCGCGTTCGAGCCCTATCATTCCGCCGAACACAATTGACACTGCAATCTTGAGCAAAACATCCGCATAAGGCATAAAAGGATTCATTCCTTCAGTCCCCCTCGCATGTGCGGGAATGGAAGCGAACCGGTTGCACAACTCTCACGCCTACTAGTGTATGTCACGCGTGAGCGGGTGTCAATAAGGACACCCCAACCTCTGCTCTTCTTGTCGCGGCGTGAGAACCAAGCGTCGGGCGGGACTGCCCCACGCCCCGGTTTCTTGAAATCCCGGCGTCTATGTGCTACCATGTGCACGCTTGTCGGACGGCTTCTTCTATTTGAGTGCGGGAGATCGGCTGCGATCGCGCGGATCCCGTGTGGCGGCCGGTTCTTTTTCTTTCTGGAGCTGATAGGCGTGACGGTCTTCGAGGTCGTATTCCCTGTTTTTTCCATCATTGCGCTGGGATATCTCCTTGCGCGAATCAAACAACTGGACATACCCACGATCTCAGAGATCATGGTGTATGCGACGAGTCCATGCCTCATCTTCAGCTCGATCGCGAAGCGCGAGATCGTGATGTCGGAGTGGCTGGTCATGGGGGGCGCCGCCGTGACCGTCGTGCTCGGTACCGGCGGACTGATGTGGCTGTATCAGCGGATTCGCGGCATACGGATACGCGGGCTCTTTCTGCCTGCGATGTTCATGAATTCGGGCAACATGGCGTTGCCGTTCGCGCTGCTGGCTTTCGGCAGGCCCGGCTTCGACAAGGCGATAATCTTTTACGTTGCGATTGCGGTGACAACCTACTCGTTGGGCATCTTCATCGCGAAGGGGGAGGGCGGCATCCAGGAGATATTCAGGCTTCCGCTCATCTACGCAGCGCTCGGTGGACTGGCCGTGTCGATACTTAGATGGCATCTGCCGAAATTCCTGATGACGCCGATCGAAATGCTGGCTGACGTTGCGATTCCCCTGATGATACTCAACCTCGGCATCCAGCTCCGGTCGCTGACGGTCTCGGACCTCCACCACGCCGCGGCCGCCGTCGTGTTACGGATGGGCGGCGGTCTGCTGATCGCCGCCGCGTTCGCCCTGGTACTCAGTGTTTCGGGGTTGACCCGCAACGTGATCTTTCTTGATGCGGTGATGCCGCCCGCGGTGTTTAACGTGATCCTGGCGCAGAAGTATGGCGCCGACCCCGACGCAGTGGCCTCGGCGATCGTGCTCGGCACATTGCTCAGCGTCGTGGTGACGCCTGTTTTTCTCGTCTTCGCAACCTAATTGTAAGCGGTAGTAGGGTCTCGACTTTCGTTTGACGGTAGGATGAAATTGAGTAAATTTGGAGTGTACCGGAGGGTGCAATGAGAATCCTTTTCGTGTCATCGAACCGGCTCAAACGCATCATGCCCCCGATGCCGCTGGGACTCGCGAGCATCATCGCTCAGGTTGACGAATCCCGGCACGAGCTGCGCGTGCTCGACCTCATGTTTTGCGAGAATCCCGACGAGGAGCTGAAGGCCGCTCTGTCCGACTTCGCTCCTGACGTGGTTGCGATTTCGGTTCGCAATCTCGATAACCAGAGCTATCTGAACACCGTGTACCTGCTCCCGAAGGACAAGGAGGTCGTCGATCTGTGCCGCGAGAACTCAGGCGCCGTCATCGTCATCGGCGGGCCGGCGTTCACCGTGACGCCCGTCGCGATCTTCGATTACATGCAGGCGGATTTCGGCATCGCTGGAGAGGGGGAGGCCGCGTTTCCTGCGCTGATCGAGCGGCTCGACGCGAAGGCCGACCCATCGGATATCCCCGGTCTCGTCTGGCGCGGAGCCGACGGCACGCGGATGAATCCCATGCGGCACATCGAGAACCTCGACGCGCTCCGCCTGCCGCGCCGCGACCTGTTCGACAACCAGCGCTACATGACCGCAGGCGGCTTCGGCAACATCGTCATCAAGCAGGGGTGTGTGTTCCGCTGTCTCTACTGCGATGCCCGGCACACGATGGGTCCGCGCTGGCGCATGAAGTCGCCCGAGCACGTCGTTGACGAACTCGTGACGATGCAGCAGGACCTCGGCATCAACGTGGCGTTCTTCACCGATGCCGTTTTCAATCATCCGCTCGACCACGCCAAAGAGGTGTGCCGCACGATAATCCGGCGCGGCCTGAACATATTCTGGCTCGGCACGGTGCATCCCGGATTCGCCGACCGCGAGCTTCTCGAACTCATGCGCGACTCCGGCTGCCAGGCGGTCTCGCTCGCATCGGACACGTTGTCTGAGCGAATGCTTGAGGTATTGCAGAAGGATATCACGAAAGAGGAACTCCGGCGAACCGCCGAGATGCTCGAGGAGATGGGGATCAACTACATTCTGTCGCTGCTCGTCGGCGGGCCGGGCGAGACCCGCGAGAGCGTCGAGGAATCCGTCGCGTTCGCGGCTGAGCGCACGCCGTTCATGCTCGACTATTGCGTCGGCATCCGGCTCATGCCGAACACCGGCCTGTTCGACATCGCGGTCAAGGAGGGCCTCATCTCAGCGGACGATCCGCTGATGGAGCCGAAATTCTACATCAGCCCCGACGTGAAGGACTGGGTCGAAGACTACCTCAACGAAGTCTGCCTGCAACACCCCAACTGGTCTATTTCCCGCGAGGAGTGAGGGGGTGTGTCGCTAGAAAGACTTACATCCGCAGATTTCGCCGATTCTCGCAGATTGGCGTGACGAATGTTTTCTTGCAGCGCCGCACCATGCTGCGCCCGCGATCGATACGGTTACATCCGTCATCATCCTGAACACCGCTGGTCATTCTGAACCCTTCTTGTCATTCTGAGCGCAGCGAAGAATCTCATGAACCACAGATACACACGGATAAATACGGATGCCACGTAGGGGCACACCCTCGAAATTAGAATGGTAAAGGGGTCAAGGTCAAGACAAGATATAGGGCATCCTGCCTTTTCTTGGCTGAGTTCAGACTTGTCAGCGTTGGTTTGTGGTATAATAATGGAAGTTAAGCGTATATAGACTTGAGCAATGAAAGGTTCGTGATATGATTTGGCGGAGTGAGATGGAGTTGGTAGATTGCTTCACATCATGCCTTAAGAAGAATTTGGAGACCGGCAAAGGGAAAAGCATTTGGATGGAGCAAGAGGCTGATACCCGCTATGGCCGTCCGGATGTGTTGGTAGTCGAATATAAGAAGAGCGTTATTTCAAGACGGGTACGATCTTTGAGGAAAGGAATGCCAGACTTCTCGCAAGCGTGCGCTTATGCCATGCAAATACTTACAAGAAGACGTTGGACCAAGACAAACAGTCTCGCCGCACACCTACGATGCTCGGTCGGTGAGGCAAAAGATATCTCAAGCAGACTTAGGTCGAGACGACTAGTCCTCTCTAAGAATGGATGTATCCGAGCTCGCCCGCTTGGCGAGGTTTTTGCCATAAAGCGCATAACAACTTATGAAGGCAAGCTGACGAAGTGGAAGAATGCAGTAGAGCAAGCCGAGCGGCATCTCTGGTTTACGGGAGATTCATATGTTCTGATCCCAAGGATGAAAGAAAGGTTTCTTCAGAAAGTCATAGAAAGTTGCAGGATGCGTGAAGTCGGCCTCATAGTTATTGAAAAAGACCATTCATTCCGGATCCTTCTAGCCCCGCAGTGCCGAAAGCCAAGAAACACGTATTTGGCGTGGAGTCTAAACGAACAACTCGTTGACGGATTAGCAAATGATAAAAGAAGCTTTTCCCATTAGCACCAAAGAAGCTGCAGAGCTTTTTCCTAGTCTTTCTATGGATGGTGAAGTAGCTCGCGGCGGATACAAAGTTGTCTTTAGAGCTTTATCAAAAGAAGCGGGCTTGGTGGCTCTAAAGATTATTTGTACGGACGATGATAAGGTGGAGAAGCGAGTTTTGCGAGAAATAGAGGTTTCCTCCAAGCTCGCTGGCCCGTGGTTCGCAAAGCTGCATGATTTTGGAGGCGTTAGAATCAAAGATCACAAAGCGGTGTTCCTTGTTGAAGAATTTCTTGAGGGCGGCTCATTGCGGGACCGACTTCAGCACGAAGGGAACCTGCCTATCGACGAAACCAAGCGGATTGGCGAGAACGTCTTGGAAGCGTTAGTAAGAGTTGAGGAGGCTGCCTTAGTTCACCGTGACATAAAACCCGAAAACATCATGTTCGGACAAGGAGAAAGAATACTGCTCATAGACTTCGGAATTGCCCGACACTTGGATTTAAAATCCCTTACGGCGGATTACGCTCTGTATGGCCCACTTACTCCAGGATACTCTGCGCCAGAGCAAATCAGAAATGAAAAGAGGAAAATCAGCATTAGAACTGACTTGTTTGCACTTGGTGTGGTTATTTATGAGTGTCTTACAGGGCGCAATCCATTTACGGAAAACGCTTCAGCAACAGAGGCCATGAGGCGCTGTCTCTCATCTGAACCGGTTCCGCTAAGTAGACTTGGCTTTTCGGAAAGCGTTTCCGATTTTGTGAAGTCTTGTCTAAAGAAAACAGTTCACCGGCGACTTGGAAATGCCGCTATGGCTCTCAGCCAATTTCGATCTCTAGATTGGGGGGACAGATGAGATTCTTGTTACAACAGGGACACCAGATGATGCCTCTCGACAGAGAGTTTGTGCGGGCTCATCCCGGATCGGGCGTAATTCTATCCCCGAGGGTGTATCGAAGAGAGCAGATTGAGCGTCATGCGAGGGAGATTCTCGAGCTTGGTGGGCTCGTCATGTTCGATCCACAATTCTATCAGCCACGTACAGAAAGAGAAAAGATCTTGGATTATCCCTACTGGAACGGTGTTGAATTTGAAAGCGGAGAATTTGCCAATGGTGAGGCTGGCTCTTTTGCACAGCGAGTTGTTGAATACCAGATTGAGACGCTGAATGTCTCTGAAATCATTCTTCCCGGACGTTATACGAACTCAGTAAATGAGGATTGGCTGGCAACTCAGGCCGGTTTCGCGCAAATCGTACCCGAGCTGAAGCTTGACCGTCCTGTTTACAGCACGATCTCCTTGGGCCCGGATGTCGTTACAAACACAGAAGCGTTCGATACCGTTCTCGATGAAGTTGTTAACTATCCCGTTCATGGCGTTTACTTCGTCATCCAGTCTCCATCATTTCTAGTTACGAATGAACTATTCTTATATTCTCTGCTGGATGGTTTTCTGAGCGTCGAGCTTGGGGGCAAGAGGGTACTATTGGGATACGGAAATCAACAGAGCTTAATCTATGCTGCGGCAGGGGTTGAAACGCTAGCAAGCGGCAATTTCAGGAACACTCGCTCTTTTAACTCAGGAATATTTGACATACCTTCAGAAGATGAGGAACAAAGAAGAAGGACATGGTACTACGATGCAGACACATTAAGTGAGTACAGGATAGAAGCGTTAGACTTGGCATACCGACGAGGGCTGAAGGGTCGCTTCGGTCCTATCTGCAACCATTGTGAGTCTCTGCTTTCAGCGCAAACTCCTTCCAGTGTCGCATGGAGGGAGGGAGAATCTTTCAGACATTTTCTTCATGAGATACATCGCCAATGGTGTCAGTTCGAGGCTACTGAGCGAAGGAATCGACTACTGGCCGTCAGATCCTTGTTGGAAGATGTCATAACCAAGCTCGAAACGCTCGTTAGGGGAGGATTCCGACCAGGTACGAGGGCGTTCGACAGCGTTCTTGATGCATCTCTCGATGCACTGAATGGATTTGCGCAGGATCGTTCGATGGATATTGCCAGGCTATGATGTAGGTAAGTACTCACGCCTTTCCCTTCGGCTTCTTCGCTTCATGCCTCTGTTCAGTGTCTTTAGTCTTCCTCAACTCCTCCAGCCGTTTCTTGATCTCGGCCTCGTAGCCGTGAGTGGTGGGGGTGTAGAGGTTTTTGTCGGGCGGGCCGTAGAGCTGCTCGACGTGGTGGCCGGGAAAATCGTGCGCGTATTTGTAGCCCTCGCCGTGACCGAACCGCTTGGCGCCGGGATAGTTCGCGTCGCGCAGGTGTTTGGGCACGGGAAACGTCGGCTGCTCGCGCACGTCCTTGCGCGCGTCTGAAATCGCCATGTAGCTCGCGTTGCTCTTGGGGGCGCACGCGACGTAGATAGTCGCCTGCGCAAGCGGTATCTGCGCCTCGGGCATGCCGACGAACTCGCTCGCCTGCATCGCCGCGACGGCCACCGCAAGCGCCCGCGGATCGGCGTTGCCCACGTCCTCGGACGCGCAGATGACGATCCTGCGCGCGATGAAGCGGGGGTCTTCGCCCGCTTCGAGCATCTTAGCGAGCCAATAGATGGCGGCGTCGGGGTCGGAGCCGCGCATGCTCTTGATGAACGCCGAAATGGTGTCGTAATGGTCGTCGCCGGTTCCGTCGTACACGATGGCCTTGCGCTGGATGGATTCCTGCGCAATCTCGAGCGTGATGCGCACGACGCCGTCCGCGTCAGGCGGGGTCGTCATCGCGGCCACCTCGAGCGCGTTCAGCGCGCGGCGGGCGTCGCCGTCAGACGTGTTCGCCCAATGGCTGCGTGCCTCGGCGTCGAGGCGGATTTTCATTTTGCCCAGTCCGTGCTCTTCGTCGGCGAGCGCGCGGTCGAGCAGCGCGGCGATGTCGTCGGGCCGGAGCGGCTGAAACTGGAAAATCTGCGAGCGCGAGACGAGCGGCGCCGTGACGGCGAAGAACGGGTTCTGCGTGGTCGCGCCGATGAACGTTATCGTGCCTTCTTCGACGTCGGGCAGGAGCGCATCCTGCTGCGCGCGGTTGAACCGGTGTATCTCATCGACGAACACGATGGTCTTGCGGCCGGACGCGACCATCCGCTGGCGAGCGCCGTCGATGAGTTGTCTCAGGTCGGCGACGCCCGAGGTGACGGCGTTCAGCCGCTGGAACGACGCCTTCGAGGTCTTAGCGATAATGCGCGCGAGCGCCGTCTTGCCCGTGCCGGGCGGGCCATAGAAGATTGCGGTGGCGAGCCGGTCCGACTCGATCTCGCGCCTCAGCAGCTTGCCCTCTCCGATGAGCTGCTCCTGGCCGACCAGTTCATCGAGCGTCTGCGGCGCCATCCTCCACGCGAGCGGCGCGTTCTTTTCCTTCAGGCGCCTCTGCTCTTCTTCAAAAAGCTCCAATCCGGTTCACCGTCCTTCGGCATGAATCCTTCCACAAAATTATAGCATTCACGGGCGCAGGGCGGCAATTTCGTCGGGATGGCCCGTGATTTGACAGCGTAATAGGGCCGTGCTAGACTAATCCCGAACCATACATCTGCACTCTTATTTTATGCTGTCCGTCCGAAGAGGGGACCCGCCATGGACATGATTGAAATTCTTCGTCAGACAGTCGCGCGCAAAGCCTCCGACCTCCATCTCACGATAGGACGCCCGCCCACACTTCGCATTCACGGCGAGCTTGAGTCGCAAAAAGATTACCAGTCGCTCACGGCCGCCGACACGGAGGCGCTCATATCGCAGATAATCACGGAGGAACAGCGCAAGGAACTCGACGAGAAGCTGGAGCTGGACTGCTCGTACTCCATCCCCGACGTCTCGCGCTTCCGCGTGAACGTGTTCTTCCGGAATGGCGGAATGGGCGCGGCGATACGCACCATCCCGAACAAGATTCCCACCCTGCGCGAGCTCGAGCTTCCGCCGGTCGTGGAAAGGCTCACGGAGGCGAAAAACGGGCTCGTCCTGGTGACCGGTCCTACGGGCAGCGGCAAATCGACCACGCTCGCCGCCATGATCGACGCGATAAACAAGACGCGCAAGGACCACATCATGACGATCGAGGACCCCATCGAATTCGTGTACGAGCACAACAAGTCGCTCATCAATCAGCGCGAGCTCAACGCGCACACGCTCTCGTTTGCCGAGGCGCTCAAGCACGTGCTCAGGCAAGACCCCGACGTCGTGCTCGTGGGCGAGATGCGAGACTTGGAGACGATCGCCTCAGCGATAACCATCGCAGAGACGGGCCACCTCGTGTTCGGCACGCTGCACACGATGGGGGCCGCGCAGACGATTGACCGCATCGTAGACGTGTTTCCCTCATACCAGCAGCAGCAGATAAAGATGCAGCTTGCGGGCGGGCTGCGGGCGGTCATCTCCCAGACGCTCCTGCCACGCAAGTCCGGAGGCCGTGTGGCGGCGCGCGAGATCATGATCGTCACTCAGGGAATTTCCTCGATGATACGCGAGGGAAAGTCGCATCAGATATACGGGCAAATCCAGACCGGGGCATCGGAAGGAATGGTCACGCTCGAGATGGATGTCGCCCGACTGCTCTCGCGCGACGTAATCACCTACGAGGCTGCCATAAGCGCCGTCAACGATGTCAAGACATTCTTGACCATTATCGAACGTGTTTCGTCGGCAGCTCCTGCGCCGCAAAAGCCCAAATCCGCGCCCGCGCCCGCTCCCGGGGCACAACAGCGGCCACAGCAGCGGCCACAGCCCCGGCCCGCGCCGCACGGAAAAGATTCCAAGGGCTCATGGTGGAAGTGAGAAGAGGTCATCGATGCTCGATACAAGCGAACTCAAGAACGTCTCCATACTCAAGCATTTGAGCGATTCCGGTCTCAAAGAGCTGGCGGCGGTGGCGGAACAGAAGGAATATGGGCCGGGTTCCACCATCTTCGCTGAAAGAAGTGAGCAGGATTCGCTGTTCATAATCCTGTCGGGCAGGGTGAGGATATCCAAGGCAACCCACTCGGGCGAGCAGAAATCGATAGCGACGCTCGGCCCAGGCGGGTTTTTCGGAGAGATGGCGCTTTTCGACGAATATTTCCGCTCCGCGACGGCTTCGTCGGTGGGCAAAGTGCGCGCGCTCGAAATCAGCAAGGAGGCGTTCATGAAGTTCCTGTCGAGCGACGCCGCCGCCGCGTCGAAGCTGATGCTCGAGATCATGCGCACCGTCGCACCCCGCATCCGTCAGACGAACCGCGAACTCGTCGCCCTGTACGAAGCGGGCCGCATCATCGGCGAACGTGCCGAGCCGGGTGAGATACTCTCCAATCTCCTGGCCGTTCTGTCCGACGCGACATCGTGCACGCGGGGCGCGGTGTTCCTTCTGAATACGGCAACCGGCGCGCTGGAGTGCCGGGCCGCGTTCGGATACGACGCCGACCCTTCGGGCTGGACCGAGCCGCTCGAGGGCGGAATCGCTGAAGAGATAATTGGGGCCGAGGGCTCCGTCGCGATCGAAAACTTCGAGCAGGACGTCCGCTTTGAATCAATCGAGCCCGTCGGCTACGAGACCCCCTCGATGCTCGGCGCAGCGCTGCGCGTGCAGGGGCAGGCGATCGGAACCATCGTGCTCTGCGACAAGATTGACCACAAGGGCAACCCCACCCCGTTCACCTCCGGCGACGCAAACCTGCTGGCGGGCATCGCGGCCCAGGCATCGGGCGCGACGGAGACCGCCCGCCTTCACGAAGAGGCCCGCGAAAAAGAGAAACTCGACCGGGTCTATTTTCGGCATTGAACCGGTCTCAATTCCAAGTTGCCTCGAGGTTGCCCCTCCGGGGTTGTTTCATTGAATATATCCCAGGTCCTTCAAAGCCTCCAATTCCTTCTGAGAGTATGAGAACAGGGCCTGCTTCTCTGGCATGCCATTCTCGAACTCATCGATTTTGGCGCTCAAGTCGGCCACAATTTGCCGTTTCGCTTCCGCAAGATTGGTTTTTTCCGCCGGGTCCTTTTCCAGGTCGAACAGCAGCTCTCCTCTCGGGTCTCCGGTGACAAGTTTCCAACACCCCTTCCTTACGCTGACGAGATGATGCTCAGGTGGTAACCCGGGTTGTAGAGGAAGGAAAGGAAGATCCAGTTCGGCGAAGACAATGTGATCTTCAGCATCTGTCCCGTGTATGATTGGTACTAAACTCTTGCCCTGACAACGAGCATCCGGTTCGCCCATCGTCCATTCCATGAATGTGGGTAACAGATCAACATGGCTCGCCACGGAATCAACCCTCTTGTTCTCGGGGATTCCTGGTCCGCGAATGATCAAGGGAACCCTTAGCAGTTCCTCATCGAGAGAATATCCGTGAAACCTATACCCTTGCCCGTGGTCGGCAGTCACGACTACGAACGTGTCATTGTAGATGCCTAGAGTCTTGAGTTGTTGAAGGAGTCGCGATATTTGAGAATCGACATAGGCGATTTCTTCGTCATATAAGGCGAAGCTTCTCCTTCTCCTGTCTTCCTCGGTCAGCAGTCTATTTGCCGGGTCCACGAAGAGCTGATCAAAAGGTGCTGGCGGCGTGTACGGCTCGTGCGGGTCCATATATTGCAAGTAAATAAAGAACCTTTTGTCCTTGATTGTCTCGATTAGCTCCAGCGCGCGGTCGGTGAAAGTCCGGCTGAATGTTCCGGAAGAATCGATGCTCATATGAATATCCAGGTCCACCTTCGGGCTACCATAAGATTTTGCAGCAAAGACATTTGAAAGGAGGGCCTTCGTGTAGTAGTGCTGATTGGTCAGAATCTGAGTCATGGTCAACGCCCTTCCCGCGCACCGAGGTCTCGCAATGGAATCGTCGTAGTATGAAAAATATCGTGATGTATACATCGCCGTATAGGACGGCAGGCTCCAGCTGGAAGCAGCAGTGAAGTTTGAGAATACAACTCCCTCTCTGGCTAATTGGTCCAGGCAGGGGGTCGTGTTTCTCGAATATCCATAGCAGCCCAGATGGTCTGCGCGCATCGCATCACAAACGATAAACAAGATATTCGGCTCCCCCTCGCCTCGCTCAAATACCGCATACCGCCAATGATTCCATCCGACCGCCGTGAGAATGAGCAGCATGAGATTCAACATCGGCTTGAGTCGAAACAGTCCGTGAACGGCCCTCAACTTCGACTTCCTCAGAACCCCCAGGAGAATTGCCAGAAACAATAAGAGCGATGGGACGACGACCATCCCAAGAAACAGCATATCTGTGCGCGCTGCTTCCGGAATCGTTCCTGGCAAGAGGAAATCGGTCGTCGAAAGCCGGGCGAATTCTCCCTCCAAATATCCCTGTGCCTGATTGTTTGTGATAACCACGGCCAGAAAGGACACACACGACAAAGAGTATTTCGTCAGAATAGTTCTCAATTCTTGACCCGTAAGGATGGCCGAAATCAGAGCAATCAGATGCCAGAGGAAGAAAAAGGCCAACACTCCAATCAAGCTATACTGCAGCCGATAGAAAGCCGGAAGTGAGTCGGGCCCCCTGTCCCAATCTACCTGAAGGTTGCATAGTGACCAGGCAAGATAGAAACTGCTGATTGCAAAGAGTACCCAACAAACTGCAATCAGCGAGTTCGCTTTGAAAAATCGCTTCCTCATGTGACGGCTTCCAGAAAACTGTATTGCGGCGGACTGGAAGAAATCCGAGTATCGCCCCGTTTCGTTGGTATGGCCTGTCCATTTCAACCCGGAGCATACTTCCCCCCTGAGCAGGCCTGACTTCATTATAGCATGGGTGCCATCCTCCGAGGTCTTGATGCGCCCCGCCGAAATCTCCAGAACGGTTTCACGTTCAGATTGGAACGACTCGGCACGGCCATATGGTCGAGCATAACTTATCACGATTCCCGCGACTTTCATTCTCCCGATCGCCTTCTTGACTAACACGCGCCATTCTGTTATCCTTGTTCCGTAAGACAATTCGAATCGGGTGCGACCGTGATAGTTGGCGTGGTGGACGGACAGGGCGGCGGAATCGGAGCGCATGTGGTCGAGCGGCTGCGCAAGGCCCTGCCCGAGGAGACGGAGATAGTGGCGCTCGGGACGAACGCCATCGCCACGGCCAACATGATGAAGGCGGGCGCGAACAAGGGCGCCTCGGGCGAGAACGCCATCAGCCAAACATCGCCCCGGCTGGACATCATCACGGGCGGGCTTGCGATTCTTCAGCCGCATTCGATGCTCGGCGAGATAACCCCCGGCATGGTTGAAGCAATCGTTCAGAGCCGGGCCCATAAGATTGTGATGCCGCTCAAGTCGGCCGGCATCGAGGTTGTCGGCTTGAAGGACGAGCCGATTCCTCACCTCATAGAGGAGCTCGTCCAGCGAGTGGCCGCAATAGCAAGGAACCCTGAAAATGTGTGAAGCAAACGCCTACATCCTGGAAAACGGCAAGGAGCAGATGCTGCTCGAGAGCGTGGATATCTTGCGTCCTGAAGGCGACGGAGTGTATCTGCGAAGCGCTTTCGGCGAACAGAAGACCGTCAGCGCGCGCATAAAAGAGATTCGCCTGATTGACCACAAGATACTCCTCGAGAAGAGCTGAGAACGCTCGACAACCCGGGCCACGAAGGCCCGGCCGAATACAGTAGTATTTCCCAAAGCTGACCACGAAGGTCGGCGCGTCGGCACGAAGCGGACGCCGCCCCTTCGTGATTTTTTTTGGGGAAACGGAAGGAGAATTGTACCTTGTCGCAGAGGCGATGAGTCTCCGGATGCGCTCTTATGGGCGTTACTCGGCGCAATATCGGAGATTGCCCCCGGAGTCCGAAAGGGAAAGGACGGCAAACATGAAAGGACTCACGCGCGGGCTCGCGCTGGCTGCCGTCGCGATGGCGGCGATGCTTCCGGCATCCAGAAGCCATGCGGACACGGTGGAACAGCAACTCGAAGAACTCAAACAGATGGTCACCCAACTTCAGGAGGTGGTTCAGCAACAAGGTCAAACAATCAGGCATCAGGAACAGCTCATAAGAGATTTGCAGGCGCAGCTTCCCTCGCCCGAAGAAATGGCACGGATGTTTGAGCCGCACCTTGATAAACATATCCTGCACGACCGCAGCGGGGTGGGCGAGCAATTGGGGAACCTGCGGATCGCCGTCGGCCTCACCGGCGTCGTACAGGGCAGCATCGACGGCGAGGACATCAGCGGTGAGAATCGGGACCGGACGGATGGCTCGTGGTCGATGGACCTTGAGCTCGAGTCGCCCGTCGGAGAGCGCGGCTTGGCCTTTATGCTCATCGAGGCCGCTCAGGGCGACGGACTGACCGATGAGCTTGAGGGTCTCTTTCACAACGTGAACGACGACGCCGGCGACAGCGAGAGTGGCCTGGAAGTGACAGAGGCATGGTATCAGCATTCCTTCTGTGATGACCGCGTCGCGCTCGCCGCCGGCAAACTCGACATGACCAACTATTTCGACACGAACACAGTGGCCAACGACGAGAGATTTCAGTTCCTCAACTCCGGGCTCGTCAACTCTATCGCAGTCGAGTTTCCCGAGGAAAACGGGGCAGGCGCACTGCTTGCCGTTTATCCATCCGACCTGATTCAGTTCAGTCTCGGCTGGGCCGAAAGCGATGCCGACTGGGAAGACATTGCGAATGACGGCTTCGGCATCATGGAGGTGGATTTCAAGCCGAATTTGAGCGAAAGGGAAGGCAACTACCGGTTCTACGCCTGGGTCAACGGTTCCGACAAGGAGAAGCTGGGCGACGGCGACTCTCACAAGAACGGCTGGGGTGTCGGCCTGAGCTTTGACCAGCAGCTCACCGATTGCCTCACCGCGTTCCTCCGGGCGGGATATGCGGATAAGGACGTGTACGAGGTCGAGGGAACATGGAGCGCGGGCGCTGAGATACGCGGGAGGAAGTGGAACCGCGAGAACGACGTGCTTGGCTTCGCGGTCTCGCAGGCGCTCATAAGCGACAGAGTCGAGCCCGATGACACCGAGACGCTTTTTGAAGCATACTACAGCATCATGTTCAGCGACCAGTTCCGCCTCTCTCCCGATATTCAGGTCATCGACAATCCGGGGGGCGATGCCGACAACGACACCGTGACCGTTCTCGGCACACGCGCGCAGGTTGATTTTTGATAGAATTTACAACGACAAGGAGAATGCCGTTATGAAAACCACTGGAACATTGTCTCGTTTACTCATTGCCTTGATTCTCACCCTTGCAGCCGCGTCGCCGGCCCTTGCACACTTCCAGATGATAGTGCCCTCAACGGACATCGTCTCGCCGAGGGACAGCAGAGAGCTGTCCCTGCGGCTGATGTTCATACACCCTATGGAAGGCCATTCCATGGATATGGCGAAGCCGACCGAGTTCGGGGTGTTCATTGGAGGCAAGAAGCACGACCTGCTCGGTGCCCTCGAGCCGATGACCTACAAGGGCCACTCCGCCTTCAAGACAACGTATGAAATCAAGCGGCCGGGCGACCACGTGTTCTATGTCGAGCCCGCCCCCTACTGGGAGCCAGCCGAAGGCCTCATGATTGTTCATTACACGAAGGTCGTGGTGAACGCGATGGGCCTCGAGCAGGGCTGGGATGAGGAACTCGGGCTGAAGACGGAGATCGTGCCGCTCACGCGCCCGTACGGGCTGTGGGCCGGCAACGTGTTCCGCGGAATCGTGAAGAAGGACGGCAAGCCGGTTCCCTACGCCGAGGTCGAGGTGGAATACTTCAATGAGGACGGAAAGGTCAAGCCGCCCGCCGACCCGTTCATCACCCAGGTGGTCAAGGCCGATGCCAACGGCGTGTTCAGTTACGCGATGCCGAAGGCGGGCTGGTGGGGGTTCGCCGCGCTGAGCGAGGCCGACGAAAAGCTCAAGAATCCCGACGGCGACGAGGTGCCCGTCGAAATCGGCGCGCTGATATGGGTCAACACCCGCGAGATGGAGTAATAAGGCGATGCACATTTCCGAAGGCGTTTTATCGCCCGCAGTCCTGGTTGCCGGCGGTGGTTTGACCGCCGCCGGCGTCGCCTACGCCTTGAAGAAAATGGATTACGAGCGGGTTCCTCAGGTGGCGCTCGTCTCGTGCGCGTTCTTCGTGGCGTCGCTCATACACTTGCCCGTCGGCCCCTTTGTGAGCGTTCATCTGGTGCTCAACGGGCTCGCAGGAGTGTTGCTCGGCTGGGAGGCTTTCCCTGCGATTTTGGTGGCTCTATTCCTGCAGGGGATCATGTTTCAATTCGGCGGCCTGACGACGCTCGGCGTAAATACGCTGAACATGGCCCTACCCGCAGTGATATGCTTTCTGCTGTTCGGACGCTTCATTCACAGCTCGCGCGCTTTTGTATCGGCGACGGCAGCGTTCGCGTGCGGCGCCATCGCCATCCTGTTGAGCGGCCTGATGGTCGCACTTTCACTCGTCTGGTCGGAGGAATCGTTCCTGGAAGTCGCAAAGGTCGTGTTGGTCGCACACCTGCCCGTAATGGTTGTCGAGGGAGTGGTGACCACTTTCGTTGTTGGCTTCCTGAAAAAGGTCAAGCCGGAAATCCTGGAGGCGCCCTATGCCCACTCTCAGTTCAGCAAGACGTAGAAGTCGGTGTTCGAGAATATTCTCCCTCATGGTCATCTGTTTACTCACCGGGCTTCTCGCGCCATCGACCGCGTGGGCTCACAAGGTAAACGTGTTCGCCTACGTGGAAGGTGATAACGTGGTTACCGAAAGCTACTTCAACGACGGGCGCAAATGCCGCGACTCGACCATCGAGGTGTTCGATGACAAGGGGAAGAAACTCCTCGAAGGCAAGACCGACGCCGAAGGCACGTTTTCGTTCCATCCTCCGGTCAGGGCGAACCTGCTGATACGCCTCACTGCGTCGATGGGCCACAGGGCTGAATACACGATTCAGGCGAGCGAACTTCCCGGCGGCCTGCCTGAGGATATACCCACGGGAACGGCTCCTGAAGCTCCACCCGCGGGGGTTCCGAAAGAGCCCACAGCAAAACCTGAGGATGCACCGATAGAGCCCACACCCGCCATGACTGACATTGAACGGGCCATCGATGAAGCGCTCGCCCGACAGTTGGCGCCCATTCGCAGAGCCATCGAGGAATCCAAGGACAGGGAGAGGTTTTCCGACATCGTCGGCGGGATCGGTTATATTATCGGTTTGATGGGATTGGCGCTGTATTTTCGCAGCAGACGACTCCAGAGGCGGCAATAATGAGCATGCTGGAAGAAACGTTTGCCGACGGTGATTCTTTCGTTCACCGGCTCGACCCGCGGGTGAAAATCGTCGCCGCCGTAGCTTTTTCAATCTTGACGGCCGTGGCAGACCGCTTTCCCGCGCTGATGCTGGCACTGGGGCTGGCGGTTGTGCTCGCCTCGGTGGCGAGGCTGCCCGCCCGGGCGATCGCGTATCGAATGCTGCTCGTCAACGGGTTCATGCTTCTGTTGTGGCTCATGCTGCCGTTCACCTATCCCGGCGAGGTCGTGTTCCACGTCGGCCCGCTGGCGTTCTCGCGCGAAGGGGCTGCCTACGCGCTCCTCATCACCGTTAAATCGAACGCCATCGTCCTCACGTGCATCGCTCTTCTCTCGACGACACACCTGACCGACATCGGCCGCGCCCTCGGCAGGCTGCACGTTCCCGAAAAGATAATCCACGTGCTCCTCTTCATGCTTCGGTATCTCGGCGTGATAAACCGCGAGTATCTGCGGCTCAGGGCCTCGATGAAGGTGCGCTGCTTCCGGCCCGGCGCCAACCTGCATACGTATCGGTCGTACGCGAACATGGTGGGGATGCTTTTGGTGAGCAGTTACGAAAGCGCGCAGGCAGTCTATGCCGCCATGTTATGTCGAGGTTTCAAGGGAAAGTTCTACGCAATGGACGATTTTTCAATTGGCGGGGTTGACGTGCTCTTCGGCGTCGCAATGTCGGCGGCGCTCGTGTTCATGGGACTACTGCAATGGAGCAGGCTTCTGTACTGATGGGGGGACTATTCGCCGGCGATATCAGCGCCGCTCGCCGCCTCTCCCGGCGCGACTTCTCTTGAATCCGGGCGGCCGAGCTTTTCATCCAGCACTTCGCACAGTCGGCCGGCGGAAGCGGACTTGTTCTTCAGGAAGATGAACTGCAGGAATCTTCCCTCGCTCTTGACTCCGAGCACATCCAACAGGAATCTCCTGTTCAGCCTTACCTTGTCCACGTCCGCGAGCTTCCACTGCTTCACTCTCGTTCTGAAAAATTTTCGAAACGCAAAGAGCAGCCGGTTATCGGTCAGGACGAGGTATCCCTTCTTATTTCTTCCGCATCCCTTCACCTTACGCGCGAAGCATTTCATGGAAGCCTGAACTTCTTCGTTCTTTGACGTCTCAGCGTCGATCGCCTCCTCGATGCTATCAGGCAGAAATTCTTTCAGCCCCGCTTCTCCCCCGCCGGATGCTCCCGAGAAGAGTTTTGCCGGAATCGCCCTGACAATCAGGATGGCTCCTCTCCACAGCCCGGGTCCGAACTTTATAAGGAGAACCAGGACTACCAGGCTGACCACAAGCGAGATAATTGGGTGAGACATGACGAGAAGCGACATCCCCACCACTCCTACGTCCTCCGCGAGGCTGAGGGCGATATTCGAGAACGGCTCGGGACTGGTATTGACCACCAGCCGGGTGCCCGCCTTCGCCGTGTGGGTGGCCAGCGCAAGGCTCGCGCCGAGCAGTGCGACGCCGACCTCTACCGACGGGCCTGCCTCGCCGACGGCTGCCAGCGAGACCAATGCCGCTCCGAACGGTCGAATTATGGTGTGCACGCTGTCCCAGACGGTGTCGAAGGCGGGAATCTTGTCGGCTGCAAATTCGCAAAGGTAGAGAACTATGGCGAGGATAATAATGAAGTTATTGTTGAATGCCTGGAATTCGGGAGGCAGTCCCTTTATCATGTCGAACTTCGTGACGAGCCCCACGACAGCCACGGTCGCGTAGAGATTTATCCCCGAGGTGAGAGAAAGCCCCACCACGCTGCTCAGCTTCACCAACGCGTCCATTCCTATTTCCTTCTTCTCAGAAACTAGGCAGTCCGTCCACGCCGCTTCCACCCATACTCATCGGGGCTCGCTTCGGCCTCGTCATGGAAGTTTCACCGTTCCATACGGTGTTTGGATCGACCCTGACGGGACAATTTCCGCCCCGCCCTTGCCTCCACTCATGAGCATGTTGAACAAGGCGCTTGCCGCAGAAACCTCGCCCGAGAGAGTCATCCGTCCCGTCTGGCCGGCGGCCAGTGTGCTGGCGGTTGTCGCCGTGAGGCCGCCTAGCTTGGCGTCGCCCAGTTTGAGCGCATAACCGAGGTGTTCCAGACCCAGAGCGAAGGCATTGGGGTTTTTCATCACCGCGTCAACGCTCACTCCTGCCCTGGTGAGAGAAACATCGCCAAGCTGAACCTTGATGTCCGAGAACGTGGGCGGTCGAAGAATGGGAAATGTTCCGCTGTGTGAGAGGGGAAGCTCCAGCGACCGTCCTGCGACGGGAATTAGCAGTGCGCCGCGAAGGGTATAGTCAGCCTGGGAAGCGCCGGCGAGGTTCCCATAGGTACGCCACAGGTCGGAGTAAGACAGTCGCATGGGCAGTGTCACGGTGCCCACTCCGCTTGCGGGGAGGTCGATACCGGATGCGGCCTCTGAATCGAAGAATCTGGAACCTTCTATATCAATTCCATATCGAAAGCGGGGTGTGCGAAGGGGAAGAGGATAAGGGTTGCGGACATCGACGTCGAAGGCCATGTTCACTCCCTGAAAATCGATGCCGCTTATCCGCGGACGAACAGCTTCGATCTCCGGCCGTTCCGTCAGAGGCAGAGAGGCGCATCCAAGCGCCGACGCAACCAGCGTGGCCGCGACCAGATATCTCCAACGCACTCGCATATCAATCGCTCCAGTGGAATTCTATCCCACATCCTTGACGCAACGGAATCCGATGGCGGCGCTGCTGCCCGTCGGCCTGAAGTACATCCTGCGGGCCGCCTTCGCTCCGGCGGCGTTGTAAAACCACGAGCCGCCGCGTATGACTTTGAATTCTCCCGCCTGCGGACCGGTCGGATTCTGCGAGGGACTGTTCTTATAAAAATCGCTGTCCCACCAGTCGAGACACCATTCCCACACGTTGCCCGCCATGTCCTCTGCCCCGTAAGCGCTCTTTCCGCCGGGAAAGCTTCCCACGGGCGCCGCCGTCTTGTGTTTATCGTCGAGAGATGCGTTGCTCCACTTGAGCCCTGTGCTCTTATCGGCTATGTTCGCCGATGCCGCATTAGGCTCCGCGTTTCCCCACGGGTAGATCCGGCCGTCGGTTCCGCGCGCGGCCTTTTCCCACTCGGCCTCGGTCGGGAGTCTCTTCCCGGCCCAGTTTGCATAGGCGTTCGCGTCGTTCCAGCTCACGCAGAGGACGGGATAATTGGGCATATCGTCCGCATTCGATTCGGGACCGTAAGGGTGGCGCCAGGTGCGACCGCCCTGGGATGCGACGTCCTTTTCCGCATCCGTGACATAGCCGGTGGCATCCACAAACTTCTTAAACTGGGCGTTGGTTACCTCGTACTTATCGATATAGAAGCCGCTGAGACACACGCGGTGAGCCGGCGTTTCGTCGGTGTAGCCCGCATCGGGCGAGCTGCCCATGATGAACACCCCGCTCGAAACATACACCATTCCCTCGGGAACGGCAGCCTGTCTCTTCTTGACCATGGCCGGAGAGTCGGGTGTGCACTTCGCATCGGAGATTGGAGGAGGCATCGGGACCTCAACGGCAGGTTCGATCGGGACCGGTTCGAACGGGAGCGGCTTAGCCGGCTCCGTGGGTTCGGACGGGGCGGCCTCCTCGGGAGCGGGAACAGCCGGCGCTTCGGGGACTTTCCCGGCTTCCATCCTCTCTCGTTTCGCCTGCGCCTCCCTTGCCAGACGCGCCTGCTCTGTGGCTTGTTTGTCTTCTTCGGCCTTCCTCTGCCTTTCGGCGGACCTCCGGTAAAGCAGGCCGATGACAATCAAAACGGCGACAACTACTACGATAATTACGACCGTGGATTGTTTACCCTTCATGATTAAAGCCCTCCGCCTTTCCGCCTGGTCCCCATGATTCTCTATATTACCCTGAAAAATCCGGAAGCGCAAATGCAGAATCAGGCGCAGCGCCTCGCGGCCGGAAGCTTCTATGAGAACGAATCGACGGCCGAAAATACAGTCAACAAAGCGCTACGGCGAATACTCCGGTATCTGTTCCCCAAGCGCGAGCCGGCACAGGTCGCCTACCATGTATATGTCGAGCCCGCGTTCGATGCTGCCGGTGCCCAGGCCGCGGATACAGACGGGGCAGAGGAACGTCATCGCGGTGGCGCCGGCCTGTTTGGCGTCGTCGAGATTCCTCGCCTGGATTTCCGCTCCCCTTTCCATATCACGGAACATCAGCGGCAATCCGCAGCAGAGCGCGTCCTTGCGGTCGTACTTTCGCGCGACCCGCTCCACGCCGATCAAATCGAACAATTCATCGACCATCGGCTCCTTCTCGGGAGTGTAGCGCGAGGCGCACGGGCGCTGGTATGCGATCTTCATGTTCAGCTTCTTGATGTCGCTCTTCCGCGCTTTCATCTGGTCGCGCAGGTATTCGAGTACGTGGATGGGACGGAACGGCACGTCGATGCCGTATTGCTTCGCCTGGCTCGTGACGGTGGCATAGCAGTCGTCGTGCACGAACACTATCTCCTTTTCCCCCGTCGCGGCCAAGTTGTCAATGAAGGATTGGATACCCTTCTCCAGCGGGCTCGACATGCCCAGATGAACCCAGCCGATGTAGCAAAAGTAGTCCTCGCCCCGAATACGAGTGAGGTCGTCGAAAAGCGAGCCCTCAAGCGGCCGCGGCAGCGCCGGCCCGATGATGCACGAGGAGAGGGCGGGCTTGCCGGGAGCGCCCTTGCGGACCTCGTTGCGTCCTTTGCACATTGAATCGAACATCGCGACGACCGCCTCCGGCACGTTGAGCGCACCGGTCTTCTCTTGAGTCTCACAAATGAGGTCGAACGGGTTCGCTCCCTTCTCGCAGACTTCGTTGCAGGCCGCGCATGTGATGCACTGCTTGACGATGTCGGTCGGGCGTCCCTCGACAAGCGCGGTCATCTCGGCGATTGCGCTCTCGCGGTCGTAATCGGTGTACTTGCACTCCACGAGACAATCGCCGCACAGGTCGCATTTTTCCCTGTCGAACATTTCCATCGCTCCTTTCCGCGTTAAGCGTTTGGGAGAGAGCCGAAGATCAATCGGGTGCCGACGCTGTTCTGGATGAACGCGTCGGGCATCCGCCGGGCAAACTCGTGTACCGCCTTATATCCCGTGCAATGAGTGGGCAGGAGAAAATCGGGGGCGATTCGCTCGATTGCGGCAACTGTCGGGTCGATGATCGATTCGTACAATGGCCCCGCCAGATGAAAACCCCCGACGACCGCGTGCACTTTTTCCACGCCGGTCAGCTCACGGGCGTAGTTCACCGTGTTGATGATTCCGGCGTGCGCGCATCCTGAGATTATCACAAGCCCTTTTCCCCTGACGGCAGCAACGAGCGCCTGGTCGTCGGGGGTGAGCGGGTCGTGCTGCTCGACCCCGTCAACGACGGCGTATTGCACCGGGAAGCCGAATTCAAACTCCGTGGTCCGCGGAATCTGGCCGGTCACGAGAATCATTCCGTCGGCCACCGATGACGGGCCTTCCTCCCGTACTATTCTCGCTCCCGCCCCTTCGAGCGCCGCTGGGTCGAGAGGCGTCATCCTTACCTGGGCGCCACCGGGAATCTTTATGATGCGAGGCCGGAAAGCGTGCGGGTGTATCACTATGGGGGTGCCGGCACGCAGGCGTTCGAGCGCGGGCATCAATGCCTTGATGTGATCGACGTGGCCGTGACTGATGACGACCGCCTCGACTTCGGTGAAGTCTGTACCGAGCCGGTCGGCGTTGATAAGCATCGTGGTCTCGCTGAACCCGGCGTCGAGCAGGATCGTGTGAGCTTCGTCCCCATCGGCCACGCGGATGACGGCCGAGAAACCGTGCTCGGCCAGAAGCGGCGGGGCAGGCGCGCCGTCACGCACTCTGGGAGCGCGCTTCACGTTGTCGCCGCTCTCCAGCAAAGCGTCGACGGTGTTATCGACCAGCGTGGTTATCTCGACACTATCTACTTCTCGCATTTTGGGCTGTTTGTCCATCGTTCAATACTCCGGCTTGCCCTTCCTCAATGGTTATTTCCAATGTCTCCTTGGGACGAATCTGCTGCGCTCGTGAAAGTGTCACGACGTGTCCGTCGCCGTCGTGTGAGAGCTGTGAATCTACCGCAGTCCCACGTAGTCGGACGGAATGCTCCGGCGTTCCGTCCGGGATTTCACCGGGCATCCTGACCTGTTCGACTCGGAGAGCACCACTGTGAGTCGTTATGGAGAGACGAGTTTCGCCGTCTTCTCCGTCCAGTTCCACCTCGGCCACCGCGCCCGGTACAATCAGCGGGGCTTTGAGGTGAGTTGCTTTTTCCGGCGGCCTTATGGTCAGCCGCGCCTCCGGCGCGTTGTACCGAAATCCCTCGACTCCCAGCAGAACGGACCACAGCGACATCGCCCTGTAATAATACGGCCAGGCCATCGGCAGGCCCGATTCGGGGTCGTTGGCCTCGCGCAGGTTCCAGAGGTTTCCGAGACGCGTCGAATAGTTGTCATAGACCTCGCCGACCGCTCGCATCGGCTCATCATAAAAACCCCGGTAGAGTCCCAGCGATGCGACTGCGAACGTGGCGCCAGTCCAAACGGAGCCGCTCTGCGCCTGGAAGTAGCCGGCCTGCTCGGGGAAATCTATCCCGCTCCCGGGCAAGAAGCCGTTCACGATGCCGTAGGGTGTCGCGGGATAGTTGTATTTGAAAACCGACGCGAGCGAACTTCGCACCCGGTCCCTGTCGAGCAAATCGCCCAGGCCGAGCATGTCCGCGTACCACTGTCCATTGAGCATGTCCGCAAAACAGACCTTTCCCCTTTCTCCCTCGGTGAAAGCATAATATTCGCCCGCCCAAAGCAGGTCTTCCATCGACTGGCGGCTCTCGACAAATGAGTCGTGAAAATTTTTGGCGGCTTCCGGCTTGTTCATTGCCAGAGCGATTTCCTCGGCCGCTCTGAGCGAGGCGAGCCAGATGCCCGAGATGTACGCCGACGAGTCGCCCATGTCGTAATCATCATAGGACTGCAATATCCCGGTCTCGTCCGGCAGGTCGTCCGCATCGGTATCGGCCGACGCGGCCAGCGCCATCGCCTCCTCAACCGCCGGCCACATTTCGCGAAGGAACTCCATATCGCCTGTCCACACATAGTCTCTATACACCATCAGCACAAACACGAGGTTGTTCTGAAGCAGGGCGCGTCCGAAGGGTATCTCGAAGCAAAAGCCGTAGAACTGTTCCGGTATCTGGCCCTTCTTCTCGCCGCCGAACGGGCCTCTGTGCTGGGCCAGCCGCCTGAGGACCTGCTTGTCGAGCTCGGGAAACATGAGCGCAAGCGGAATGGAGCCGTAATATCTGACGTGAACGCAATCCAGGTTGGGAGCGGCATTCGTGGACTCCAAAATATTGAAGAGCCCGTTCTCCGTCCAGAACGACGTCTTGAACAGTGGGTATAAGGAATTCGGGAGGAAATGCTTGAGCTTATCGTCGAGCGTGCTCTTCTGAATGAGTTCATGCCATTGCCTGGTTGCATCTTCCAGCCGCGAACGATTCTGCACGAAATACCGTATCACGCCTTTCGCGCTTCCGAAGTGGTTGTACCTTCGGCCAAAGTATTTCCGGGCCTCGGCCTCCTGCGTCGTTCCCAACTCTTTGAACTTCACCTCCATCTGGTAGCTCCGCGTCGGCCGTTGCCTGAAGTCGGGGAAAAACCATGATAGGAGAAACAGCGCGTCCTTTGATTCATGGGGTTTCAGGTCAAGCTCCGTGCAGAGTGCGATCCGGCCGTTGTCCTCATTCCCGGCGTCGTCGCCGAGCCTTCCGGTGCGAGCGAATTCCGGAGGCAGAAAACCGCCCGGCCAGCCTGCTGCATGGCTTGAATTTTGCAAAGTGGTCGAAAGGGCGACCGCGTCCCGGCCCGATCCGTAGCTAACCGTCCAAATATCCTCAGTCCGATCGAAATCGACAGCGCCCCCCTCCATCAGGTCGGACATGCCGGCGGCAAACATTATCGACACGTGGACATCTTCCGCCGACGTGTTCTCCAGCGTGAACTTGAAACAGGCGAGCGGGAGGCATGAGTCTTCGGCGTTGTGCGGGATGAGCGGCGAGAACACGACACAGCGCGTCGAGACGGGTTGCCGACCAGAGCCATAGTCGAGGAAGACGAAGGGGAATCGGCCGTCGTATCCAATATCCTGTGTTTTCATCCGGCCCGCCCAGTCCGAATTCTGCAACACGCGAGTCGATGGGCCGCGGCGAGGCGAATGCGTTCGGACGGCGAAGTAGCAGAACTCCGGCTCTTTGGCCACGTCCCAGTTTCCGGCGATTCGCCAATCATGCAGGCCGCCGTCGGGCCGCAGCTCGACCGTTCCGGCCCCGATTCCCCCGAGAGGAACGCCGGATTCACCTTTCAATCCCTTAAGATATTCGTCGCGGCATTGGACAAGGAGATCCTGCATCTCCCGGAGCGACTTGACGGACTCGCGCTTCTTCAACATTTTGCTCAACTTTTCGATGTCGCGTCCGAGCACCTCTTCGAGCTCCGTCATTTGTTCGAGCCGACGCAGCTCTTCCGATGTTCTCTCCCTGTCATACTTGTACTCAGGCCTCGAGAGATCGCGCCGGTTGCACCCAATCGAGAGACAGAGAACGAGCGCCGCAAGCAGCACAAGGCGGCTGCGCCTCGGAGATTCCGTCATTTTACCGGCGGCTGCGTGCATCAGGTCGGTCGCGTCCGGGCAGATTCTATTCCCACCCAACCCATTCAACGAACGAATCGAGGGCATCTCTGGTCGATTTGAAAGTATTTATCGAGGCCTCGTCGTCGGGGTAGCCGAGCGCCAGGCTCGTGACGATTCGCTCGGTGTCGGGAATGCCCAACTCTTTCTTGATTTCCTTCGAGTACATGAGGGACATCCCTATCCAGCAGGAGCCCAGCCCTTTCTCGCAGGCGACAAGCATGAGGTTTTCGACCGCCGCGCCCACGGCCACAAGGTAGTTTTCGCCCAGGGACTGGTCCATCGCGACGAAAATCGCTACCGGCGCGCCGAAATACCTGAAGCTCCCCTTTGCAAACATCTCTATCGGCAGGTCGTTCTTCGTGAGGATGTCCATGATGGCCCGTGTCAATTCGGTTCTGCGCGAGCTGACCCGCTCTTGCGTCTTCTCGTCGCCCCCCTCTCGCTGAACGTGAAGCTCGTTGCTCGTCGGGCGGCCTTCGTGCAGACACCGGAGCAGCAATTCATCCAGCTGCTGCTTCCTCTGTCCCCCAACAACATAGAATTTCCACGGCTGAGAGTTCGAGCCCGAGGGCGCCATAACCGCCGCCCGGAGCAGCTCCAGGATTACCTCCCTGCTCACCGGTTCCGGCTTGTATGCGCGAATGCTCTTTCTTTTCCTGATCGCTTCCATCGCATCCATCTGTTGCTTCCTTTCAATGAATCATGGTTCTCGCAGAAAGGCCGGCACTCTTTTTTCGGCCGACACTCTCCCAAGCTATCACAGATAACCGTGCGGGGTCAAACAACGGCTGGGGTCTCCTTGACGCGGTGACAGAGCTTGTGCTATATTATGGGGACTTTCAAGCCAAAATTAGGGGATAATTTCCGCAATGAGCCCGGAAGGTGTAAAAACAGTCGGCCTCAAGCTTCAGAGAACGTTCACCGCTTTTTTCCCCGTGGATGAGAATCGAAAGGGATCCTGCCGGAGGTGTGGACAGTGCTGTCAGTTCGTCTTTCGGTGCCCGTTCTATGACGGAAAAGGATGCATTATCTATTCGTTCCGACCCCCTCAGTGCCGCAAATACCCGCGCACACAGAAAGAGTCGCTCGTCGCGGACTGCGGCTTCACTTTTGGCGAGTGAACCCGCCAGGACGGCCCGGCTCGCAAGCCGGAGCTGTCGAATCCTCTATTTCCGATGCCAAAACGCACTGACCTCCGCAAAATACTGATAGTGGGCTCCGGTCCGATCATAATCGGCCAAGCCTGCGAATTCGACTATTCGGGCGCCCAGGCCTGCAAGGCCCTCAAGGAAGAGGGCTACGAGATTGTGCTGGTGAACAGCAATCCCGCCACCATCATGACCGACCCCGAAATGGCCGACCGCACCTACATCGAGCCGCTCGTGCCGGAAGTCTTGGAAAAGATAATCGAGCGCGAGAGGCCCGAAGCGCTGTTGCCGACGCTGGGCGGCCAGACCGGCCTCAACCTTGCCGTCGACCTGGCGAAGATAGGCGCTCTCGAAAAGCACAACGTGGAACTGATAGGCGCGAAGCTCGACGCCATCAAGAAGGCCGAGGACCGCTCGCTGTTCAAGGCGGCCATGGACAAGATCGGACTCGAACTGCCCCGAAGCTACTACTGCTATTCACTCGACGAAGCGATGCGAGGAATCGACGAGATCGGCTTCCCCACGGTGATACGCCCCTCTTTTACGCTCGGCGGCACGGGCGGAAGCGTCGCCTACAACCTCGAGGAATTCGAGCGCATGGTCAAGTGGGGTCTCGATGCAAGCCCCATCAGCGAGGTGCTCGTCGAGGAATCGGTCATAGGATGGAAGGAATACGAGCTGGAGGTCATGCGCGACTGCGCCGACAACGTCGTCATCATTTGCTCCATCGAAAACTTCGACCCCATGGGCATACACACGGGCGACAGCATCACCGTCGCCCCCGCACAGACTCTCTCGGATAAGGAATACCAGATCATGCGCGACGCCGCCATCGCCGTCATCCGGGAAATCGGCGTGGATACCGGCGGCTCAAACATCCAGTTCGCTGTGGACCCCGCGAACGGGAGAATGGTCATAATCGAGATGAATCCCCGCGTGTCGCGCAGCTCCGCGCTCGCCTCGAAGGCGACCGGCTTTCCCATCGCAAAGATTGCGGCGAAACTGGCGGTCGGATATTCGCTCGACGAGATTCCCAACGACATCACGAAGCAGACGCCTGCCTCTTTCGAGCCGACGATCGACTACTGTGTCGTGAAGATTCCCCGTTGGGCGTTCGAGAAATTCCCCGGCTCCGACCCTCGACTGACCGTCCAGATGAAAAGCGTGGGCGAGACGATGAGCATCGGGCGTACCTTCAAGGAAGCGCTTCAGAAGGGGTTGCGCTCGCTTGAAATCGACAGGTACGGCCTCGGCTGCGACGGGAAGAACGTCCGATTCATCGCAGACGGAGCCGACCCCGAAACCGTGGACAAAATCAGGGAGAAGCTGAGAACGCCGACCAGCGAGCGCGTGTTCTACCTGCGCGAGGCGATCCTTGCGGGCCTCGACGTCGAGGAGATGCATTCGCTCACTCGCATCGACCCGTGGTTCATCAACAACATGAAGGACATCGTCGAGATGGAGGCGCGCCTGCGTGTCGCGAACGGACGCCTGCTGGGTATGATGCGCGGCCAGCTCGACCCGACGGAAAACGGCGAAGCCAAGGGGCTCCTCAAGGAGGCGAAGCAATACGGATTCTCCGACCGCCAGCTTGCGTACCTCTGGGGTTCGGACGAAATGACCGTGAGGACGGTGCGGAAGAAGCTTGGAGTGGAGGCCACCTTCAAACTGGTGGACACCTGCGCGGCCGAGTTCGAGGCCTACACGCCCTATTACTACTCGACCTATTCCGACGAGGACGAGGTGAGACCGTCGGACAGGAAAAAGATCATGATACTCGGCGGCGGCCCGAATCGCATCGGACAGGGGATAGAATTCGACTACTGCTGCGTCCACGCCGCGTTCGCCCTGAAGGAAGAGGGCTGCGAGACCATAATGGTCAACAGCAATCCCGAAACCGTGAGCACCGATTACGACACCTCCGACAAGCTCTACTTCGAACCGCTCACGCTCGAGGACGTGCTCAACATCGTCGACAAGGAAAAGCCCGACGGCGTGATCGTCCAGTTCGGCGGCCAGACCCCTCTCAAGCTGGCCGTGCCGCTGCAGAAGGCGGGAGTGCCGATAATCGGGACGCTGCCCGAGAGCATAGACATCGCCGAGGATCGCAAGCTGTTCAGGCAGATACTCGACCGACTGGGACTCAAACAGGCCCCCAGCGACACCGCTTTTTCGGCCGAGGAGGCGCTCGAGATCGCGCGCCGCATCGGCTACCCCGTCCTGGTGCGGCCCTCGTACGTGCTGGGCGGCAGGGCGATGATCATAGCATACGATGACGAACACCTGAAGAGCTACATGGCCCTTGCCAGAGAAGCGTCTCCCGACCATCCGATTCTCGTGGACAAATTCCTCGAGGACGCCGTCGAAATCGATGTCGATGCCGTGTGCGACGGCAAGGAAGTGATAGTGGCCGGCATCATGGAACACATCGAGCTTGCGGGCGTCCACTCGGGCGACAGCGCGTGCGTTCTGCCGCCTCACACGCTGAAGGAACGGGAGGTGGAATCGCTCAAAGAACAGACCCGCGCGCTCGCTCTGGCCCTCAACGTTGTCGGGCTGATAAACATCCAGTTCGCGATAAAGGACGGCGAGATATACGTGCTCGAAGTCAATCCCCGGGCGTCCCGCACCGTGCCGTTCGTGTCGAAGGCGACGGGCGTGCCGTGGGCGAAGGTGGCAGCGAGGCTGATGGTCGGCCGGACTCTCAAAGAACTCGGCATTCGCGCCGACCGCGCGCTCGAACATTTCGCGGTGAAGGAGGCGGTCCTGCCGTTCATCAAGTTTTCGGGAGTGGACACCATCCTCGGGCCTGAGATGAAGTCCACCGGCGAGGTGATGGGCATAGACCGCACGTTCGGGCTCGCCTTCGCCAAGTCTCAACTGGCGGCCAATTCTTATCTTCCTGTGAAAGGAAACGTCCTGATAAGTGTCAACGACAAGGACAAGCAGAGAATACTTCCGATAGCCGGGCGGCTTCAGAAGGTGGGATTCGCGCTCATGGCCACGCGGGGCACCGCGGAGTTCCTCTCGGCCAATGGTCTCGAGGTCGGGACCGTTTACAAGGTCAACGAGAATCGTCCCGACGTGGTTGACCGCGTGAAGAACAACGAAATCGCGCTTATCATAAACACGCCGCTCGGCAAAGCGTCTGTGTACGATGAGGTCGCCATCCGCAGGGCCGCCGTGGAGTACCGCATTCCCTACATAACCACCATCGCAGGCGCGGAGGCAACCGTAGGCGCGCTGGAGGCGCTCGTCTCGGGCGGCCTCGAAGTGAAATGCCTCCAGGAATACCACACGAAGACAGCCCGGAGCTGAAATCCCAGCCGGGCGCCCCTGTTCCCTTGACGTGAGCTCTCTCCTCTTCTCCCATCGTGAGCCGCTACGCCAGCCCGTTCGTCTCCCCCTGTCCAACCGGTCTCTCAGCGTCGGGAATCAAATGAGCATCGCCAAGGAGTGAGTTCGGAGCGATTACTCTATGAGTGAATAATTTGCGCTGGGCTTGCGCTTCCACCAACGGTGTGTTATAAGAGTCAAGAGGGAATTCATCGTTTAGCTGCTTTCCCTAACGGCGCGCTGGACTCATTGCACATTTGCAGAGAAGTTGTTTTCTTTGTTCCTCCCTGGCGTCTTGCCAATTGTGCAATACTCCCAGCCAACGCTACGCCCTTTATGGTTCGAAGTAACCGTGAACGCGGAGTGAGAGGGAGTGTTCAGTATGAAGCACCACAATGAGAAGCTGTCCGCAGACGCAGTGAACGGTTATTCAGGTACCCGGCTGGGGCCGGAGGCATCCAGGGAGCTGTTCTGGACGGCGCCCGAACTCGTTGCGGCCGTGGACGCCAAGGGCCGCCTTTTGATGGTGAACCACGCCGTGACTGAATCCACTGGCTACAGGGAAGAGGAACTCCTGGGAGCGTGCGTCTTCGATTACATGCTTCCGGGCCAGCGCGAGCGTGTTTGCGACGATCTCGGCTGGACGAAGTCCGCCCGCCGTCCGGTCATATCAACGAAGGTGAGCATCAGGAGGAAGGACGGCTCTGAGCTGCTGCTCGAAGTGAGGGCGAGCGTCATTGAGGGAGCTTGCAACGACGAAACGGTTCTGGCGATCGGGCACGACATCACGTCGCAAAGACGTTTAGAATCCGAACTGGAAGAATTCGACGAGAGAGTTCGGTTCTTTTTCGAGGAAAGCCACATTGGCATGACGTATGTGAATCGCAAATATCGCTACCTGGCGGTAAACCGTGCCCTGTCGGAGATGACGGGCTTTCCCATGGAAGCGTTCATCGGGAAGACAGTGATGGAAATGTACGGGTCCGACTCCGAGATATCCAAGTATTACCGTCATGTGTTCGACATAGGCAAATCGGTACGCCGGAGTCGAATCCCGTTCAACGTTCCCAATCGGCAAGACCGGCAGCCCGGATACGCCGACGCCGTTCTTCTGCCCGTCAAGGACTCCGCCGGAAACGTAATAGCGGCCAGCGCGTTCGTCGTGGATGTGACCGAGCACGTGCTGGCTGAGAAGACGGCGCGAGAATCGCAACAGCTCTACCGCGCCACCGTGGAAAGCGCCTCCGACATCATCTGCACAATAGACCGGGAGCATCGCTTCGTCTCAGTAAACCAGAAAGCGTTGGCTCAACTGCGCGTGAAACCGGAACAGATCATAGGAAAGAAAGTCAGCGATGTGACGCAACCGAAGCTGGCGGATTTCCTTGAGGAAAAATACGAAGAAGTTTTCGAGACCGGGGAAGGCCTCCAGTTCGAAAAGGTGATCGAGGTCAGAGGACAAGAACAGCGCTGGTCCTATTCGCTCAATCCGGTGTTCGACGAAGACGACAACACCACGAGGCTGGTCCTCATCGCGCGTGACATGACGGATGCGAGAAGAGACCAGCAGGAAATGGCCCGCCTGTTCGAGGCCATCTGCTGCTGCGATGACGGTATCGCACTCGCCGATGACGGTGGGAATATCCTGTTTGTGAATCCTGTGATGGAACAGATGACCGGCTATCGGTCGGGAGAACTCTTGGCAAAGCCCATCAGCGCGTTCGGAGTTCCCAATAGTGGAGATTTCACGCGTATTATCCGCTCCCTCGAAGAAAGAGGGAAGTTCAGGGGAGAAGTGCTGACACGTCGCAAAGACGGCAGTTCTTTTCCCGCTGAGCTGAGCGTATCAATCGTAACGGACGTCGAGGGGAAAAGCATCGGATTCGTGTCGTCGGTCCGCGATATCACGGAGCGCAGGCGCGCCGAGGAGGCGCTGCGGCGGGAGAGAGACAACCTTATCAACATTTTGGAGACCATGGAAGACGGCGTGTACATCGCCGATGAACACTACGAGCTCCAGTATGTCAATCCTGCTCTTTCCAACGACTTCGGACCCTGGGAAGGTCTCAAGTGCTACGAATATTTCGACGACCAGAACGATGTCTGCCCTTGGTGCAAGAACAGGGAGTTTTTCGCCGGCAAGACCGACCATCGCGAATGGCATTGCTCCAAGAATGGAAAAACCTACGATCTGATCGACACTCCTCTGAGAAACCCCAACGGCAGCGTCTCCAGGCTCGAGATCTTCCGCGACATCACCCAGCGAAAGAAGGCGGAAGAGGCGTTGCGCAGCAGCGAGGAAGTGTACCGGCTGCACTTCGAAAACATACGGGACGTGGTGTATGCGACTGATCGCGACTTCCGCGTCACCAGCATTTCGCCGTCGGTCGAAGCCGCCATCGGCTACCGCCCCGAGGAGATAGTTGGCAGGAAATTTGACGAACTCAATCTGCTATCCCCTGAATACCTTGAGCAGGCCTTTGCAAATTCGGCGCGGGTCCTTGCAGGCGAACGCATCCCCCCGTCAGAGTATGAGTTCATCAGGAAAGATGGAACAAAGAGAGTTGCCGAGGTGAGCGGAGCCCCGTTATGGAAGGACGGGCAAATCGTAGCCATTATCAATGTCGCGCGCGACATCACCGACCGCAAGAGGGCCGAGGAGGAACTTGTCGAGACCAAGGATTATCTCCAAAGCCTGCTCGACAACGCAAACGATATCATCTTCACGCAAGACCTCGACTGGAAACTCACCTTCGTCAACCGTAGGGGCCTTGAGATTCTCGGTTACACGCCCGAAGAGTGGCGCGACCTGGACCCGATCAACCTGCTCATAGGTGAGGATGCCGAAGAAGGACTGAAGCGGCGAGAGAAGATGATCAAGGGTATTCCGACAACTCACGAGTCGAGAGTGAGACGCAAGAACGGCGAGATAGCGACCTTGTCTATTAGCACGGTTCCCATCGTGAAAGCCGGAAAAGTGACCGGCATGTTCTCAATAGCGCGTGACTTCACGAGGAAGAAGAAGCTCGAGAGCGAACTCGAGGAATCGAAGACGGAGGCACGTCTGCTTTCAAAGAAACTGATGGAAGCCCAAGAAGAGGAGAGAAGACGCATTTCCAGAGACCTCCACGACGAGCTCGGCCAGTTCGTGACGTCGGCGAAAATGCACGTGGATAACCTTGCGGCATTCATGGATAGAGGCCGTCCGGAAGCGCAAGACGTCGCCAATGGGCTCCACAAGAGGCTCGACGCGACGCTCGCCGCCATCCGCCGTATATCGTTCTCGCTCAGGCCGAGCATACTCGACGACCTCGGCCTCATCCCGGCAATCGAATCGTATCTCGAGCAATTTGAACAAATGACGAGAATTCAGTGCGATTGGGATTGTCGCGCAGAGGACGAAGATTATCCGCCCGAGGTCAAGACGGCCCTCTACCGCATCCTTCAAGAGGCCCTCACCAACGTGGCCCGCCACGCCAAGGCAAACCGAGTGAGAGTCGGACTTTTTCAAAAAGACGGAAAGCTCGTCATGACGATCGAGGATGCGGGGTGCGGATTCGAGCGCTCGAAGATAGACGCCGGCCAATCTCTCGGCCTCATCGGCATGAGGGAACGAGCCAATTTGGTCGGAGGAAGCCTGACGGTATCCTCGAATATCGGCCTTGGCACAAAGATTGAAGCCGAAGTCCCGACTGTGCAACCGCATTGAGGGAGCAAACATGGTCAAAGTGTTGCTGGTCGACGACCACGGAATCATTCGAGACGGGCTGCGGCGGATCATCGAAGCCGAAACCGCCATGAAGGTCGTCGGAGAAGCCGAGAACGGCCTGACGGCCCTCGAAGCGGCCCGGAAAACTCATCCCGACGTCGTCATACTCGACATCTCCATGCCTGATATGGACGGGTTCGACTGCGCGCGCTCTCTCAGAACGCTCGTGCCGGAAGCGAAAATACTCGTGCTCACCATGCATGACAACTATCAATATGCAGTCCGAATGCTTGAAGCCGGCGCACATGGCTTTCTCCGAAAGGAGTCGGCATCGACGGACCTGCTCACAGCCATTCAGGCTGTCCTTGCAGGAAGGATCTATATATGCCCGCAGATTTCCGAAAAGCTGGCCGTGCAGTATCGCCGAAAAAGAAGAGACACCGACCGGCTCGAATCGCTCTCCAGCAGAGAGTTCCAGGTTCTCAGGCATCTCGGAGCAGGCCACAGCCTGAAGGAAACGGCCAAGACCTTGGGGATAAGCGAAAAGACGGTCAGCACGTACCGCAGCCGCCTGCTGAACAAACTCAACTTTCGCACGACCGCCGACCTGATTCGGTATGCCCTGGAAAAACGGCTGCTCGAATGATCCGGTACCAGTCCCCTCCCAGTCTATCCTCCCACATTCTTTTTCAAGCGATAAAATTTGCGGTTTGTCAGCCTTTTCCTACATGAGAATCCATTAATTACCTACATACAACATATTGCTATTCTGTAATATAATGGTGGCACGCGAACCGGCTGGTCTTTGCAAGTCCTTTGGGTCCGGCGGCAACGGGAGGGAGAGAAGGGATGACTTACGACACGCTTATCGAGAATGGGTGGATAGCAGACGGCATCTCAAATCAGCTTGCGCCCGGTAAGATCGGTATCCGGGACGGGAGAATCGGCTGTGTCGCCGACAGGAACGCAAAGATGACCGCCCGAAGGGTCATCGACGCGTCCGACATGATCGTCGCTCCCGGATTCATCGACGTGCATTCCCACTCCGATCAATTTCTGCTGCTCGACCCGATAATGAAGAACAAGCTGCTGCAGGGAATCACCACGGAGATAGGCGGCAACTGCGGCAGCTCGGCGTTTCCCTGGTCGAGCTCGAATCAGTTCTATATCGCCGGAAAGGACACCGAGTTCGATTGGCGCTCGTTCGATGAGTTTCTGAATAGGATACAGGCGCGAGGCACCGCGCTCAACTACGGAAGCATGCTGGGGCATAACTGCGTGCGTCGGTCGGCGGGCGTCGCCGACCAAGAGACAGCCTCGCGCGGCCAGCTCGCGACAATGAAACGCACGGTGGCCAAGGCGATGGAAGAAGGCGCATTCGGGCTGTCGAGCGGAATGAATCTCTTCCCGGCTTCCATCGATACGTCAAATGAACTGGTAGAGCTGACCAGGGTAGTTGCGCGAAAGGGGGGATTGTTTTCAGCCCATCTGCGAAGCGAGTCGAGCGATATCCTTAACGCTCTCTCAGAGGCTATTCTGGTGGGAATCAAGAGCAAGGTCCCGCTGGAAATCTCCCACTTCAAAGTGCTCGACCGGATGAACTGGCATAAACAGGAGCAGGCGCTGAAACTCATTCACAAAATGCGCGCGGCGGGAGTGAACGTGAGCGCGGACTTCTTCCCCTACGCCTACGTGTGCGCACCCCTGAAGGTGATCTTCCCCACATGGGTAGTGTCCAACGGGGGAACGCGTCTCGCAACGGTCGGCTCGAAGGGCAGTCTCCGGGAGCGGCTCGAGGAACACATGTCGTACTCATTTCCCAAGAAAAACGCCTATCGAGCGGTGACCGTGCCCAGTCGCTCCGGCAAAGAGCGCGGCAAGCCGCGCACGGGAAACCTTTGCAGAATCGCCGAGGCCGAGAAGACTACTCCGTTCTCGGTTTTGATGGACATCGCGCTCGAAGAGGGGCTCGAAAGGTTCGTTTACTACGAATGCATCAGCAAGCCGAACATGGAGGAAATCGCAAAAGTCGGAGATTCGGTCGTCGCCTCGGACTCCTTCCCGACAGGAATTCCCATTTACTTCAGAAAGTCCGTCGTTCACCCCCGCACCTTCGGCGCATTCATCGAATTCCTCCGAACGTTTGTCTATGAGAAGCACCTGTTCAGCCTGCCGGAAGCCGTTAGGAAGCTCACGTCGCTCCCCGCGAAGCGATACGGAATAAAGCAGAGAGGCTATATCGGAGCGGGAGCGTGCGCCGACATCACAATCTTTGACCCGGAGAAACTCGATTCGCTCGCCGACGTCAAATCTCCGTCCGAATACCCAAAGGGAGTCGAGTACGTCCTCGTCAATGGAGAATCGGTGATAGAGAAGGGCGAGTACACGGGGAAGCTGCCAGGCATGGCGCTCAGGAAGAACGCCTGACCCATTCAGCGAAAAGGCCGCGCGCGGCGGGGCTCCCCCTCCGCGCACGGCCTCGCCTTTTCCAAGATAGCTCTGAATGTTCCGCTAAGACGCTCTTTACTGCTTTTCCGCTTCGGCGGCGGCGCGTTCCGCGATCTTCTGGCGTGTTTCCATCACGAGCTGCATGACGCGGGCCATGCCGGCCTCTTTCTTCTCCTGGTCCACCTCTTCCCGCTTCGATACGCGAACGTAGCGCGGGTCGGTCTCCCAGTCGTCGGAATGTTTGATGCGAGGGTCGCCGGCCCCGGGGAATCCCATGAAGTGGGTCGGAAAAGCGCGCATCATGAAGGTCACGACCAGGTCCTTGTCATACATGTCCTTGAGCGACGGGCGGTTGTAGTACACCTCGGGTTCGCATGGTCCGAGACAGAGGCCGATGGCGATCTCGCAGTTGGCAAGGTAGCCGAGGGCCTGTGAGATGACGCCGACGGAGGCCATCGCCCGGTTTTCCACGTTGTTCCGAGCCGCGGCCGCGCAGGCCCAGTCCATGGCCATTCCCGTGTCGATGGCCTTCCACACGCATACGGGTCCGGGCGTACCGAATGCGCTCGGCCGGGTGAAATCCGGTGACTTCTCGCGCTCCTTTTCCACGTACGCGTCGTGCTCCTTGCATGTCGCGAAGCCGCAGGCGCCGCAGTCCCAGTCGAGCCCCGAGTTTCCGAGCCCGGTTCCTCCCATTAGCATCACGACTGGCAGCGTGCCCTTATCCTTGCACGCCTGCAGAGTCTTGTTGTCGCCGAAACAAACGGTGTTGTCCTCTCCCAGGATTCCGAGCACCTCGATGAGCGGGTCAAGGTCCTCTCCCGTGAGTATCTCCACCTTTATCTCCGTCGTGCCCGTTATCTGCGGAGCCTTGAGGGCCGCCATGGCGCACAGTTGAGCCGCGGACAGAAGCCCCTCATTGGCCAGCTTTTTTCCGTCATGATACGCCATGTCTCAGTCCTCCTTTTCCTGGTCGGGATTCAGCGGATCCCAGGTGCGGTAAGGCAGCCAGTTCACCATCCGCGAAATCACATACTTGTTGCGGAGCGAATCCACCACCCGCGACAGGTTGTGCATGTGATAGTCGGGCAGTATGTCAACGAACGGGCTTTTCGCCTTCCCTGCAACGGGAACTCCCACGACAATCGGCGACTTGGGACAGTAGCCAAGCTTCTGGCCGGCCACTCCGACCGACATCATCGGGCGCGCATCGACAAACAGACGACCGGCGAGTATCAGCGCAGAGCCCACCGCCCAGCCCATCCCGAAGACATTCATCGAGCACATGGGGCCATCGACGAGCCAGTCGGGATGCAGCGTCTCCGTTAGGTCCAGGACGCCGTAACGGGCATTGCGCCGCTTGTAGGTGAACTGGCATCCCTCGCTTCCGCCGCAGTAGCCACAACCCGTGTCGAACGGCTGAAACGCGGCCAGCGCGCCGATGAACAGGATGGCGTCGCTGTCGCGCACCATGGCCGCCTCGTACTTAAACATCCTTTTCCACCGGTTGTTCTTGGGCCTGAGCCTGGCCAGCTCCTCCATCTTTCGCGCAACCTTGTCCAGCTCGGCCGCGCCGTACACGATGTGGCATTCGGCCATCTGCACGCCGCCCTGGCTTGGCGCGGTGATGGCCGCATTCGCCATCATTCGGGCGGCCGTCACGACGGTCTCCTGCCGGGCCTGGTCGTTGGGCGCGTGTGGCGGCCATTCCTCAATGTAGATATCCGGCATCTGCAATCTCCTTTACTATAAAGGTTAAACGACGCTCCTTTGCACGTTCCTCGGGAGACCATTCATCCCAACACCTGCTCTGATATCACCTCCTCAAACCTCGAATCGGCTTCTCTGTCCGGGAAAAACCAAGAGAACAATGTGAGCACGGAACCACCGTGTTTTGGGAGACAAGAAGGGAACTCCGGGCGCGGCCTTCCGATGCCGCCACACCGTGCCGCATTCTATCATGCACCCATAGAGGGCGTCAACGGCACGGTCAACTTCGCCGTTTCGCGCCCCTGCGGCGAGGGCGAAAAACCTCTTGACAGAGTGAGAGGCCGCTGGTATAATTAAGTC
Organism: uncultured bacterium; assembly: GCA_964607485.1. Lineage (GTDB taxonomy): Bacteria > Abyssobacteria > SURF-5 > SURF-5 > SURF-5 > CAZSKP01. Next base: position 61,517 of record CAZSKP010000005.1, on the reverse strand, counting down.
AGTCAACTAACTTAATAATCCTTCCAGAGACTATGCCTAGAAAAGTCATAGCTCCCCAACGGCGCGAACAGATCGCCCAGGCGCTCTTCGACTGCCTCGCCGACAACGGGCACGAAACGGTCACCGTCAAGGACATTGCCGAACGGGCAAACCTGCACTACGGCGTAATCCACTACTACTTCAAAAGCAAGGACGAGATCGTGTCGGAGATGGCCGACGCGATTATCACCCGATACGAGCACATGCTGCTCGAGCGCATCGGGCCACTCCAGTCGGCCTCGGAAAAGCTTCAAGTGGCGCTCGATTTCCTCGTGGACCAGTTCATATTCAACCAGCGCCTGAACCGGGTCTTTTACAACCTCGTGCAAATGGCGTTCGAGCGCGAGACCGTCCGCAGGGCTTTGAGAAAACAGCTTCGGGTATATCGCGACCACATAGCCGAAGTCGTGAGAGATGGAATAGAAAACAGCGAGTTCGCCCGACGCGACAGCGGAGAGGCAGCCTCGCTGATGGTCGCGCTGGTCGAGGGAATGGCGCTTCAGTGGGTGATAGAGCCAAAGGCTTTGAAGCGGTCCGAGGTGCAAAAGCTGATCGAGGACACCGTGGTAAAATATCTCACCGAGCCCCGAGAGGGAGTGTGAATCCGTCCTTTTCATGCCTCTTCGGGGGAGTTTGGCCGGCGCATGGAAAAAAAGAATCTTTCTTTTTGCGGGGGGAGAGGATATTATGGTGAATTAGAGTGTAGGGAAGCAGCTTAAGCGTTTCAACCGGGTGAAGTATTGAGGAGGAGCACTGACATGAAGTCGAAAAAGAAACTGAGGGAGTTGGATTCGAAGTATATGTTTCATCCCGTTGTCCAGCTCAAGGAGCACGAGCAAAATGGTGCGCGCATCATCGTCGAGGGGAACGGTTCGCGCGTGACGGACATAGACGGGAAAGAGTATATCGACGCGTTCTCGAGCCTGTGGAACGTCGTGATAGGACACGGACGCAAGCCGGTCGCGAGCGCGATCAGCAAACAGTTGAAGAAGATCGAATACTATTCGCCTTTCTTCGGCTTCTCAACTCCGCCGGCAATCGAGCTTGCGGCCAAGGTCGTGAGCCTCATGCCGAAAGAATGGAACATGGGACACGTCATGTTCACGTGCGGCGGCTCGGAGACGAACGACACGAACATGAAGCTCGCCCGCCTGTACTGGGCGGCCAAGGGGAAGGACGAAAAGAAGAAGATCATCTCGCGCAACCTCGCCTATCACGGCGTCACATTCGGCGCATTGACGGCGACGGGCATAGAGTTTTTCAAGATGAACTTCGACCCGCTCCCGCCCGGCTTCGTGCACATCATGGCGCCCTATTGCTACAGATGCGAGCTCGCGCTCACCTATCCCGAATGCGGCGTCGCCTGCGCCAAACAGCTTGAGGAGGCAATCCTCAGGGAGGGTCCCGACACCGTCGCCGCGTTCATAGGAGAACCCGCCATGGGCACGGGTGGGGTGATAATTCCACCCGACGAGTACTGGCCGATGATTCGCGAAATCTGCGACAAATACGATGTCCTGTTCCTCGCCGACGAGGTCATAACGGGCTTCGGGCGCACGGGCAAGATGTTCGGATGCATGAATTGGGATGTGAGGCCCGACCTCGTATCGATAGCCAAGGGAATCACGAGCGGCTATTTCCCACTCGGCGGAGCCATCGCAAGCAACGAAATTTTCGAAACCATCAAGAACAACCTGCCGGATTTCCTCCCGTTCCTCCACGGGTTCACGTACAACAACCACCCCGTCGGCTGTGCTGCGGGACTGGCGAACCTGAAAATCATCGAGGATGAGAAACTCGTTGAGAACGCCGCCGAGATGGGCGGCTACCTGCAGGACCGTCTGAAGGGACTATACGACCATAAGTCGGTCGGCGACATCCGCTCGTTAGGGCTGATGGCCGCGATCGAGATAGTGAAGGACAGGGAGACGAAAGAGCAGATAGGCATGTTCCCGATGGAGAGCACGCATCGAATCGAGGAACTCATCTGGGAAAAGGGCGTCTATGCCAGGGCGATGATGGAAAACATCGCCGTCGCGCCGCCTTTGTCAATAACAAAGGAAGAGATAGACACCATCGTCGATGCCATCGACTCTTCAATAGCCCAGATGGAAAAGGAGATGCTGTAGAAAAAAACGGGAAGGAGACTTTCGAGGGGGCGGTTCCATGAGCCGCCCCTTTTTGTGTCAGTCAGGATAAATCTCTTCGCGTCGGGGAAGCGAAGTTGCATTTTGAGCGCTCTGTTTGGCCACCAAATATTCGACCAAGTCGGTCAGCTCTTGCCCCCTGAACGGCTTGGTGAGAAGAGCGTCGAGCGCGTCTTCCTCCACCCCATCCGGATAAGCGGTGACCATTGCGACAAGGATTTCAGGATAAGTGCTCTTTATGTGTTTAATCAGCTCCAAACCGTCGGTGCCGGGCATCTTTCTGTCGGTCAGCACGATGGATATTTGCTGTTCGCCAAGCATCCGAATCGCCTCATCTCCCGATGAGGCCAGCGCGACTGTGTAGCCGTGTCCTATTAGCACACGCGCCATTTGTCGTCGCTGTATCGCATCGTCCTCCACGACCAATACTGGAATTTCCATAACGACGAACTCCTCCCAATCCTTCACCCGCGTTCAGATCACAGTCGGAATGCTCTCCGGCGTCGTTCCGAGAGCCTTCTCAAAAGAAACAACTTTCCAACGGGAATAATTCAATATGCCAAAACAAATATGAAAATGCAAGGAGAAAATCGAAAAATACTTTTTCTAAAGTTGTTTACCCTGAAGCTGTGGTAATGGGGACATCTACCGCCCGACGTGGCCAACCCTCTCCCGCGAGTGATATAATGACTCTCGATCATTTTTTCATGACATTACGAACTCGCAAGAGGAGGATTGAATGACCGCGCCGGAGCTGATGTCTTTGGTCATTGACGATGCACGTGCATCCTATCGAGTGTGGGGTGGAGAAGCAAGGCCGACCGTCCTCTGCCTGCACGGCAATCCCACTTCCTCATTCCTGTGGCGTTCGCTCGGTCGCGGGCTGGCGGACGTCGCAAGGGTCATCGCGCCCGACCTGCCGGGATACGGCGATTCGGAACTCGGCGACCGAGACGGCACGTGGGAGGAGATGGAGGAGTTCGTCGAGAAGTTTGCCGCCCAGATGATAGGAACCGGGGGCTTCGACCTGGTCCTGCACGACTGGGGCGGCCTAATAGGGTTTCGGTGGTTGTTCGACCATCCCGCGCGCCTGCAGGGCCTACGCAGGCTCGTCGTCAGCGACACGGGATTCTTCTATATGGACAGCAGCGCATGGCATTCGCTCGCAAAAATATGGCGCACGCCCGGCGAGGGAGAGGCATGGATGGACGCGCTCACGCCGGAGGTGTTCCGCCAAGGCATGAGGGCAGCCTGTCCCACGATCTCGGACGAAGCGGTCGGGGAATACTGGAAGGGTCTCGCCACTCCCGAGCGCCGCTCGGCCAGGCTGGCACTCTATCGTTCGGGCGATTTCGAAAAAATCCGGCCGTACGACGGAAAGCTCGGAACCCTTGAGTGTCCGACGCTGATTATCTGGGGCAAAAACGACCCCTATGTGCCCCCGGCGGCGGCCCACAGGTTCGAGGCGGAGATTCCCGGCGCGTACTTGCACATGCTCTCGGGAGTCGGCCATTTCCTATGGGAGGAAGCACCCGACCGGACGCTGACCCTCGTTCGGAATTTCCGGGCAGAAAGCTAGAGAGCAGCCGCGAAGCAGCGCTGGCTTCTCAATTCTCCGATTGTGCCCGGAAAGACAATCGGCCCGAATCACTTCGGGCCGATTGCTCCGTATACAAAAGGTGTGGGCGTTAAGCGAAAGCGGGCTTCCCCCTACCCTCTCACTTTTCTATCGGGTGCCCGCTCTTTTCCCATGAGTCGAAACCGCCGGGCAGCATTCGCGCCGGATATCCCTTGTCGGACAGCCAGCGCGCGGCTCTATCGGCAAGCCGGCCGACGTGGGACACTACGGTGTCCCGATCCTATTCAGCCTGCGGTATAGCAGCAGGTCCGGGTCCATTATCTTGGTTGAGGAGCCATTGCGGAATAATGGAAACTCGGTCACGGGCAGGTCGTCGGTCATGACGGGAGCGCCCGCGACGTAATCCCTTGCCGCGTCCTCATCGAGCATGAGCAACGAGAGCACAAGCGACCCGTCCACATTCCCGGAATAGTACAGGGAAAAATCGGCCTTGACCGCTGGGGCTTCAAAGTACTCATCGAACGACTCTTTGTCAATGCGGAGACGCTCGGGCGTGCCGATCAGGTATGTGCCGAAGTTGCTTGGCGAACCCCAGACCGAGGTATGCGGGAAGACCTCCATGAACGTTCTCAAAAGCATTCGGTATTGAGGAACGGACAGCGCATCATGAACGGTCGGAAGCCATTGGCATATGATTCCATCGGGCCTCAGCCGCTCCTTACAGAGTTCGTAGAATTCCTTCGTACACAGGTTCGCCGTTCCAACGCTCCACGGCGGAGGCGGTGGGTCGATCGTAATCAGGTCGTAACTCTTGTCCGAGAGGAGAAGATAGTTTCTGCCGTCGGCGATGATCTCTCCCACACCCGGCTTGTTTAGCATCGACGGATCTTCTTGAAAGTATTTGAACGCCTTCACAACATACGGGCAAAGCTCGACGAAATCCACGTTCATTCCGGCCCGCCTGGCCGAGACAAAGGTCGTGCCCATGCCGAAACAGATGTTCAGAACGTCCTGGGGGTCTTTGTCCCATAACAGCGCGAGCGGAAGATGCGCCATGAGCTGAGTGTCGGTGCACAGAATCGCCATTGTGTACCCATTCACGGAGAGCATCCTGTATCTCTTTACATCTCTCCCCAAAACCGCCACCGTCGCCGTCGCATCTTCATCAAAGGCTATGACCCGCCCGTCTTGCATTTTCGAAGCCTTGAGCGAGAGGTCCTTCATCAATTCGTTGCCGAAGGGGAACCCGGCCAGGGGCAGGATGAGCAATCCGCCGGCTATCCAATTCAAGGCGGTCGAGCCTTCCCGCCTCATCGAAAGATATAACAGCGAGAAGCCGGCGGCGATGCTGAGCAGAATCAGCAGCATCATGCTGTTCTTTGACCCAAGCAGCGGAATCATCACAAAACCTGAGGCAAAAGAGCCCACGATGGCCCCGACCGTGTTGACCGCGTAGAGAGCGCCGGTCTGGCGGCCTATGGCGTCAAGGCTGCGGGCATATATCCTCACGGCCACGGGAAAAGTTGCCCCCATCAGCAGTGTGGGCGGCAGCACGACCGCAAGCGTGCCGAGGAAATTCTTGGAGAGGTAACTTAAAGGGTTCACCCTCAATCCGTATTCCTGAAACGGCAGCCTGTTGAAGAGCAACATCCCCGCGAGGACGCTGACTCCTATGAGAACTTCCAGCCAGCCGAATACGTGGAGGGGCCATTTCACCTTTTCCACAATTCTGGCCATGAGGAGGCTGCCCGCCGTCAATCCCAGAAGATAAACCGCCAGGATCATCGAGAACGAATAAATCGAGCTGCCGAGCAGGAATACCAGTATGCGCGTCCACAGAACTTCGTACGCCAATGCGAGCATGCCCGAAACGCCGAATATCAGCAGGACAAACCGCAGAATGCCCGGTTGATACGTCACTCCTTCCGCAGCTCCCCCGAGTTCGTCTGCGTCGGTAACGTTGGAAAAGACACCTCCAAGTTTATGATGCAGTCTGAATGCCGTGAGCCCGATGAACATATTCACGACTGCCGCCGCCTGCTCCGAGCGGGTTATCCCGATCGATCCGATCAGGACGAAACCGCCCAGAAGACATCCCGCCACGGCGCCCAGGGTGTTTATCGCGTAGAGCGAACCGATTCCCAGACCGCTTGTCTCGATTCGGCGCACGATGAATTTTGACAACACGGGCAGGGTCGCACCCATCAGCGTCGTGGGCACTATCAGGACCCCTATGCTGAGCACAAATCGAGTGAGGCTCATCACGTAGTTGGAGGCGCCGAAGGCGCTGTACAAGAGCCGGTAGGCCGGGTTCAGTCCGGCGAGTGCCAGCGGGATAAGGACCGCCGAGATGCCGATGCCGATTTCGAGCAGGCCGTACACTCGGACGGGGTCCTGCCTCCTGTCAATGAGGCGTCCGAAAAACACGCTCCCGAAGGCCAAACCACCCATAAAGGCGACCAGGACCGTGCTGACCGAATAGACCGTGTTCCCGAAAACGAGTATGAGCCTTCGTGTCCACGTTACTTCATAGACGAGGGCGCACATGCCGGACAAGAAGAAAAGCAAGAAGAAGATGGCGTAACCTTTGGGCAGAAGTTCCTGTGAGGACGCCTGTTCACCTGTTTCTTCGGCGTGATTCGGTCGGAGGTGAGTTGCTACATCCTCCCTCATGATGACTCCATGTTTAGAAAAAAAAAGAGACAACTACCTTCTTGAGCGAAAATGCTCTCCGCTGCTCGCCTGTGAGCCATGACTGCGAAGCGCTGTAAAATTATATGAAAACAACTCGGACAAAGTCAAGGAAATCGGCTGCCCGCAATGACCGTGGGGATCCTAAGACCCGGACACCTAAACCCAAAGGCCGGAGATTGCTTCCTCCGGCCTCTGGACATCTCTTAAAGATTTCCCCGGCTTCACAGCTTCTTGGCGATGTCGCCAAGTCCGACTGCGGCGAGCTTATCCTTCTTCGGCACTCCGCGCATGTCGAGTCCGCGGATCTCGTAGTACTCCTTCATCATAGATTCGATGTCGGGAACCGAGCCCGCTGCCCCGCCCTGTTCTGTGGGCGTGAGTATTTTCCTCGGCAGCCTGTCGTCTTCAACCGTCACGCCCATCATATTGCTGATGGAGCGTTTGAGCAGCCACAGTCGTTCACCTATCCGCAGAAGATCCTCCACCGTGTAGTCCCGTCCCGCCGCCGTGTTGAGCATCTTGGTCATATCGTGGAAATCCAGAGAGGCCGCGCCGAAGTAGCACATGCCTGTGGATTGCAGGAGCGCCGCAAGGTTTTCTGTCACCCAGACGAGCTTGCCCTTGCCTTCGCTCGACTGGCCAATGTAGCCGCCCTCGATACCCGCTTCGGGCATCGACACTCCCCCCTGTTCCGCAAACAGGTCGAGGTGGGAGAGGTGACACGCGCCCCGGACCGACATCGCATAGGCCAACCCGAGCCCGTGGAACGCGCGTGGGTCGTGCATGGGCGCCTCGAGGCCTTTCACCTCGACGGCGAGGTCGGCGGCGCCTTTGCCGATTTTCTTCGCGGCGGCCCTGCTTCCTTCGGCGAGCAGGTCGCCCATGCCGTCGCGTCTGGCTATCTTTCCGATGAGCTCTATGACGGCGTCGGCGCTGCCCCAATTGAGCTTCAGGCCGCCGGTGTCGGCATCGGTCAGCAGTCCGGATTCGTAGCATTCGATTGCAAACGCTATCGTGCAGCCGCACGAAATCGTATCTAATCCTAAGCGGTTGCAGAGTTCGTTGATCTTGCTGACCGCCGCCTGGTCGCATATCATGCACATCGTGCCGAACGACGCCATCGTCTCATATTCAGGTCCGGCGCCGGGCTCCATCTTGTACGGGCCTTCATCGACCTTCACGTTGCGCTTGCAGCCGATAGGACAGCCATAACACGCCGAGGCCTTCGTGAGGTACTTTTCGTTCATCACTATCGAACTGAGCTCGTTGGCGCATTCCATGTCTTCGCCGACAATCCAGTTCTTCGTGGGCACGTCGCCCATGGTCATGCCCATGACCATCCCGGCGTTCGTGCCCATGGATTTCAGCGCCATGGTGAACATGCCTTCGTTGACCTTTTCGGTGACCGCCTTGCGCACTTCTGAAAAGGCGTCCTTATCGGCGGGTGTGAGCTTGCCCGTGCCTCTCACGGCGATGGCTTTGAGCTTCTTCGACCCCATCACCGCGCCCAGGCCGGTGCGGCCGGCATAGTCATGCTTGCCGTCGCAGACCGCGGCAAACTTCACGAGGTTCTCGCCGGCCGGGCCTATAGAGACGGTCCTGACGGCCGGTTTGCCCTCATATTTTTGGGCCAGTGCGTCGGCCGTCTCGTAGGTGTCCTTGCCCCACAGGTCGGAGGCGTCTTGAAGCTCGGCCTTCTGATCCTCGATGATGAGCATCACCGGCTTTTTCGATTGACCGCGAACGACAATGCCGTCCCATCCCGCAAACTTCAGCGCGGGCCCGAAATAGCCGCCGCTGTTGGCCTCACCCCAGATGCCCGTCAGCGGCGATTTCGCCGCCACGCTGAATCGGGGCGTCGCCGGAAGGCCGCTTCCGGTCAGCGGCCCGGTGAGAATATACAAGTTGTTCTCAGGCCCCAGTGGGTCGCAGTCGGCCGGCACACCGTCATCCACAAACAGCTTTGCCGCCATACCGCTCCCGCCGACGTAATCGCGCAGGACCTCATCGTCGAGCGTGCGCGTCGAAATCTTGCCCGACGAGAGGTCAACCTCTAAGAGTTTGCCACTCTGCGTTCCCATGATGATTTCTCCTGTTTGCCAGACGCTGAGTGAAGGTGTAGAAATACGGAGGCTATTCTACATCATCGGCCCTATATTGTAAATATGGACGCGCAAACCCGTAGGAGCAAATCGCGAAATATCAAGAATAGCATTTCCGCACGCCCGCAATAATTGAGCGGAGCCGGTTTCGGGACGACCGGACGACGCACCACCCACGGAAACGCGAAGAATGTGGAGAAGAACCTCTCCGAAAATTTTCAGACTTGTGATCTTGGGGTCAGGTCTTGCATTGCAACAATGTGTCATTGCAAGACCTGACCCTCGCTTTCTGGATAAAGAATCCGTGCTAACCCGTGGTTAGAAAAAGAGGCTTCTTCTTGCAGGCAGGATGCCTGCGCTACGTGAATTCGCGGTTCACAACGGCTTGCGGTAAAGAGGGGTTGCCGCGTCGTCCCGCCAAGGGCAGGACTCCTCGCAATGACAGCGTCAGGGAGGAGGCGGTTGGTTCGCTCTCTCGGTCTTTTTCTGTTGTGAGACGGCGAGGTCGATCTTCTCAAGCGCGAGTTCACGCAGGGCCGGGAACCGGTCGCGGACGGTCTCGAAGCTGTGCAACGCATCCTCTGTCCTGCCCATCGCAAGGTAACATTCGCCGACGGCGATATACACCTCACCCAATTCGGGGGAATCGGGCTCATTCTTGATGATTTCTTCATACGCGGCGACGGCCTTTTCCCACTGTTTCATTTCCTGGTAGCTTTGGCCGAGCCGATACCGCGCCTCCGCCGTGAGTTCCTCCTGGGCCTCAAGGTCGATGACTCTTTCATAGTGCGTCGCGGCCTGATCGTAATCGAGCCTGTCGAAGTATGCATTGCCCTCGGCAAGCTCGACCTTCGCCGCTCTATCTTTTGCTTCCTGCTCTTTCGGAGCCTCCTCGACCGCCGCGATGTCCGGCTCCTGCTTGGCCGGCTCTTTCGCGCCGGACAGAACATCCTGGGATTCGGCGATCTTAGCCGGAGCGCTGATTGAGCCGGCAACCACTTCCTCATCAGCCGGCAACTGAGCAGACGCCTCACCGGTTCGCGAGCGAAGTTCGCGCCTCGCAAGCGGACGTTCGGCGGCAGGGGCCGGCGAGGCCATGGCGGGAGCCGAATACTTAAGGTCCCTCCCCCGATACTCCTCCGTGGCAATCTCGCTGCGTGAAACCTCGTTTCCGAGGCTGTCCGACGTCGCGCCGAGACCGAAGTCCACTTTGTGGGCCTTGTAGGCCCTTGCGCCCTTCTCTCCCTCGAAAGCTCCGTCCTTGGAGAGGGCCGCCGCCGGTTTCGGTTGCTCCGACACTTCTCCCCCCTGCCACGCTACCTGTGACTTCCGCGCGGCCATCCTCTCGCTCGCGGCCCGGGGCAGATAGTACACGACGGTGGTGACGACGAGCGCAGCGGCCGCGGCAGCCGCGAGGGCCGGCCTCCAATAGCGAGGGGTTCTCGCGCGGGCGCGTTCGCGGCGTTCGGCCTCTTCATCCACGATGGCTGCTATGGCCGCCATCTTTACCTCGATACCCTCCGGCGGTTCTTCCATGGGCAATCCGTGGAAAATCGAGACGGTGTCCTCGTGGGCGGCGAGTTCCTTGGAGCATTTGGCGCACACCTGCAGGTGTTTCTTGAAAGCCTTCTGCTTGCGCAGCCCAAGGTCGTCGTACAGATAATCAAGCATCAGCGACCGTGCTTTGCGGCAATTCATGTTACGGGGCCACCTCCTCGACGATGCGCTCCTCAACGAGCATGGCGCGAAGGTTGTTGAGGGCGTATCGCATCCTGCTCTTCACCGTGCTCTCGGTGGTCCGGGTCGCACGGGCTATCTCTCGGAAAGGAAGGTTCTGATACTGCCTCAGCACGAATACCTCCCTCTGTTCCGGGGTCAGACGCGAAACGCATTTCTTGAGCGTTTCCGACAACTGCTGTGTTGCAAGCGCCTCGTCCGGACCGGGGTTGGCGCTTGGTATCACATCCTGCAACTTCACCTCGCCGTCGGTCCCTGCGCCTGCCGGGTCAAAGAGAGACTCGGTCTTCCTGTAACCCTCCCGCCGGAGCGCGTCGATGCACGCGTTGTGCGCGATCCTGTACAGCCACGTGGTGAACTTCGCGCTCTTCTTGTACCGGCTTCGGGAGTTTATCACCCGGACGAATACCTCCTGAAACGTGTCCTCGGCATGTTCTCGATTTCCCAGCATTCGACAGAGATATCCGAACAACGGCCTCCGATGGCGATAGACAAGCTCCTCGAAGGCCTCGATGTCCCCCTTCGCATATCTCTGCATCAAGACTTCGTCAGGGATGTTCCCGAACAAGACGGCGTTCCCCTTCTCCGGACGTTCACCTGTCTTTCCATACATATAAACGACTGAGTCGCCGAAAAGATTTATCTATTGGGAGCAATATCTACTTCACACTTTCGTCATCCTGAACGAAGGGCCGCAGGCCCAAGTGAAGGATCTCGTTTTCGGCCGGACCCGTCACAATCTTTGAGATTCTTCGCTGCGCTCAGAATGACGACTATTGACTGTTCCGAGTAGTATCTATTCCGGCCACAAGATGGCGTCCATCCTCTCGATGAGCGGGAAAAGCGAGCTGCGGTCGAGAGCGCAAATGGCGACCCCGCCCAATCCTCGCGCCAGATTGGCCGCCGTTTCGGCGGGGATTCTGTCGATTTTGTTGAGGGCAAGCAGCCGAGGTTTGCCGGTGAAGCCCAGCTCCCCCAGTGTCTTTTCCACGACCTGCGCGTGATTTTCAATGTATGGACTGCTTGCGTCGGCGACGTGGAGCAGCAGGTCGGCGTCCTCCAGCTCCTCGAGCGTGGCCTTGAAGGCCGCCATCAGTTCCGGCGGGAGGTCCCTTATGAACCCGACGGTATCGGTGATTATTACCTCCCTCTCCCGGGGAAATCTCAGCCGACGGGTGGCCGTGTCCAGCGTAGCGAACAGCTTGTCTTCAACAACGACGTTGCTGTTCGTGAGCGAATTCAGCAACGTCGATTTGCCAGCGTTGGTGTAGCCGACTATCGAGATTATCGGCAGCCCCTCCCTGCGGCGACGATTGCGCCTCAGCTTCCGGCTTTGCGCCGAGCTGCGGAGCATTTTCTCGAGATGAACAATCCTGTCGCGAGCCCGGCGGCGATTTATCTCCAGCTTCGTCTCACCGGGACCCCGGCCGCCGATGCCGCCGGTCAGGCGCGACATGGCGGTATTTTTCGTCACGAGCCTCGGGAGCAGATACTTGAGCTGCGCCAGCTCGACCTGTATCTTGCCGTCCGTGCTGTGGGCGTGTTGAGCGAAGATGTCGAGGATGAGCTGGGTCCGGTCGAGCACCTTGAGTTCGGTCATGTCGGTGGTGGCGCGGAGCTGGGAAGGATTCAGGTTCTGGTCAAAAATCAGGATGTCGGCTCCGACCTGCATGGAACGGGAGACCAGGTCCTTCATTTTGCCCCTCCCCATGAGAAACCGGGGATCGACCGCATGGCGGCGTTGTATGACCGTATCGACGACGTTGACATTCGAGGTCAGCGCCAGCTGTCGAAGCTCCTCCAGCGACTCCTCGGCGTCATACGATGGCGAAGCGGTCACGCTCACCAGTATCGCGCGGCTGTCGTTGGTCCTGTGCGCCCGACCCGGCTGGCTTCGGGCAATCTCTTCCTCAAGCGAACTGATGAGGCCGAGAAAGTCCGTGTCCAACTGCGCGGGATGTCGCGGTTCAAGGAGTCGCCATTTTTTCCCCTGCGGATTCAGGGGTAGCACATGGGCGGCGTGAGCCATCTCCGGCAGACCGTCGGAGCCCACGCCCACGGCCACCACCATGTCGAGCCTCAGCAGAGCAAGGTCCGTGAGGTCGTCGTCGTTCAGGGGCTCCCCCCGGAGGTGGGTGTGGATGAGTCTGAGGCCGCGCAGCCGGTGGTTGGAGGCAGGATAGTCCCTTTCGAGGTCGGGTAGGAACACCGATTTCGAGTCTCCCACGATTACATATGCGACCCTCCCCTTTCGGTCAACCAGGATGCCGATCTGTCTTCGGATTTCGTTTGCAAGCTCGGTCAGCATCCGGGCGACCTCGTGAGAGACAATCCTATCGGGCGTGATTTTTCGTCTGTAGATACGTTCCAGTTGTCGAACTTGATTAGCTTTTAGTCCGAGCGTATCCCCGTACAGGTTATGTATACAAGCCGCCTCCTTAACAATCGTTTAGCCTACCATTCCCCTGGTTGCACTCAACATTTGATGCGTCCCCTGAGGGTCGATTTTGACGTTCACGCATGCCGGCAGGCCGCTCTCGAACGCTCGTTCAAGAGTTGGCCTTATGTCCGATGGTTTCTCGACATATTCGCCGAAGCCTCCCAAAGCCTCGACCATTCTCTCATAGTGCGTGAAGCCCAGCTCGGTGGCGACGGGGTCCTGCTCGCCCAGTCCCATGGCCTCGACTCCGTAACGCATCTGGCCCCAGCCGCCGTCGTTTCCGATAACTACCACCATCGGCAGCTTGAACCTCACGGCGGTGTCGATCTCCATCCCATTGAACCCGAAGGAGCCATCACCATAAAGCAGGAGCAGTTGTTTGTCGGGCTTGGCCAGCCCTGCCGCCAGGCCGAACGGCAGCCCCATGCCGAGACAGCCGAAGGGGCCGGGGTCGAGCCAGTGTCCGGGAGCGCGCGGGCGGATAATGCGCGCCCCCAGCGAGACGATGTCGCCGCCGTCGCCGACTATGATAGCCTCACTGTCCAGAAACTTATCCACCTCGCGGCACAGCCGGGCCGGATGAATGGGAACGTCCTCCGATTGCAGATGCGCCTCCATGCGTTCAAGCTCTCTGTCCTCCTCCGCCATCAGCCCTTTCACCCACGCCTCACGTTGCGACGAGGTTTGTAATCGGCCCAACGCCTCGCAGAGCTGGTCGAGGACGGACCGGGTGTCGCCGACGATTCCCACATCGACGGAGCGGTTGTGTCCTATCTCGGTCGGCTCGATATTTATTTGTATGAGCTTCGCCGACGGATTGATCAGGCCCGATTGCCCATAGGCCAGCCGAAAATCAAACTCGGCCCCGACGACGAGGATCACGTCGGCTCCTCCGAGCGCTTTGCTCCGCGTGTGGGAGAGCTGGAGCGGATGTTCGGGGTCGATGCAACCGCGCGCCATCCCGTTCACGTATATGGGAGCAGCGAGGTTGTCAGCAAGCTTTTCCACGACCGAGCCCGCGTCGTCCCACCAGATTGCGCTGCCCGCCATTATCACGGGCCTTTCAGACGCGTCGAGCAACTCGGCCGCTCGCTCGACCCGAGCCGGGTCGCCGCAGACTCGCGCTCGCGCCGCGGAATCCGTGGGGAAGACGACGCTGTTTTCGTCTTCGGAGAGGACGAGTATGTCCAGCGGAATCTCCAGAAAGACGGGGCCCGGTCTGCCGGCCGTGGCCTCGCGGAACGCGTCGCCGATGTATTCGGGGATGCGGCTCGTCTGGTGCACGCGTTTCGCCCACTTTGTAATCGGTCTGAGCAGCTCTACGTGGTTCATCTCCTGCAGAGAGCCTCTGTCGAACTGAAACAGAGGCGCTTGACCGCCGATGACGAGTATCGGGCTGCCGGCACGCATGGCGTTGGCTATTCCGGTGACCGAATTCGTGAGGCCGGGCCCGGCGGTCACGACCGCGACTCCGGGCTTGCGTGTGACGCGCGCCCATCCGTCGGCCGCGTGCGTGGCCGCCTGCTCGTGACGAACGTCAACGACCTTTATGCCCATCTCCGCGCAGCCGGGGTAGATGGGCTGGATGTGGCCGCCGCAGAGCGTAAATATGCACTCGACTCCCTCATTCCTCAGCGCCTTTGCTACGAGGTATCCTCCCTGTTTGGTCATATCTTCGGTCTTTCTAGCGTGACGAGAACAGTTCCGCTCTTCCCTGAACCGTTCATTTCTCGCAAAATTTCAACTTCGAGATTATCAATCCCCGAACAGTCTCTCCCAGGCTTCTCTGCCTTTCCGTTTCTGGCCCTCGCGTTCCTCCGGTTTTCTGTCCTCCGCAAACTCGAACTCATCGCAGAAGTTGGCCTTCTCCTTGTCCAGCACAAGCTCGGTGGTGGGGCTCTTGCACTGGTTGGGCGCGCGTGGGTCGTAGAGCTTACAGTTGAGGCAGCAGTAAAGGTCGTACCCGCATTTCATGCACGTTTCGGTCCGGCCGGGAAACCGGTGTTCCGACACCCATGCTGTGCCGCATCTGTGACAGAGTTTCACTCTTCTTGCGGTCCTCCCTGCTTGTATTATGCCCGGAATTTCCCGATGTGTCTCACAACTATTATATGGGTTTCCGGCTTTGTTTGTCCATTATCCTACGCGAGGCATCGGGCGTGTTGCGGGGATGTCGAACAACGGAAGATGAACAAGCAAGAATCGCGAGGAACGGCCGTCAGAAATAGAACCTCAAGAGCTGCATTCTCAAGCGGTGTGTTTGACTCCGACGGCGAGCAGGGTGAGGTCGTCGTGGTGAGGTCTGCCGGCGGTGAAGGCCATCAACTCGCCCATCACGCATTCGCAGAGCTTTCGGGCATGAAGCGGACGAACGTTCACCAGCCTCTTAAGCCGCGCAAGCGAGAAGTCGTCCCTGTCCGGATTTCTGGCCTCGATGATTCCGTCGGTATACAGGAACGCGAGACAGCCGGGCTCGAGAGGCAACTCAGCCGTCTCGTACCTGGTATCTTTCAGGATGCCCATCGGAATGCCCGACGAGGCGTCGAAACACTCCAAGGTCTCCGAGGACGACCGGCAGAGAAAAAGGGGAGGATGGCCCGCGTTGGCGAACCGGAGGACTCCCCGGCCGAAATCGAAGACCGCATAAATTGCGGTCACGTACATGCCGTGCGTGTTGCTTTCGATCAGGTCGTTGTTGAGTTCCCCAAGCACCTTGCCCGGCTCCTGGCCGGGGCGCGCCCGAAGCCTGAAGTTGCTGATGGCGCGGACCATCAGCAGCGCTCCCGGAATACCCTTGCCGGCCACGTCGCCGATGACGACTCCAAAACGGTCGGGGTCAAGCTCGACGAAATCGAAGAAGTCGCCTCCAACCATGTTAGCGGGGATATTTTCGGAGACGATGTCGGCGTATCGCTCATAGCCGGAAATTTTCGGAAAGAGGCTTTGCTGGATCGCCCTGGCCAATTCGAGCTCGTGCTCCATCCTTTGGCGTTCGAGCGCATAGTGATGCGCACGCGCGTTCTGCACGGCCACGGCGGTTTGCAGCGCCACTATCTCAACGGTTCGCAGTTGGCTCTGGCAAAACGGTTCGGATACGCCCAACCGATTCACGTTCAGCATTCCTATGGTTTTCCCCCCGATTCGAATCGGGACGCATATGCTCGATTCGATCTCGCGGTTGAGCTCTTCCGGAATGAACGGAAGGCGAGCAAACCCGCCCTGTGACACAATCGGTTCATTGTTGGCAAACACCAGGCCCACTATGCCTGCATCATCCGCCTCGCACGTTGTGCCGACAATTCCCTCCGGCAGGCCCGCCGCCGCCTCGACTCGCAAACGGTCGGAGGAGTCATCCCTTAGCAATACCACCGCCTGGTCCGCATCGACCTCCTGCAAGGTGCTCCGCAGAAGCACGTTCAACACGTTGTTCACGTCGAGTTCCGTGCTCAGCGCGGAACAGATGCGGTAGAGATGCTGCTGGTTGAGCCGCTGTTCTATAGCCGTGCCCAGGACATCCTCGCGAAGTGGTTTCAGCACAAACTCATATCCGGCGAACATCAGCATATTCGGATTTCTCTCGGCCGCATCCTGCGTGCCCATCAGAATGATCGAAATCTCCGGATTGTTCGCCTTGGCCTCCATGATTATTTCCATCCCGTGAATCTCGTTTACGTCCAGGTCGAGGAGCACGATATCCGCCGGCAATCGCCTGACCGCCGCCAGCGTCTCATCCGAGGTGGAGAATTGGGCGAGTTTGTATCCTCTCCCTGCAAGGCAGGCCGCAGCTTGAGTTCGGCTTTCCGTGTCCTGGTCGAAGAGAATTATTCTGGCGGACCCTTTCATTGGGGCGGTTCCCTCTCAGGGCAGATGGCGGATTATCTCCTGGAGACTTTGCAGCCGCTCCACAGCATATGGGACGGAATCGTCAGTGCCGCGCATACGCTCAAACCTTCAGCGCGCCCGATACTATCTCCCGGAGGTCGGCCGTGGAAAACGGTTTGATGAGACAACGACAGCCGGTGCTCTCGATGAAATCGCGAATATCCTCCCGGTATATGTCGCCGGTGCTGAATATTGTCCGGTCCTTCAGAGAAGGCCGGTTATTCACAACCCATTCGTAAAGCTGTCTCCCATCGAAGCCGGGCATGTGATAGTCCACGACGAGCAGGTCGAAGAGGTCGTTTTCAATCTTGGTCGTGGCGTCACGGCCGTCGGTCGCAAATTCGACATCATACCCTGCGCCGAGCACGTCGCGTATGACGTCGCGGATGGCGGAGTCGTCGTCGACCACGAGTATTCTTACACCGTTTTCCGAACAGGTCGGAAGCGGGAATTGTCCGCGCGATGTCTCTCTCTTTGGTTCCATTCTAGGGATTTCGATGACGAAAGCGGCTCCGTCGGGATATGCGGGATCAAGAAATATCCTGCCTTTATGATCCTCTAAATATCGCCTTGATATGCTCAGTCCCAATCCGGTTCCCTTGCCGGATTCTTTCGTTGTGAAAAACGGCTCGAAAATACTCTCGGAGATTTCCGGTGGTATGCCGGGTCCCGAATCGGCGATGACGAATCTGATATTGTCGTTGCCGTAGGTGGACCGTATTTTCAGCTTCCCGCCCTTTTGCTCCATCGCATGAATGGAGTTGTTGATAACATTCAGAAACACCTGTCCGATCTGTTTTTCGGTAACCATCGTCGGCGGAAGCTCCGGGCAAAGGTCCAACGAAAGTTCGATCCCGTGGTTCCGCAATTTGTACTCTGTCAGCGTGAGTGTGTTCTGGAGCGTCTGATTGAGGTTGATCGGCTGCCGCTCTTGCCGTTCGGGCCGGGAGTAGTTGAGCAACGTCTCCAGAATCGCCTTCGCTCCAACGGCCGATTCTTCGATGACACGGAGCCGTTTCTCATCTTGCTTGTCGGTTCCCTGTTGTCGGAGCATCTGCGAATAAATGAGAATCGGAGCGACGCGATTGTTGAGCTCATGCGCCACTCCCGCCAGAAGCTCGCCGAGCGAGGCAAATTTTTCTGATTTGTAGAGCTGCTGCCGCAGTTCGGAGAGCGCCTTCTCGGTTTTCGAATTGCGCTCGACATTCTCATGCATCTGTTTATCCAGTTCCCGATAGTCTTTCTTCAAATGATCGACAGACAGAGCCTTTTGGAGCAACACCGCCGCACGTTCGGCGACGAGGGCTACATTGCGCTTGTCGATTTCGCTGAACTGCCGCTTCTTCGGATGGCTGCAATTGATAACTCCCATCACCGAGCCTTCGGCGACAATGGGAGCGCATATGACCGAATTGATTTCTTTTACGGCCGACTCCAGCTTGATGAATCTATCGTCAAGATCGCAGTTTTCGATGGAGAGAATCTTCGCATTCTCGGCCGCCCAGCCCGCCGCGCCTTGCCCCCTGGTGAATACCTGCGTGGTGGCCTCGCCTGTGCCGAAGAAAGAGCCCCTGTCGTCTCGTCCCTTTGCCACAGAAAGGCTGAGGTTTCCCGTCTCGGGATCGCTCAACATTATGGAGCAGTTCTCGGCGGCCGTGAATTCGATAATTGCATTCACGATCGAAATGCAAAGATCGGGCAGGTTCTCCACGAGCGAGACCGCTTCGTTCAGACGACTGGCAAGACAAAGCTGTGAGAGAACTTCTTCATAGCGGAGCTTCAGCTCGTCACAGGACCGATGCGAACCTAAGCCGTCCATAGGGCCCTGTTCCGCAGGATCTCTCTCTTCAAAACTTGTCAAGGTTTCCTCACCTCTCCCTTGCAGTCAATCCCAACTCGAGAAAAAGGACATGAACGAATCCTTGCGTGTGGTCAATATCTCCCGTAGCTGAGCCACGTCGTCGGCCTTCAGCTTGAGACCATCGACCATCTCCTTCTCAAACGGTTCGGCAAGGGCCTGGTCTTCGAGGCACACCCCCTCCTGCAAACACAAGTGATTGGCCAGGCGAACCATCGCCGTCAATCCCTTATAGCGCACGTCATCGGCTATCATGCCGTGATGATTGGCAATGCTGAACACAATCGACTTGGGAAATTTCCAGCGCTGGGCTATCCACATGCCGACTTCCGCGTGGGTAAACCCGAGTATTTCATCTTCCGCCTCGACCGACGTCGCCGTTCCGTCGGTCAATTTCGCAAGGACGCGGCGATAGCTTTCGGGAAAATAGATGTCCAGCGCTATCTTTCCGATGTCGTGCAGAAGTCCGCAGGCGAATGCGGTTTCCAATTCGGCCCGATGTGTCATGGCGGCTATCTTCTTGGAAAGGTAAGCGCAGGCGAGGGAATGAGTCCAGAACCTGCCCCGGTCGAAATGGCCGCGCGCCGAACCTTTGTCGAACGCCTCAATGACCGATGCGCTCAGGGCAATGCTCTTGACCGCATCGAAACCCAGGACAACAATTGCCCGCGCAACTGTCGGCACCTTTTGCGAAAGCCCGAAGTAGGCGGAATTCGCAATCTTCAGAATATTCGCCGTGAGCGACGGGTCTTGTGATATGACCTCTGCCATATCCGAGGCGCTGGAACGGTCGCTGCCCGCCACCTTCAAAAGCTTGTTCATGGCGACCGACATGGTAGGCAGTTCGAGCACCTCGAGTATGAGGAGTTTCCCCTCCTCTTTCTTTCGCAACCTGCCTGCCGGTGGCTGGTCCGTTTTTTTGGCTGGCATTGTCATCCGCATCGGTTCCGGGAATGAGCCCTTGGCACCTCTCAGTGCTTAGCGTGGTTGAGCAAAGAAGATGCCAAGACCTTCATCTATAGGTAAAGCATGGAGTGCAACCACATGTTGCGGTCTATAAGGGAAAATCGAGGGTGGGACCACCATAGGGCTTACTCATGGGTGAACATGCCACGCACGTTCAAGAACGGGAATGCACAAAAACGACCGAGCTCAGGAAAGGCCTAATTTGTCCATTTGATACTTGAGGGTTCGGCGGCTGGTTTTGAGCGTTTCGGCTGCGCGAGTCTGCACCCCATTGGTCCGCCGCAGCGCCTCGGAGATGATCTCGCTGAGGAACTGGCGTTCGGCCTGTTCGAGCGACAGCTCGCCGGAGAAAATTCGTTGGGAATACTGGCCCACATCGTGTTTCGACAGCCGCACCGACTCGGGCAGGTCTTCCGCCTCAATAACATCTTTATTGGAGAGGACGAGAAGTCTTTCCACAATGTTCTGAAGCTCCCTGACGTTGCCGGGATAGCTGTGCGTCATGAGCAGGTCGACGGCTCCGGGGGCGAACGTTTTCGGAGACGTATCCAGCTCGACCGAAAGGCGTTTGACGAAGTGGTCGATCAGCAGCGGAACGTCTTCGCTGCGCTCCCTCAGGGGAGGTATCCGGATGGGCACGACATTTACCCGATAGTACAGGTCTTCCCGGAATTTCCCCTCGTTCACGGCTTTTTCGAGGTCGCGGTTTGTGGCCGCGATGATCCTCACATCGACCCTTATGTTTTGAGTTCCGCCGACGCGCATGAATTCGTATTCCTGCAAGAAACGCAGCAGCTTGACCTGAACGGCGGTCGGAATTTCCCCTATCTCGTCCAGAAACAGCGTCCCTTTGTCGGCAAGCTCGCAGCGTCCGGTCTTTTTGGTGGCGCCGGTGAAAGCACCCTTCTCATGACCGAACAATTCGCTCTCGAAAAGCGATTCCGGCAGTGTGTTGCAATCCAACGCGACGAACGGCCCGTCCTTGCGCGTGCTGTCTCTGTGATAGTGAATCGCCCGCGCTATCAGTTCTTTTCCGGTTCCGCTCTCCCCCAGCAACAGCAGCGTGGTGCGCTTGTTGGCAAGCTGTTCGACCTGCCGGTAAATTTCCTGCATCGGCTTGCTTTCGCCCACGAGATTCTCAAATCCGTACCTCTTCTCGATTTGAGAGCGAAGATTACGCACTTCATTGACGAGAGTCCGATTCTCCAGAGCTTTCTCGGCCACCATCCGGAGTTCATCTATGTCAAAAGGTTTCGTGATGTAGTCGAACGCTCCCAGCTTCATGGCCGCCACGGCGGATTTTACGGTACGCGTGGCCGTTACCATCACAACGGGCGGAGACTCGTCCATCATGCGCACCTGATTGAGCATTTCCATGCCGTTGACGTCGGGCATCACGATGTCGAGGAATATCAGGTCGACATGATTTTCCGCCATGTGGGAGAGAGCTTCGGGGGCTGACCGCTTGAGGACGACGTCGTAGATGTCCTTGAAAATATCTCGACACGTGTCGAGCACATTGCGCTCGTCATCGACAACCATCAGTACGGGGCGTGCCAATGGGGAGTCTCCTCAGAAGAGCCACATAATACCGCGCAGTCTGGCGCATTTTAGCACAGCCCTTGTGTGATGTCAAGAACCGGGTGCATGCATGGTGATATAAATTATTGTGTCCAAAAGGCGGCTGAGAGACGATCTCAGAGCCGGCTGTGAAGCGTCTCATGACATTTGCGGCAGAACGAATTGGCCTTGAGGTCGATATCCTCGACGGAGTAGGAGAGGTACATGACGCAGCGATAGTCCCTGCAATGAACGAGACCGAAGCTGTGTCCGAGTTCGTGGACCGCCTCTTTCTCACATCGAAGATACAGCATCTGAGCGTCTTCAGGCAGCCCGTAGAACTCCTGCCGAAGCCGGTAGGTGGAAACGATGGACGCCGGATTATCGAACTGCGCTTCGCCGAAAACGAACGAGAGCGGCGGGATGAAAAGGTCCACGTCGGCGACTCCCAGCAGTTTTGTCTCGTCGTCCTCGTGGTGCGCGAGCAGCCTCTCGAGCAGTTTGGTGGAATAATACTGCTTTCTCACGACATCATACGTGCCTTCGAGTGAGATGGTGATGTCGCTTACCTTGCAGGACAGGCCCAAGTTCTCGCGGAGAGAAAGCGCGAGGAACTCGATAATCGAGGCGTCAGCTCCACCGACGGGAAAAATCAGAATCGCGGCCAAATCTATGGATTCTTAAGGTTGTATTTCTTGATTTTCCTGTAAAGGGTTACCCGGTCGATATTCAAGAAACGGGAAGCCTGCGAGATATTCCAATTGGTCTCCGAGAGTATGTTGCGGATGTGTTCCCTTTCGATGTCCTCGAGAGTCTTGCCGGACAAATCGTATGCCGTCGGCGCCGAGCCGAAAGGAAGATGGTCGGCCCGAATCGTGTCTGATTTGCATACAACCACGGCGCGTTCGATGGCGTTTTCCAGCTCACGCACGTTTCCGGGCCACGAGTAACTCATCATCTTGTCGAGCGCGTCCTGGCCGATGTTTTCGATATGCTTGTTCGTCGTTTGGCTGTATTTTCGCAGGAAATCGTCCGCAAGCAAAGGGATGTCGGAGCGGCGCTGTCGAAGGGGCGGAATCTGGATGGTGAACACGTTAAGGCGGTAGTACAGGTCGGTGCGGAACGCGCCCGATTCGACGCTTGCCTCCAGGTCCTTGTTCGTGGCGGCGATGAGCCTGAAATCGACCTCAATCTCCCTTTCGCCTCCGATTCGCCTGATCTTCTTCTCTTCGAGAACGCGCAGAAGGTTGACCTGCATCTTCTGACTGATCTCGCCGATTTCGTCGAGGAAAAGGGTCCCGCCGTCCGCAAGCTCAATCTTCCCCTTGCGCCTGTACTGCGCTCCCGTGAACGCTCCCTTCTCATGTCCGAAAAGCTCGCTCTCCAGGATACCCTCGGGCAGGGCGCCGCAGTTGAGTATCACCATGGGCATGTATCTTCTGCGGCTATTGGCGTGGATGGCCTTCGCCACGAGCTCTTTACCCGTGCCGCTCTCTCCCCGGATGAGAACGGAGGTCTCGGTTCCCGAAACCGTTTCGATCGCCTCGACGACCTTCTTGATGCCCTCGCTCTGTCCGATTATGTTATGGGTCAGCACGGACTCGTCGATGCTCTTCTTCAGCCTCACATTTTCCGCCGCCAGGTTCTTCCGCTCGATCGCGTTTCTTATGAGATGTCCCAGGTGCTCGGGGTCGAATGGCTTGGTGAGGTAGTCGTACGCCCCTTGTTTCAACGCCTCCACGGCGGACTCGACGGAAGCATAGGCGGTCATTATGATGATGATGCCGTCGGGGCTTATTCCCTTGATTTTCTTCTGAAGCTCGAGTCCGCTCATTCCGGGCATCTTGACGTCGAGCAAAAAGATGTCCCAGTCCCCCTCCGTCAGCTTCGCAAGCGCCTCCTTGCCCGTCGAGGCGGTTCCGACGAAATAGCCGTCATCGCGGAACCAATCCGAGAGCGACTTGAGCACAATCTGTTCGTCGTCAACGATCAGGATGCGGGTATTTTCACTGTTCATTGCCTGAGTCCTGCGCCTTCATTTCGACCGAGGATCATTGTTCTCGCTTCTCATTCTACTACATAAATCGCGCTCGGTCAAGCACTTTGGAAGAGATGCCCTTCAAGCTGAAATATTCAGGCTGGGCGGTTGGCGGCTTTTTCCCGGCGTTCTTTCCGGAAGCACTTGAGACCTTCGGCGGCCGTCAGCGCGAGGCAGCGGTTGCACGAGACGCATCGGGCGGAAGCGATGTCGCCGTCGCGCCAGCGCCTGAGCAGGTGAGGCTCGTGGATAAACGGCCGGCACATCGAGACCAAATCGGCCGTGCCCTCATTCACTATTTTTCGGGCGGTCTCGAGCGTGCGTATCCCGCCCACTGCGATGACGGGCACGTCAACCGACTGCGTGAACTTCTCGATGTAGCTCAAGAAATAGCCCTCCGGCCGCCTGCGTGGCACCCCTTTCTGGATGGATTTGCCTTCGTCGGCAACCGTGTCCCACACGCCGCCGCTCACCTCGATGGCGTCGATTCCCATTTCAGCCAGCTTCCGCGCGACCCAGAGGGAGTCTTCAAGCTCGAGTCCGTCTTCGACGAAGTCGGCGCAGTTCAACTTGATGAGCACCGGATAGTCGTTACCGACGGCCTCGCGTATCCGAGAATACACCTCGAACAGCGCCCTTGCGCGGCCCTCGATTCCGCCTCCGTATTCGTCGATCCGCCTGTTCGAGTTTCTGGCGAGAAACTGATTCAGCAGGTAGCCGTGCGCGCAGTGAATCTGCACCGCGTCGAATCCGGCCGTCTTTGCCCTCGAGGCCGCCCTGCCAAAGTCCTCGACGATCTCCTCGATGTCGGAGGGCGTAAGCTCGCGAGGCGTGGCGCCGAACTTGCGCGTGGGCACGGCCGAGGGAGCAACCGGCGGGCCGTCGATGAGCGCGGGGAATGTCTGGCGGCCGCAGTGGACGATCTGCGACGCTATCTTCGCGCCGTGCTCGTGGGCAGCATGTGTCAACTGCCTGAGTCCCTCGATGAGGTCGTCCGACCAGATGCCCAGCATGCCCGGCGCGCCCTTTCCGTTGGGCTGAACATAGGCGTAGCCCACGACGATCAGGCCGATGTCCCCTTGGGCGAGTTCGCCGTACAACGCGAGCAGCGCATCGGTCACTCGCCCGTCCTCGGCGGCCAATCCCTCATAGGTGGCGGAACGAACAAAGCGGTTCGGAAGCCGCATGCCATTAATCTCTATCGGTTCGAAAACGTCCATCATTTTTCAGCTTGTCCTCCGGGTTCGTGCTCATGCGGAAACAACACAGCCGGCGTCATTCTACCAGAAGGCTGGGGCCGCGTCAAAGACGCCCTTCAGGCATCCGGCTTGACTCGCCTTCGCGAGGTTGAGTAGAATGAAGTCGCCGATTTCCAGTGAAATATCGCCCGTTGTTTCGACAGTACGAGCGGGGGAAACCACCCGAGGATTCCGTTCGCAGGAATTCTCCCCGCTTCGCACAAATCTATGGAGGGAAGTCCGAGAAATGGCCAGGAAGAATTTGGAATTGAAGCCCGAGCAGCTCCGGTGGCGATGTGACCCCGGCACCTTCCAGTTCAAGACGACCGCCGAGCACAAGGAAAAGCCGGAGATAGTCGGCCAGGAGAAGGCGCTGAAGGCGATGGAAACCGGCCTCTCCATATCCAGTCCCGGTTTCAATGTGTACGTGGCCGGCCTGAGCGGCACGGGCAAGATGACCACCGTGAGGTTCATCCTGGAAAAGTTGAACGTGTCGAACTCGCCCCCGAACGATAAATGCTACGTGCACAACTTCAAGATACCCGACATGCCCTGCAAAATCGAGCTTCCGGCCGGAAAGGGCAAAGAATTCAAGAAGGACATGGAAGACCTCGTCTCCTCGCTGGGGGCGAACATCCCGAAGGCGTTCGAGAGCGACAGCTACCAGGAGAGCCGCGAGGAAATCGTCTCAAAGGTAAGGGACAAAGAAGAGGAAATATTCAAGCCCTTCCAAGAAAGACTCCAGAAGGAAGGCCTCACCCTGATCCAGATGAAAATGGGCACGCTCACGAAGGCGGGCATCGCGCCGATCGTCGATGGCAAGCCGGTCCAAGTCGATGAATACGTCGCAATGGTCGAATCGGGCCAGATAAAGGACGTAAACCTTGAGGAGTTCAAGAAGAAATACATCGAATACGAAAAAGAGTTGCAGGAGAAAATGAAGTCCACGGCGGTAATCGAGAAAGAGGTTCGGACGAAGCTGGAAAAACTGGACCGCGATTACGCGTTGTTTGTCGTGGACGGTTTCATAGAGGCCCTGAAGACGAAATACGATGATAAGACGGTTTGCGCTTATTTGGACCAGGTGAAGGAAAGCGTCATTGGCGACGTAGAAAGATTCAAGAGAGGTCCGGTCGAGTACTCGCCGGCCCCGGGACTTCCCGCAATCCGGATCGAGGACCCCTTCCTCGAGTATCAGGTAAACGTCATAGTGGACAACTCCGAGACAAAGGGCGTGCCCATCATCATCGAGAACTCGCCCACTTTCCATAATCTTTTCGGTACGATAGAAACGTCGTTCTCGCGCACGGGCGAACCCGAGACCAACCACATGAGGATAAAGGCAGGCTCCATCCTCCGGGCCGACGGCGGCTATCTCGTCTTCAACGCCATGGACGCACTCACGGAGCCGTATGTGTGGAAGACGTTGAAGAGGGCGCTCATCAGCAGGGTCGTCGAGATTCCGAGCGGCGGATTCTACCCCTTCTTCACCGTGTCCGGCATGAAGCCCGAGCCGATTCAGATCGACCTCAAAGTTGTGATGGTCGGCGACTACTATCTCTACAGGCTCCTGTACGCCATGGACGAGGACTTCCGGAAGGTGTTCAAGATAAAGTCGGATTTCGTACCCGACATGAATAAAACCCCCAAACACATCCGCGACTACGTCAACTTCGTCAACGGCCTGTGCAATCGCGAGAGCCTCCTCCACCTCGACCCCACGGGCATGGCGTCTCTGGTCGAATTCGGCGTCGAACAGTCCGGCCGGCAGAAGAAGATGACCACCCGCTTCAGCGAGGTGGCCGATGTCGTCCGAGAGGCAAGCTATCTCGCCGCGAAAGAGGGCGTCAGATGCGTGTCCGCAAAGCAGGTGGAGCAGGCCATAGATGACCGCATCGAACGCGTCAACCAGCTCGAGCTGCTGATAAAGGAGTTCATCGACGATGGCCGCATTCGGATAGAAACAGCGGGGAATAGGGTGGGACAGGTCAACGGCCTGGCGGTTTACCACACGGGCGACCACGTGTTCGGCAAGCCTGTCCGCATAACGGCCGAAACGTCAATGGGCCGTGCGGGCATCGTGAGCATAGAACGCGAATCCAAGCTCAGCGGGAGCACACACGACAAAGGAGTGCTCATCATGAGCGGATACCTGCGGTCTAAATACGCGCAGGACAAGCCGCTCACGCTCAGCGCGAGCATATGCTTCGAGCAGTCCTATGGAGAGGTCGACGGCGACAGCGCGTCCTCGACCGAGCTCTACGCGCTGATATCCAGCCTCGCGGGCGTCCCCATCAAACAGAACATCGCCGTGACGGGCTCGGTCGACCAGAAGGGCAACGTGCAGCCCATCGGCGGAGTAAACGAGAAGATCGAGGGCTTCTACAAGGTGTCCAAGGTCAAAGGGCTCAAGGGGGACGAGGGAGTTTTGATTCCGGAACTCAACGTGGGCGACCTCATGCTGAACAGAGAGGTCGTCGATGCAGTGCGCAAGCGCAAATTCCACATATACGCCGTCAAGACGGTGGAGGAAGGGCTGGAGCTTCTCACGGGAATGAAATGCGGCAGACGCTCAAAGACGGGCAAGTATCCAAAAGGCACCCTCAACCGCCTCGTCACCGACCGGCTCGAATCCCTCGCCAAGGGCCTGAAGGAATATTACGGAGACGGCGAGACGAAGCCGAACAAGCACTGAGTAACTGCCAAACCCTTGTAAGGGCGCAGCATGCTGCGCCCCTACAATCCGCAAAACCGCCTGCCCCCAGAGCAAAATCGCATCGGCCGGGCCTCAGACACCGCTCCGGGAGAGTTCCCTGAGCTCATGAATCCGCTTGGACTCGCCGAGAACCACCAGCTTCATGCCGTCGGTGAGCACGGTATCGGCCGGAGGATTGTAGGTGAAGCTGGGCGAATCGGGCCTGCGCAATGCCACAATGAGAAGATCCGAATCGTCGCGTATCTTCGTGGCCTGGATGGTCTGATTCAAGAACTTCGAGCCGGGCGTGATGTGCAGTTCCTCGAAACGAATCGTCCCCGATGTATCCCTCAGCATCGTATCCAGAAACGAGACGACCGTCGGCCGTATCATCTCCGAGGCCATGCGGAGTCCGCCGATGAACGTCGGAGACACGACCGCGTCGGCGCCCGCCTTGCGCAGCTTGCGGTTCACGCTCTCGTCAAGCCCGCGCGCGACGATGCGGATGGAGGGATTAAGCTGACGCGCGGTGAGCGTGAGGAATAGGTTATCCTTTTCCGTCGAGAGCGCGGCGGCCAGACCCGACGCGCGGTCGATGCCCGCCTTGACAAGCACCTCGTCATCGGTGGCGTCTCCCTGAATATAGTAGACCTCGCCGAGCTTGCACGCCGCCTCGAGGCGTTCGGGGTCGCGGTCGATGACCACAAACTTTGTGCCTGTCTTCATCAGCTCTTGTGCGATGCACGTGCCCGTCGCTCCGGCTCCGCACACGACAAAATGGCTGCGCAGTTGCTTGATGTCCTTGTTCATTTTCCTCCTCTTGAACACGTCCCGCAGGTCCATCTCCACCATGATCGACGTGGCCGTGCTCACGCTGTATAGCAGGATGCCCATCCCGAACAGTATGAGCACGCTCGTGAACAAGCGGGCCCCCGGGAAAAGGGACGTGTTGATTACTTCGCCGTAGCCGACGGTGGAGAGCGTTATGACCGTCATGTAAAAACAGGTCAACCAGTCGTACCGGTTCGCGGTGAGTAGCTTGTACATGACGGTGCCGATGACGATGGTCGCCAGCAGCAGAGCGAGAGCGATGAGCAACCTTTTCTCAGGCCTGTCCGGCATGGTGAGCGGTTCCCTATCGGAATGTCCATCGGCGACGCCCGGAGAAGAGCGAGCCATCGGATGGGTCGCCTAGACGCCGTGCGAGCGCGCCTTAGCCTTGACACGCTCGACGAGACGTTTCATCATTTCTCCCGCCTTGCCCCGAATCAGCACGTCGGCATAGATGTCGAGGGGCGTCTCTCCGAGATTTATTATGATGAGTTTCGTTCCGCTCTGTTTCGCCAATAGTGGCATGTGAGCGGCGGGATACACGACCAGCGACGAGCCGACGACGATAAACACCTCCGCCTGCTGAGAGCGCA
The DNA here is from genome assembly GCA_964607485.1 of uncultured bacterium. GTDB lineage: Bacteria > Abyssobacteria > SURF-5 > SURF-5 > SURF-5 > CAZSKP01. The sequence continues at coordinate 33,118 of CAZSKP010000005.1, read as the reverse complement.
TCTGCGCCTCAAGCGTCTCCTTTTCGGGCATCGGCTGGCCGAACGAGACCGTCGCCGATTTCATGATTCCGCCGCACTCGTCGCAAAGAGGAATCTCGACGCCGGCTTCGAGCCATTCCTGAATCTCCGCCCTGGGCCACCTCTTTCCGCAGCTCAGGCAGACGACGTACATCGCGGTGCCGTGCAATTCTATGACCAGTTCGGGCGAGCTGCCCGCCTTCTGGTGGAGGTTGTCTATGTTCTGAGTAATGACGCAGTCGATCTTCCCCATGCGCTCCAGCTCGACTACCGCGTAATGCGCCGGGTTGGGCTCCACGTCGGCAAAGAGGTGGTAGGTTTCCTTGCCGCGACGCCACGATTCGCGGCGCATCTCTTCGCTGGCCATGAAATCCTGAAACATTATCGGCTGGTACTTCGTCCAGATGCCGCCCGGGCTGCGGAAGTCGGGAATGCCCGACTCGGTGCTCACACCAGCGCCGGTGAAGACGACCACCTTGTTCGCCGATGCGATTATTTCGGCGGCTTCCTCAATGAGCGCTTCGATCTGGGGCGCCATCGTTTTCCTCCGACAGTGCTATGGGGCCGAACTCAGTCCTTTGTATCTCCCCTCATGGAAGGCTCGTAGGCGACGACGCAATTCTTTCCCGTCGCCTTTGCCGTGTAAAGTGCTCTGTCGGCGTTGGCAACGAGCGGCATCATCTCCGAGGCGTCGAGCGGATACTCGGCGACGCCGATGCTGATCGTCACGCGCTCCCGCACTTTCTTTTCGGGAAAGCCGAGAGCGTCCACGAGCCCGCGAAGGTGTTCCGCCTTTTCAAGCGCCTCTTTCTTGTTCGTATTCGGAAGGTAACCCAGAAACTCGTCGCCGCCATAAATGGCCGCGACCCCCAACGGCGAGAGTTCTTCGCCGATGAGCCGCGCGATCTGGACTATCACGTGTGTTCCCACGAGGTGACCGTGTCTGTCGTTTATCTGCTTGAGACCGTCGAGGTCCATCATGAGCACCGACAGCGGCTGACCGGCACGCTCGGCGTCGCTCAGCGCCTTCTCCAGCCTCTGGTACAATGGCTTTATTTGAAGAAGGTCGGTCTGTTTATCATACTCTATCAGCTTCTTGAGCTCCATCATGTATTTCTTCTCGAGCGAGTCTATTTCCATGAACTTGCATACGACGCTTCCGAACTGAACCCTGTCGCCGTCTCGGAGCATGCTCCGTTCCGTCACTTCGTTGTTCACCTTGGTGCCGTTGGTGCTCTGCAGGTCGTAAATCACATACCGCTGCTCCGACGGTTCATCGGGCTTGTACACTATCTGGGCGTGTCTGCGGGAGATGGACTTGTTGTTAATCTGAATCTGGCAGTCCTTTTGTCTTCCGATGATGTTGTTGCCCGGCTTGACTTCATACTCACAGCCGATGTCGCCTCCCCAAATTATCTGCAGAAGGCCGACCTTGTCCGTGGGGGCATATTCCGACGAGCCGGGATCGATCCGGACCGTGTCGTCATCTTTCATCCCTGCCTCGCTTTACGGGGACGAGAGTCGGGTCGCGCTGTCAGCGTGTGTACGCTGGCTTCCTGCTTATTATATTGATGTTTGGGGGAACGGTCAATCAAAATGTCCCGTGGACCGGATGGCGGAAGGGCGACCGACTGCTCGTTTACCGGGATAATTGAAAACAAACAGCCGGGTGAAAGAATACAGACACTTTCCCAGCACATCGCTTAGCTGTCCGAAAACGCAAGTGCCTATATACCAATAACTACCAACTTCGGCGCCTGCTCCTTTTTGCTCCTGGCATCCCTCTTGCTTTTCAATTGACAAGCGCCTCGGCAGGTTCGATTGTGAGGGACCTCGAGGAGTTTTTTTGTACGCGACCTTTCTTGTCAGCGAGAAAGAGAAGAGTATGGACGAGATGCACAGATTGCCCCCAAACAGCGGATATGTTACAGTTTACGGAACAACAACGACTTGCTGAAGGCGACAGGAAAGGGGACATTGTGAAAATGAGAAAGACAGGGATAATTTCCGGTTTGATTATATGTGCGATTTCCTTTTTCTTGTCCGTTCCGGTTGCTGTGTGTGCGCAGGATTTATCCGGTGCCGAGACGCGACTTTTTGCCGACCGGGGGCCGTCCATTCCGGAGAATCAGGACCGCCTCGGCCTGTGGGACAAGCCGGAGGACTTCATGGGGCTAACGTACGAAACCCCCACGAGTTCGTCAACGCTCACGCAGAGAACCGACGAAGCGGGCCAAAAGGGCGAATACGGAGCGTTTTATTTCTCCAACGACCCGCTCCTTTCGCAGTATATCGACACCGCGATCTACGCCAACCCGGCGATCTGGGAATCGGAGCATGGCTGGCGCGCGGCGCTTCAGCGAATCCCCCAGGTGAGCGCGCTTCCCGACCCGATGTTCAGCATTGCGCAGTTCATCCACAAGCCGGAAACGCGCGTCGGCCCTCAGGACACGCTCCTCTCGATATCGCAAAAATTTCCGTGGGTTGGAAAACTGGACGCCCGAGGGGAGATGGCGCTGAGAGACGCCCTCGCCGCCGCTGAACAATACCAGGCGCAGATACGGGAAATCGTCGTCGGGGTGAAGCGAGCCTACTACGACTTGGCCTATCTGGACGAGGCAATACGAGTCACCGAGCAGGACAAGGAACTGCTCGAACACTTTGGGGAAGTCGCAGAGACGCGCTACTCGACGGGCAAGGGAATACAACAGGCGGTCATAAAGATTCAGGCCGAGATTACCAGAGACGACGACCGCCTTTACCTGCTCCGCCAACAGAGAGAAACCGTCGCCGCAAACCTAAATACGCTCATGGACCGCCCCCCGCACGAGCCTATTCCCTCGCTCTCCGCACTTTCGATGCCCGGCGCGCAGATTGACCTCGAGCGTCTCTATGCGACCGGACGACTGAACCGGCACGAGCTCAAGGCGGCGGGATACATGATAGAGAAGGGCGAGCAGGCCATCCGGCTTGCGAAGAAGGAATACTTTCCCGATTTCACCGTCGGGTTCAACTACATATTCGTCGACGACCGCAAAGACGCCGCGGGAAAACTCATGCCGCCCGAAGACAACGGCCGCGACGCCTATTCGATAATGCTCGGCTTCAACATTCCCTTATGGGAAGGCAAGCTGATGTCGGGCGTGAGGGAGGCCAAGGAAATCAAGCTGGCCAGCGAGAGAGGTTACGACAAAGTCGAGAACGCGATGGACTTCTCCATCCGCGACGGCTTTCTGAGGGCAGAGACCACATTCGACCAGGTAGCCCTGTACCGGGGTGTGCTTATCCCCCAGGCCGAGCAGGCGCTCGACTCGACCCAGGCCGCCTACGCCACGGGCCAACTGAACGCGCTCGACCTGATAGACAGCGAGCGGTTCCTGCTGAGCGTGCGGCTGGCCGATGCAAGGCTCAGGTCGGACTACATGAAAGCCCTGGCGGACATAGAGCGCGCAATCGGGACGGCCTTCCCGGACGAGCAGGCGCTGCAGAAATGAACAGGATAGCGAGAGGATGAAGATGGTAAGAAGACTACTGAAAATAGCAGGAAATCGACCCTTGGTCTTCGACAATTCGGGCAAGGCGAGCACGACGATTACCGGGATAGTCGTATTCGTCCTGGGAATCGGGCTTACGCTGTTCATCATCGCCAATCCGCTTAAGGTGGGCCTGTTTGAAAAAGTGAAACGGGCAATTCTGCCGCAGGAAGAGACGGCCACCCCAAAGGCGGAGAGCGGCGGAAGAAAGATATTGTACTGGTACGCGCCTATGGACCCGACATACATCAGGGATAAGCCGGGGAAATCCCCCATGGGCATGGACTTGGTTCCGAAATACGCAGGTGAGACCGGCGAGGCCCCCGAAGGCGCGATAAAGATCGACCCGGCCACGGTGCAAAACATCGGGGTGCTCACCGACACAGTCAAACGAGGCGACCTGAGGGTCGAAGTGCGCACGGTCGGGACGCTCGACTATAACGACGACAAGATCTTCTGGGTCAACACGAAATACGACGGCTGGCTGGAGAAGGTCCATATCAATTATATCGGCCAGCCTGTCAGGAAGGGAGAACCCCTGTTCGAGATATACAGCCCCGACCTTGTCAGCACCCAGGAGGAATATCTCAACGCGCTCAGATTTCGGGACAAGATAGCGGAAAGCGGGTTCCCAGACGCCATTGCCCGAGCCGACAGGCTCGTCGAGGCGAGTCGCAGCCGCCTGCTCTACTGGGACATAACCGACGAGCAGATACGGCGGCTCGAAGAGAAGGGAGAGATAACAAAGACGCTCACGGTCGTATCACCCGTGTCGGGCCTCGTCGTGAAGAAGATGGACGAGGCGCTCGAGGGCATGTACTCGAAGGCAGGCATGAACCTCTATAAAATCGCCGACCTCTCCAGCCTCTGGGTTCACGTGGAGATATACGAATACCAACTTCCCTGGATCAAGCCGGGCCAAGAAGCCCAGATCGAAATCAGCTACTATCCCGGAGAGACCTTCCATGGGAAGGTGCTGTTTTTCTATCCCTATCTGGACGAACAGACGAGGACGATAAAGGTGTGCATCGAGATTCCCAATGCCGACGGCAGGCTGCGTCCGGAAATGTTCGCGACCGTCAAGTTCTCTCCCGTCGCGGCGAGAAACGCCGTCCTCGTTCCCGAAATGGCCGTGCTCCACAGCGGCGAGAGAGACGTCGTCGTGCTCGACATCGGCGGAGGCAGGTTCGAGCCGCGCGACGTGAAGCTCGGCCTGCAAGGCGAGGGCATGTACCAGGTGCTCGAGGGTCTCGAGGGCGGCGAAACGCTCGTCACCTCCTCCCAGTTCCTCATCGACTCCGAGAGCAACCTGCGAGAGGCCATCAACAAGATGCTTATGGCGAAGAAGGGACAACCCCCCGGTCCCGCAATTAAAGGCTTTGAAGAGCCAGCCACAAAAGGCATGGAGCAAGGCTCCGGGACGAAAGACGCGACGCGCGGGTCCGAGACCAAGAGCATGGACCACTCCAAGAACCAGATGAAGCCGCAGATCGACGACCCGAAAACCATCGAGGCGCTGCAGGGAGTCCTCGACGCGTACCTGCCCATATGGAGGGCGTTGGCGAAGGATTCGACCGTCGGCATCGGGCAACATGCGAGGGAATTGGCTGAGGCCGCAGGCAGTGCGGCGCGCAACACCGACAAATCGATGTTGAAAACACAGCTTGAAGCGCTCGAAAAAGCGGCGGCCGGGATGAAGACCGACGATTTGAATGCGGCCCGGGAATCAATGAAGTTCCTGAGCCGCGCGCTCGTGGCCATCTTCGAGTCGCACGACGTGAAGATGCCGAAGAAGTACACGATCATCGAGTGTCCGATGGTCAAAGAGCGATGGATTCAGGACACCGAACAAGTGAGCAACCCGTTCCTCGGCTCCGCAATGCCTCGTTGCGGGACAAAAGTCGGAGAGATAGGCTGAACAGCTATTCGCCCGTAAAAGGCCAAAACACCGGATAATAAACAATGCTCGAAAGAATCATTAAATGGTCGCTGAATAATAAATTCTTCGTCATTCTCGCCACGCTTTTCATCATCGCCTGGGGAGTCTATTCCGTCACGACGATCCCACTCGACGCGATTCCCGACCTCAGCGACGTGCAGGTGATAATCTTCACCGAATATCCGGGACAGGCGCCCCGGGTTGTCGAGGACCAGGTGACGTATCCCATCACCACGCAGATGCTCGCGGTGCCATACGCGAAGGTCGTACGAGGCTATTCATTCTTCGGCTTCTCGTTTGTTTACGTCATATTCGAGGACGGCACCGACATGTACTGGGCGCGCAGCCGCGTGCTCGAATATCTCAACTATGTGTCGGGCCGCCTGCCAAAGGGGATCACTCCCACCCTCGGCCCCGACGCGACTGGGGTCGGCTGGGCCTTCATGTATGCGCTCACATCCGACAAGCGCGACCTGAGCCAGCTGCGTTCCATACAGGACTGGTATCTCAAATATGAGCTGACGAGCGTCGAGGGCGTGTCTGAGGTCGCGAGCATCGGCGGGTTTGTCAGGCAATACCAGGCGACCGTCGATCCCGTGAAGCTTCTCGCCTACAACCTGCCTCTGAGCAAGGTCAAAATGGCCATACAGCGCAGCAATAACGATGTGGGCGGCAGAGTGCTCGAGATGTCGGAAAAGGAATTCATGGTGCGTGGCCTGGGCTACGTGGAGAACGTCGAAGACCTCAAGAAGGCGGTCGTCGGCGTGGATATGAACGGAACGCCGATACTGCTCAAGGACGTCGCCAACGTCGGGCTCGGTCCCGACATAAGGCGCGGCATCGCCGAGTTGAATGGAGAAGGAGAGGTCGTCGGCGGGGTTGTCGTGGTCAGATACGGCGCCAACGCGCTCGACGTCATAGACCGCGTCAAGGCGAAGCTCGAGAGGCTCAAGGGCGGCCTGCCCTCCGACGTCAATATCACGGTCGTGTACGATCGCTCGTCTCTGATAGAACGTGCGATCCACAACCTGCGTGAGAAGCTGACGGAGGAAATGATCGTCGTCGCGATCGTGTGCGGAATTTTTCTGTTCCATCTCCGCAGCTCACTCGTGGCCATTTTCACGCTGCCCGTCGCCGTCCTCATCTCTTTCATCATAATGAAACAACAGGGGGTCAACTCGAACATCATGTCGATGGGCGGCATCGCGATCGCCATAGGCGCAATGGTCGACGCCGCCATCGTGATGATCGAGAACGCTCACAAGCACATGGAGAAGGACGCGGGCAAGAAACCCCACTGGGACATCATTAGGAATGCATCCGTAGAGGTCGGGCCGACTCTTTTCTATTCCCTGTTGGTCATTACGCTGTCCTTCGTTCCCATCTTCGCGCTTCAGGCCCAGGAAGGGAGGTTGTTCAAGCCGCTCGCCTTCACGAAGACGTACGCGATGGGGGCCTCCTCCCTCCTTGCAATCACCATCGTTCCCGTGCTGATGGGGTACTGGATTCGGGGCAAAATCATCCACGAGGAGCGCCATCCGGTGAGCAGGTTCCTGATTTGGCTCTACACTCCTGTGCTGAATTTCGTTCTGAAATACAAGAAAACCGTCTTAATCGCCGCCGCCCTGATAATGGCGTTCACTCTGGTCCCCTACAAAAAAATAGGCAGCGAGTTCATGCCACCGCTTTACGAAGGCGACCTGCTCTACATGCCGACCACGTTGCCCAGCATCTCGACGACGAAGGCGCGTGAGCTTCTGCAGCAGACCGACAAGATAATTCGGCAGTTCCCCGAGGTTCACCACGTCTTCGGCAAAGTCGGCCGGGCCGATACGGCAACCGACCCGGCGCCGCTGAGCATGATAGAGACGACCATCATGTTGAAGCCGGAAAGCGAGTGGCGACCCGGCATGACGCCGAAGAAGCTCGTCAATGAGCTCGATGCCGCCATCCATTTTCCTGGCGTAACGAACGCCTGGACCATGCCGATAAAGACGCGCATCGATATGCTCAGCACCGGCATCAAGACGCCAGTGGGCATAAAAGTCGCAGGTCCCGACCTGAAAGTGCTCGAACAAGTGGGCCGCGAAATCGAGGCGGTGGTGAGGCAGGTGCCCGGCACTCTGAGCGCGTATTCCGAACGGGTGTTCGGCGGCAACTACCTCAATTTTAGAATCAAACGCGACGAGATAGCCAGGTATGGCCTCTCCGTCCAGGACGTGGAGGACGTGCTCCAGTCGGCGATAGGCGGGATGAACATCAGCACCACCGTCGAGGGGTTGGAGCGCTACCCCATCAACCTGCGCTACAGCCGCGAACTGCGCGACGACGTCGAGTCCCTGAAGCGCGTGCTCGTTCCGACTCCGATGGGCCAGCAGATTCCGCTCGCACAGCTTGCCGACATCTATTTCGAGAAGGCCGCGCCCTCTATCAAGACCGAGAACTCGCGGCCGAACGCCTGGATATACGTTGACATCAGGAACATCGACGTCGGAACCTATGTCAAGATGGCTCAGAACGCCGTCGCGGAACAGGTTCAAGTTCCCGCAGGTTATACGGTCACGTGGAGCGGCCAGTATGAATACATGCAGCGGGCCAAGCGGCGCCTGATGTATGTCGTTCCCATGACGATAATGATCATCTTCGTCCTCCTGTACCTGAACACAAAATCGGTGACCGAAACCATCATCGTGTTCCTTGCCGTTCCGTTTTCGCTGGTGGGAGCGATATGGCTGATGTATCTGCTGGGTTACAATTTCAGCATCGCGGTCTGGGTGGGCATCCTGGCCCTGGCCGGGCTCGACGCGGAGACCGGTGTCGTCATGCTCCTCTATCTCGACCTCGCTCACGCCCAATGGACGCGCGAGGGGAGGATGAACACGACCGGCGACCTGAAAGAAGCGATTCACCATGGCGCCGTCAAAAGGGTTCGTCCAAAAATGATGACTGTAACGACAACCATCGTGGGGCTGCTGCCCATCATGTGGGGCTCGGGCACGGGCTCCGACGTGATGAAACGCATCGCCGCTCCCATGGTCGGCGGACTGTTCACCTCGATGATCGTTGTGCTTGTCATTTTCCCGGCGATATACTACCTGTGGAAAGTGCGCGGGTTGAGAGAAGGCGTCCCCACCCCCGAACTGGCCGACGAAGAACCTTCCAGTGATTTGAAGTCCCGGGAGGCGACACAATGACTGTCCCAACCACGAAAGAAACCGTTAACCTCTATCGAAACAGAGCCAAACACTACGACTTCACTGCCAACCTCTATTACGTGGTCGGATTCAGAGAATGGGCATATCGAAAAAGAGCAGTCGAAGCGCTGAATCTGAAACGCGGCGATACCGTCGTGGAGATAGGGTGCGGCACAGGCTTGAACTTTTCATTGTTAGAACAAGCTGTGGGGCCTGAGGGGAAGATCATCGGAGTTGATTTGACGGATTCCATGCTGGGGCAAGCTCGTAAGCGGGTGGAATCAAATGGCTGGTCGAACGTGGAACTCGTACACGAGAACGCCGCCGCGTTTCAATTTCCGTCGGGGGTGGATGGAATAATTTCGACCTTCGCAATCACGCTGGCCCCTGAATTCGATAGAGTGATCCAGAATGGCTGTAAGGCCCTGAAGGTTGGAAAGCGCTGGGCCATATTGGATTTCAAGATGCCTTCGAATTGGCTTGCACTTCTCGCTCCGTTGGCTATTCTCGTTACGCGCCCATTCGGCGTCACAAAGGAATTGGCAGAGCGTCATCCGTGGGAATCAATTGAAAGATACCTCAAGAACAGCACCCTGATGGAGTTCTACGGAGGTTTTGCCTATCTTTCTACGGGCGAACGCGGGCAGGCAGGCTGTTGAGGCTGGTGAGATCCCGGAGCACGCGGAGGGATCAGATCATGCTCTATCGCTTGAAGCAGCGATACCTGCCGCGCGCGTCGATTTGTGCATGATTTTCTTCGCCACCGCGCGATAACGAACCATTTATGAAAACTAAGAGAATTCTCGCCCTTGTTGCCTCCATTGTCGCAATTACGGTCGTGCACTACACGACCCGCTCCAGAGACCCTCTGCTTTATTCGATTCATCTGTTCTTTCGAGTCTTGTACGTGATCCCGCTTATCTGCGGAGCGTACTGGTACGGTTTCCGCGGGGCCGCGGTAACGTTCATATTAATCACGATGCTCTACCTGCCTCATGTGTTTCTCGGCTGGAAGCACAATCTGACCGACAACATAAACCTACTGGGGTTTGTGGTAATCTTCATCATCGTGTCGGTCACTACGAGCGTTCTCTCGTCGCTCGAAGCAAAAGAGAGGAAGGAAGCGGAGGCGGAAAGAGCGCTTCGCCTCCGATTACAGCATTTCCTTTCTCCCCTTGTCGTCGATGAGGTCCTCACCGACCCCGACAAGTACGAGCTGAAAGGGAAGGACGTCGAGGTCTCCGTGCTGTTCGCCGACATCTGCGGATTTACCAGCCTCTGTGAAAACCTCTCTCCCCATCAAGTAATGGAAATGTTGAACAGGATCTTTCATAACTTTGGGGAGGTTATCTTTGGCAATGAAGGCACACTCAATCAGATCGCGGGCGATGCGGTTATGGCGATATTCGGCACCCCCAAAGAACAGGCCGACCACGCGGACAAAGCAGTAGAGGCGGCGATAAGATTGCAGGACGCAATGGAGTCCCTCAGGTTCGGCGACGACATTACCCTCAGAATAAGAGTGGGGATTAATTCGGGAAAGGTGACCGCGGGAAGCCTTGGCTCGGTGGAAAGGATGGAGTACACGGTCATCGGAGATACGGTTAATCTGGCCAACCGCCTCTGCACTTTGGCCGAACCCGGCCAAATCCTCATATCATCCAGCACACACTCGCTCACAAAGAGCAGCCACTCGTTCCGAAGTCTGGGAGAGAAGCAGGTGAAAGGGAGGAAGCAGCTCGTCAAGGTGTTCTTATTCGTGCGTTGAGCCAAGATGGAGCGAGCAATCTGGCAACCCCACCTTTGAGTCGGCATAAACCGCCTGCGGCAGATGAAGGGAGATAAATCGGCAGGCGGGCGTTCCCTCTATTCCCCTTACGGACGAGTGCGCTCGCCAATCTTTCGGGCGGGCACGCCACCGACTATGGAATGAGGCTCGGTATCGCTCGTGACAACCGCTCCGGCCCCGATTATCGTGCCGTCTCCGATCGTCACGCCCGGCAGTATCACGGCATTGGCGCCTATCCACACGTCGTTCCCTATGACGACCCGCTTCTTTTCGTGACCCTGGAACATCACGGGCGTCCCCTCGATGTTGTAGCGGTGTTGAGAGGAGGCGATAACCACGTTGGGCCCTATGAGGACATAATCTCCGAACGTTATCCCGCCCCGCCCGTAAATGTGGACACCCCGGTTGATGTTGAGGTTTCGTCCGGCCTCTATTCCGTACGAATGCTGAAGAAAGGCACCGGGGAAGATGAACGGGAACGGTTCGATCTTCTTGCACAGAAACTTGTAGAAGGCGTATCGGAGCGCGAAGCCTTCGAAGCCGGGGATGTATCGAAAAATCCACGCCACGTATTCTTCGAGAAAGAGCACAAGAAACTGTTTTGCCGAAAAGCTCTTGAAGAAGTTTCCAATCTGGTCGCGGGTGCTTGGCATGCGATGCTTTTCTTCAGTATTCGACCCCGGGGCGCGCCGCGACGCCCTGGCGCCACGGATGCTTGATTTCGCGCATTTCCGTCACGTAATCGGCCAGTTCAACAAGCATTGGATGCGCGGCTCTTCCCGTTAGAACAACTTCGACTGAATCGTGCTTACGCTTGAGGAGCGAGACGACCTCCTCCGCCGAAAGCAGGTTGAAATCCACGGCATAGTTGATCTCATCCAGTATGACGAGGTCGTATTCGCCCCCGGTGACACATTTTTCCGCGAATTCGAGGGCCTTCCGCGCGGCTTCCATGTCGGAAACCTTTGGGTTTTCTGGGTCGACGTGACACTCCATGCATCCGATGCATTTGCCGTCGGCGGTCGGGTCTTTCTTGAGCCGGACGCACTCCGGCCCCATCTGAACGATCTCGAAACCCGGCCCGAGCCTGCTCGCGCCCTCAAGTTCGCCGTATCGGTTCGAGCTTTTCAGAAACTGTATCATTATGACATTGAGCCCGTTCCCGACGGCGCGCACGGCCATCCCCAGCGCCGACGTGGTCTTGCCCTTTCCCTCGCCGGTGTATATATGGATGAGGCCGAGGCGGGGGTGAGAAGCTGTCCTGTGTCCGGTCATGCAAAGCCTAGGATTCGTCCCTGAAATCGAGGTTGTCAACGGAGGTGACGACGCTCGTTGCGATGTTGATCAAGTGGCTGGAAACCCGCTTGATGTAACGGGACAGAAGAGTGTAGGCGACTGCCTTCTTCGTGGGGAGGTCGTCGGCGATGAGTTGCTTGATGAGCATGTCGCACTGCTTGTTGATCGCCTCGCCCTTCGAGATTATCGAATGAGCGGTCTGTTCGTCTGACCACATGAACGCCTTGCGTGTCTTGCTGAAGAGATTCTCCACCTGCTCCGCCAGCTCCTTGAGCGGCGTCTTGTAACGTCCGCGGTCCAAAGCAACGTCGAACATGACCCCCAGCTCGAAGATGTTCTTGCAGTAGTCGCCCATTCGCTCGGCGTCTTTGACCACGCTCATGAGCACGAGACAAACGGGCACATCGGCCCTGGGATGCAGGCTGAGGTGGCTGATGATCTTTCGCCTTATGCTGCGCTGATGCTCGTTTACCTCCTTGTCCTTCGTATAGACGTCTTCTTGAACATCGGTCGCCTTCTTCTCGGCCAGGAGCACCTTCATGGTGGTATCGAACATCCACTCAGTCTTCTCCAGCATCTGAGTGAATTCAATCAACATGTCCTTCAAGGGCGATTTCGCCCTGAGGATTTCCAAGAGCTCCTTGAACATCGGGCCTCGTCCTCCTGAGATTTTGAATCGACGCCTGCTATTATATCCGACTGCGGCTGATTCCACAAATCGGAGAAGCCGTAAGAGTCACTCCATGCGAGACTTTTTCTGGAGAACCTTCGAGACCGTCGTGAACAGCACAATCAAAAGCGGCAGAACGGCAAACAGCAAAACGGCTACGGTCGTTAAGCCGAATTCACTCAAGTAGATGCAGATGCCTGGAATATAGAAAAACACGAGTGCTATGTAAAGCAGCGGGAAAAGCCTGTTTTCGGCCGTCCTTCTCCCCATTTCCCTCGCCAAACCGATCGGGATGAACCGTAGCGGATAAAAGATGAAGATGCCGAAGATATTGAACATGAGGTGAGTGAAGGCGATCGTCACGCCGCCCATGTTTCCCACCGAAACGGTCGCCAGGGAGGCCAAAATCGCCGTGAAGGTGGTCCCGACATTCGCACCGAGGGTGTATGGAAAAATCTGCTCCAGCGTGAGAACGCCCGCCGCCGCCATGGGAACTACGAGAGACGTAGTGACCGAGCTGCTCTGCACGAGCGCCGTGATGATGAGACCCACAATAAGGCTTAACCCGGCGTTTCGGAAAATGTAGGTGCTGAAAAAAGTCTCTACCCGTGATAGCACTAAGCTCCTGAGCACTTTCACGAGGAAGAAGAGGGACACAAAAAGGACCAGCAGGGCGATGAACAAGATGACTGTCGCCTGCACCGGCGAGGGCGCATGAACCAGCGCTTTCATCGACTCCACCAAAATCCGCGAGGCAGGCCTGATGGCGGCCTTGATGGGACTGGTGAAAGTGGCTCCGCCGATCCCCCCGAAAAGCTCCGTGGCGACTCTCGCCGACTTTTCCAGAAAACCGAACATCATTTCGAGGGGAAACAGGACGGCGACCGCAAGCAGGTTGAAAATGTCGTGGACGATGGCTCCTTCCGTAGCTCGCCTGAACTCATCCTTTCTGCCGATGTGGCCGTGCGCCACAAGCATGTTGGTCACGCTCGTGCCGATATTCGCTCCCATCACGATGGGAACGGCCAGCCTTATGTCGAGCATCCCGCCCCCGACCAATCCGACTACGATGGAAGTCGTGCACGACGAGCTCTGCACAAGCGCGGTCGTGAGCATCCCCACGAAGAGGCCCACGAATCGGTTGCTGGCAAACGTGAACAGCTTTTGGGCGAAACCTTGCCCAAATAGCCGAAAGGCATTCTCCATCAAGTTTATGCTCAACAGGAAGCAATACAGAAGGGCTACGACGGCGGCGACCTTGAGCACCGCCTTCGCCGTCGCGTTTCCTCTCATTCTCATCTCCCTTCTGAACGCCGGCCCAGGCGCCGCCCATACAATGGCTTGACCCGCGGCGAGAGCCGATTCGGGGAAAAAATAAAACTGGTCCGCGCGTTACGTCATGGGGCAGACACGCATATGCCGCCGGTCGGCAGCCTGATTTCTTTCGTTCTCAAATCTCTAACTTTGGTAGGAAGTAATTCTCATAGAAATCGAGAGCATAACGGTCTGTCATGCCGGCCACGAAGTCCACGACCAGCCGTTCGATATTCGTGTCCGAATCCGCCGGCCGCGTCTCGCTCAAGAATACGCCGGGATTGTTGACTAAGTAAGAATATATTTCTTTTAGAATTTTTCTTGCTTTGCTGATCGAATCCTGAATCTCCGGGCGCGGATACACCTGCTCATAAAGATAATTTCTCAAACAGTTGGTCGCCTCCAGGATTTCGGCGCGCATCTGGATACTGCCGCCGGCACTGTTGCGCACAATGTCGGCCACCATCGCGTCTATCCGGTGTGAGGGAGAGTCTCCGAGAATCTTCACACATTCGACAGGAAGCTCGGCCTCGGTGATGAGCCCGCTCCTGATGGCGTCGTCGATGTCGTGGTTGATGTAGGCGACGCTGTCGGATATCCTGACCACTTCCGCCTCGAGCGTCTCCGGTTTTCCGGTGCGACCAGGCTCGAAGATGTCGGAACGTCCCTTGGAATGATTGAGTATTCCGTCGCGGACTTCGAAGGTCAGGTTCAATCCCTTGCCGTTCTCAAGTTCGTCGACGATCCTGAGGCTCTGTTCATTGTGAGCGAAGCCGCCGGGATAAAGCTCGTTCAGGACCGCCTCGCCCGCATGGCCGAATGGAGTGTGCCCCAGGTCATGTCCAAGCGCTATGGCTTCTGTCAGGTCCTCGTTCAAACACAGCGCGCGAGAAATCGTGCGGGCGATCTGCGCCACCTCGAGGGTATGCGTGAGCCTGGTGCGGTAGTGGTCGCCCGCCGGCGACAGGAACACCTGCGTCTTGTGCTTGAGCCGGCGAAACGATTTCGAGTGAATTATCCTGTCACGGTCGCGCTGGAATCTCGTTCGATACGGGCATTCTTCGACGGGGAAGCGCCTGCCCTTGCTCGCGTCGCTGAATGCAGCCCGGGGCGAAAGATACTCGTGCTCGCGGCGTTCGAGCATTTCGCGTATCGACATACCTTGGCCCGGACATTCGGTTCCACCGAGTTTTGGGTGGGAGGAAGACATCTTTCGCCTGCCGGAAACCCTTCTCTACGCTGGAAGCTCACTTGTGGTGAAAGTTGGAGGACGACGCGCGTATTATATGAATCACCACAACGTTTGTCAAGCCATCGCGCGGCCTCTCCGGCGCACAAAAGGATTAGGAGGAACAGCTCTGAGAAATATTAACAGCAGGGGGGATTTTGGCAGCGATGCCAGCTCCCGAAAAGCGGAGCCGGCTCGAACAATCTGGCTCCGCCTGTCGTTCAGCTTGGCCGATCAGATGCGTTGCTCGCGCAACCGACGAATGCGTTCCTCGATGGGCGGGTGGGTGCTCAGGAGGTTCCACACGCTCTTGCCCCGGAGCGGATTCACGATGAAGAGGTGGGCCGAGGTCGGGTTCGCCTTGAGCGGCCTCCTCTGCGAGGCGCTTTCGAGCTTGGCGAGCGCGCTCGCTAGTCCGTTCGGAGTCCCGGCTACTCTCGCTCCAGTGGAGTCGGCCTTGTACTCGCACGAGCGCGACACGGCCATCTGTATCAACATGGCCGCAATGGGAGCCACTATCGCAGCCGCCAGCAGCCCGATGATGCCGCCCTCTCTGTCGTCCCTGCCGCCGAATCCGCCGAGTATGGCGCCCCAACGGGCCATAAAGGCAAGCATCGAGATCGCGCCCGCCAGCGTGGCCGCAATTGACCCGATCAACATGTCTCGATTTCGCACGTGGGCCAACTCGTGAGCGAGGACGCCCCTGAGTTCGTCTTCATTGAGCAGGTCCAGGATACCCTGCGTGACCGCCACGACCGCGTTCTTCGGGTTTCTCCCCGTCGCGAACGCGTTAGGCGATGGGCTGGGTATCATGTACACGCGCGGCGTCGGAAGGCCCGCGCTGGTCGCCAGCTCCTGGACAATCGAATACAATCTCGGCGCTTCGTTGGGCGGAATCGGCTGAGCTCTGTACATGGTCAGCACGAGCTTGTCACTGAACCAGTAGGCCCCGAAATTCATAACGACCGCCAGGGCAAACGCGAACATCGCGCCGGTTCGTCCGCCGACGAGCTGTCCGACGACCACGAAAAGCAGCGTCAGTGCGGTCAGCAGCATCGCAGTCCTGAGTGTGTTCATCTATGTCTCATCCCTTTCGTTTCCGTTCTCATTTATTCAAGCGACTAAGCCTCGTTCGGTCGCAGTATCCTCTACTTAATTTTAACAATTCCCCCGATAAATATCAACGTGTTCAGAGGTGTTGCCCTCTAGTTGTCGGGGGGCTCACTTGACTTCTATCGATATCTTCTGCGGCAGTATCTCCTTCTTCTTGTGGAGAGTGAGCGTGAGTATTCCTCTGTCCAGCTTTGCCTCCACGTTGGAGGTGTCCAGTTCGTTACCGAGCAAAAACGTCCTCAGATAATCGCTCTGGCCGCTCTCTCCGCGTACCAGTTTCAGCTTAGAATCGACTGCCTTACGCCTGGCCCCGATGGTAAGCTCGCCGCCGTCGATACGGATGTCGAAATCCTCTTTCGCAACCCCCGGCATCTCGGCGCGAAGCAGAATCGAATCGTTCTCTTCAAGTATTTCCACACGGGGTGCTCTGTATCGATTTCCGTGCTTTTCCTCAACGTCTCTCCCGACCATGTTTACTCCCTCCTTTGGCTCGTCACCAGGAATGAGAAAAGTTGCAAGAGGAGCCGGCTCGTATCAGCCAACATCGACTTTTATCTGTTTCGGCTTGGCTTCTTCCTTCTTGGGCAACTCGATTTCGAGAACGCCGTTCTTGAAAGAAGCCTTGACCTTGTCGGAAGCCACATGGCTCGGAAGCGTTATCGAACGCTGGAATGCGCCGTACGACCGTTCGAGCCTGTAGTAGCTTTGCTCTTTCTTCTCTTCCTCTTTCTTCTTCTCACCTTTTATGGCGAGGGTATTGTTCAGGATGTTCACATCGATGTCCTTGTCCGTCATGCCGGGCAGTTCCGCCTTCACGACGACCTTGCTTTCGTCCTCGTACACATCCACCGAGGGAGCCCATTCTCCTTCGAACAGGCCCATGCGTTCGGACGGCAGCCTGCCGAGCGAGAAATCGAACAAGCGATTGATCTCATCCTGGATTCCCATGAGGTTCCTGAAGGGATCCAGCTCCGTTCTTGGTCTCCATCTGATCAGCGCCACGATGTCTTCCCCCTTTCTCTCACTCGTCTTTTTATCGGTTCATGCGCGAACCGGATACCGTCTGCCGGCTCCTCTTGCGAAGGTCAACAAAGGCGAGCGATTCGCGTGTTCTCTATTTCAGGGAGGGCACGCGCCCTGCCCTTTATTTCTTCTCTTCGTCAACTACCTCGTAGTCGGCGTCGATGACGTCGTCGCCATCCTTGCTGGGGCCCTTCGACCCGTTGCCGCTACCGGGATCGCCGTAAGCGCCGGCTTGTCCGCCTTGCGCCTGCGCACCGGCCTGTCGGTAGATCTGCGTGGAAATCTCCTGCCACGTCTGCTGGAGCGCCTCGGTGGCCGACTTGATTTCGCCGATTTCCTCGGCCTTTATCGCCGCATTGACGCGACCTACAGCTGCCTCGAGCCTGCTCTTCTGCTCGGCCGGAATCTTGTCCCCAAGCTCCTTGAGGTTCTTCTCGGTCTCGTACACCATCGACTCGGCTCGGTTGACGGCGTCGGCCTTCTCGCGACGCTGGCGGTCTTCGCCGGCGTGCGCCTGGGCGTCCTTGACCATTCTGTCGATTTCCGTCTCGGTCAATCCGCTGGAAGCCTCAATGCGTATCTTCTGCTCCTTGCTGGTCGCGAGGTCCTTGGCCGACACATGGAGTATGCCGTTCGCATCGATGTCGAACGCGACCTCGATCTGGGGTATCCCGCGCGGCGCCGGCGGTACGCCGGTGAGATGGAAGCGCCCAATGGTCTTGTTGTCGGGCGCCATTTCGCGCTCGCCCTGTAGCACGTGAATCTCCACGCTGGTCTGGCCGTCGTCGGCCGTGGTGAAGATTTCGCTCTTGCGAGTGGGAATCGTCGTGTTGCGTTCTATCAGCTTGGTGAACACGGCGCCCTTGGTTTCGATGCCGAGCGAAAGCGGCGTGACGTCGAGCAGCAGCACGTCTTTCACCTCGCCCGCAAGAACGCCGCCCTGGATGGCCGCCCCGACAGCCACGACTTCATCGGGGTTGACGCCTTTATGCGGGTCCTTGGCGAATATTCCCTTGACAAGCTCCTGCACTTTCGGCATGCGCGTTTGTCCGCCTACCAGAATGACTTCGTCGATCTGGTTTGCGTTGAGGCCCGCGTCTTCGATCGCTTTCGTAACGGGCCCGCGCGTGCGCTCGACAAGGTCGTCAACAAGTTGCTCGAGCTTCGAACGTGTGAGCGTCATGTTCAGGTGCTTCGGGCCCGACGCGTCCGCCGTGATGAAGGGCAGGTTGATGTCGGTCGTCTGCGAGCTCGAAAGCTCACATTTTGCCTTCTCGGCCGCCTCTTTCAGCCGCTGAAGCGCCATTCGGTCCTTGCGCAGGTCGATTCCCTGTTCCTTCTTGAATTCGTCGGCCAGCCAGTCTATTATCCGCTGGTCGAAGTCGTCGCCGCCCAGATGGGTGTCGCCGTTGGTCGAAAGCACCTCGAACACTCCTTCGCCAAGCTGGAGTATCGATATATCGAACGTGCCGCCGCCAAGGTCGTACACGGCGATTTTCTCGTCCTTCTTCTTGTCCAGGCCGTACGCGAGCGACGCAGCGGTCGGCTCGTTGATTATCCTTAAGACTTCGAGCCCGGCTATCTTGCCCGCGTCTTTGGTCGCCTGACGCTGTGAATCGTTGAAGTACGCCGGAACCGTTATGACCGCCTGGGTGACCTTCTGGCCCAGGTAGTCCTCGGCGCTCTGTTTCATCTTTTGAAGAATCATCGCCGAGACTTCGGGCGGCCTGTACGTCTTGCCGCCGGCGACCACCTGGCAGTCGCCGTTTGGTCCCTGACTCACCTTGTAGGGTACCAGCTTTATCTCGCTTCCAACCTCGCCGTACTTGCGGCCCATGAAGCGCTTGATCGAGAACACGGTGTTCTCCGGATTCGTTATTGCCTGCCGTTTGGCAACCGTTCCGGTGAGGCGTTCGTCGTTCTTCGTGAACGCAACGACCGAAGGGGTTGTGCGACCGCCCTCACTGTTCGGTACGACGACAGGCTCACCGCCTTCCAGTACCGCAACGCACGAGTTGGTGGTGCCAAGGTCGATACCTATTACCTTTGCCATTATCCTCGTCTCCTCTCAGTTGGGATTCTTGAGTTCGTTATCATTCCGAGTCTACAACAGAGCAATTCAAATGCCAAATTTGGCGGCGTCGCGTGGTCAATGCATAACAATAATATTTATAGATACTTAGGAGTTACAAAAATTGGGTGAGCCGAACTGGGTAATCTTACGGAGAGGCCATTTCGTTTCATGTTGAAACAGGATAAATGTGGAAGAATTCAACAGAAGAGGGAGCAGACTTGGCGGGCCTGAACGCCCGTTACTGGATAAACGATTCCTATAGGCGTTTGTCCTCCTCCCCCGGGTAGATTATCTTGAGGGGGTTGGTGAAGATGAGTGAATTGGGTACCATGAAGCGGTCGAGCTTGTTCTCCAGGACGGTATAGCGCAAGTTGATCTCGGTCACGGTGCCCTGGCATCCCGAGACCGATACCGTGTCGCCTTCCTTGAAGGGTTGATAGACTATGATGAGCACTCCCGCCAGCAGATTGCTGAGCGCATCGCGCAGGGCGAATCCGAGCGCGAAACCGCCGAGCCCGAGGCTGGCGATTATCGGGGTCATGTTCACACCCATCGTGCCCAGTCCGGTCAAGATGCCGAATATCAGAATGCCATAGAAGACAGTGGTCGAGATCAGCGTGCCGACCCTCGGTCCCCACACGAATTTGCGGAAAACGCGCCTGAGAATGGAGCGGATGAGAAGCGCCGCCAGTACGGCTATCGCGATGAGAATCAAGCCGACGATAATCCGAGGGCCGTACGCGAGGGCTAACTCACTGGCTTTTTCGACCTTTTCCACGTCGTTCATACTTGCCTCGATGCACGGGCTCGCCTGCGGGTGTTTTGCAGATTATCTTACATGACGACTTCCAAAATGTAAATCGAAAAGGGACGTGGGGATGCACGACATAGAAGTGGATTTGGAGTCCGTAATATTCGTAGGGGCGGTTCGCGAACCGCCCTTTAGCTCCGGGGACAGTCCCGAATCTACGGCCGCAAAAGACAGCGGCCCGTAATTCTTGGGACAGTCCCCTTCGCTATACAATCGTCGTGCGCATTGGCGTTCCTATTTTGTGTCGTGCGCCCGACCGGCGGAGTCTACCCGCTTCTCCATTTTCGCGGCACGAGATGAGGGGCGTTGCAATACCGACCCGCGGGGAGTTACAGCACATTCAAATTACTGTTGCAAAATCGCCGGTCGATGTGGTATAATCCTTTAACAACTTGCAGGGTAAAGGGTTCTGCAAGCCACTACCGGGTCACGAGGGGAGAACGTCATGGCAATCATAACGCTTGTGTTCGGGCGCGACATACTGGGGACCTATGACGTAGCCAAAGACAAGATGATCATCGGTCGCGCGGACGACTGCGAGATAGTGATTGACAACCTGGCCGTGTCTCGGCACCACGCCATAATCGAAAAGGAAGAGGGCGTCTTCACGATCAACGACCTCGACAGCAACAACGGCACCTTCCTCAACGGCCAGCGCATAACCGAACCCACCACCCTGAGCTTTGGCGACGAGATAGGCATCGGCAAACACGTCCTCGTTTTCGACAGTCACTCCAGGCGGAGTAGAGCTCTCGACGTATCCTCAATAGGCGAGGCCCGGCCCGACATGGACTCGCCCGACCGCGGCACGATGTTCGTCGAGCCCGAGAAGATGGATAAGATTCAGAAGAAGGTCAGCGCGACCCGCAAAGCGCACCTGAAAGTCAAGGGAGCGGATGAGGCCACAAGCCTGATTCCGCTCGAGAAGAGCGACGTGGTGTTTGGCAAGGCACATGATTGCGACGTAAAAATCAAAGGGCTCTTCGCCTCGCGCCGTCATGCCATTTTGAGCCACCTTGAAAACGGGTTCCAGTTGACCAACCTCGCCTCGTTCTCGCCCACGCGGGTGAACGGAATAAGGATAGAGTCGGCGTTTTTGTGCGACGGCGACGACATCTCGATGGCCAGGAGCAGCTTCACTTTCCATTCGGAACAATAGGAAAAGAAGAAAGAAGGGAAAAAGGGGAAAAGGTCAAAGGGCGAAAAGGGAAACGCCGCCTCTGAGCTAAGCGTTCTCCTTCTCGCCTTTTCTTATTTTTTCCCTTATTTCTTTGCTTTCGCTTTTTCTAGCTTTGCCTCGGCCCGCCTGAATAGTATCTGGCCGTCCTGTGTGTCCACCTCGATAGTGTCGCCCTCACGAAACTCGCCCTTCAACATTTTCATTGCGAGAGGGTCGAGCACCATGCGCTGTATCGCACGCTTGAGGGGGCGCGCACCGTAGGCCGGGTCGAATCCTTCTTCGGCAAGCAGTTCCTCCGCGCCGTCGGTGAGTTTCAGGTCGAGCTTTCTCTGACTCAGGCGTTGCTTTACGTGCCGGAGTTGAATCTCGACTATCTCCTTTATCTGTTCCTTGCCGAGGCTGTTGAACGTTATGATGTCGTCCACACGGTTCAGGAATTCCGGCCTGAAATGCTGTCTCAACGCCTCCATCATCAGGTTGCGCGCCTTTTCGGGGTCGCCGTTCAGCTCGGCGAGGAATTGGCTGCCCACATTTGATGTCATGATGATGACGGTGTTCTTGAAATCGACCGTCCGCCCCTGTCCGTCGGTCAGGCGTCCGTCGTCGAGTATCTGCAAGAGGACGTTGAACACATCCGAGTGCGCCTTTTCTATTTCGTCGAACAGGACCACGCTGTACGGCTTTCGGCGCACCTGTTCGGTGAGTTGGCCGCCTTCCTCGTAGCCGACATAGCCGGGCGGAGCGCCGATCAGACGCGCGACGGTGTGCCTCTCCTGGTACTCGCTCATGTCGATGCGCACCATGGCACCCTCGTCGTCGAACAGGAACTCGGCCAGCGCGCGGGCGAGCTCGGTCTTTCCGACTCCGGTAGGCCCGAGAAATACGAAGGAGCCGATAGGGCGGTTGGGATCCTGCAGACCGGCGCGAGCGCGGCGAACCGCGTCGGATACAGAATGTATCGCATGGTCTTGGCCCACGACGCGCTGCCGAAGCCGGTCATCCATTCTGACGAGCTTCTCCATCTCGCCCTCAAGCAATTTTGCCACAGGAATTCCCGTCCACTTCGCGATGATTTCGGCGACGTCCTCATCATCGACCTCTTCCTTGAGGAAGCTCTTCGTCTCCTGTGTTTCCTCAAGCTTCCTGTTCTCCTCTTCGAGTTTCTTCTGAAGCTCGATGATGCGGCCGTACCGTATTTCGGCAACCTTGTTGAGGTCGCCGGCCCGCTCTGCCTGCTGCTCCTCGGTCTTGGCCCGATCTATCCGTTCCTTTATCTCGCGGATGCGCTGGATATTTTCTTTTTCGAGCTGCCACTGCGCCTTCATCTGCGAGCTTCGCTCTTTCAGCTCGGCCAGTTCCTTCTCCAGTTTTTCGAGCCGCTCCTTCGAGGCCTTGTCGCGTTCCTTCCTAAGCGCCTGCTTCTCGATCTCAAGCTGCATGATCCTGCGCTCGACCTCGTCTATCTCGGTCGGCATGCTGTCTATCTCGATGCGCAGACGCGATGCCGCCTCGTCGATGAGGTCGATGGCTTTGTCGGGCAGGAAACGGTCGGAGATGTAGCGGTGCGACAAAACCGCCGCCGCCACGAGCGCCGCGTCCTGTATGCGGACGCCGTGATGCACCTCGTAGCGCTCCTTCAGTCCGCGCAGTATGGCAATCGTGTCTTCGACGGTGGGCTCGTCTACCAGGACGGGCTGGAACCGACGTTCGAGCGCGGCGTCTTTCTCGACGTGCTTTCTGTATTCGTCGAGCGTTGTCGCGCCGATGCAGCGAAGCTCGCCCCGCGCGAGGGCCGGCTTCAGCATGTTCGACGCATCGACCGCTCCCTGGGCCGCTCCTGCGCCGACGAGCGTGTGCAGCTCGTCGATGAAGAGGACGATGCTGCCCTCGGATTCCTCTATCTCACGGAGAACCGCCTTGAGGCGTTCCTCGAATTCGCCCCTGAACTTCGAGCCTGCGACGAGTGCACCGAGGTCCAGAGCAACGAGCCGTTTATTCTTCAGCCCTTCGGGCACATCGCCGGCCACCATGCGCTGGGCAAGTCCCTCGACGATCGCCGTCTTGCCGACGCCCGGCTCTCCGATGAGGACGGGGTTGTTCTTCGTGCGCCGCGAGAGCACCTGCATCACGCGGCGGATCTCGTCGTCGCGTCCGATGACGGGGTCGAGCTTCCCCTTCTGCGCAAGATCTGTCAGGTCGCGGCTGTAGCGCTTGAGAGCCTGATATTTTTCCTCGGGCGATTGATCGGTCACACGCTGGCTGCCCCGTATCTCGACCAGAACCTTGTATATGTTGTCCCGCGTGACGCCCTGCTCGCGCAGAATCCGGGCGGCCTCGCTGGCTTTCTCTCCTTCGGAAATGGCGATGAACAGGTGTTCGGTGCTGATGTATTCGTCCTTGAGCTGCTGTGCCTCGGACTCGGCGCGTTTGAACACGCGCGACAGCGCATTCGAGGCATACGCCTGGCCGCCGGCCTCGCCATAGACCTTGGGCATCTTCTGGATGAGTGCGTCCACGCGTCCGGCTAACAGCTTCGGGTCCACCTCGAGCTTCTGCAGTATCGGCGCCACTACTCCCTCGGGCTGGCGGAGCAGCGCCAGAAGAAGGTGCTCCGGCTCGATTGCCTGATGGTCGTGCTGCTCGGCTATCTGCTGCGCTTCCTGGACGGCTTCCTGCGCTTTGATTGTCAGTTTATCGAATCTCATGTTATAGACCTCCCGAAGCGCTGATAAAGAGCAATATCGGTGCCAAACTTGG
The DNA here is from genome assembly GCA_964607485.1 of uncultured bacterium. GTDB lineage: Bacteria > Abyssobacteria > SURF-5 > SURF-5 > SURF-5 > CAZSKP01. Next base: position 9,179 of record CAZSKP010000005.1, on the reverse strand, counting down.
CGTCACTCGTAAGCTTCTGATTTACAGATTGTTACGATGTCGAGGCGAGAAAAAAAGCGGTTCCGAGAGGAATTTGTTCCAAAATGCAACAGCCCGGCAGAGCCAATCCGGCACATTGGGAAATTCGGAGACATTGCCAAACACTTCGGAAAGCTCCGGCACGCTCAAACGCTGACGAACGATTCCCTTCTCTGCTACTGTCCTCTGTTCCTCCCTTCTGGTTTGACTTTATTGACTCATAATAGTATTCTGTATCCGCCAGATTGGCAATTGCGTAAGCTTGTCATATCGAAAGGCGAGGAGAATAAAGGTGGACGTAGTTGAGCATGATGATGAGAAATTCCTGCACCAGCATCTTGCCGGGCAAATTAGTCACGAGGAAAATTTAATAAATAACCGCCTTACGTGGATGCTCACTTTCCAAGGCTTCCTTTTCGCATCTCTTGCGTTAATGACAAACAATCAAACATCTCTTGAATCTCTGCGACGCTGGCTTCTGTGTGTCATACCGTTCACTGGCGCTCTGGTGGCATTCGTCACCTTTCTAGGTATATGTGCGGCCTACAGGTCGATCGATAAGCATAAAAAAGAATGTGAACCTCTGATCAAGCATTATCCTATGCCGGGTGGTGGCAAGTGCGCTAGCAAGCTTGGAAGATTTACGAGTAAATCAATTCCATGGATTCTTATCGTTGCGTGGATATCGTGGATACTGGTGTAGCTCCCCTCCACCTTCGCTTGCATGTCAAATTCAGACAAATAAATCGATTCATCTTATGCCCCTGATTATCTGAGAGGCATCATGAAAGAAAAGCTGCGGACTTCATTCAAAGCTTTTGCGGTAGGTGAGAAGGTGTGACGAAAACGAAGGAGCCCACGCCTACGCATTGACAAGATCATTTCCTTTCATGATAGGAGATGTATGCGACGATGGAACAAATTTACCGCCAAATCGCCCCTGTTCCGAAGGGAAGTGTGAGAGCGCTTCTAGCAAGGCAATGATCGCAACGCTTGCTTTTCTCCACGCACGATCCTTGGGAGGTGAAGGACAATGGCCGAAATTGCATGGGTATGTCAGGTTTGCGAGCGGATTTTTCATCAGTGGAATGCTAAGATATGTCTGGATTGCTGCACGAAGACCGACGTGGACGAACTTTATGAGACCGCGCCGAAATGCAATGAATGCCATGCGAATTTGGCTACTGTGGAAGTTGAAAATGTGCCGTATTGCGACTTGCACTCCCCCGAAGGATTAACCGCAATGGACTATCTTTCCTCTGGCGATGGGGAAGACGAGGAGCAATCTGGCGCAATCAAGACACTTCGCCCTATCACCAATATCTTCTTCCGTACAATTATCGATCTGATTAGGGGGTACAAAGAATACAATATCGCTCTTTCGAAAATCTCTCAATGGCTCAATAAGAGGTATCACTTAGACAGCTCAAATCAGCTTGATAGCGCTTTTCTGCTCCATATCCACGTCTACCTCTACACTGCAGCCATTATCGCGATGTCGGAGAACGACTTTGACGGTGCGCTGAAGATATTGACATTTCTCACCGGACCGGACATGGCTGGATTCTATGACGAAGATGTCAATATTTCCATCTGGAAATCCAGGTGCCTGCAGCATAGCGCCGAGTTCGATGATGCAAAGAAGATATTGAAGAACACACTGGAGCATGTCGTGTCCTCAGCAGTCTGGGCGTGGGCGGAGGAAGAGGACCCCAACGACTACGAACCAGTCATTCCGGTATTGTTCGAAGAGATCTATGCCTGCGCGAGACGCCACAAGACATACCTTATCGCCACCGAATTGAAATCAGCCGCTTCCTTGGTCGAGATCAAGATACCCGAGGAAGATTACCCCCTGCTAAAGGGAATATCGGACCCCATTGGTGCAGGTGGATATGCCCATATTGGCTCCGCGAAGTCTGAGGCAGTCTTCGAAAAGCTACAGGAGCTACTGCGCCGCTACGAGAGTCTTCCCAAGGTTCCGACACTTGAGGAACTACTGGCAGACAGCGAGAGCGATACCCTGGAATTCAAATCGAGCTTACGGTGGGACCTCCGACAGAATAAAGTCAATAAGGACCTTGAGAAAGAGGTCGTCCAGACCGTCGCGGCGTTCATGAACTCGAAAGGTGGAACTCTATTGATCGGTGTTGCAGATGATCGGGCAGTTGTTGGAATTGAAGAGGATTTACGGTCCTTCAAACACGGGACTGATGAAAGATTCCAGCGCCACCTCTGCCAGATTCTCCACAATTATCTGGGACAAGAGTTTTGCTCCCAGTGTGTGGCCGTCTCGCTTCCGCCACACGTCGGGAAAACTGTGTGTCGCGTGAGCGTCAGTCCAAGCCCAAAGCCGGTTCACTTGAAGCAATCGAAGGAGTTCTACGTTCGCTCAGGAAATAGGACCGAACAACTTGACATAGAAGAGGCTGTCCGATACATCGAAATGCATTGGACGCGTTAGAGACAAAACATTTCCGAAACGTGCTCACCCATATCGAGGAGTCTGCCTGACCCATGGTCTGTTGACGTGACTTATACGAAGGCGTTGCCTAGCGGCAAACCTTAAGATAGCTAGGATAGAATATGAACTCGATTGACATTCACAAGATCACGAAGGAACTTAACTCGAGGTCACACACGTACGCGATTGGCTCGCTTCAAGAGATTCGAGCCGATTTAAAGGACCTGGCTCACCCACCATGCAAAAGCATCTTCAGTTCGCAGACGATTTATGAAAAGTACGCCTTTCATAGCGGTGCGCGAACCCACTCTGAACTTCAATTCAACATCGGCATAGAGTACCTGTCGAACGTCGCCGAGCTGAGGCACGGAGTCGCCTTTTCCTTCGAGCCAAGCCGCACACTAACATCGATTGAGATATTGATTCGCAAAGTGTCCTTTTTCAATGAGTTCATGCGGCTCTACTCCGAGTTGTATGAGGACATGCGCATGTGGCATTCTTACCAAGAGGAGCAAAGCTCCGACTACATTCCTGGCCCTATTCCTCCGGAGCTCGTAACGAAAGGCGTGTTTGTCTTTCTTGGAAAGCGACAACGCGTCGATCAGATAGATTATGACAAGATTCTCAACGATTTCGACCGCCTGTTGCCCCTATACAAGTACAGTGAGAGTAACGGGTGCTCTCAGCCGGTGTCCTCGCTGGCGGAGGCTCCGTTCGCATTTCGCCCCGGATGTTCGAGCAAGGCTTCGTCAGCTACAGTCACAAAGGTTCAGCGACAACTCGACATCAGCCTCCGCCACAATGAACTGCAAGGGGCGCTCTATCGCAAGCTGGTGGCCATCCACGGGGAACAACATGTTGGCACGGAAAACCGGAGCGGTGTGGGAACCAGTATTGACGTGGTGGTTCGTCGTGATGATGGGTATTGGTTTTACGAAATAAAAACTGCTCATTCACCGCGCGCCTGTCTTCGCGAGGCGCTCGGCCAACTGCTTGAATACGCGTTTTGGCCGGGTGCCCAGGAGGCGACGCGCCTTATCGTTGCCGGTGAAGGTACCCTGGACAAAGACGCAGAAGAGTACCTGAAACGACTCAAAGACCGGTTTGCCCTGCCTATTGAATACGAACAAATCGTACTTTCATAGAAACGGTTAATCTTCTCATAATGCAAGACATGGAAATCCGGGATTCAGAAGATTTTGAGGACTTTCAGGAGGGTGAGGAAGATTATTTTTATGTCCAGCCACATGGAGCGCTCGTCGGCGTATTTCAGGTCGTAGCGAATCCAGTCGTGGAAGAAGTGGGTGTCCTTCCCCTTAATCTGCCAGAGTCCGGTGATGCCCTGCATCACCTGCAGGCGGGCGTCTCTCCAGTGGGGGTTGTATTTCATCTCCCCCATCGAGAGGGGACGCGGCCCCACGAGGCTCATCTGTCCGCGAAGGACGTTTATGAGCTGCGGAAGCTCATCGAGGTTGCTCGCCCTGAGAAAGCGGCCGACGCGGGTTTCGCGGGGGTCGTCGAATATCTTGAACATCGGACCGTCAGACCGGTTGAGATGCTCGACCGTGTGTCTCAATTCCTCTGCGTCTTTAACCATGGACCGGAACTTTATCATCCGGAAAGGCTTCGCATTCTTGCCGCATCTGGTTTGAATGAAGAAGACGGGGCCTCTGGAATCGAGCTTTACGGCGAGCGCGATCAGCGCGAAAAGCGGAGCGGAGAGAATCAGGAAGATTGTCGATAGGACGACGTCGAACAGTCTTTTCAGTATCGGGTAGGCCTTTTCCCTCAGTCGCGCCCAGCCCTGGGTCTGCCTTCGGACAACCTTGCGAATGACCGTTCCGTCGGCCATGGCGCTTATACCGTCGAGGTAACACTCCCCGTCCAGCACGATCATCTCGCGGCAGTGGCTGTTCTCTGAGCTGAACGCCTTTCCGCTCACCAGACACTTCTCCACCTCGAAATTCGCACCCACCGTGCTGTCGGGCCAGAAGATGCTCTCCCTGATGAAGCTGTTCCTCTCCAGAACGCATCTGTCTCCGATGACGGACGGTCCGACGACCGTGGCGTTTTCATCTATGCGCGCATCGTCTCCGACGACGAGCGGGCGGACAAGGGTCGCGGACGGGCTGATGTGCACATTACGACCCACCCAAATCTGGCTTTTTATTTCCTCGTATCCTCTCAAGTGCCGCTTTGCAAGCTCGTAGTTCTTGAGAAGCTCGAAGTTTATCCGCAGATAATCCCCCATGGTCCGAACATTAGAGCTGTATCTCTTATGGCTCCACCCCACCATTTTCAGCCCGGAGCTGCGAAGCTTGGGGAGCAATTGCTCTTTCATATCGACGAACCCCATGGGGTTGACATGTCCGAGCACATGCGACTCCATCACATATATGCCCGAAGTTTTCAGATTGGAGCGCCGATTCATGGAGGAATGAATTTGCACAACGCCGTCCACCTCGCTGTCCGGCCCGAGGATGACTCTCTCGGTATCCGTCTCTCCCTCAGCGGCGGGCATGAGTCCCACGGTGAGGTCGGCGCCGGTCTCGCGATGAAACCGTATCATTTCCTCCAGGTCTTCTCTCGCGAAAAACACCAGGCTGGCCGCGATGAGAACCACCGTATGCCCATTCAGATTTTCCTCGACCTGCTTGAGGCACCCAGCGGTTCCCCTGGGGTAATCTTCGACGACGGTGCGGACGGACAATCCGTTAAAACCGTCCGAGGAAAAATGAACCGATTCGACTTCGTTGTTGCCGATTGCGAGAAATGCCTCGGATATTCCGGCCTCGCTCAGCGTCTCAAGCGTATAGAAGACACCGGGCTTGTTTGCGACGGGGAAGAGCGCCTTTGAGAGGCGGACAGGATGGATATGGCGGCTCTTGAGTCCTCCGGCGGCGATTACGGCTTTCACGTTTTCCAAGGTTCGAGCTTCCAATTGTTCCCTTTGCTTCTTGCTAATCCAGGTTTTGGCAACTTCTTCAGTCCAACTGTACTGGCCGCTTCTTCTTTGAACCCGGAAAACCGCGAATGAGGTATGATGTATAATACCATCATTGCATCGATGAAATCAAGCATCATTTTCAAGGGCGCTTCTCAAAGCGGTTGTTCGACGAACTCACCCCGCCTTTATGGCACGTCAGATGCCGCCATGCGCCTTCCGGGCTGCCTCGTCGCCCCATCTTCTCCCCTTCTCTCTTTCGTCGGGCAGGGGGTCGATTACGGGCGCGTCCGCCTGATACAAATTTGCCGTTTCAACTGTTCCGGAAGAAACAATTATGTGCTTCTGGGAAACGAATCACACGTTCATCCGCATGTGTTCCGGACTTTTTCCGAGACGTTTTCGGAACGAAAACGCGGCCATCAGTGCGTTTTCTCGATTAGACGCCACTAGACTGTGGCGAATCAAACAAAACTGGAATTCATCGGCATGACCGAACAAAAATGGTGCAATTTTCTTGCCACAAAGCGGGGGTTTCGCCTACCGGCCGGTTCATTTGGGCGCTATTCGAATTCGCGGTCGAGAATCTTCATGATGAGCTTCTCGATGGAGATGGGGTAGAATCGGATGTTTGGGGTTATTATCACTCCCGTATTGATTACCTCCTTGCGCTCGAGCTCGTCGAGCACAGAGGCGATGGCGGATTCCAGCCCTTTTTCGAGCTTCGTGACGGCGAACTCCTCGGACTGGATATTGACCTGATGTCTCTTCAGGTACGGAAAAGCGAAGATGCGTCCCACGATAGCCTCATCTATCCCGTCGCTTCCAAACAGTTCACCGTAGGTCGGGCCGAGGTGTTCGGGAGAGATGACGAATTTGGGCGACACGTTTATCTTGCCCCGTATCTCGACCACGTTATCGTCCTCTCGCAGCGAGCGGCCGAGCAAGATATAAGGAAGCACGTGGTAGCCGGCCACGAATCCGGTGGTCGGTTTCCTGAGTATTTCGGTTTCTTCGAAAATCTCTCTGAAAAGAGGCGAGTCCCTATCGAGCATAAAACCTCTCCTTTCACTCTTTCATTCTAACATATTCTTTCGAAATCCTGAAGTGAGGAGAAAACTGCTCGCCTGGGCGCACGGCGTTCTTTTGAAATATGGTTTCCCCTGTGCTATAATCCGGCCTGTTCGAGCCCAACGTTCGGCGAGACGTTTTCGCGGAGGAAGCTTCCGAAAGAGAGTATGGGAGAGTTCATGCCTGGAAGGAGAAAAGCCATGACCACGCGACGCATCCCCAGCCCGACGTATTGCCTCCCGATTGGATTGGCATTGTGGGCGGTCCTCTTCTCGGCGATTTTGTTCTCGAACCAGAGGGCGGAGGCCGCGGAGTTTAAGCTCTCCGAGCCGGTCATCGTTCAGTACGACACGTTCGGTGTTCCCCATTTGACCGCCTCGAACGATGCCGACCTCTTCTTCGCGCAGGGCTTCGTGACCGCTCGCGACCGACTCTGGCAGATGGAATACAACAGGCATCTCGCCGCGGGCAGACTCGCCGAGATACTGGGAGAACCGATGATAGACCAGGATTTCGAGGTCAGGCGCATCGGGATATACCGCGCCGCCGTCGCCACGTACGAATCTCTCAGCGATGATATGAAAAGGCTGTTGGCCGCCTATGCTGCGGGCGTCAACTATTACATCACCACTCACAAGCAAAATCTCCCTCCCGAGTTCAAGGATTTGGGCTACGTGCCCGAGCCGTGGCATCCCATCGACTCGCTCCTGATTCCGGGAACGATGATGTGGGAGCTATCGGGCTCGCTGGAGGAAGAACTCATGCTGGGCAAGCTCGTCTCCGAATTGGGCGAGGACAAGGCGCTCGAGCTGATTTCGGGTGAACCGGCAGACCCGGAAACACACATCAAGTGGAAACAAGCGAGCGCCGCTATCCCGAAGGGTTTCGGTCGCGACGGCTTTCCAATCCTGTCAGGCCTCGGAGATTTCTCCACGCACCACGGTCCGACGCGCCTGTTCGGAAGCAACAACTGGGTCATAGACGGCGAGAAGTCGGCCACCGGCGCGCCCATCCTCGCAAACGACCCCCATCTCACCCTGTCGAATCCGCCGGTATGGCACGAGGTTCACCTGATGGGTCCCGGAGTGAACGTCATCGGCTCGACGTTTCCCGGAGTGCCGGGAGTGATAATAGGCCACAACGAGCACATAGCCTGGGGAGTCACCAACGTGGGCTACGATGTTTGCGATCTCTACGTCGAGAAGCTGGACCCCGACCAAGAGAATCACTACATGCACAAGGGAAAGTCGCTGCCCTTCAAGAAGGCAACCGAGAAAATCAAGTACAAGAGCGGCGATTCGATGAAGGAAGTTGAACGGGACATCCTCTTCACCGTTCACGGGCCGGTCGTTCACGGAGAAGACGGTGAAGTAATCTCCATGCGTTGGACCGGTCAGCAGCCGACGAAAGAATTCAAGTTCATGTATCTGATCGACCGCGCCTCCAACGTCGATGAGTTCCGAACCGCCTTGAGTAATTACGAGGTGGGAGCACAGAATTTCATCTACGCCGACATCGACGGAAACATCTTCTACCAACCCACCGGGAAAGTCCCGATACGAAACGGCGCGCCCTATCTGCCCCTCGACGGCTCGTCGGGGGAATACGAGTGGGAGGGATACATCCCCTACGATGAACTGCCCCGCGTTCTGAATCCGGAGGAACACTTCATCGCCACGGCAAACGCGAGGCCGGTCGATAAGTCGTATCCGTACTACATCGGATACTTTTTCGACATCGGATATCGGGTGCGTCGAATCAAGGACCTCCTGTCGGCAAAGGAAAAACTTGCGTTCGAGGACGTGCGCGCCATTCAGGCCGACAATTACATGCTCGCGGCCGAAAGATTGAAGCCTCAGCTGCTGTCCGCTGTGGAGGCGGAGAAATCGATGCTGCCCGAGCGCACCATCAAAGCGGCGAAGATGGTCGAGGAGTGGGATAACCACGCGACGAAGGAAAGCGCTGCCTGCACCATTTTCAACAAGTGGCTCGAGAAGGTTGCGCTCAACACGCTCAGCGACGACCTCAGCCACGATTCGTTCGAGTACTGGGCATCCAATCCGGACGTAATCATCGTGCTCCTCCTGCGAAGTGAATCGCCTGCCGGGCTGAAATATTATTGGTTCGACAACTCTCGCACGGCGAGACACGAGACCAAGCAACAGATTATCGCACGCAGTCTCCAGCAAGCGTTGGACGATCTCGGGCTGAAGTACGGGTACGACATGGAAGGATGGAAGTGGGAAAAAATCCATACGACGACCCTCCGGCACGCATTGGGCAAGCGCAACCGCGCCTATGACAACGGACCATACCCGCGGGCCGGAAGCAACGATACGGTCGATAACGCCGGATTCCCGTTCTTTCGCCGCGACTTCGAGTCGCGGTCCGGCCCGTCGCTCAGGATGACGGTCGAGCTGAAGCCCGGCGTCGAGCACGCCGTCAACGTCATACCGGGCGGGCAGAGCGGCGATCCTTCGAGCAAGCACTACCAGGACCAACTGCTCGATTTCTGGCTGAAGCACGAGGCGCACCCGATGCTCTTCACGAAGGAAGCGATACAGGACAACCTGGAGGGGACTCTGAAGCTCATGCCCACGGAATGACCTGCGCGGGCCCAAGTTTCTCACACCCGACGTTCAATAAAAAAAGGCGGTCGGCATTCCCCGCCTGGGGGAATGC
>CAZSKP010000004.1:0-189508 GCA_964607485.1 uncultured bacterium | reverse complement strand
GCGCATGGCCATGCGCCCCTACAATCGGTTGACTCAAGCGCATTGAACCACACGCTAAGAAGTCGGTCAAGGAAGTTTTTGTTAATTTCCATGGCAAAGCCAAATTCACCACGGAGATCACGGAGAATCACGGGGATTTTGGTTTACGGTTTCCGGTCTTCGCTCTTCGCTCTTCATCCTTCGCCCCTCGTCCTTCATCCTTCGCCTCCGGACTCTGGACTCAAGGCTCAAGACTTACTTTCAACCACGGATTTCCCCTTTTCCCCGTTTCCCCCTTTCCCCCGGGGCCTGCGGCCCCTTAGGCTTGACTTTAATTAACTGAAAGTAGTATTTTATATCTATAAAGATTAGCACGTATCCTCTTCGGCTCGACACTCACAGAAGGTCTATTCAGGAATGATGATTCTATCCTATTTACTATTTGTGTGAAGGACGTGGTCCGCACTGAAACAATATGAGGAAATTTACCAAGTGTGCGTGCACAAAGCGTGTGAGATTGTGAATCTCATTTCATATTGATTCAGTGGATAATGTTAGAACGGAGGGATAGAAATGACGTCTTATGAGGAACTCAAAACCGAATTACAGGAGATCGCAAAGTTGCTAGGTAACTATCCGGAATCACTGCAAAAGCAGGTCTTTGACCTACTGATGGACCGGTATCTAGGGAAATCTGGAGACGGCGACCGACCAAGTAACGAGAGAAAGCAGAAACACTCTGGTAGTCGGAAAAGCAAGACCAAGAAAACCCCAGCGCGAAAAGAGTCCTTCAAAATAGTTAAGGATTTGAACTTGCGCGGCAATAAAGAAACACCCTCCTTTAGGACATTCGTTGACCAGAAAAAACCACGCTCCAACCTCCAGTTCAATACAGTGTCTATATATTATCTTAAACAAATGCTTCAGCTGGAGAAAGTTACACCTGATCACGTTTATACTTGTTATCGCGAGGTGACAAGACGCCCATCCGGAAAGTTTCAACAAAGTTTCTGGGATACATCACGGAGATATGGATACATTGACACCTCCAAAATGAACGACCTAGGGATTACGCTTCTCGGCACCAATTTTGTAGAGCATGACCTTCCAGCGTCGAAGTCGAAGGAAAAGGAAGCTGAATGAATCTTACCGAATACCTAAAGGGAGCATCACTATTCAGCAAGAAAGAGATTGACAAGGTTATTTATCTTGCTTATTTCAACTTGCAGGGAAGTGGTGAGCAAGATTTTACGATGGGTGACATAGGGAAGTGGTTCTCGAGCCTCAACCTGCCAAAGCCAAACGTCTCTCGGCTTCGTAAAAACATCAGAAGATCCAGGAACTTCACTTCAGGCAGTAACCGAGATTCCTTCCGTATCCATGGAAATGCTCTCGAAAGACTGAGTAGAGAACTATCCCCATTGCTTGAACCCATCTTGACCAAGGCCAAACACAATTCAGGTCATTACGTAAATCCGGCGCGAATAAATGAACTTAGGTCTATAAAGTCACCCCAACATGATTTCCGTAAATTGATACAAATCTGCGAAGAAATGAATGTTTCCTGCAAATATGAATGTTATGTGGCGCTTATTACCCTCGGTCGTGCCTTGATAGACCATATCCCTCCAGTTTTCGGATGCAAGACCTTTTCAGAGGTTTCCAATAACTACAAAGGTTCTAAGTCCTTTGGAGAGTCAATGCGCCACTTGTCCGATTCGTTACGCAAAATTGCCGACCAGCATCTTCACTGTCAGATCAGAAAGAGAGAGATTCTGCCAACCCTGACTCAAGTGGATTTTTCGAATGACATAGATGTGCTCTTGGGCGAAATAGTGAGGATCAGTAGCTGAAATCGCATCCTATGCTCATCATGCGCGAAGACGTCGATTAAGTCCATATGACGACACGGAGAGAGTGGATACGCTTAAATCTTCATCCTTCCGCCCCTGAATGCCGACCGTCCCCCGCACCCCCACTTGACAAAAGCGGTGGGGTGTGATATGCTTACGCCAAGAGTAAGGCTCTTAGAAGCAAGAACGAGTTAGTTAAGAAGAATAATTCGATTTGGCCCGTAAGAGTATATGTCGGCTCTTACGGGTTTTTTGTTGCTTTGCAAGCGCACTACTCAATCTTCGATAAGGAGGTGAAAGGATTTGCCAGAAGGAACCGTGAAGTGGTTCAATGACCGTAAGGGCTATGGATTCATAACCCAGGATAACGGACCAGACGTGTTTGTTCACCATGAGTCGATTAACGGAAATGGTTTCAAGACTCTCGCCGAGAACGACCGTGTCCGCTTTGAGACGGCCGACAGCCCAAAAGGACTGAGAGCGCAAAACGTGGAGAAGCTGTAAGGGTTTCCCCATAGTTGTTGTGCCCGAACCCCGCACCGATTCGCTCGATGCGGGGTTTTCGTTTGTGGGAAGGCGCCACAGCGAGAAATCTCACGCAAAGTCGCAAAGCCGCCAAGGGTTTAAACTTCAGCGGCGACTTGGGTCCGAGACCCTCGCCGCTTTTGCGCCTTCGCGTCCATTCGGCCTCGCTCATGGCGGGCTTGGCGTGAGAAGGGATTGCTTCGGTCGTTGCTCTCCCTCGCAATGACTTCCCCGTGGTTCAAAATAAGTCCTGAGTCGGAGGTCTGGAGTCTGGAGTTTGAAGTCGAAAGGCGAAAAGGGACCCTTCGACAGGCTCAGGGTAAGATCCGTGTTAATCCGTGTGCATCTGTGGTTCCCATTGACTTCCTTTAGATTCCTTGGTGTTCCTTCGTGTTCTTCGTGGATAGAACGATCTTGGGCGCATCGCGATGCGCCCCTACAGGAATTTCGTGTATTTCGTGTAATTCGTGGTTATGGAATCCGTGGTTGAAGATCTGTTTTCGGGCCATTTTCGTTGACATACGGGCCAATTTTGTGCTAAATTAGAGTGGTACGCCGGTTGGCAAAAAGGGCAAAGTGTGCCATCCGGCTGAATTTGTAATGGCTTGGGCGCAAATGAATTTGTAATGCCTTGGGCGCAAAGAAGTTGTAAATTCCATAGAGAGGGCATATCCAGATGATAGGCTTCACAAAACTGCTGTGCGGCGTGGCGACAATCGGCGAGGCGCTCAACTACAGCCGCCAGGGCGAGTCGGGCGTGCCCGCGCATATGCTCCAGTTCACGACCGCCGAGAGGCCGCTCGTGGCCTGGAACACCACCCGCCGGTGCAACCTGCGCTGCATCCACTGCTACCTCGACTCGGAGGATAAGGACTACGCTGGCGAGCTGACCACCGAGCAGGCGAAGGCGATGATAGACGACCTGGCCGACATCGGCTCGCCCGTGCTGCTGTTTTCCGGCGGTGAGCCGATCCTGCGCAAGGACCTGTTCGAGCTGGGCGAATACACCATCGCGAAGGGCATCCGCGCGGTCATCTCGTCGAACGGAACCTTGATCGACGAGGCGAAGGCGAAGCGGATAGCCGAGGTGGGGTTCTCCTACGTCGGCATCAGCATCGACGGCGGCCCCGAGACGCACGACCATTTCCGCCAGAAGAAGGGCGCGTTCGACGCGGCCATCCGCGGCATCGAAAACTGCACCCGCGCGGGCGTGAAGGCGGGCGTCAGGCTGACGATAAATCAGCACAACTACAACGACCTGAACACGGTGCTCGACATCGTCGAGAAGCACAAGATACCCCGCTTCTGCATGTATCACCTCGTGTATTCGGGACGCGGGCGCGACCTGGCGAAGCAGGACCTCACGCTGGAGCAATCGCGCAACGTCGTTCAGACGCTCATCGACAAGACATACGACTGGCACCGGCGCGGCGTCGAGACGGAGATACTCACGACCGACAACCACGCCGACGGCGTCATGCTCGAGAAACACATCCGCAGCCTCAACCCCGACCGCGCCCTCGAGATAACCGAGCTCCAGAAGCGTCACGGCGGCTGTTCGGCCGGCAGAAAGTTCGCCAACGTGGACTGGCGCGGCGACGTGCACGCCTGCCAGTTCTGGAACCACGTCACGCTCGGCAACGTGAAGGAGCGCAAGTTTTCCGAAATCTGGACCGACGAGAGCAACGCGTTCCTCCAGCAGCTCAAACACATGCACGAGCACATCGGCGGCGAGCGCTGCGGCGTGTGCAAGTACAAGACAATCTGCGGCGGCTGCCGCATCAGGGCCGAGGCCGTCACGGGCGACAGGTGGGGCGACGACCCCGCCTGCTACCTCACCGACGAGGAGATAATGAGCTGAACGCCACCAAGGGTTATATTGGGGACACCATGTTTATGGTGTCCCCGATATACCTACAATGACCAAGGGAGCCGAACAAATGCGATATCCCATCTATCGTCCGCGCAGACTGAGGGCGAACGAAAACCTCAGGCGCCTCATCCGCGAAACCACCCTCTCGGTGGACGACCTGATGATGCCGCTGTTCGTCCGGCCCGGCAAGGGGGTGCGGAACAAGATTTCCTCGATGCCGGGCAATTACCAGCTCTCGGTCGATGAGCTTGTCAAAGAGGCCCGCAAGGTCGCCGGCCTCGGCATTCCCGCGATCATCCTTTTCGGCATTCCCGAGAAAAAGGATGCGCGCGGAACCGAGGGCTACAGGAAAAACAGCATCGTCGCGAAGGCGATACGGGCCGTCAAGGACAAGGTCGATGACCTCGTCGTCATCACCGACGTGTGCCTGTGCGAATACACCGACCACGGTCATTGCGGCGTCGTGAAGAAGAAAAAGGGCGGAAAAGATTTCACAATCGACAACGACGCCACGCTCGAGCTGCTGGCGAAGATGGCGCTCTCGCACGTCGAGGCCGGAGCCGACATGGTGGCCCCGAGCGACATGATGGACGGCCGCATCGGAGCCGTCAGGGCCACGCTCGATGAATGCGGTTTCGACAATATCCCGATCATGGCCTACGCCGCGAAGTACGCCTCGGCGTTCTACGGGCCGTTCCGCGAGGCGGCCGAATCGCCGCCCCAGTTCGGCGACCGGCGTTCGTATCAGATGGACCCGCCCAACAGCGACGAGGCGCTGCGCGAAGTGGCGCTCGACATCGAGGAAGGCGCCGACATCGTCATGGTCAAGCCGGCGCTCCCGTACCTCGACGTCATCCTTCGCGTGAAGGAGGAGTTCGGCTATCCCGTCGCCGCCTACAACGTGAGCGGCGAGTTCGCACTCGTCAAGGCGGCCGCGGCGCGCAAGTGGGTGGACGAACAGAGGCTGGTGCTGGAGATACTCACCAGCATCAAGCGCGCCGGAGCGGACATGATACTGACGTACCACGCGATGGAGGCGGCGCGCCTGCTGGGATGAGTGCGAATGAATTCGCACCCACATTCAATCGATTTGCAGGTTCGAATTTAATTGAAAACGGCCTGTTGCCCAAACGGTATCTTGTTTCAAGAGTCTATCAGAACTGTCATTCTGAGGAGCGAAGGGTCGCAGACCCGGGCGACGAAAAATCTCTCATTTTTCTGGAAATTCTTGTCTCAAAACAGAGATTCTTCGCTTCGCTCAGAATGACGAATAGGCGACTGCCTTTTGGGCAACACGCCCAAAAGAGACAGATTGTAGGTTCGAATTTATTCGAACAATGTCTTAGAACAGACCGATGAAGACAGCGGAACATAAGAAGCCCGAGACGAAGCACGAGGCTCGCCCGCATGGCAAGTCGGAGCTCAGGCTGGTCGCATGGGAGATAACGCGCTCGTGCAACCTGGCGTGCATCCACTGCCGCGCGTCGGCCGAGCGCGGGCCGTATCCGAACGAGCTCAGCACGGAGGAGTGCAGGCGCGTGCTCGACGAGATCGCCTCGTTCAGCGACCCGATAATCATCTTCACGGGCGGCGAGCCGCTCCTCAGGCCCGACATTTTCGAGATACTCCGTCACGGCCAGGGCCTCGGCCTCAAGATGACGATGGCTGTCAACGGCCTCCTCCTCGACGAGGCGACCGCGCGCAGGCTGGTCGAGCATGGCATCCAGCGCATAAGCATCAGCCTCGACGGCGCCGCGGCCCGCACGCACGACGCGTTTCGCAACGTGCCCGGCGCGTTCGAGGGCGCGATGAGGGGCATCGAGGCGGCGAAGAAGGCCGGGCTTCCGTTCCAGATAAATTCGACCATCACCAAGCTCAACCTCGAAGAGGTGCCCGATATGCTCAAGCTGGCGGTCGAGGTGGGCGCGGTCGCGCATCACATATTCCTGCTCGTTCCCACGGGACGCGGCAAGGAACTCGAGGAGCAGGAGATATCGCCCGAGCAATACGAACGCACGCTCAACTGGTTCTATGAACAGCGCGAGAACGTTCCCATTCAACTGAAGGCCACCTGCGCTCCGCACTATTACAGGATACTCCGCCAGCGGGCGGCCGAAGAGGGCAAAGAGGTCACGTTCGAAACCCACGGCATGGACGCGGTCACACGCGGCTGCCTGGGCGGCATCGCGTTCTGCTTCATCTCGCACGTCGGTACGCTCTCGCCCTGCGGGTACCTCGAACTCGACTGCGGCAGCGTGCGCAAGGAAGGCTTCCGGAAGGCGTGGGAGGAATCGCGAATATTCAACGAACTCCGCGATTTCTCCAGGTACGAGGGCAAGTGCGGACATTGCCGCTACCTGAAGGTCTGCGGCGGCTGCCGCGCCCGTGCGTATGCGCGCACGGGCAACTATTTGGCCGAGGAGCCCTACTGCGTCTATCCGGGCCACGATTAGCGGTTTGTCAACATCGTTCTTATGAGTTCTCGTAGGGGCGCAGCATGCTGCGCCCCTACAATAGAATATGCGGGTGCAGCTTACATAACAACTACGTCGATTACCCTGAGATCCAATGGCAGCGTTGACAAAATTGGAACGGAAAGTCCTCGAAGTCATCCAGCAGAAGTTCCCCATCGCGTCCCACCCATATGAAGAGCTTGGCCGCCAACTCGGCGTGACCGAGGACGAAGCGTTCGACGCCGTGCAGGCGCTCTGCAAGAAGGGCATCATACGCCGTCTCGGCGGCAGCTTCGACTCGCGAAAGGTCGGCTACAAGAGCACGCTGGCGGCCCTCAGCGTGCCGAAAGACCGCCTGGACGAAGTGGTCGCGATAGTGAACGGCTATCCCGGAGTCACCCACAACTACGAGAGGGAAGGCACATACAACGTGTGGTTCACCCTCATAGCGGAATCCGAAAACGAGATTGAGCGCACCATCGAGGAGATAAAGAGCAGGGCGGGCGTGGCGGCCCTGAATCTTCCCGCGACGCATCTGTTCAAGATCAAGGTCGATTTCGACCTCGGAGAGGATGACGAATGACGCTCGACGCGCTCGACCGCAAAATCATCAATGCGCTGTCGGGCGACATCTCCGGCTCGAAGCAGCCCTACAAGGACATCGCCGACCGGTTGGGAATCAGCGAGCAAGAGCTGCTCCGACGTGTCCGCGGCTACGAGGAAAAGGGATTGCTCCGCAGGATGGGCGCGATGATCGCCCATCGCGTGGCCGGCGTGGACGCCAACGGCATGGTCGTGTGGGATATACCGGAGAGCCGGGTTGAGGAGATCGGGTCGAAGCTGACGGCCGCGCGCGAGGTCACCCACTGCTACGCGCGGCGGCGGCACCCCGAATGGCCCTACAATCTCTACACGATGGTGCACGGCCGCACCCGCAAGGCCTGCGAGCGCATCGCCGAAAGGCTTTCGAGGGAGGTCGGCGTCGAGCGGTACAAGGTGGTCTTCAGCACGCGCGAGTTCAAAAAAACCAGCCCACGATATTTCGTGAAATGAGGGTTCGAGATGGCTCGAAGGACGACGAAGTCGAAGAGATTGTGGAAGCAGGCGCAGCGCTACATGCCCGGCGGCGTAAACAGCCCCGTGCGCGCGTTCAAAGGAGTGAGCGGTTCGCCCATATTCGTCGAGCGAGGCAAGGGCTGCAAGATATGGGACGCCGACGACAACGAATACATCGATTACGTCTGCTCGTGGGGTCCCCTCATTCTCGGGCACGCGCACAGGGAAGTCGTCGCCCGGCTGAAGAAAGTCGCCGCCGACGGCACGAGCTTCGGCATACCCACCGAGCGCGAGTCCGACCTGGCGAAGAAGGTCATCCGCGCCGTGCCCTCCATCGAAAAGGTGCGGCTGGTGAGCTCGGGCACCGAGGCCGTCATGAGCGCGATTCGGCTCGCGCGTGCCTACACCGACCGCTCCATCGTCGTCAAGTTCGAGGGCTGCTACCACGGTCACGCCGACGGGCTCCTGGTGAAAGCCGGCTCCGGAGCGACCACGCTCGGCGTGCCGACCAGCCCCGGCGTGCCGGCCGAATACGCCGGTTGCACGATGACGCTTCCCTACAACGACGTCGATTCGGTCGCGGCCGCGTGCAAGGAACACGGGAACAGGATCGCCTGCATCATAGTCGAGCCGATTGCGGGCAACATGGGCGTCGTGCCTCCCGTGGACGGATTCCTCTCGTCGCTGCGCGAGATTACGGAGCAGCACGGGATACTGCTCATATTCGACGAGATTATCACGGGCTTCCGCGTCGCATACGGCGGCGCTCAATCTCTCTTCAAGATCAAGCCCGACCTGACGACTCTCGGCAAGATAATCGGCGGCGGCCTGCCCGTCGGCGCGTATGGGGGCAGGGCGGAAATAATGGAGAAGATGGCTCCGGCGGGACCCGTCTATCAGGCGGGCACGCTGTCGGGCAATCCGCTGGCGGTCGAGGCGGGGCTGGCGACGCTCGAGGTGCTCTCTCGGCCGGGCACATACAAGAAGCTCGAACGGCTGGCCTCGATGCTGGGCGACGGGCTGATCCGCGCCGCGCAGATGACGGGAGTGCCCTCCTACCACACCCGCGTCGGCTCGATGCTCTGCATGTTCTTCTCCGACGGCCCGGTGAACAATTACGAGGACGCGCTCAGGTGCGACACCCAGAGATACGGCAAGTACTTCCACGAGATGCTTCGTCGGGGCGTTTACCTGGCGCCGTCTCAATACGAGACCGCCTTCGTCTCGCTGGCGCACACGGAAAAAGACATAGAGAGGACGATAGGCGCGGCGGAGCAGTCCCTTCTCGAAATCGTTTGACGACCGCATCGAATTAGAGCTTTATTTTTTCGCGGCTTTCGGCTATACTTTCCCTTTGATGCGCAGGTCGGCATTGTGCGCTTAGTGCGAAGGGACGAACCCGAAGGACACACCAGAAGGCGCCTGGCTCGCGTGGGCGACCGGGGCGCGCTGAGAGCGAGCGTTCCCGATGCCTCCTGTTCCGGCAGTGGAAATACGGCTGATAGTCCACGTCGGCCTGATGCTGCTCGTCGGCCTGATGGCGGGGGAAATACTCGCTCGCGTCAGAATTCCGAGGGTGACCGGCTACCTGCTGGCGGGCCTGTTGATAGGTCCGTCGGCGGCAGGCGTGATCGGCAGTTCCGAGCTTCGCAATTTCGACCTTATCGCCCAGCTCGCGCTTGGGCTGATAATGTTCAACATAGGCGGCGAGTTCGAGGCGAGCCATGTGAGGCGCTTCGGGCGTAAACTCCTCACCGTGGCGGCCTTCGAAATGGGCCTGACGTGGCTTGCGGTCGGCGGAGCCGTCTGGATTCTGAGCCGCGACGCCATCTTATCACTCGTCGTCGGGTTCATAGCGATGGCCACCGCGCCGGCGACGACGCTGGTGGTGGTGAAAGAGTACGAATCCGAAGGCCCGCTCACGAGCAACCTGATTGCGCTCGTGGGAATCAATAATTTCTTTTGTTTGGTATTGTTCCCGTTTCTCCTGCTGGCCCTGATGAGTCAGAGCACGGGATACGGCTTCCCGTTTTTCGAGGTAGGCAAATCGCTGGTGCTGGGCGTGGGGCTCGGGTTGGGGCTGAGCTTTCTGGAGGAGCGCGCCCATTCGCCCAAGCAGCAGATTCTGCTCGGCTTCTGCGCCATTGCGCTGGTGGTGGGGCTGGCCTATGCGTGGGGCGGCTCCGGTCCGCTCTCGGCGCTCGTGATGGGCATGGCCAAGGTGAACTCCTCCACGCGCGGACAGGTGTTGTTCGAGCGCATCGATGCCGGGGCCTATCCGCTGTATGTGTTGTTTTTCGTGATAGCGGGCGCGAATCTCCATCTGGAGACGTTGCTCCACGCGGGTATCCTGGGAGTCACCTACATCGTCGGGAGGGCGGTCGCAAAGATTGTGGGCGCGGCGTGGGGAGCGCACGTTGCGGGTCTGTCGAGAGACCTGAAGCGCTATCTGGGACCGGCGATGATCTCGCATGCGGGCGTGGCGATAGGGCTCGCGATGGCCGTCGGACAACTCGGCTCGCAGAGCGCTTCAGTGGCTCAGGCGGTGGTGCTCGGCTCGATAGTCATCTATGAGTTGGTCGGACCCATCACAGTGAGGTTCTCGCTCGTGCGCTGCGGCGAGGTGAAGATGGTCTCGCTGTTGCCTCACCTGCCGGGCCGGTCGAGCATCGATAACTTGCAGAAAGTTATCGGTCAAATAAGAAGGTCGTTGGGGCTCCCGATGAGAGGGCTGGGCAGCGGGGAGGAGCCGCTTGCTGCCAAGCACGTGATGAGAAGCAATGTGGAGACGGTTTCCGACAACACGCGCTTCGACGAGCTTCTGAAGATAATCTCCCGTGCACGCCACGACCTGCTGCCGGTCGTGGACAGGGACGGCAATTACGTGGGAAACATATCGTTCCCCCGAATCCGGGACGTGATATTCGACCAGGCGCTGGCGGACCTCGTGATAGCGCGGGACCTGCTCGACGCCGAGCCGGCGTATGTGACTCCCGACGAGCCGCTCGAAGTGGTTCTGTCGAAGTTTCACGATCTCAAGAACGAGGTCGGCAACCTGCCCGTCGTGGCGGAGGGGGAGAGCCGGCAGGTGGTGGGCATCGTCCGGCAGCACGACGTGGTTGACGTATTCAGGCGCGCGCGTTCTGAATATGAGAAACGAGAGCGCTTGCGATGAAGACACTCGAAAAGGCGGTGATGTTCCAATGAAACTCTCCGAGTTCCTCCAGCCCGAACTCATAACGGTGGGGCTGGAGGCAAAAGATAAGTGGGAAGCCATCACGCATCTGGTGGACCTGATGGTGGCGGCGAAAAAGGTGAAGCCGGAGCACAGGGAAAAAATAATCGAGACGATATTCGACAGGGAACGCTCGATGAGCACGGGAATGGAGCGCGGCATCGCGATTCCCCACGCCAATTCGCCCCTGATCGACGACGTGGTGGGAGCGCTGGGCATCTCGAAGGAGGGGATCGCTTTCGAGTCGCTCGACGGCCAACCCGCCCAGCTCATAATACTCCTGGTCATTCCGAAAGATAAGTTTCAACAGCACGTGAGGACGCTGGCCGGAATCGCGCGGCTGTTCAATCACGACCAGATGACGCGCGCGCTTCGGAACGCAACAAGCGCGAAAGAGGCGATGGAAACCATCCGAGCAGAGGAAGGCAAGGACTTATTCTACACATGAGGCGTCGTTCATTCTCAGCCATCCATCGAGCAACCCTCTACAAATTCCGCGCGTCACGACGACCTGACTTCTCCTCATCTCATCCCCGTGAAACAATCGGCGCCGCCTCCCGGCCTTTGACGCCCCACCCCACGGAGAACAGGCATGAGCGCGACGACTGAGGCGCTTCTGCGGCGCGATACGCTGCTTCTCGTCTGGGAGCTCCGGGCCGTCTGGGTTACAATCCTCCTTCAGCTTCTTTCCTTGCTTCTCTATCTCATGTGGCTCTTTTCGCCCAGCTACAGGACGGGCAAGACGGCTTCGCGGCTGCTGTTCGTCGCCACGATATTGCTGTCGGCGATAATAATCCTGCGCACCGTCGAGGGGAGGCGGCCGCCGTATCAGACGCTGTACGAGAGCCTGCTGTGGTTCGCTTGGTCGGCGAAGATCGTGTATCTCTTTGTGGAGAGACGGTTCGGGCGAATATTCGCCGCCGGCTTCCCGGTCGCCGCAATAGCCGTTGGGGCGTGTCTGTACGCGGCGCTCGCGCGCAACCCGGCCATCGAGCCGTTGTTTCCCGCGCTTCAGAGCGACTGGTTCATCTGGCACGTCGTGATAGCGTTCATGGCGTATGCCGTGTTCGTCGTGGCTTTTTCCGTCGAACTCGCCCACGTGGCCCTGACCGGGCTGCTGCCTTCTCGAGCGCTCGCGAGATACGGCATGGACACCGAGGCCGCCGCGCGCTTTCACCGTACCGCCCACCAGTTGGTGCTGTTCGGATTCCCGCTGCTCACGTTCGGCATCGTCTCGGGCGCAGCCTGGGCCGAGCAGGCGTGGGGCCGATACTGGTCGTGGGACCCGAAGGAGACGTGGTCGCTGATTACCTGGACCGTTTATGGCCTGTACCTGCATTCGATGACGATGGCGCGCTGGCGGGGAGGCAGGGCGTCGGCCCTCAACATGCTCGGGTTCGTCTGCGTCGTCATGACGTTTCTGGGCGTCAGTTGGATAGCCAAGCTGCTTGGGATTCCCAGTCTGCACGCCTATTCTGTGTGAAATTCCCGTTGGAGGCCGGCCGCGAAATGGCTGAGACCACAAATAAGACTTCGAAAAGAGATGAAACGCGCGACCGAGGCGGGCTATACCGCACGATGGTCTCGATAAAGACGTCGCTGGTATTTCTGGGCGTGTTCGCGTTCCTGTTCTTCGTCGGGACGGTCTTCCCCCAAAATTCCGACCCCGACAGGCTCGACAGATACCGTGACGCCGGGGGGAAATTCGTCGCGCTGGTCGGCGGGCTGGACCTCCTTGACCTTTTCCATTCATGGTATTTCACGCTCGCGGCGTCGCTGTTTGCGCTTCACCTGCTGCTTTGCTCCATCCACAGGCTGGGCGTACTGCGCAAGAGGCCCAAATTCGGCCTGTTCACGCGCGAATCTCTCCTGCACCGCGAGCATTCCTTTTCGGTCTCGAACTCCGCCGACGGAACGGGCCCGGACATCGAGAAGACGCTCAAGCGCATGGGGTTCAGACGACTGAGATACTACTCCGAAGATGCGAACGTGAAGAGGGTGGTCTCCGAAAAGGGAATCCCTTTCCGGTGGGTGTCGTGGGCCTATCACCTCTGCATTCTTGTCGCAATCGGCGGATTCTGCGTGACGTACCTGCTGGCGTTCGAGGATTCCCTCACTATCGCCGCCGGCGAAAGGAAGGCCGTGCCGCTGAACTCGCCCACGACGGCCTGGCGAAGGCTGACGCGGCTGCTCGGCCACCCGGCCAAGCTGCATCCGAAACACGTAGAGGTCGAGCTCGAAAGTTTCGTGACCGAGTACACACAGAAGCCCACGCTCCAATACCCCGACGAGCCGGCGAACCGCTTGTCGGCGGCATGGGGATTGAGAGGACAAACCGTCGGCTACAAGCTCACAGGCGACTCCCTGTATCCTCGCGATTGGTTCAGCCGGCTCAAGGTGTACGAGGACGGCAGGCTCGTCGCGCAGAAGAGGATAGAGGTGAACGACCCGCTCCGCTATGCCGGCCTCACGTTCTACCAGGAGGGTTACGAATACAAGTTCGACCTGCGGATAGGCACGGAAACGCTCAACGACATCCTCGCCGATAAGCCCTTCACGGTTCTCCAGATGGAAGGCGAGTTCCGCGTGAGGACGCCCCGCGTCGGAACGCTGTACGGGTACGACGGCACGGTTGCGCCGCTGTCTCCGTCGGCGAAGCTCCAGTATCGTCCCCCTGCCGGGGAGGTCGGCCGCAAATGGAGCACGGTCGCCGAGCTGCCGCTGGGGAGACCGGTGGAAGCGATGCGCGCCCAGATGACGCTCACCAACCTGAGGGAGAGCAGTGTCCTGAGCTACAGATACGACCCCGCCGTTCCGCCTCTCTGGGTCTCCACCACTTTCCTGATGATTTTGATGGCGCTTCGGATATACATGCCGTGGTATCAGGTTCGCTGCCATGTCGACAGCCTGAGCGGCCGAAGCCTGATAACGGTGAGTATCAGGATGGTGGGCCTGTTCGCCCGGCCCGAGCGTGTGAAGCAGAAACTGTGCGACGCCTTTAACGAGTAGCGCCCGAGCCGCGCCACGTTTATAATGAACCTGTGACCGTCCGGCTTCTTGTTGCGTCGTGCGCATGCCGGTCGGGCGGCGCGGAAACTGCCGAGCCGTACTTGAAAACGCCGGCGGAGATGATATATCATAATGCGCACAATTGGCGCGAAGCTCTCCAATCGCCGGATGCGTCCGAAGGCTCCGCAGCTCACCCGCTCAGCGAGAAAGGAGCAAGGCGATGAACCCTGATATTTTTCGGGAATACGATATTCGAGGCGTGGCCGACCGGGACTTGACCGACGACGTCGCCGCGTGCATCGGGAAGGCATTCGGCACCTATGCGCAAAGCTTCGGCAAGAAGCAGGTGGTGCTCGGTCGCGATTGCCGCCTCAGCTCGCCGCGCCTGCACAAGGTGCTCCTCGACGCCATGCTCTCGACCGGGCTGAACGTGGTGGACATCGGAATATGTCCGACCCCGGTGTTCTATTTCTCGCTGTTTCACCTCGAAAAAGAGGGCGGCATGCACATCACCGGCAGTCACAACCCGCCGGATCAGAATGGGTTCAAGGTATGCATCGGCAAGAGCACGATCTTCGGTGAGGAGATTCAGAAGCTCAGGCTGGTGTGCGAGAAAGGCCGTTTCGCCGGAAGCCGCGGAACGGTCAGCGACTACGACATCATCCCGGAATACCAGAAATTCGTCACCGAGAATATCAAGGTCGAACGCCCGCTCAGAGTCATCCTCGACGCCGGCAACGGCACCGCCGGCCCCGTGGCGCCCAAGCTGATTCGCGACCTCGGCTGTGAGGTCGAGGAGATGTACTGCGAGATGGACGGCAGCTTCCCCAACCATCACCCCGACCCCACCGTTCCCAAGTACATCGAGGAAATCATGGGCCGCGTCAAGAAAGAGGGATACGATTGCGGCATCGCCTACGACGGCGACGCCGACAGGCTGGGCATCATAGACGACAAGGGAAACATCCTGTGGGGAGACCAACTGCTCATTCTGTTCGCGCGCGAGATTCTCTCCCGAAAGCCCGGCTCGGTGGTCATCTCCGAGGTCAAGAGCTCGAAGGCGCTCTTCGACGACATCGCCAAACACGGCGGCAAGCCCATCATGTGGAAGACGGGCCACTCGCTCATCAAGCAGAAGATGAAGGAGACGAATGCGGCCGTCTCGGGCGAGATGAGCGGGCACATCTTCTTCGCCGACAGATACTTCGGTTACGACGACGCCATCTACTCATCGTGCAGGCTGCTGGAGATTCTCGCGAAGTCGCAGAAGCCCTTGAGCACGATGCTCTCGGACGTGCCCAAGATGTACTCGACTCCCGAAATTCGGATGGAATGTCCCGAGGAAATCAAGTTCAAAGTCGTCGAGGAAATAACCCGGTACTTCAAGGAAAACGACTACGACGTCGTCGATGTGGACGGTGCGCGCGTCACGTTCGAGGACGGGTGGGGGCTGGTGCGGGCGTCCAACACACAGCCGGTTCTCGTCCTGAGATTCGAGGCCACGAGCGAGAAGCGCCGCGACGAGATCAGAAAGCTGATCGAAGACGAGCTGCAAAAGGTCCTCAAGAAGAACAAGAAGAAAGCCTGATGCGAACCGGCCCGGTCCCGGCTTGGGCCGGACAGGCGAAGGATTGCCACAACTTGAGCGCTGTCTCCAATAGGAACGAAGGCAAATAAGTTCTGACAGAGGGAGAGGAGAGGATATGTTCAAGACACGAATAACCGAATTGCTTGGAATAGAATATCCAATCATCCAGGGAGGAATGCAGTGGCTGAGCAGGGCCGAGCTCGCCTCCGCGGTTTCCGAAGCGGGCGGATTGGGCTTCATGACGGCCGCCTCGTTTCCCGACCCATCCGAGCTTCGTGACGAACTGCAAAAGGCGCGCTCGCTCACCAAGAAGCCCGTCGGCGTGAACGTGTCGATGCTGCCCGTCATCATGGAAGGCGACACCACCAAGAGGTACATCGAGGTGATAGCGGACGAGAAAGTGCCCGTGGTCGAAACGTCGGGCCGCAATCCCGAACCATACGTTCCCGCCCTCAAAGAGGCGGGCGTGAAGCTGATACACAAAGTGCCGGCCGTCCGGTTCGCCCGAAAGGCGGAGGCGGTCGGGGCCGACGCGGTGACCATCGTCGGCTTCGAGTGCGGCGGGCATCCGGGCATGGACGACGTGACATCGATGATACTCATTCCACGCGCCGCCGAAAGCGTCAGCATACCCGTGATAGCGGGCGGGGGCATCGCCGATGCGCGCGGCTTCCTGGCCGCGCTCGCGCTGGGAGCGGAAGGCGTCGTGATGGGCACGCGCTTCCTGGCGACCAAGGAGTGCCCGGCGCATCCCAACTTTAAGGAATGGCTCGTCGAGGCGCAGGAAACCGACACGATGATTATCGAGCGTTCCATCCGCAACGCCGTCAGAGTGATGAAGAACGAAACGTCGCAGAAGGTGCTCGAGATGGAGCAGCAGGGCGCAACACTGGACGAACTGATCGTGTACATCAGCGGCAAGGTCGGACAGCAGGCATGGACGAGCGGCGACCTCGACGGCGCCACCATCGCCTGCGGAGAAAACGTGGGGCTGATACACGAGGTGCTCACCGTAAAGCAGGTTATCGACAACATCGTAAACGGCGCGAGAGAGATACTGACAAGGCTGAACGGTATCGTTCAATAGCCGGCGACGTTGCCAGTCGCAAGGCGATTCCCCGATACAGACGTGCCCGCGATATGAAATCCTCAAGAAAGGACACGCCCCGGCTCTATCCGCTCGTCCTTGAGCCGATATTCAAGTATCGCATCTGGGGCGGACGAAGGCTGGAGCAAATGCTCGGCAAGAAGCTCCCTCCCGATGAGCCCATCGGCGAGTCATGGGAAGTATCCTGCCGGGGCGACGACAACAATCTCATCAGGAACGGCGAGCTGGCCGGCCGCACGCTGGCCGATGTGTTCGAGGCGGACGGTGAGGCGCTCGTCGGCTCCTCCCCCGCCGGTCTCAAGCGCTTTCCTCTCCTCAACAAGTTCATCGACGCCAACAGCCTGCTGTCGGTTCAGGTGCATCCCAATGAGAAAGCCGCCGCCGAGGTCGCGGACGCCGAGGCCAAGACCGAGGCGTGGTACATCATCCACGCCGACCCCGAAACGACGCTGGTGAAAGGGCTCAGGCCGGGCGTCACGAAGGAGGCCTTCGAGAGCGCCATCCGCAATGATACCGTGCCCGATGTGTTGAATTCGTTCCCCGTCTCGGCGGGCGACATGGTGTTCGTCCCTGCAGGCTGCGTGCACGCGATGGGCAAGGGGCTGGTCATCTGCGAGATTCAGCAGAACTCCGACACCACGTACCGCGTGTATGATTGGGGGAGGGTCGAAGCCGACGGCAAGCCCCGGCAGCTTCACATCGAGCAGGCGCTTGGGTCCATCAACTTCGAGGACCGTTCGCCCGACAAGGTGCAGTCGATAGAGGTGCTGGAGGGAAAGAACAGGCGCGCATACCTCGTCGCCTGCCGATACTTCGCCGTCCAGTTGCTGACGCTCGAAGAACCGACGGAAGAATCGACCGGCGGAAAGAGGTTTGAATCGCTCATGATGGTCAGCGGAAACGCCGTCATCCGGACGAAGCAGGGGCATGAGACTCCCGTCTCGACCGGCGACTCGGCGCTCATTCCCGCCTGCCTGGGCGATTACGCAATCGTACCCTCCGCCGGTTGCGCGCTGCTGAGGATATTCGTGCCGGATGTTGAAGCGGAGATAGTGGGGAAACTTCGGTCGAGCGGCATAGCCGAAGAGGCGATCCGCAGGGTCGTCTTTTGAAACGAGGGCGCTTCCATTTCTCTTATTGAATCGGTGATTCTGGGGCTGGTGCAGGGCATCACCGAATTCCTGCCCATAAGCAGTTCGGGGCACCTGGTCATATTGCAGGGCCTGTTCGGCATGAGCGAGCCGCAGGTGCTGTTTGACGTGATGCTGCACGCGGGCACGCTCGCGGCCATCCTGATAGTGTTCCGAAAGGATGTCGTGGAGCTGGTCCGGGCGGCAATCAGAATCGCCGTCAACAGAAATCTGGGCGAGCAACCGGCCGAAAGGATGCTTGCGGCAATCGCGGTCGGATGCGTCCCTACGGCGTTCATCGGGGTAGTCTTCTCAAAGCAATTCGAGCGGATGTTCGCCTCGACGACCGCAGCCGGCATCGGGCTCCTGATCACGGGGCTGGTTCTCATAGGCACTGTCTGGAGGAGCGAGCCTGAGGCCGACGCGGGGGCGGGTGCTCCGGAACGCGTCGGACTGGTGCACGCCCTTCTGATAGGAACGGCGCAAGGCCTCGCAATCGTTCCGGGCATATCCCGGTCGGGCGCGACGATAGCCGTCGGGCTCCTGCTCGGTGTGCCGCGCGAGCTGGCGGCGCGATTTTCGTTTCTGCTGGCGGTCCCGGCGATACTGGGCGCGCTCGCGTTCGAACTGAAAGGCCATTCGGCTGCCGGCAACACGGCGCCTGCTTCGGCGAGCATGCCGGCGATGCTGTGCGGAACGCTCGTGGCGGCCGTTGCCGGAATCACCGCGCTGGTGGTATTGTTGAGAGTCGTCAAGCGGGGCAGGATTCATCTGTTCGCATATTATTGTTGGGCGGTCGGGCTGGTGGCGATCGCGCTCGGCATCTTCAAGGGCTGACATGACGACGGAGACGCGCGCATTGGCCGGCGAATCTGAGGCAAAATACGGTTGGAAGTTTCGCCTCCTGCTGGCGATTGCGCCGAGGTTGTTCTACCTCGTTGCGACCGCGATATACCGCACCTGCCGGATCACCATCATCGGAAAGGAAAACGAGGACCAGTTCCTGCGCGAGGGCAAGCCCAGCCTGTTCGTCTCGTGGCATCAGGGATTGCTGTACTACGTGTATTATTTCCGCAACCGGGACGGGCTCATCATGGTGAGCCAAAGCAAGGACGGCGAAGTGATCGCCCGAGTCCTGAAACTGTTCGGCTACCAGAGCGCTCGCGGGTCGAGCACGCGTGGCGGAAAGCAGGCGCTCGAGGTGATGATCGACACAATCAACCGCACGCATTGCAGCGGCGGATTGGTCGCCGACGCGCCGCGCGGACCGTTCGGCGTCGCCAAAATTGGTATAATAAGACTGGCGAGGGACACGGGCCTGCCGTTGATTCCCGTGATGTGGTGGGCGAAGAGAAAGATCATGTTCAACAGTTGGGACAAAACGCTCCTGCCGCTGCCGTTCACTCGAATCGTGTTCTTCTACGAGCCGCCGATATTCGTGCCGCCCGACGCGACGAATGAACAGTTGGAACAGATTCGGGCCGGCCTCACGGACCAACTGAATCGGATGCACAAGGAGGCGCGTGAATATTTCGAAAAGAATTGACTCGCTCGTTCAGAGGCGGAAACGGGCGCTGAAATCCCATGACGCGGTTTCCTCGCACCGAGGCGGCGCGTTCCTCTTCTTGGGACCAGGGGGGTAGAGGTATGACAAAGAAGGACAGCCAGCTTTATGTGGTCATAATGGCCGGGGGCTCGGGCACGAGGTTGTGGCCGAGAAGCCGCAGGACAAAGCCCAAGCAGCTCCTCGACATCGTCAGCAACAAGACCATGATACAGGAAACCGTCGAGCGACTGAGCCCGCTCGTTGACGGCAGCCACGTGATAATCGTGGTCGGAGACATCCATTTCAAGGAGATAGACAGGCAGCTTGCCGAGGTCCCCAGCGAAAATATCATCATCGAGCCCGAAGGCAAGAACACGGCGCCGTGCATCGGGCTGGCCGCAATCCACATCAGGGCGCGTCGGAAAGACGCCGTCATGCTCGTCCTGCCCTCCGACCATCTCATCGGAAACGCCAGCCGCTTCCGCAAGGTGGCCAGGGCCGCCGCCGAGGTCGCCCGGAAGGGAAACCACCTGGTCACCATCGGCATCGAGCCCACCTTCGCCGAGACGGGCTACGGTTACATTCAGATCGGCGACAAGGTGGACAGCGTCAACGGCGAGGATGTCTATGAGGTCGTCGCCTTCAAGGAAAAGCCCACGCGCGCCGTGGCGAAGAAGTTCCTCAAAGCGGGCAACTACATGTGGAATAGCGGCATGTTCGTCTGGACCGCGAACACGATACTCGAAGAGATTCGCACCCACCTGCCCGAACTCTACGACGGGCTGATGAAGATAGAGGCGGCCATCGCCGAAGGCACCGAGAGGAAAGCCGTCGAGAAGGTGTACGCCTCGCTCCAGCCCGAGTCCATCGACTTCGGCGTCATGGAAAAGGCCAAGAAGGTTCTGCTGCTCAAGGGCGATTTCGGATGGAACGACATCGGCAGTTGGGCCGCCATGGAACAGATATGGCCGAAGGACGCCGACGGCAACTTCCTGAACGCCGAGGTGCTCTCCATCGAATCGTCGGGCAACATCATCCACAGCACCAAGAAGCTGGTCGCCGTCATCGGACTGAAAGACATCGTCATCATCGAGACCGAGGACGCGATCCTGGTGTGCGCGAAAGACCGCGCTCCCGACGTGCGACGCGTCGTGGACGAACTAAAGAAACGCGGCCTCGATACGTATCTGTGAGAACTTTCCCGATAATTACTGAGGCCTGCATAGGCAAGGTCCCGCCTCTTCTCATTCCCGCAAAAGCGGGAATGACATTAGACAGTCAGTCGCGCGTCGGCTGAATTCGTAAAGCGCACATGGGGCAACCCCCTACCGCAGGCGTTTTGTGAGCTTGAGGTATCGTGCGAGAAGATACAGGAGGGACAAGACCCCTATCAGGACCGCGAAGGCCAGGAATTGTTTCTCGCGGCCGGCGTAGCCGTACAGGTAATAGGTCTTCCACAGGTGAGTGAGACAGATTGCGACGAGAGTCTCATACAAGACCCCGTAGTCCTTCCTCAGGGCGCGCTTCCAGTCGTAGTGAAATTCTCTTAACGACTTCCGGATTCCCCTAAAGTTCGGAATGAAGCGGTTGACGTTACGCACGTATTCGTCGAATTCGTCGCCGAACCGCTGCCTCAGGTATCTTTCCTCTGCCGTGACAATCGACAGGTACACGAAGGCGAAGAAAGGAACCACGATGAAGTACACCTGAGGCGCGCCGTATATCATGCCCAGTCCGAGGACGATCAGGAAGTTGCCGACATACATGGGATTGCGCGTGTGGGCGTAGAATCCCTCCGTGACCAGGTTCTTGGCATAGATGCGGCCGTCCTTGCCGCCCCTCTTGATATACACAAAGCCGATTACCAGCAGACGGAAGCATTGCCCCGCCAGCGTGACGGCGACGCCGAGCGCGGTGACCACGCGGTCGAGCGACGCGCTGCCGAAGAACAATGCGGGCCTCGTGAATAACAACAGGGCGACGACGACAGCCGGGAACAGGGCGTTCCGGAATCGGAAGAAAAAATTCCCCGAGGCCAACATGAACCGTTGAAACGGGGAGACATCGCGCGTATCGTCGAATTGTTTCTCTATTTCCGGACTCTCTCGCATGGACTCCTCTACTCCGCTTACTTCAGAGCCAAAATTCCGCAGAAGTTATACCATTTGAAAAAAATGTCGCAGGCTTTGAAGCCATTGCTCAAAAGAAGCTCCCTGTTCTCCTCGAGATGGTAGGGAATGAGCACGTTTTCCAAAGCCTCTCTCTTCTGAGAAATCTCCAGCTCGCTGTAGCCCTTACGCCTCTTCATCTCATAGTAGTGTTTGATGAAAAGCCGGTTCACGGTCGAATCGCGGCTCAGGACTTTCTCGACCAGAATGAAACATCCTCCCTCATTCAGACCGCCCGCAATGTTCTGAACAATTTTCTGGCGGAAAAGAGGCCTGACGAATTGCAGTGTCAGAGTCATGATGACAACGGAAGCGTCGGTGATGGGAATGCCCTTGTTCAGATCGAGCGGAATCAGTTCGTACTTTCTGGAGAAGCCCGCACTGCGAAGTTTTTCTTCCGCCTTTTCCAGCATTTCTTTCGAAGAGTCGATTCCAATGAAGGCCACGTCGTTGGGAACCGCTTCGTCAATGAACAGGAACGTGTTCCCCGTCGAGCATCCTAAATCGTAAAGGTTGGTCCCCGGAACGGCGAAATCCGCGGCGATCTCGCCGATCATGCGCTGAATCTCGCGATAATAAGGGACCGAGCGGTCGAGCATGTCGTCGAAAACGTTCGCCGTGTCCTTCCCAAAGTTGAAGTCGGATATGAGGTCCCTCTTGTCGTCAAACAGTTTATCTTTTCCCTCGGGAGGCTTCTCCATGGGAGTTTCTCCTTTCAAGGCAGGATGGTAACGGGTCGGCCTGTGAGGATGATGTTCATCCCTCGATGTCGTCTCTCGCAGAAAATGATAACTTCAAGAAGCCAACATCGGTCATGATACTACGAAAGAAACTCGTTCTTGTCAAGCCGCTTTTGGTTCGGGCAAGAAATGCAGACCCCGGTCGGCTCACTTCTCGGCAGGTTTCTCCTTGCTCCTCTTCGGCGAAGGCTCGTCGACGTTGTACACCTCGACGTACGCGTCGTGCGAGATGCAACCCCGCTCCCAGTGCGCCCGCACCGTCCTGCCGATGAGCGAATCGGGATACTTGCGCGCGATGTTGCAGCCGGGACATACCTTGCCCCACGCGGCCAGCGCTTTCTTCATTTCCATCGCCTTCTCCTTTCGGGCCTGTTGCCGAAATGATTCCTCACCCATTAACGTTCTCCTGCCTCGTCATTGCGAGGAGCAAAGAGCTGCAAGCTCGGGCGACGAAGCAATCCCGATGGCATGAGGGAAACGCCTCCGCGATTGCTTCGGTCGAGTCTGTGACTCTCCCTCGCAATGACTCCAAATCATTTGGGCAACAGGCCCCATTCGACGCGAGCCCCTTCTTTTGCCCGCATCACAAGTATAGCAGAAATCACTTCGGGCTCTAATCGCCCCGCCGCATGCGCGGCCCAGCCGCTTCTATTCCAGCCGCGGAATCCCTCCTAATGGCGGAGATACACTTTCGGAAACGAAGCTGCACATTTTTTGCCATGCGGCCGTTCCCACGCCGGGAAATGCTCCCCCACGGGGCTCGCGGCGGAAAAATTTTTCTTAACTCATCAGTTTTTCATATTGGGCAAGCGGTGAATTGGAACCCTCAAATTTGGCTCACATCTGACCGGGAAGGCCTCCGACGATCACGGGCCTTTTGCATTCTGTAAATGACGTAAAATCAGTAATTTACACCGACCGGCCCGAGTTTCTCTCGCTTGACTTTCGAGCCCGCCGCGCGTATAATTGGGCTGACATTTTTTAAAGAAATGGGGGTGAACGACATAGAGACGATAAGAGAAATTCCAAAAATCTTGCAGGCGGCACTCAGGAATGGCGGAGATTTTGCAGAGATTTTCGTGGAAGAACGGCTGTCGGTTTCCATGGGGTGTGAGGACAGCAAGATTGAGCGCGTCATCAGCGGAACCGACAGGGGCGCCGGTCTCAGGGTAGTTGTGGGAGAGATGACCGCGTACGCCTCCACCAACGACCTCACTCCCTCCGGCCTGCGCGAGCTGGCCGAGCGGGTGAGCAGGGGGGTCAATGCGCCCGTCGGAAAGTACGTATTTCCAGAGGGTTACACGACCTCGTTCGGCACAAAGGCGATCACATATCCGTCATCCGTCGCTGCAGACGATAAAGTCTCGAAAGTGCTTGAGGCGAATGAGGTTGCGTGGTCGCTTGGCGACAGGATAACCCAGGTACACGTGAGGTATGGCGACTCTCGGCAGCGCGTCATCATCGCGAATTCGGACGGGCTTTTCGCCGCCGATGAGCGAGTTCACGTCATCTTTGTAGTGCAGGCAGTTGCGGAAAAGGACGGCATAATACAGACGGGCTATGAGCCCATCGGCGGCAGCGTCGGCTTCGAGATATTCGAGCAGATGGGTCCGTCGGAAATCGCCCGACGTGCCGCACAGCGGGCGCTCACCATGCTCGGGGCCTCGCCGGCGCCCACGGGCGTGATGCCGGTGGTCATCGGCAGTGAGGCGGGTGGAACGATGATACACGAGGCGGTGGGCCACGGTCTCGAGGCCGACCTCGTACAGAAAGGGCTTTCCGTGTTCGCCCGGAAACGGGGCGAGAGAATAGCATCGGAGATGGTGTCGGTTCACGACGACGCAACTCTCGCCGGCAGGCGGGGCTCGTTTGCCTTCGACGACGAGGGAACGCCCTCGGAATGCACCGTGCTGGTCGAGAACGGCGTCCTCAAGACGTACATGTACGACCTGGGCACGGCGAAGAAAGATGGCGGCAGGTCCACGGGCAACGGCAGACGCGAGTCGCATCGGCACAGGCCGATTCCGCGTATGACGAACACATTGATCGTGCCGGGCACGGCAAGGCCGCAGGACGTGGTCGCGGCAACTGAGAAGGGACTGTTCGTCCGCAAGATGGGCGGAGGCCAGGTCAACACGATAAACGGCGACTTCATGTTCGAGGTGAACGAGGCATACGTGATCCGCGGCGGAGAAGTGAAGGAGCCGGTTCGCGGGGCCTCCCTCATCGGAAACTCATCGAAGGTGCTCGCCGGAATAGACATGGTGGCCGACGACCTCGGCTTCGCGGTAGGCACCTGCGGAAAAGACGGTCAGGGAGTGCCCGTCTCGGACGCGCAGCCCACGTTGCGGATTGAAGGCATAACGGTCGGGGGCACCAATGCCTGAACTGAAGCTTGATTCTTTCGAGGTGGACGAATCCAACAAGTTTGCGGTGGCTCTGTGCAAAGCCGTCGTCAATCTCGAGAAGGGCTATTCCCCCCTGCTCATCCACGGAGAGCGCGGCTCCGGCAAGACACATCTGCTCCTGGCCGTGAGTTCGGAGTTGACCATCGCCCATCCGGAGATATCCCTGCTCTATATTTCCGACCACCTTCCGATTGAGAGGCTGCTGTTTGGAGAAGATTCGAATGGTTCAAACGGCGGCTCGGAGGAATTCATATACAAGGCATACAGCCGCAAGGACCTGCTGATAGTCGATGACATCGAGCGCTTCAGCCTCGATACCAAGATCCGCGAGAGATTCTACGCGCTCTTCGACACGTTCGTTGACAACGGCAAGCAGGTTCTGCTGGCCTCGTCGTACCCAATCGAGAAGCTGAAAGGCTTCGACAAACGTTTCTTCAGCCGGCTCCGGGGCGGAATAGATGCGCCCCTCGGCACACCTCAGCCCGAGACTCTCCTTAAGATACTCAAACGGGAGTGCGAGCAGCTGGGCCTGCGTCTGGACGTCGCTATCCTGCAAAAACTCATGCGTGAAGCCGGGAAGGATGTGGCCTATCTTAAGAAACTGC
Organism: uncultured bacterium; assembly: GCA_964607485.1. Classification (GTDB taxonomy): domain Bacteria; phylum Abyssobacteria; class SURF-5; order SURF-5; family SURF-5; genus CAZSKP01. The sequence goes on along the minus strand of CAZSKP010000004.1, from coordinate 164,232 downwards.
CCGGCCACCTGAAAACATTCTCCACGCTCACCCGCCAGACTCTGACCAAAGAAAACGTGGAAGAGTTCCTGTCGGTCATCCGGTCCGAGACGGGCGAAGATAAAGCCGCCGCCACGGCAGAGCAGATATACGGCTCATGGGTGCAGTCGCAGGCCAAGAAGCGTGAAGGCGACTTCAACGCCACAATCGAGCGGCTCGAACAGAAACTCGCCGAACAGGTCAAGCAAACGCAGAAGCTCAAGAGCGAACTCGAAGCGGCTGCATCTCGCGAGCAAACGGCCGCGGCCGAGGCGTCCGAGCTTTCCGCCCGCGTTCAGGCCTTTGAGAAGGAATTGAGCAACAAGGACAGCACCCTGCAATCGCAGGAGAAGCTCATTTCCAGTGAAATAGCCGACCTCACCAAGAAGATAGAGAAGCGGGATAAGCTCACCGACAAGCTCAAAACGGACTACGAGAAGACCCTTTCGGAGAGAGATTCGAAGATAGTAGAGCTGGAGCAAATGCTCTCAAGGGCCACGGACAATCTGGCCGCCAGCGCCGATGAGCAGAAGCACTCGGAGAGAGCCGCAAAAACTCTCGGGACGGAACTGGAACAACTGAAGAAGGACAAGGAAGACGAACTGCATGCCCTGAGAATACAGCTCGAAGACAAGGAGGAGAAACTCAAGCTCCTGAGCGAAGAGCGCGAGATGCGCATCGTCCAGCAGGACAAGGAAAAATCGGAATTGCGGGAACTGACGGCCGAGGCGCACAACGAAAATCTCCTGCTGGAAAAGACAATCGAGGGTCTCAACGAACGCGTCGGTGAACTCGAAGAACAACTGGCACAAAGGTCGGAAGAGCTCAATAAGGCGCTCGAGCTGCACGGCACAGGCGACCAAAAACGCGAGCAGCTCGCCAAGCAGCTTGCGGAGACCCGCTCAAAACTCGAAGCAGACGCCAAGCAGCACGCGGCCGCCATTCGAGAGAAGACGGAGCGGGGACAGCAGTTGATCGCCTCGCTTGAGGCAAAGCAGCAAGAGCTCGACTCAATCAGGACGGGAACGGAAGAACAGAACGCCGAACGGCAGGCTCACCTGGACTCTGTCAGCAGAGAACTGCAGCAGAGGCAGAAGGAAGCGCTGGAGATAGCGGGCAGGCTGGAATCGGAAATCGAAAAGCGAAAAGGCATCGAGAACGAGCTTGCTTCGGCCGTGGCTTCGCTCGAAGAACTCAGGAAGTCAAGCGACACCGGGCGTTCGGAGCTTGAGCGCATCGTCTCGGAAAAGGACGGCATGCTGGCCGCCGCAGCCGAACTCGAAGCGCAGTTGCGAAGCGAAGCCGGGAAGCTTTCGGAATCGCTCGACGCCGAGCGCTCGAACGCGCAATCCGCCGACCAGCGCGCGCAGGAACTCTCCGGCCGCGTCGAAGCAATCGAGGCGGAGCTTGAGAAGGCCCGCTCCGAGAACGGGACCCTGGCGGAGCAGGTCAATAAAGTATCCTCTGAGCGGGACGAACTGCGGTCGAAGATAGATGCCCTGTCGGGCGAGGTCGCAGCCCTGAGCGGGACCGTGGAAGAGCGCAACTCGACGATTGCAGGCAAGGATTCGGAGATTGAGAAGCTCAACGCGGCAGCCCGCGACCTTCAGGAGAAGTTGAACGAACGCGACCAACTGCTCGTGTCCAAAGAGAAGGACGAGTCGAAGCGCATCAGCAAGCTCAAGGACGAGATCAAGCGGCGCGACCGCGACCTCCGAAACCTCAGAGCCGAACTGGATGAGCGCGACAAGGGAGTGAAGGCGAATCAGAAGGAGATGGAGACTCTCAACGCCGAGGTCTCCCGCCTGTCGAAGGACCTTACAGCCCTGACGAAAGAAAAAGAAGATTCCGAGCAGAAGCTGTCCGGTTCTCTCGAACAATCCAACCGCCAGTTGGAGGCGGCCGAACAGCAACTGGCCGACTTCCAGGCGAAGCTCGGCGAAGCCGAGGCCCGGGCATCCGAACTGGCCCAGCAGGTCGAGGAAGTCCGGAACACCTCGGCCAGGCAGATCGAGGAGCAGAGCGCACAGTGGGCAGAACAAGAGAAGGCGCTGTCGGATGCCAAAGCGTCAATCGAGGGCCAGCTTCAACAGGCGTCGGCGGAGATCGAGCGCCTCACGGCCCAGAGCACGGAACTCGATGACCGGCTGAGGCAAAACGAGCACCTGCTGGCCGAGAAGGAGAAGAGCGCGTCCGAGCACATCTCGAAGCTCAACGACGAACTTGAGAAACGCAGCCGGGAGCTCCAGTCAAGCGCCGAACAGATGGCCGGCCTGAGCGAGAAACTCTCCACGCTGGAGGCCGAGATGGCCTCGCTGTCCGCGGAGAAGGCGGGCATCGAGCAGCAACTTTCGCAGGCGGTCGAGGAGGCGGAGAACAAGCGCAAAGCGAGCGAGGGTCAGCTCAGCGAACTGCGCAAGGAGCTGGGGGAAACGCAGGCCCGCGCATCCGACCTCTCGGCCAAGCTCGACGCCGAACGCGCCCAGTTCGCGGAGAAGGAAAAGGAGATCCGCGAGACCAGCGCATCGCTCGAGACAATGCTGAGAGAGGCCTCCGACCGCATTCTCGAGCTCAAAACGACGGCGGAAGAAGCGGAGCTGGAGACTGAGAATCAGAAGCAGTTGATGAAGGATAAGGATCGCCGAATAAGCGACCTCCACAACACGCTCGACTCGATGCGCGAAGATTTCCTGAAGCAGACCGCAGAGGACTCGGGAGCAAAAGAGAAATTCTCGTCGCTCGAGGCCGACCTCTCCGCAAAAGAGAAGACGCTTGCCATGGTTCGCCAGGACTATTCCGAGCTGCAGGCGGCTTACGAAAGGCTGAAGTCGGAGGCCGGAAAGGCCAAGAAGCAGGCGGGCGGGCTCGAATCCGAAAAAGCAAAAGTGGAGAAGGAGGCCGAATCCCGACAGGAGCGGATCGGGCGGCTTGAAAGCCGTCTGGCCGAGCTCGAAGAGGAGAAGGACGCTGCGGAGAAGAAGCTTCTTGCGCAGGTAGTAGAGCTGGAAAAACTGGTGACGGAGAAAGACGAAGCGATCGCGTCGGCCGGAGCCCGTGAAAAGGAAGCCATTCAGGCCGCCGTCGCATCGAAGGACGAAGAGATTGCACGGTTGAAGTCCAAACACAAAGAAGCAACAAGCACGCTCAAGGGTCAGGTCAAAGACGCCGTTAACGAACTGACGAAGGTTCGCGAAGGGTTCGACGCACAGCTCAAAGAGGAGCGCAAGCAGGCCGATGCCCTGAGGTCGAAGATGGCTCAAATGGAACCCGGCGCGGAAAGGGTCAGGACTGAGGAGCGGGCTGAGGAGCGGCCCGTTGAGGCCGTCGTTCCGGAGAGCGTTCCGGCGGAGGCTCAAGCGGACGAGCCGAAACCCTCGGTCGAAGCCGAGGCGCCGGAGGAGCCGGTCAAGGTCGCCCCCGAAGTTTTGGAGAGCTTGCGCCAAGTCGAGTGGATGCACACCTTCGAAGGCCTGAAGGTCTCCGAAACCGATGCGTTCACGGTGAACATGGCCGAAAAGATAGCCCGGAACATCGCTGAGCTGTATAATCCTCTGTGCCTATACGGACCTCCGCATTGCGGAAAAACTCACATCCTGCACGCTATCGGCGAGGAGGCCACGTCGGAGGACCCCGAAGTGACAGCCGAGTTGGTCTCGCTGACGTCGCTCCTGAATATGGTAAAGACAGACCCGGCGACAGTCGCTCAGTGGCAGGAAGCGCTCCGGCTGCTCATCATTGACGACTTTGACGTCTCAAATGTGTCCGCCGACGACCAGATTCAACTGTATAATTTCCTCAAGGCGTTGACGGATAAGGACGCACAGGTCGTCTTGGCGTCGAAGGTGCCCCCAATCAAGATGAACTACCTGCAGGAGTATCTGCTCCACTTCCTCGAGAGCGGACTGCTCGTGAAGCTGGAGGGGCATCCGGACATCATCAGCCGAGGGAAGGAAGCTGCCGAGGCGATAGCATCCGTTGCGCGTGCGACGGTCGCCGCTCCGGAAGAGGAACAGCAGGTGGTCGAGGAAGGAGTCGCGGAGGAGTCGGAAGCGGTCGCAGAGCCGGAGGTCGCCGAAAAACAGAAGGATTTCCTGGATGAGTTCCTGTCGCCCGACCCCGACCTCACGACGAGCAACTTCCGAGGAAGCCAGGTCTTTGAGGACTTCCACGAGGCCTTCAGGAACCCGAACAAGAAATGGCGCAACAAGTTCCCCCTGCTGGTCATCGAGAATGACCAGCAGCGCCGCAACCATTTCTTCAACGCATTGTGCAACACGCTGCGGGGAATCTTCAAGGGGCCGGTTTCCCTGCTTTCGGTCGAGAAGCTTGCGGAGATGCTCGCGCTCACGCCCACCTTCGATTGGAACGGCCTTCTCAACAAGCTCGCCAATTCGCACGTCGTGCTGATCGACGACTGCGAGAGCATCGCCAGGCTCCCAGATTCCGCTTCGGGCTATCTTCATGCTATAGTAGAGGAGATAACCGGACGGGATATCCTGGTGACGATAGGCATGTCGAAGCAGTACAAGAAGGAGTCCGTGTTCGGAACCATGTTCAAGAAAAGCTCAAGGAAGAAAATATGATTGGAGACTGACTCAGAGCATGCACCCCGACAAACTCCGCTCGATTATGCTCGCCGTCGCGCGAGGCAAGATGAGCGTTGACGACGCGATGTCGGCGCTCAAGTCGCTTCCCTACGAAGACCTCGGATTCGCCAAGCTCGACCACCACCGCCACCTCCGAAGAGGATTTCCCGAGGTGATCCTGTGCGAGAACAAGACCTCGGAGCAGATAGTGGCCATCGTGGACAAGATGGTCGAGCGCGAATGCAACGTGTTGGCGACGAGGGTCTCACCCGAAGCATTCAACTCCGTCCGCGCAATCCACAAGAAGGCCCGCTACAACCGGGACGCCCGCGCGATGACGATCGTCGTGCGTCCGATAGGACGACGCAAGGGCAAAGTCACCATCATCACCGCCGGCACCTCCGACATTCCCGTGGCCGAGGAGGCCGCCGTCACCTCCGAGATGATGGGATGCCGCGTGACGCGGATATACGACGTCGGCGTGGCGGGAATACACAGGCTGTTCGACCGGAGAAACGACATATCGAAATCCGACTCCATCGTCGTGGCGGCCGGCATGGAGGGAGCACTTGCAAGCGTCGTGGGCGGTCTGGTAGAATGCCCTGTCGTCGCCGTCCCTACCAGCGTGGGCTATGGCGCGAGCTTCGACGGGCTGGCGGCTCTCCTGGGAATGCTGAACACCTGCTCTCCGGGCGTTTCGGTGGTCAACATAGATAACGGATTCGGCGCGGGCTACTTTGCCAGTATCATCGCGAGGCGGAAATAAGCCCTCCGGAGAAAATCAGTGAGACATATCTATTTCGACTGTTTCTCCGGCATCAGCGGCGACATGCTCGTAGGCTCCCTCCTCGACGCGGGCCTTGACATCGAGGACCTGCGAGAAGGGCTGCGCCTGCTTCCGCTCGAGGGCTACGAACTACGCGCGCAAAAGACCTCGCGGCGGCACTTGACCGCCACCAGCTTCTTCGTCGATGTGACGGAACCCCAGCCCAGCGAGCGCGGACTCAACCACATCCTCGAACTTCTCCACTCAAGCTCCCTGCCCCAGGGACTACGCGACAAGGCGGAGCGGATTTTCACCCTGCTGGCGGATACCGAGGCGGCGATTCATTCCACGACGCCCGACAAGATCCGTTTTCACGAGGTGGGCGCAATCGACTCGATCGTCGATGTGGTCGGCGCGCTCGTCGGACTCGACAGGCTGGGAATCGACGAAGTGCATTCGTCGCCCGTCAACGTGGGGAGCGGCTTCGTCGAGTGCAGGCACGGAGTGCTCCCGGTGCCCGCGCCCGCGACGATGAAGCTGCTCGAGGGCATCCCCATCTATTCACGCGGCCCACAGGCCGAGCTCGTCACGCCCACGGGCGCCGTCATCCTGAGGTCGCTCGCGAAGAGCTTCGGCCCGCTTCCCCCGCAGAAGGTGCTGTTCCACGGCTACGGCGCGGGCAAGCGCGAGTTTCCCGAGTGGCCCAACCTGCTGCGGGCCGTCGTCGGAGAGCCGACGGAGGCCTACGCCGGCGACGACGTTACGGTCATGAGCACCACCATCGACGACATGAATCCGGAAAATTTCGAGTATCTCATGGAGCTGCTGTTTGAAAGAGGGGCGCTGGAGGCGTATCTCACGCCCATACAGGCGAAGAAGACGAGGCCCGGCACTCTCCTCACCGTACTGTGCGAGCCGGCCGACACATCCTCTCTGGCTTCGATATTATTTTCAGAATCCACCACGTTTGGTGTAAGATATCACCGTGAGGCGCGGCTGAAGCTGGAGCGCAAGGTGATAGAGGTGTCCACCGAGTGGGGGCCGGTCAGAGTGAAGGTGGGAACGGGAGAAGGGAAATTGATGTCCGTCTCGCCCGAATTCGAAGATTGCAGGAAAATCGCGCGCAGCCACAGCGTGCCCTTGAAACACGTATATGACGCGGCCAAGAGATCAGCGATGAAGGAATTGGGGGAATAAGTATGAAAAGAATAGCCGTCTATCCCGGCAGCTTCGACCCTATTACGTACGGTCACATCGACCTTATCGAGCGCGCCGTCGGGCTTTTCGATGAGCTCATCGTCGCCATCGCGCACAATATCCGGAAAACCGAATTCTTTTCGATTTCCGAACGGATGGAAATGATTCGCGAGTTGACCAAGGACTTTCCGAGCGTGAGCGTCGACTCTTTCGACGGCCTGCTCGTCGATTACATACGCAAGAAGAAGGCGTGCTGCGTCGTGCGCGGGCTGAGGGCGTTCTCCGACTTCGAGTACGAATTCCAGATGGCGCTGACCAACCGAAAGCTCAACGATTCCTACGAAACGATATTCTTGATGACTCACGAGAACTATTCGTTCATCAGCTCCAGCCTCGTGAAGGAGTTAATAGAGTTTGGGGGGGACATAGGCTCGTTCGTGCCCGAGGTGGTCGAACGCAGGCTCAAGGAGAAATTCTACGTGCAGCGAGAACGATGATAGGCCGGGTCGGATGATTCTCCAGGCTCGGCATCCCCGACCTTTGACCAGAAAGCAAAGGAGGTGTCGCCCCCATGTTCGAGCTTCGGTCAAGGGGCACCAACGTCCGCACGGAAGTCGTGGCAGGATTATCCACCTTCATGACGATGTCCTACATCATTTTCGTGCAGCCGGCGGTGTTGAGCATCTGCGGCATGGACCACGGAGCGGTGCTCGTCGCCACGTGCGTCGCAAGCGCGTTAGCCACGTTTCTCATGGGAGTGCTGGCCAACTACCCCATCGCGCTGGCGCCCGCCATGGGCCACAATTTCTTCTTCGTCTTCACCATTTGCGAACTGATGGGCTATAGCTGGCAGGTTGCCCTCGGCGCGAACTTCATCTCGGGCGCGCTGTTCATATTCCTGTCGCTGTTCAGCTTCCGCGCCCGGCTCGTGGACGCGATTCCCCAGTCGCTCAAGAGCTCCATCGCCGTCGGGATAGGCCTCCTGATCGCGCTCGTGGGCATGGAATGGGGCGGACTCGTCGTCGGCCATCCGAGCACGCTGGTGAGGCTGGGCGACCTTCACAGCGCCCCCGTCCTGCTTTCGCTGTTCGGAGTGCTGCTCATCTCGTTACTTTTCGCCCTGCGCATACGGGGTGCGATTCTCATCGGCATCCTCGCCACCGCCCTCGCGGGGTGGATGCTCAACATGGTGAAATTCGAGGGAGTCGTGGGCGCGCCGCCATCGATCGCCCCGACGTTGTTCAAGCTGGACATCTTCGGCGCATTCAGGACGGGCCGCATCGCGGATGTGCTGGCGGTCATATTCGTGTTCTTCTTCCTCGACCTGTTCGACACGGTCGGCACGCTCGTGGGAATAAGCGAGCGGGCCGGGTTCATGGTCAACGGCAAGCTTCCCCGCGCCGAGCGGGCGCTGCTTTCAGACGCCATCGGCACCGTCGTCGGCACCACGCTGGGCACCTCGACGGTCACGAGCTATATCGAAAGCGCCGCCGGCGTGTCGGAGGGCGGGCGTACCGGGCTGGCCAACATGGTGACGGCGTCGCTGTTCATCCTCGCGCTCTTCTTCTATCCGCTGGCGAAGATGGTCGGGGGCGCGGTTACGTACGGCGGTCTCCAGCTCTATCCCGTGATAGCGCCGCCGCTGATTATCGTCGGGAGCATGATGATGACCAGTGTGAAATCGATAAAGTGGGAGGATTATACCGAATCCGTGCCGGCGTTTCTCACCATGATAATGATGCCGCTCACGTTCAGCATCACCGACGGCATCGCGTTCGGGTTTATCTCATTCGCTCTCATCAAGCTGCTGAGCGGGCGCGGAAAGGAAGTGAACGCGTTCGTTTACATATTCGCCGCGTTGTTCGTTGTAAGGTATGTGCTGAAGCTCGGCTGAGGCGAAGCCCCCTGGTGTTTCGTTCCGGAAACTGTTTCAATAATGTCTTGTGTTATTCGTGCTTGTTGTCATTCCCGTGAAAACGGGAATCCATGATTTTCCCCTGTAAACTGGATTCCCACTTTCGTGGGAATGACATAAAAAATCAGCGATGCGTTGTGTGAATATGTAAAGGTACTTCTGAGACAGCTCCCTAAGAGCCTCCCCACCTGAGCTCGGGATGCGGGTCTATTGCGAGATCGCCCGCCGCATCGACAAGGTCGCGTTCGCTCACATCCACCCTCATCTGGTTTCCTTCACACCCGACGCTCGCTCGTGGCACAAGGCCTCTTTCCCAGTCGGCAAGGGGCAGTATGGGCGCCTCCGCCGGGATGGACAGCGGGGATATCGTGATTGAACGCTCGACCCTGTCCAGTTTCAATCCGAGCAGCGCCTGGAGGAGTCCCATCGTGCTTGCGCCTCTCGCATCGCTGAGAAGATTGGGAGAACTCGGCGGATCGACGCGGCGTCCGCCCGGCTCGCTCGCATTCGCGGAAACACAAAAGTCCCGGTACCGTTCGGTCATCCGCGAGAAATCGATCCCGAGGTATGCGGCAACGACGTCGCGCCAGACATTGTCCAAAATGGAGAATCGTTCGGGTTCCGCGGCCGCAGCCGCGGAGCCGTAGCGGGAGAGCGTGTTCGATGCGGACGACAGAATATCCTGCCTGAAACGCCCGTAATCCAGCTCGGGAAACGAGTCGCACATGAGATGGTGAAGCAGTCCGTCGGGCGTACAGATGGAATAATGTTCCCGTTCTCCCGATTCCGAGCCGCCGAGCCGGACAATGAAGTGATCCCGCGCCCACGCGTGTTCCTCGAACTGCGTCCTCATGGCCCTCACGGCGTCCCTGCAGGAGTCCGACAGGTCGCCGTCGTCGAGCTCCTCCGCCATGACGGCCACCGCCTCGAGGGCGCACAACGTTTTCAACACCAGGCGGGTCTGGACGCTCGAGCGGCCGGGTCGGGCGGGGTCGGAATGCAGCAGAAAACCGCCGAGCCTTCGTATCAGGGAGGCGTTTCGTTCTATCGGCTCGAACCGGTTCCACCACCGCCAGTGCGCGAACAGCATCAGAAGAAAGTCGCACGATTCCTCGACACCCGCCGGCCGCGCGTCCGAGGATTGCACCGACAGGAAACGGCCGCAGTTGACGGGAAGGACGCCGCTCTCCTTCTCAAGAGAGGCTCGTTGATTCAGTTGTTTCTCGAGGAGGTCGGGCCACAGGTTCAGATAGAGCAGCGAGGAGGCATATTCGGCTTCCGCCGCGTTGTGGAACGCTCGACTGTCCCAGAAGCCGAACCACTCGGCGCCGTCGCCTGTGGCCGGTTCGGTCCACCACGTCGCCGAAAGGTGCGACTGGAACGAATGCGCGATGAGATTTTTTGCCGATTGTCCCAGCGAAGAACGCAGGAACAATTCGTCGAAGAAGTCTGAGCGCTGTGCGATGCTCGCTTCTCCGTCCTTCGCGAACGCCGTCACGTCCGCCAGAGACGGGAACCACCGCAGGTAACGAAAACGATGGGGCGTTCCTTCTACCTCAAGGACCGGTTCGTCGCAATGAGCGGCGAGCGCAAACGTCGCTCGCGTTGTTGCGCCCTCATCGACCGAGTAGGGAATCGAGAACGTGCTCTCCTTGAGAGTAAGCTTGCCCCGAATGGGCGCGAGCGCGATTGTCCCCCCGAAATCGCCCCGGGAAAACTCGTCCGCCTCTTCGCTCGAGACGTCCGGCGTCAGTCGATACGCGCCCTGGAGCGTCACTCCCGAGCCGTCCCGGGCAACGACGTCGTCTTCACTCCCGAGGAGAGCCACCTTGATCTCGCCCGCAGTGCGTTCCGTCGCGCCCGACATCGGTTTGCAGACAAGGTCGATGTAGAAGAAGGGTGCGACCGAAAGCTTCTCGTCTTGCGGATAGAAAGGCGCGACGAATCTTATGAGAAGTTCGACGCCGAGCGACACAGATATGCACCGAAATCCCACGCTCGTCATCGTCATTTGCTGCTCGCAGACATCCATCTGTTCGCCGGACGAGAACGGCCACATCAGGCGTTTGTCGCCCGCGACCATGGAAATTTCGAGCCGAATCGGCCGGTCATATAGCCTGCCCAGAGGCGAGGTCCAGAGTTGTTTCCTGCATGGATGGAAGCTCAGCGAGAAACGCGAGCCGAGCCTGCCGAGAACGGTTTCGATGAGGACCGACATGGTGACAGTATATTTTTGAGACAGTTGAAAGTCAAATGATGTTGACCTCGATGTTGACATGAACGCGGCCACTCAACTAACATAGCTCAGGCACGCTCAACACGGGAACGGCCGCAGCGCAACATGCGGGATATATGGAGATTTCCTAAATGACAACGTACGGAAAACGCTTGAAGAGGAACATCGCCAGGAACCGACTTCTCGACCGCGAGCTGGATTTTCTCCCGTCCACTGTCGACCGCGACGACGTGCGCGAGATAGCGAGGACATACGGTCCTCAGCGGAGGCGCTCGGCGCCCGCCCGTGCCGTTCTCGGCCTGTTCGATTTCGTTGCCAAGTACAGCGCGCCGTTCTTGGGAATGCTCGCCGCCGCCGAGTACACGGCGGCCAAGGCGCTCTATCCCCTCATCGGGAAAGAACAGCGGTTCGGGGAATCGCTCAGATTCTTCCTTGGCGAGGACTTGAGCCGGAGAATCAACGATGCGAACAAGGCGTTCAAGGTCACGGGCGCGCTGGTCGCGGCGACTCCCGACATCATCTTTGCCGCGCTGTACGGTGCGGTGCTCGGCATCGTCGCCTATGTCGTCTTGAAATGGATGCTGGTTATGGGCTTCTCGTTTCGGCGCAGACGGAAATTGGGGCGCAGGGTTCGCGAACTGTTGGGGTGAACATGGCGGCGCTCGTGCTCAAGAACCTTTCCAAGCTCTATAAAAACGGCGCGGTCGGCGTGCGCGCCCTCAATATCGAAGTGTCGGAACGGGAGCTCATGGTGCTGGTCGGCCCGTCGGGCAGCGGAAAATCGACCACGCTCAGGCTGATAGCGGGCCTCGAAGCGCCCACCGAGGGCGAGGTCTTCATCGGCGGCAGGCGCGCCAACGACGTGCCTCCGCGCGACCGCGACATCGCGATGGTGTTCCAGGATTACGCGCTCTATCCCCACCTCAACGTCGAGCAGAACCTGGGGTTCGGCCTGAAGATGCGCGGGTTCCCCAAGCAGGAGGTCCGCTCGCGCGTGATGGAGGCGGCGGGCATGCTCGGCATCTCCGACCTGCTCGGGCGGAGGCCGAAAGAGCTTTCCGGCGGACAGCGCCAGCGGGTTGCGCTCGGCCGCGCGCTCGTGCGCAATCCGAAAATTTTCCTTTTCGACGAGCCCCTCAGCAATCTTGACGCATCCCTGCGGGTGCAACTCAGACAGGAGATAAAGCAGATTCACGACAGGCTCGCGGCGACGATGGTGTATGTCACCCACGATCAGACCGAGGCCATGACGATCGGCGAGCGAATCGCCGTGATGAACGCGGGCGCACTGGAACAGGTCGGCGCCCCCGCCGAACTGTACCGTAATCCTGAAAGCAGGTTTGTCGCAGGCTTTTTCGGCAACCCGCCAACGAACTTCGTCGAGTGCGGGAGCGAGGCAAAGCTCGGTTCCCTGGAGCTCACGTGCGGCGGGCTCATGCTCCTGCTGAAGCCGCAGGCGGCGAAGCGATTCGAGCAGGTGCCGGGAAAAGTTGTCCTGGGCTTCCGTCCCGAAGACGTTCGGCTCGGCGAGACCTCGGAGGGCTGTTCGCTGACGGGGGCCGCGCAGGTGTCGGCGGTCGAGGCCATGGGCGCCGACACGCTCATCTATCTCGATGCCGCGAATCTGAAGCTTCTCGCGCGTGTGTTGGGATACGCCGACATCGAGCCGGGCAGTCAGGTCAGATACGGCGTCCCGGACGAGAAGCTCCATTTGTTCGACGCGGAGACGGGAAAGCGAATTCGAGTTTGAAGGGAATTTCCCTTTCGTGAAACCTTGATGGTATCGGCGTTCGAACCTGGAAAGGAGTGAGGCGATGAGCAGCAAACTCATGAGCGGACTTTGGCGTTACATGCTCTCGGTACCGCCGTTTCTGTGGGAGAAACAGATTGGCAGGGCTAAGAATAAAATACGCGCCGACCTGCGGTTCATGACCGACGAGCATCGAGCTGTGCACCACTGTATCGTCAGAGAACTCCCCAGAGTCAAGGAGCCGATCTCGCCCGAATTCATCGCGGAGAAACTGTCAATATCCCTCGACCGCGTGCGGTCCGTGTTCGATGACCTGGAACGGCACATGACGTTCATCTGCAGGAATGATGAAGGCCTGGCAGTGTGGGCGTATCCGGTGACGGTCGAAAGGACGCCGCACCATCTCACCTTCAGCACGGGCGAGCAGATTTACGCCGCCTGAGCGGCCGATGCGTTTGCAACGCCCTTCGTGCAAGGGCGCTTACGCGGAGAAGCGCTGTCGGTGGAAGTCAGCTCGGAATGCGCGCACTGCTCCCGGCCGATGCGCATGAGAATCGACAGCGACCTGAATTATCAGGCCGCCGAGCAGGGATGCGAGCCGATCGTCTTCGTGCCGGATGTCAATTTCTCGAAGATCGAGGACAAATGCATCATCCATGCGTTCTGAAAGGAGAGTGTGTTCTTCTGGTCAGAAGAACATGCGCGTGAATATCGAAGGAAAGAACACCGGACGCGTGGCGTATATTTCACGGCGGACCAGACGACGCTCGTGACGAGAATCATCCAGAGCGAGCTCTTCGGATTCAAGCCGGAAGGTGAAAGAAGAATCTCCTAATCACCGCAAAGGCGCAAAGGTCGCGAAATGAGGCCGCGATAGTTTCATGTTTTCGGAGTTCATGTATGCGTACAGGAAGGCATGTTCTTATCGCTTCTTTGCGCGGGCGAAGGCGCGGCGCTCTTTTTGGAGTTGTTCGTATGAGAGGTGGCCCGTCAAGACGAGCAGTTCTCCCACGTCGAGGTTCACCTGCTCCTGTTCGGCGAGGAGGTCGCGGAGCTGGACACGGTTGAGAAATTTCAGGTGGAGGGCGGCCTGTCCGAATCTCTTCTTCGTCTTCTTCTTGGCAGCCAGGATTTCTCCGATCTGCTCCGAAGTCAACAGTCCGCGGTTCATTGCGACCACGCCCAACGAGATGTTCATGTCCTCTTTCATCGATTCGACTTCCCGCAGGGCGGCCTCATCGATGACGCCTCTTTTTAACAGGAATCTCTCAAACGCCTTCGAACTTCTGCTCGACATGCTATTGCAAATCCTATTTCGCGCCGGACTTTATGATCTCTCGCTGTCGCTCGACGACGTATCGGTACAATCGGTTAATGGCCAGTTTGTACTCGAATTTTTCGGCGATGTCGATGAACTCGATCGCCACCGTCTCCTCTCCGGTGGAGGCCTTCGTTCCCGTCCGCCGGATTATCCCTTTCAGCGAAATGGGGGTCTCATCGCGCGCGAGCGAGAACCGCAGGCCCAGCTTCGTCCCCACCCTGGCCTTGCTGCTGCCGCCCTCCTTGACGGCCAGGACCATCCCGCCGACGCTCAGGTTCAGGATGCGCCCGTCGAACCGGACATGCGAGGGGAAATTCCACGTGCCGGGTTCCTGAACGAGCCAGTCACCGACGCCGCCGATCACGCCGCACTCGACGGAAATCGGTTTTCCCATCGGAGTGGGCACCCTGTAATACATCCGGCGTTCGCCGCTGTACAGGACATTCGGATACGCAATCTCGAGAACCGATATCTTCCTCCGGCTGGCGAGGGCGAACGTGGTCTTGCGCAGGACCTCGGTCTCAAAGATGAACCGTTCCTTGTCGAGCGCGAAGAAGACGGTGAGGAGCGTTTCCGGTTTGAGCGCAATCGCCGGCCCATCGGTCACGGGATGGTCTATGATGAGCGACCTCGAGCCGGTCGCCTTGTTCATTTCGAGCATCCGGCTCTTGTAGCGATACATCGTGTCGCGCGCTTCGGTCGTGATGGACAGAGGGGTGTTGTACACGCAGGCGAGTTCAAGCAGACGCTCGATTCGGCTTGGAGAGACTACTTCGGATTCTTCCATCGTCATGAACCCTCCGTATGCGGCCTGACTACCCTCACAATCTCGCGCAGGTGTTCGGGCGTCGTTCCGCAGCAGCCGCCGAGTATTCTGACGCCGATGTCGAGCAGCGGAGGCATCTTTTCGGCCATCCCCTTAGGCGTCTCGGGAAAAATTGTCTTGCCGCCCTCGAGGCGGGGCACGCCCGCATTGGGCTTGACAAGCAGAAACTTCGACGTGGCTTCGAGCATCTCTCTCAAGATGTCAAACATTCCCTCCGGCCCGACGCCGCAATTCGAGCCTATCACGTCCGCTCCGTACTTTTCCAACGCCGCGGCGGCCGACATGGGGTCCACGCCCATCATCGTCCGGAAACCCCGCTTGTCTCGGTTGAACGTCATCGAAGCGAACACGGCACACTTCGTGCTCGCGCGCGCCGCCTCGACGGCGGCCCGTGCCTCGTTCAGGTCCGACATCGTTTCCACACAGATGATGTCGGCTCCGCCCTCTTCGAGCGCGCTCGCCTGCTCGCGGAATGCGTCGCGAACCTCCTCATACGTCAGGTTGCCGTAGGGCTGGATGAACTCGCCCGTCGGGCCCACCGAGCCGGCGACGTAACGATTCGGCCCGGCTGCGGCGCGCGCGTTTTCGGCGGCCTTGCGGTTCAACTCCCTCACCCTGCCGGCCAGTCCGAAGCGGGCAAACTTCAGGCGGGTTCCGCCGAATGAGTTCGTCTCCACGATGTCGCAGCCGACATCGAAGTAGGATTGGTGAATCTGCCGAACGACGTCCGGGTGCGACGCGTTCCATTCTTCCGGACACTCGCCGACGCCAAGGCCCTTTGCCTGAAGCATCGTGCCCATCGCGCCGTCGAATACGAGTTTCTCACCCGCGCTGAGTCGTTCCAGCAGAGTCATAAGATTTCTTCATCCCGCGCATCCGGCGATGCCGGATACGTCATTCTCGCCTGTAGCCGCAGTTCTCAAAACCGCACTCTTGGCAGTGGCGCCGTTGTTCGGGGCGCACTTCACCCTTCAGGAGCGGAAGGACGAAAGAGACGGATTTCCGCGGCTGCATCATGCAGTGCTCGTTCAGCGACACTCCTATCGGCGACGGGTCGAGCAATGCGAACACGGCCCGCTGGCCGCTCACATCCCATTTTCCGTAACCCGGGCTGAGGTGACGCGACGCCGAGAGATTGTGCCTCCGCGCCTCGGCGCAGATGAGCGCCGCGCATTTTTCGGCGGCCGCTTCGACGGCGCGGCTCGCAAAGACGTCGGCGATCATGCCCCCGAGAAAATCGCCGCGGCCGAAGTGTTCGCCGATGAGCTCATCTATCCCGGCGCCCACCGTGCAAACGGCGACGGCGAGCGACTCTGCGCCGTCGAGCGAGCTTGTGAGAGTCTCGTCGTTGATTGTCACGCCGTTCGCCTCGAAGGCGTCGCGGCCGGCGGCATGCGTGATTCCCACGCAGGCATGGATGGCCTTTCCGTATATTGTCTGTTTGCAGCGGTCGGTTTCTGACAGAATCTGTTCCATGATAGAGGGCTCGACCGCTCCGCCCTTCCCGTAGCCGAGCGGGCCGAGAAGATCGTCGATGGCGACGCTGACCTCTATATCGTGCACTTCTGGCTGCTTAAGCATTGAATTCCCCGATTCTTCCGAACAAACGTTATTGCCCGCCCCCGTTGAAAGGGGCCGGCCCTCCTAAATGATACCAAAATATTCATCCCCGTTCAAATCAGACGGTCCTGAAGACGAATCGAGCGGCTGGTTGTGCGAATCCGGCCTTCAGGAATTGTTGCCCAAGCGCTCTTGCACGACATCATTCCTGTGCCTCGTCATTGCGAGGAGCAAAGGGCTGGAAGCTCGGGCGACGAAGCAATCCCGCTAGCATGGGGGAAACGCATGCGGGATTGCTTCAGTCGAGTCTGTGACTCTTCCTCGCAATGACTCCAACTATTTTTCGAACGATACGCCGTTCAAGAATGCACCATTTAAGACAGGGAGCCCCCAGGAATAATGTTCTTGAAAAGAACGGGGCGATTCGTATATGATCTTTATGTCGATACGGTTATGGAGGAAGAGGGTCCTTCGTCGCCCATTTGAGGAGTCCCCGATGATTCAGGAAGAAAGACGCCTGTCTCCACGGTATCGCGCGCCTGAATCGCTTGTCGCAACCGCCGTGTTTCCCGCCAAGAGAGAACAACGTCTGCGCGTGAAGGACATAAGCATCGAAGGCCTTTCCTTCACGACGGAAATGGACATATCCAACGAGACTATTCTCAACCTTTCAATAGAGACGACGGATGAGGAAGGCCGGCCCGTGCGGCTGGATACGCTGGCCAATATCCTCTGGTACACGTTTGACAAGAACACGTTGCGCTACTGCGCGGGCGTCCTGTTTGTCGGGTTCAAGAATGCCGACAGGGAGCTTCTCCGGAAAATTCTCGGGACGATGACGCCAAGAAAGAGGCGATGATTCTTCCGTTCTCGGCAAGATGAGGGGTGATCAGAATGGCTCGGAAAAGAAGTGAAGACGCGGACGCCGCCCAGGCGAACCGGATGTTCGAGAGACAGCAGCGTCGGTTGAACCGACGGTGGCTGGCGAACGCCGTCAGCGGGCTTGTGATCCTCATCATTATAATTGTGGCGCTCCAGTTCACCCGCTATCGGAACATTCATCTCGAGATCATCGACGCCGCCAAGAACTTCGTGAAGAGCCTGACCTCCGGCCCGGCGGCCCCGAAAGAGCCCAACCCGAAGTATTGGTGAGAGCCTGCCCGAATCGGCATAGCGCAAAGCCGAACTGAACGCGCATTTTCATGATGAAACCATACGCGGCCCCGCCACAAGCAAGCCTTCGTTTTAGCCACAGAGGACACAGAGTTCTCTGAGAATGTTGAGCCGCCCTTATGGCAGTTTGGAGTTCACTCCAGCTTCGCCAGTCGTTTTACGACGAAGCGCTTGTCGATGGTGACCTTCTTACCCCTTGAAGCGGGCGCGTCGAACATGATGTCGTGCATGACCTCTTCCATTATCGAGCGAAGGCCGCGCGCTCCCAGGTTGGTTTTCAGGGAGTGTTCTATCACCAGCCTGAGCGCGCCGTCGGTGAACCTGATCTCGATGTTGTCGAGGCTGAGCAGGTGGGTATATTCCTTCAGGATGGAGTCGGGCGGTTCCTTGAGAATTCGCATCATGTCCTCGGCGGTCAACGCCTCGAGCTCGACCACGACGGGCAGTCTGCCGAGGAATTCGGCCAGCATTCCGTACTCGAGCAAATCCTTCGTGGTCACTCTTCTGCGCTGCTTGGCCCGTTCCCCCGTCTTCTTGCTTCGGAAGCCGACGGGCCTGAGTTGATGCTGAATGAGCGGCATGTCTGAGAACGTGCCCGCGCAGATGAAAAGTATCTCGGAGGTGTCCACGAGCACGAAGTCGTGCTTGCTCCAGTGCTGGGTGACGTTGAGCGGGACGAACACCTCGGAGCCCTCGAGCAGCTTCAGCAGGGCCTGCTGAACGCCCTCGCCGCCTATGTCGCGCGCACCCGCGCCGGTGCGTGCGCCGTGGGAGCGTCTGGCGACCTTGTCTATCTCGTCGATGAATATGATTCCCCTCTGTGTCTCGTCGGTGCGACCGCCGGTTTTGAACAGCAGCTCGGCGACCATCACCTCCACGTCTTTTCCGTAGTAGCCGGCCTCGGTGTACTCGGTGGCATCGACGACCGTGAAGGGAAGGTTGAGCACATTCGCCAGGTTCCTGGCTATGTGTGTCTTGCCGCAGCCGGTGGGTCCGATGAGGAGGGTGTTGGATTTCTTGATCGGGTTGGGCTGGCCGGCCTTCTTGTGAAGGATGCGTTTCTGGTGGTTGTAGGCGGCAATGGCGACGATGCGCTTGGCGCGTTCCTGCCCTATGACATACTGGTTCAGGTGGGTGTATATCTGTGCCGGAGTGAGAAGGTCGGGATATTCACGGCGAGCGGTCTTCATACTGCTTGCTCCCTCTTTGACGCCGGAGTGTCACCCGCGCGCCCAGAGAAATCGTAGCACGTCGGCCTGGCTTTGTCAAACGGTCCGAAGCGTGTGTTGATGCCCGGAGGAAATCGTTCAGACACACTCGAAACACCGCGTGGAACGAGCGGATTCGATACGCCCTCGCCATGCTTTGAGCCCTTCCGGCCGGCTCGCCGTGCGGCCTATTCGATGGCCGGAAACAGGACGCTGAAGCTGCATCCTCTCCCCTCTTCGCTCTCCACCCAAATCCGTCCCCGGTGGAGTGCGACGAGTTCTTTCGTTATCGCCAGGCCGAGTCCGGTGCCGCCCTTTGTTCGCGTGGTCGAGTTGTTCACCTGGTAGAACTTTTCGAAGACATTGTCCAACTCTGCCTTCGGTATGCCGATGCCGTTGTCCTTGACGGTGAGCTTCACTTCTTCGTCCTCGCGGGCGAGCGTGACGAGAACGTGGCCGCCGGCGTCGGTGTATTTGAATGCGTTCGAGAACAGGTTGGACAGAATCTGCATCAAGCGCTTGCGGTCGCCCATGACTTTGGTCATGTGGTCGGGCACGAGGAATTCCCTGCTCAGCTCTGTTCGGTTTCGAAGCGCCACACTATCGAACAGCTCGGCCGCCTGTCGGACGAGGTCGGAAAGCAGCAGCGGCTCCAGCCGTGCCTCGAGCTTGCCCGCATTCAGCTTCTGCAGGTCGAGCACGGTGGAAATGAGCCCTGTCAGCCGGTCGCACTCCTCGTTCATGATGTTCAGATACCTTTTCACGGTGTCCTCGGGGAGCGAGGCTACGTCGTGCAGGAGAATTTCGACATAGCTCTTGATTGAGGTGAGCGGAGTGCGCAGTTCGTGAGAGACGGTGGAGACGAAGCTTGTCTTGGCGGCATTCAGGTGTCGCAGTTCTTCCTCCACCCGCTTGCGCTCGGTGATATCCTTCGCGATGCCCGATACGCCCACCACTTCGCCCTCTGCCCCATGGATGGGGGAAAGCGTGAGTGCGATCTGGGTCGTCTGGCCGTCTCCCCTCGCCACATCGGTCTCGACTGTGACGATGCTTTCGGCACCGAGGACGCCGTCGACGTGCTCTCGCAGCATGGGCGATGAGCTCCCCGGGACCAGGTTGTAAATGGCCGAGCCGACCACGGCCTGCTTGTCCCGCTTGAAAATCATTTCGGCGCCCTTGTTCCAGGAAACTATGTTGTGACCGTGGTCGAGGGTGAAAATCGCGTCGCCCGCCCTCTCGACGAGATTCTCCAGATATTCTTTCGTCTTCCTCACCTCACCGTACAGCCTGGCATTCTGGACGGCGACGGCAATCTGGCCGGCTATGATGTGCATCATGCGCGTTGTCTCGGCGCCGAAGGTGTTGGAATGCCGGCTGCTCACGGTCAGGACGCCCACCGTTTTGCCCTCGGCGACAAGCGGAAACGACGCGAGGGAGCCGATACCGTGGTCTGTGTCGCTCGACATCCCGAAGCGGGGGTCGCTGCGGGCGTCGTCGATGAGACACGGCTCGCCCGAGGAGACGACCACGCTTGCAACTTTCTCCGTCAGGTCGAATTGCGGCTTGTCGAGCTGGGAATATTCTTCTCCGCCGGCGGTTCTCAACTCGAAGCGCCCGGTTTCCTGGCTGAGCAGGATGATCGAACCGTTGTCGGCTCCGACTTTTGCGATGACCGTATCGAGCACGGGCTTGAACGGATCCTGCGACATTATGGCCCGACTGGTCGTGTCGGTGATGAGCCGAAGCAAGGAAAGCTCCTCAATCTTTCTCTCCAGCCGACGTCCCGTCTCGGCGGTGACCTCCCTGAAGACGGCCAGTTCCCTCTTCATTCGCTTGACGTTTTCGGTCGCGTCACGCCATGACTCGTGGAGCGAATTCAGTCCCCGAAGCAACGTCTCTCCCGGTTCGTCCCCGGTGTGAGCTTGGGCGCCCAGCGCCGGGTCTTCCTCTGTGGCGCGCCGTTCGAGAATGCTCAGGGCCTTTATTATGTAATCTTCGTGGGAGATGCGTTTTTCGAGCCTCATTCGTGAATGCCCCCGTGGTTCGACGACTCATGCTCGAACGATCAGAGGAAACTGTTCGCCGCCGCCGAACTCTTCATCCTTCTTTCCAGTTCGAGAAGGAGGGCCGCCTTCTTCTCGGACGAGAACTCCTCGCCATCTTCGGCCGACACATCGGTCAGAGGCACGCCCGCAGCTTTAAGACTCATGAACTCGTTCACGAGGCCGTCGGCCAGATGGACGAGCGTCGCGAGTTCGGGCGCCTCTTCGGCTGCTTCCGGCCGGTGATGAAAGTGGATGGCTTCGCTCAGGCTTACCGGAAGGTTCCATCGTTCGGACAACCAATAGCCGACATCGGCATGGTCGAATTCGAATAGCTGTCTTTCCGCCTCGTGCGCCTTCAATGAGTGTTCCCGCATGCAGGCCTGAATGGCTGAGAACATGCTGGGGAAATACTGGTCGAGTACCGCCTTGCCGATGTCGTGCAGCAGTCCGGCCGTGAATGCGCCCCTGTCGAATATGCCCCACTCCTTCGCGATGATGTCGCTCAACGCGGCACATCCGAACGAGTGATTCCAGAGTCTCAGACGATGTTCCGCCCGGTTGCCGGGGCCGAACATGTCGAGCACGGAGATTGCGAGCGAGAGACGTCTGATTTCGTTGAACCCGAGCACGACGACGGCGTCCGACACCTTGACTATTTCCCTGTAGAAACCATAGTAGGCGGAGTTCACCATTTTGAGTATCTTGGCGGTGAGCGAGGTGTCATTTGCGATCTCGCTCGCAAGGTCGGATGCGCACGAGCTTTCGTCGGTGATTATCTCCATTATCCTTATCATCACCTGAGGGAGGGTGGAGATCTCCTTTATGGCCATCAATTTCTTCTTGAACTGTTCGGCAGAATCGCTCATGGGGCCACCCTGCGCCCGAGCCGGCCGCGAAAGCCTCGCTTGACCTTTTTCAGGCAGCAAATGTATTATTCCTCCCCTGTTTTGAGGAGAGCCGACGCACTTTTCCACCGCGAAGGGGAGAAAATATCATGCCAAAGCCCCTGCCGGTCGGTGACCACTTCGAGGCAGTCCGGCCGCTTTCGGACAGCGGAACAACGGGCCCCTTTGAATGCGGGCAGGAACGTGTTATAATGGAGCAGATCGAGGGGTTGACCGATTGATGCTGGATTGCGTAAGTATTTTATTGGCAGTGCGTTGAGATGAGCATCGAAACGATTGCAAAATTAATTCTGGGCGTGTCCATCGGCTTGTACGGCCTTCATCTTTTTCTGGTGTTTCGCCAGATATTCAGTCGGACCTCGGGTCTGGGCATCGGTTCGCGCGACTCCGAGGGTTTTCGTCTTTCTGAGAACGGGACGGGGCTGCACAAGATTGTCCGCGACCCATCCAATTTTGGGGGAGAGCTGCCCGATGGGGAAGTCGAAGAAGAGCGCTGAAAAAAGCGCGCGAGTGGCTGTGTCGCGATGCGGCAGCTATGGCTCGCAGAAGGTTTTCAAAGCCGTCGATAAGGCGGTCGATGAGCTGGGCGGGATCGACCGTTTTGTGAAAAAGGGGGACCGAGTTCTTCTCAAGCCCAATTTGCTCATAGGCAGGCCGACCGACAAGCACGTGACCACCCATCCGGAGATCGTCCGCGCGGTCGTCGGGTTGGTGAAGAAGGCGGGCGGCAAGCCCCTGATCGGGGACAGCCCGGCCATGGGGAGCGCCGTGAGGGTTGCCTCGAAGTGCGGGATCGCCGCTGTGGCCAAAGAGGAGAAAGTGGAGGTTGTCAATTTCGACAATCCCGTGGATGTGGACAGTCCCGACGGCGCAAAATACAAGAGGTTCAAGATCGACCGGTCGGTCCTCGACGCCGACGTCGTCATAAATCTCCCCAAATTGAAGACGCACGGACAGATGACGCTCACCCTCGGCGTGAAGAATATGTTTGGCGTAGTGCCGGGCACGCGCAAATCGCAGTGGCACCTGGCCGCCGGCGCCGACCGGATGAATTTCGCGCGAATGCTGGTCGATCTTTACCGCAAGGTGTCCCCGCGGCTGACGCTCATGGACGGGATTACCGCCATGCACGGCAACGGCCCGCAGAACGGCGACCTCAAGAGGATGGGGCTCGTCCTGGCGTCCGAGGACGCCGTGGCGCTGGACACCGTCGTGTGCGAGATAGTCGGACTGCCACGAGACCGAATGCCGACGATTCTGGCCGCGGAGGAAATGGGAGCGGGGCAGACGCGGCTGCGAGAGATCTCGACCGCCGGTGAGCGTCTTGAAGATTGCAAGGTGGCCGGCTTCGTTTTTCCCGAGACCAGCGACTTGATAGGGCTTTTCCCCGGCTTCCTCAGAGACTATTTGCGCGACTGGCTGACGACGCGGCCCGTTGTCGATTCGCGCAAATGCGAGATGTGTCTCGTATGCGTTAATAACTGTCCCGCGCACGTCATCACCGCCCACAACGATTCCCTTCGGTTCGACCTCAAGCAGTGCATTCGCTGCTTCTGCTGTCAGGAGATGTGCCCTCAGGGCGCAATAACGGTCGGCAGCGGCCCGCTCGCCAGGGTGCTGCGGCTCTGAGCGGAATCTCTTCCACTCTTCCCTGCACGGGTGAATCCATCCCACGCGAACAACGCGTCTTATTCCGAAGACCGATTCGAAGTAGAGGCAGGCCCCTGTGCCTGCCTCGCGCGCTCGTGAATATTTGCGGTATCATGGGAAAAAACGGGCAACCACGGGGGCCTGCCCCTACCTGAGATTCCTTATGATCCATCAGGAAGAAGGAGCGTATGCGAAACGTTATGGGCTGTCTGGAAAAGCAGGCAGATACCTTGCCGGACACTACTCGAGCCCGGTTTTTCTAGTGACTCAAGATAGAGTTTATGTTAATATGTCATTTCGTACGATAAGCCTCAGACAAGTTGACTGCCGATTCTAAATCTGGAAAAGGAGAAGGGAGAGGTGGCAAGCGAACAGTGGAGCAGTCGGACTACGTTTGTGCTGGCCGCTGTCGGCAGTGCGGTCGGCCTGGGAAACCTCTGGAGGTTTCCCTATATCGTGTATGACAGCGGCGGCGCGGTATTTCTGATACCGTGGCTGATCGCGCTGGTCACGGCCGGTTTTCCGTTGTTGGTTCTGGAGATGGCCGTCGGCTGTTGGGGCCGCGCGCGTTGGGAGGTCAACGGCGCGCCCGCCGCGTTCGGAGACATCCGTTCGGGCATGCGCTGGATCGGCTGGGGCACGCTCGCCAATGGCTTTATCATCTGTTGCTTTTACGCCGTGGTGATGGGCTGGACCATCATTTATCTGTTCAAATCTCTGACCCTTGCATGGGGAAGCGATGCCGAAGCTCACTTCTTCAAGCAGGTGCTCCAACTTTCTTCGGGGCCGGGCGATATAACCAAGATAGTGCCCGTGCTTTTGGCGGGGTCCGTCGCCGCGTGGATTCTCATCTATCTTTCAATCTTCAAGGGAACCAAGGTGGTCTCGAAAATCGTGATGTGGACGGTGCCGCTGCCGGTCGTTATCATCATACTGTTCGTAATCCGGGGTTTCACGCTGCCGGGGGCGCTGGAGGGAGTGTCATTCTATCTTCGGCCCGAATGGGAGAAGCTGCTCGACCACCGCGTATGGCTGTCCGCCTACTCGCAGGTGTTCTTCAGCATCACGCTCGCGTTCGGCGTGATGCCCGCATATGCCAGCTATTTGCCCAAGAATTCGGACATCAACGCAAATGCCATATGGGTGGTCGCGCTGGATGCCGCCGTCAGCTTCATCGCCGGCTTCGCTGTTTTCACGGTGTTGGGTTTTCTGGCCGTTCAGCAGGGCGTGGCCGTGTCGGAAGTGGTATCCAGCGGGCCGGGCCTGGCGTTCGTCACGTACCCGACGGCCATCAGCTTGATGCCCTATCTGCCTGCGCTGTTCGGATTCCTGTTCTTCCTCACGCTGCTCACTCTCGCAATCGACTCGGCCTTTTCGCTGGTGGAGGCGGTGGTCGCCGGGTTCCATGACTATATCCCCGTCAAGCGCGAGACGATCAGCCTCATTACATGCATTCTGGCTCTGCTCGGGGGATTGCTGTTCTGCACGGATGCGGGGCTGTACTGGCTCGACATTGTGGACCGCCACATTAACAATTTCGGGCTGACGATTTTCGGCCTGTTCGAGTGCCTCGCCATCGGCTGGTTCTTCGGGGCCGAGAAGATGCGAGAGTTCGTCAATTCCACTTCCGATTTTTCCGTGGGACGGTGGTGGAGCGTGTGCATAAAGTATTTGACTCCGCTCGTCCTTATATTCATGATTGCGAGCGAATTCGTCCAGCGCATTCGCGTGCCGTATGAAGGTTATCCTCAATGGTCGCTGTTCGTGGGCGGCTGGGGAGTGGTGATTCTGGCCTTCGTGATCGCTTTTTCGTTCGCGAGGATCTTCCGCAACCACAAGGCGCAGAAAGCGGTCGAGAATTGAAACGTCTCATGGGCCCCGGCGGCGTGTCGCGAACCGGGGCCTTGTTGTCGGATGGGGAGACTGCCGCAAGTTTTCTCCATCGGCGTCCCGAAATTTGCGCTGTATTCAAAGGGTATGCTATTATTTGAATGCATCTCTAATAGAGCTGACGGTCAAAGATTGCAGACGCATCCATGGATAAGAGAAACATAAGGGAGAAGAAAGCCGCTCTCCGCCGGGAGATAAAGGAGTCGATGCAGCGGCGGCTGGACGATTACAAGAGCGAGACGAAGGAGCGCATTGGACGGGAAAAAATCCCGGTGGAGGAGAAGCGGAGGAAATATCGCCGTGAGGTGCACGAGGAAAAGCTTCGCTTGATGGACCTCGCGAAGGAGGAGTTCAGGGCGCGCAAGCGAATGCTCGGCCTCGTTTCGGACGAAGGCCCGAGTGAGAGGCTTTATGAAGAGCCGGCGCCGGTTTTCCCCCCGGAGGATGAAGAGGCCCCGCGTGTGGAAGACCTCGATTTTTCGGAGCCCCCGCCCTACATACCCCCCGAGGAAGCGTTCCTTCATTCAGACGAGAACGAAGATGTCCTGTTGCGCGAATACGAGACGCCCATCAGCGAACGAGACGCCCTGCCCCCGGGAATGGAACCGCCGGCCGGACCCAACGCGGGAGTGGAGGAGACATATGAGACAAACAGTCTCCTCTACTACATCGTGAATCTCATCATTCATCCGGTCCAGACGCTTGACGAATTCGACGAGTACCTGTCGGCTCCGTCGGGCCTGGCCAAGGTGGCAGCGTTCTATTTCATCAGCCTGTTGCCCGTGGTCCTGTTTGTTCTCGTCGGAGCAAGCATCGCCGATAAACTGCCGGGGGGGATGGCGGGCTCTCTCATCGGTTCAGGGGAGTTCAGACAACCCAGCGTCGTGATGGTGGTTGGTCAGACCGTGCTCAATCTTCTCGTCTATTCGCTCAGCATAGCCGCCGTGAACTTTTTCGTGGCCGACGAGACGAACTTCATCACGCTCACCGTCTATTTTGCGTTCGTCGAGGGAGTCACGCGCATTGTTACCTACACACTGGTAATCGTGGCGGTGATTGGAGTGGTCGTCATCGTCGCCTCTCCGCAACTCATGGGTCCCGTCGCCGCTGCCGTTGGCATGCTCTTCCTGGCGCTCTTTGTCTGGACCCTTGCGCTCAATATCATCGTCCTCATGAGCGCATATGGCTATGGTTTCGTCGGCGCCTTTTTCCTGGCGATCGGAGCCTTCATTGTCAGGTGGATATTCATGAGGGTCGTCATCTCGCAATTGGGCTTCACCGGCCTCTGAAGATTGGGCCGCGGCTCCTTCCGGCACCCCCTGCTGGGAAAGCGGCATCCGCTGCTTGGGCAACGCGACGCTGAGGGCGGACTTTTGTTGTAAAAGACGACTTTTCTTCAACTTATCATCATGCCAGGGGCGTGCCGTATCGCGTCGGGATTCGAAAAACCCGAAATGCGTTTCCTGCCGGGCATAATGGGCCTCCCCCTCAAATACCCGTGTCGGGTGCTGCGAATCTCAGAATAGCCTTAATTTATCGGTCTAACGGCTGTCCGCGCACTGAGTAATATGGGATTGTGGGGCATAACAATACCAAGTAGATATTCGTAGTCCTATAGTCGCCCATTCACGAAGCCTCCTTCCGGTAAAGTGCTAAAGCTCTTGCCCGGCAACGGTTTAGTTGATTCTCACCTCGGGCTCGGCCGATTGGCACGTGCGTTGCTTTGCCTTCGCATCCAAAAATAAGATCCCGCCCCACCACGGATGCAAGCGCGCCGATAGCGCCGCAGGTGCAGCCGACCTCATGTCCCCATGTCCCCGCTCAGGCATTTTCCAAAATTTTTTTGCCTTATGGTGTTTATATTTACATGTATTTATACAAAACTGTTTATATTGTGTGACAATCCTCCACGCGGTATCCGGGAATGAATGTCCCAGTGCCAACTTACATTTCTGTGATTGAGAGCTACACGGGCGTATATTCCCGCAGCTAACTTCGTGGATGGAAAGAATGCAAAACAGTAGGCGCGACAAGTAGTTTCAATAAATAGAGTGCTTTGGCATCTTCCCTGCTTAAGCTATAGCATAATTCATGACGCTCACAAATCATAGGCATTCCCCCAGTGGAGCAGCAAGGCAAATCTGGAGAAAGAATCATGCGAAACCTCAATCCCCGTCGAATCTGGTCTTTCTTGATTGCACTGTGCCTTTTGGCAGGCTTACATTCCTTGAGTTGGGCTGATGTCCTCGTTCCTAAGCCGCCCGTTCACTTGTCATGGACGGCCAATCCCGAACCCGATGTTGCGGGATACGAGGTTTACCGGGGAAACGCCTCTGACGGTCCCTACGCCAAGATACACAGCGGTATCGTCACCGGCACGTCTCTGACCGATGATAGCGTGAGCCTGAACAACACGTACTATTACGAATTGCGAGCGGTCGATACATGTGGAAACTTCAGCCAGTTCTCCCCCCCTTCAGATGCGGTTGTTGTGATGGCGCCGGATTCCGACGGCGATGGTGTGCCTGATGAAATCGATAATTGCCGGCTCACCTACAACCCGGACCAGGCGGACACGGACGGTGACGGAGTCGGCGACGCGTGTGACTGCGACGCGGACGGCGACATGCACGACAGTATCTCATGCGGCGGAGACGACTGCGACGACTCCAATCCGGCGATTCATCCCGGCGCCGTCGAAATCTGTGACGGAGTGGACAACGACTGCGACGGTCAAATAGATGAAGGGGTCGAGGGGTCGCTCTATTACCGGGACGCCGACGGAGACGGATACGGCGACCCGTCAGTATCCCTCCAAACGTGCGAGGCCCCCGGCGGATACGTGCTCGACAATACGGACTGCGATGACGCCGATGCGACGATTAACCCCGGCGCAGTGGAGCTGTGCGACGACGGCATCGACAACAACTGCAACGGCGAAATAGACGAATTCTGCAATAGCTGTCCGACCGCAAACGCGGGACCGGATCAGACAGTCGCGCTCGGCGACATCGTGACGCTTGCCGGCGGCGGAAGCACCGACCCGGACGGTGATGCGCTCACCTACGTGTGGTCGCTCTCGAGCAAACCAGAGGGCAGCGCGGCGGCGCTTTCCGACCCTATCGCAGTAACGACCACGTTCACCGTTGATCTTTCAGGCGAATACATGGCCGAGCTCGTCGTCAACGACGGCGCCTGCGACAGCGAACCCGACACGGTCACCGTGAGCACCGTCAATTCGTGTCCGGTCGCAAAAGCCGGCTCCGACCAAACGGTTCATGTCGGCGATGTCGTGAGCCTCGACGGACGGGGCAGCACCGACGCCGACGGTGATGCGCTGACGTTCATGTGGACGCTCGTCGGCACGCCCGCCGGCAGTGCAGCGACTTTGTCCGACCCCACCGCAGCGACGCCCACGTTCACCGTTGACCTTCCAGGCGAATACGTGGCCGAGTTGGTCGTCAGTGACGGGAAATGCCCGAGCCAGCCCGATTCGGTCGCGATCAGCACGTACAATCTTCCGCCCGTCGCCGATGCCGGGCCCGACCAGGAGGTCGCGGTGGGCGACATCGTGCAGCTCGATGCCGGCGGCAGCAGCGACCCTGAGGGCGACCCGCTGACACATCGCTGGAGCATGTTGAGCAAACCCGCCGACAGCTCCGCCCTGCTGTCCGACGAGACGTCCGCAACTCCCACGTTCGAGGTCGACGCGGAGGGCGACTACGTCGTCCAGCTCATCGTCGGTGACGGTGAATATGAGAGCGAGCCCGACACGTGCACGGCCAGTGCTTACGGCTGCGCGCCGATGGGCGACGATGTGACTTCTCTGACACTACTGCGCCACTCGCGCCCGCGCTTCGACCGAAAGCGAAGTGTCACATACTGCGACATCCGTCTCTACAACGTGTCGTCCCAGCAGATAGCGGGGCCGCTCAGGCTCGTCATCGAATACATAAGCCCCTCGACTGTCCAGGTGAAAAATCCCGACGGCACAACCTGCGACGGAAAGCTGTATATCGATTTCGGGTCCGCCCTCAAGGGTGACGCGCTGTCACCTCACAGCAGAACATTCTCAAGGCGGGTGGAATTATCCAATCCGGAAGGTGCATCCATCGACTGGAATTGGTCGGTGTGGGGCCGGCTGGAATAGGGCTGTCCGAAAGTTGCGACGGGGACTGTCCCAAGAATTACGGCGGCCGTCTTGTGCCGCATAGATTCGGGACTGTCCCCAGAGTAACATAGAAGCGGCCGCGGTAGTAATACAGCCCACTGCGGACGTGGCGCTCGCGAGAGGTGTAGGTGAACCGTCGGTTAAACGCCTGCCCCGTCTCCGAGATGATGTTCCCGAACGCGTCGTATTTGTACCCTCTTCGAAAAACGGGGTCTGTCCCTATTTATCAGCGGGATTGCTTCGGTCGAGTCTGTGACCCTCCCTCGCAATGACACCGAATAGTTTGAGCGATGCCTTGCCCTGCCCCAGTCCTATTTTCCGGCTTCGACGATGGCGGAGATGCCGAGGCCGCCGCCTCCGCAGATGGTTTCGAGTCCGTAGCGGCTGCCGCGCCGCCGCATCTCGTGAATGAGTGTAACCAGTCGCATGACGCCGGTGGCGCCGATGGGATGCCCGAGCGAGATGCCCGAGCCGTTCACGTTGATCGTCTTGTCGAAATCTTCCGGCTTGATTCCCATCAGCCTCGCGTCGGCGAGCGCCTGCACGGCGAACGCCTCCTGAATCTCTATCAGGTCGATCTGGTCTATGGCGAGGCCGGCCTTTTCCAGCGCCTTGTTGACGGAAGCGGGCACGGCCGGATAGGTGAGCGTGGGGTCGGTGGCGGCGACGGCGCAGGAGTCGAAGTAAACGAGCGGCGCGACGTTGAGCTCTTTGGCCTTGCTCTCGGACATCAGCACGACGGCTGCCGCGCCGTCGTTCTCGGTGGATGAATTGCCGGCGGTGCATATTCCGTCGGGATAGACGGTGCGCAACTTCGCCAGTTTTTCGAGCTGCGTATCCCGCCGCGGCGGCTCGTCGGTGTCGAAAAGCTTCGGCTCTCCCTTCCGCTGGGGAATCGGGACGGGGACGATCTCCTCCTTGAACTTGCCCGAGTCGATGGCGGCGATGGCCTTCTGATGGCTTCGCACCGCCCACTCGTCGGCCTCGCGGCGCGAGATGTTCTCCTTCCTGGCGGCCTCCTCGGCCCAGGCCATCATCGAGTTCAGCTCGCCGTAGCGTTCGATGGGCTGCGACATGACCCGCGCGCGCTGAATCCTGTCGTACAGCGGTATCCCCCACATCGAGAGCGCGCCGTGTCCCCTCGGCATGAAGCCCAACTTCTTGTCCACCCTTCCGCCCAGCCCCCAGCGGATTTCGCCCGGAATGTACAGCTCCGCCTGACTCATGCTTTCCATGCCTGCGGCGACGACGATGTCGGCGTTGCCCGTCTGGATTTTCATGACGCCGAAGAAGATGGCGTCCAGCCCCGAGCAGCAGCGGCGGTCAAGCGTCACTCCCGGAACGTGGTCGGGCCAGCCCGCCTCGAGCACGGCCATTCGCGCGGCGTTGGCGCATTCGCCGTTCTGATACGACTGCGCCACGATGACGTCGTCCACCTGAGCGGGGTCGATGGAAGCCCGTTTCGCCGCCTCGGCGAGGGCCAGGGCTCCGAGTTTGTGCACGGGCACGTCGCGCAACGAGCCGCCGAAGCTCCCGATGGGTGTGCGCACGCCGCCGGCTATGATGACTTTCTGCATTTCGAATTACCTCCTTCTAGGTAATCAAATATCGCAGCCCGGATTGTCCGACCTCTGTCCCCAACTTCTCTTCTGCTATCACAATTTCCCATGAAAACTCCGAAACTGAATCGCCCCTGAAGATGTATTCGGAAAAGTCTGCAGTGGTGTGGTCAATTCTGAGGACACACTCATATGCGCGGTCCGAGAAACCGAGCTTAAAGATGGCCAACTTGAGCAACGCTTTGGCCTCGTAAGCCGTCATCATTTCTAACGAGGTTAGCTTTCATCGAAAGCCTTTATAGCCTATCAGCAGGTCAATTGCTTTGTTCGGTATGCGCTCATCGAACTCCATTCTTACTTCGAAGCCGCAAGTAGCCAAGGCCTCCTTTAGAGCCGAGACTTCTTTGTGAGCCGAATGTTGGTCATGTGCGCGAAGTATAATGCCTTGGTCATCAGACGACAGAGGAGAATAGTCGGGCCCTTCCACCTGCCATCCTGTATCTTTGAAGACCTTCGCCAGTTCCTCTGCAAGATTGATGGCCTCACAATCGCCGATCGCAGCCGATATTATTACTCGACACGGTGCTATGTTGGCGAGTGCATCGAGTATCAGTTGTTTCCGGTTGGTATCTATGGTACGGGGAGCATTTAGATTGTCCAGCTGCTTGTTAGCCACAATCGTAAGCAAAGCTGAGATTGTTGCGCAAATCCCCAACACCGCCGTCACGAAATTTGAGCCAAGAAAAGCTATAATTGCGACACACAAACCGAAGACCCAAGTCAAAAGCTCGGATGTTCTTCTCACTTTGCCTAGGGTCCTTGCGGAATTCAACCAGAAGAGAATGTAGTCTTTTAGCGTCTCTATCCGCATAGTGACACCGTCCGCGGGGTGAATGATTTGCTATCAGTTTATTCTTTCGGCAATTTGTTGGAAATAGGACGACAATCTTGACGTGACGCCATCAGGAGATATTACACTCTCGATGACATCAATTCTTGGCTCTTGCTCGTTCAAAGTTGTCTTGTCTCTTTCTCCAACTGCGGCATTTGTTATCAGCAAGAAGCCAGCAAGATTGAAGTGCTCAGATAATGCGTTTGACATCTTAATTGCTCGAAAAAGATGGTCGTCAGTAAGATACATCAGATCACTGTATGCGACTGCTATGCCAACAAGGCGTTCTTGACCTAACTCAACTAAAAAATCAATCTGAGGGTGGCTGGCAAGAGAAGGATAGGTTACCCCTCTTTGAAATGTCAGATTCAGATCGTTCAGTGCAAGTTGGACGATATCTTCAAACAACTTTGCTTTACGGTAGGGACCCTCAATACGGTTGAGCGCCAAGTCGGCAATCATATCAACATCTTCCTCGTCGAGATCTGGTTTCCTCTTGAGTGCCTCACGGCGCAGTTCCTCCTTGAAGACTTCTTCAGCCAGTTCAATACCAAATATTCTTCTTATCCTCATCTCGATTATAATTCCTTTGATTCGGTCGAGATAGAGGATTGAAATCAAGATCAAGAAGCTAACCACAACACCAGACTTGTTGTCTGTAAGAACAGAAGTGATGATAAATAATATGACAGCAACGGCCGCAACAAGTTCTCTCCATTTCCCTTTGATTCTGGAGTATATCTTCATTCGCTTGGCCGGATTTGGCGTCTCCATTTAAACCGCCTCCATTGATTCGTTCCTAATTCGAGAGCTTCGGGCTTCTTATTGAACCATTTATTCCTTTCTTTCCTCTCTTGAACCTTCCTACTATTCTGTACACAAAACTTCTATTCAGGCCAAGACGACGCCTCTTCTCCTCACCTCCAACGCCCCTTATCAGACCTCCGGTACTAAGTCTCCCCGGAGATTCGCCTGGCACGAACAGTTTCGGACTCGGCGAGGTCGGCGATTGTGCGGGAGACCCTATTCTCTCTTTGCTGGGTCACTCTTCTGCTCGATGTCGATCCCTCTCGGTCCAATACATCCCAATAATATTCCATGCGATCAACCCGATTGGTGCAAATCCCATCACATAGTGGCCCTTGAAAAATAGATAGATTGAAGTGTATATGAGTGCCAAAAAGCCGATCGTTTTGGAAAAACCGATGAGGCAGATTATGCCCGTGCCAATATATCCTTGATAAAAACAGAAAATAGAGGTACCAATTATTACTATGAACAAAACTGCCATTGCCAATTCCTCCCTGCCAGTTTGACATTTATTAAGACGCTTCCTTCTATGATTCGTTAAAGCTCAACGGGTTGAATAATGGGAAGCCCCTTCCATGTCTTTCTCTATACGCACATGGAGTTTCACAGTCCCTTCTGTTTTCCCGGCATTATAGCATTTTTTGCAGGAATGTTGAAGATGAAGAAGATGGCAGAGTTCGCCAGCGTTGTTAATTTCCTGAATTACTACAAGGTGCATGAAATACGTCACATGCTTGTCATCCTGAACGAAGTGAAGGATCTCATGTTTAGCCCAAAGCTACTGTATTCTTCGAGATTCTTCGCTGCGCTCAGAATGACAACTATTTGCTGCTCCGAATAGTAGTTGGCTATTTCTAACCTTTCCCAAGGGTGTCCCTTCGTGCCTTAAGGGGCGGGGTGTGCCATTCTTAGTGGCCTGTTGTCGAGTGCTCCTGAGACAACGCTGGTTTCCCGCTCCCCGATCAGGGTCGAGGACAGGCTCCGCGGGAATGACAGGACGTTTTGGGCAACACGCCGTTGAGTGCCGGTCGCTCTGCAATGGCGGCGATGGGGAGAGGAGATGGAATGAGAAAACGGGCATGACGACGGTCGTCATGCCCGTTGACCAAAAGAAGTCAAGAGAGGAGTCTGCTCAGCCCGTCACTTGCGGGGTGTCTCAGATGCCTCCGACAGTTTCTCCTGCTTGAGCCGGTGCTTCAGCCAAATCTTGAGACGGTCGTCGAGCGGGCCTATCCACTCTTCGAGCGCATTGAAATCCGCGTTGAGCAGGGCCTCGCGGTGTTCAGGCGTGAGGTCGTAGGAGCTCAGTGCGCCGGCGGGGTTCTCGGCAAGGGCGGCGATGAACGCGTTGTCCTCGGCCGCGCGTTCGAGCACGTCAAGAATGGCCCGCACGGAGGATACCTTGTACTCGGGGATTTTGGCCACAGGGTCCAGAGCCGGGTTCGTCAGAAGATTCGCCGGAGCATCGAGCCAGTGGAAGGCCATGAAGGCCTGGCCGGGTCGCACGCGAGGAGTTTTCTTGGCCTTCGTGTGAACCTGGCCGCGCCGCGAGCGCACCGAAACCATGTCGCCCTCTTCGATGCCGAGTCGCTCGGCGTCTGTCGGGCTCAGTTCGACGCTGCTCTCGGGCTGCAACGTCTCGAGGACGTGCGACCTGTGGCTCATGCTGCCCGTGTGCCAATGCTCAAGAATCCTGCCGGTCGTGAGAACGAGCGGATAAAGGCGCGACGGCAGTTCGGCCGGCGGTTTATCGTGCAGCACGTGAAATTTTCCACGCCCTCGGGAGAATCGGCCTTTGTGAAGGAACAGCGTGCCTTTGTGTTTGCGATTCAGGCACGGCCACTGCAATCCGCCCTTCTGCAGTCGATCGTGATGGATACCTCCATAGATGGGAGTCAACTCGGCGATCTCATCCATTATCTCGGCGCTGGAGGCGTACTCCATGGGATATCCCATCCTCCTTGAGATGTCGGCGGTGATCTCCCAGTCCACGCGCGCCTCGCCGGGCGGGTCGATGGCCTTGCGAACCATCTGCACCCTTCGCTCCGTGTTGGTGAAGGTTCCGTCCTTTTCGGCAAAGCTTGTCGCAGGCAACACCACGTCGGCGTATTCGGCCGTCCCCGTCAGGAAGAGGTCCTGAACGACAAGGAAATCGAGTTCCGCGAGGGCGGCCCGGGCATGATTCGCGTCGGGCTCGCTCATGGTGGGATTCTCGCCCATGATGTACATTGCCTTGAGCCGGCCCTCATGTGTCGCGCCGAACATCTCCGTGAGGGTGAGGCCGGGTCGATCCGACAAGCTCGTTCCCCAGGCTTTTTCGAACTTGGCCCTCACCTCCGGGCTGGTGACGACCTGATAGCCGGAAAAGACATTCGGGAGCGCCCCCAGGTCGCAGGCCCCCTGCACGTTGTTCTGACCGCGCAACGGCGAGAAGCCCGTGCCCCTGCGACCCATGTTTCCGGTCAACATGAGCAGATTGGCGACGGCCTTTACGTTGTCGGTTCCCGTGGTGTGCTGCGTGATGCCCATGCCGTAGAAGACGATGGCTCTCTTTGCCTTGCCGAACAAACGCGCGGCTTTGCGTATCTTTTCGGCCGGAACGCCGGTAATATCTTTCACATAATCGACGGGATACTGCTGCAACGATTCGAGGAACGGCTCGAAATCCTCGCACCGCTCATCGATGAACTTCTTGTCGTGCATTCCCTCATCGACGATCTGACGCATCATGCCGTTCATCAGAGCGACATCGGTACCGGGAAAATGGTTCATGCGCACGTCGGCCATCTCGCCCAGTTCGGTGATGCGCGGGTCGGCAACTAACAATTTGGCCCCGTTAAAACGGACGGCCCGTTTGATACGCCTTCCGATGATGGGATGGCATTCCGTCGTGTTCGACCCGATGACAAACAACATGTCGGCATGGTCGATATCCGAAATCGAGTTGCTCATGGCGCCGGAGCCGAACGACGCGAGCGCGGCCGTCACGGTGGAGGCGTGGCACAACCTGGCGCAGTGGTCGACGTTATTCGTTCCGATGACGGCCCTGGCGAATTTCTGAATGACGTAGTTCTCTTCGTTCGTGCACTTGGCGGAACTGATCACCCCGATGGCGTCAGGACCGTGCTCGTCACGGATGCGGCCAAGTTTTTCGGCCACGAGGTCCAGCGCCTCATCCCAACTGGCCTCGCGAAACGCTTCCATCGGATCGACTTGCCCATCACCCTTGGGCGCACCTTCTTTCCGAATCAGAGGCCGGGTCAAGCGGTCGGGATGATTGACAAAATCGAGTCCGAACCGCCCTTTCACGCAGAGACCTTCCGGGTTTACGCTGTTTTCCTTCGCCCCTCTGACGCGAACGATTTCGCGCCCGCGCACCCCGAGATACATGGAGCAGCCGACGCCGCAGTATGGGCAGGTGGTCTCGACCTCACGCTGAGGAGCGACCGCGAGCTTCGGCGACAGGGCTCCCGTTGGACAATGCTCCATGCATTCGCCGCAGTTCTGACATCGGGACAACGCCAACGGTCTTGCGCCAAACGTGGTGACGACGGTCTTGTTCCCGCGATAGGCGAAGTCTATTGCGCCCACTCCGGTGAGTTCTTGGCATATCCTCACACATCTTCCGCAGAGGATGCACTTGTTCGGGTCGAAATCGAAGGCGGGGTTGGATGTGTCGATGGCCCTGTCCAGCGCGCCTCTCCGCATCCGCTCCAGCGCCCCCTTCTCGACACCAACGTATCGGGCCACGCTCAGGAGCTCGCATTCCTGGTTCTGGCTGCAGAGGAGACAATCGTACGGATGATTCGCGATTGCCAATTCCACAACGGTTCTGCGAACGTTGCGAATCTGCTCGCTTTCCGTGTGCACGACCATGCCTTCTGTGGCAGGGGTGGTGCAAGATGTAGGCAGCCCTCGCAAGCCTTCTATCTGAACGATGCACAAACGGCATGCTCCGTATGGTTTCAGTTCAGAATCGTGGCAAAGGGTGGGCACATAGAGACCCGCCGCCCGGATCGCATCCAGCACGGTGGACCCCGCAGGCACTGCAATTTTGCGTCCGTCAATTGTGAGCGTAACCTTTTTCACGCTTCTTTCTCCTTAAGTCATGGAAGATGCGCAGCATTGAACGAAATACCGGCCCCAGAAATGGCGGCCTTAATTATCTCCAGATCATCCAAAAATGACAGGAGGTTTTCCTCATTTAAGCACCCTTCATCGACGCAGCTTGTTCAAGCCATTCCTTGGCGTCTTCAGTCTCCAAATCGCACCTGAGGCAGCGCCTTGCCTCTTTTATTGCCGCCTTTTCGGAGAGTGTGAGTTCGACCTCATCAAAACTCCTTTGTCTGCGTTCGATAGAGAGATGCGGAGTGGCCGCTCTTTCAGCCTCTGCAATCTCTTCCTCCGTCAGTTCGACCGGAGGCAAGTACGTTGAAGGTCGTGTGACGTTGTATTCCCCCACCAGGCTCTCGCCACGAATGTATCTGTCGATGGATTCCGCCGCCCTCTTGCCGGCTGCGACAGCCTCTATGAGCGTATTCGGACCGGTCACGATGTCGCCTCCCGCGAAGACCCCTTCTACATTAGTCGCGAGTGTTTCGCGATTTACCGCGATCGTGTTTCTCTTTGACACTTCGACGCCGCACATCTCACCAAGAAATGAGACATCGGGCACTTCACCGATCGCAACGAGGAGTGTGTCCAGCTCGACGACGAATTCCGATCCCTTGATAGGAACAGGTCTTCTCCTGCCGCTTTCGTCACGCGGTCCCAGCTCCATCCTTATGCATTCGATTCCTGTGATTCGCCCTTGCTGTGTCACGATCTTGGAGGGAGCGGCGAGATAGACGATGTCAATGCCCTCGTCAATCGCCGCGTCCACCTCCTCCTTGAACGCGGGCATCTCGTTCCGCGTTCTCCTGTAGATCAGGTGAACCTTCTCACACCCTTCGAGCCGCATCGCCACCCTGGCGGCATCAACCGCGGCGTTGCCTCCACCAATGACGCCGACCCGTTTTCCTACTTTGACGCCCTTCTTGAGATTCACGGCTTTCAGGAATTCCATGGCATCCAATACGCCATCGGCGTCTTCGTTTGGAACGCCCAACTTTCGTGACTCGTGTGCTCCCGCAGCGATAAACACTGCATTATAATCATCCCGAAGCTGGTCGAAGGATATATCTTTTCCCACTCTGGTATTTGTTCTTATTTCCACGCCTGTCTTCTTGATATTCTCGATGTCAAGATTGAGGATGTCTTTCGGCAATCTGTATTCCGGTATGTACACGGCTGCGGCGCCACCGGCGACCGGGAGGGCTTCGAACACAGTAACATTATATCCCTTCTGGGCGAGGGAGTGACCCGCCGCCAAACCTGCCGGCCCGGCACCGACAATCGCCACCTTTTCGGTTTTCGTCGGTGTTCTTTCTTCGACGGAGTAGGTTCCATTGCTGATTGCATAATCGGTAACAAATCTCTTGAGCGCCCTGATCGAGATGGGGTCGCCCCATTTGCCCGCTTGGCATTTCAACTCGCATGGATGATGACATACCCTGCCGCAGACCGACGGGAGTGGATTGTCCATCCAAATTATGTCCATCGCCTCGTCGAAGCGGCTTTCAGCAATCATGGAAATATAGGTCGCTGCCTGCGTGCTTATCGGACAGGCATGTTGGCAAGGGGAAGATATTATCTCCTTGCACGCGGCTGCCGAACATCTCTTGTACTTAACATGGGCTTCGTATTCTTCCCTGAAATACCGAATCGTGCTGAGCACCGGATTCGGGGCAGTCTGCCCCAAACCGCAAAGCGAACCCGATTTGACCGCTTCGCCTATGTCAACGAGCAGGTCGATATCTCCGGGCCTTCCCTTGCCTCGTGTTATGTCCTCAAGGATTTCCAACATCTGTTTTGTGCCAAGGCGGCACGGCATGCATTTGCCGCAGGATTCCCTTTGCGTGAAGTCAACGAAGTATCGAGCGATATCCACGATACATGTGTTCTCGTCCATAACGACCATGCCGCCGGAACCCATGATTGAGCCCGCGCTGGCAAGGGACTCGTAGTCAACGGGATGATCCAGGAAGCTCGACGGCAGACAGCCTCCTGAAGGGCCTCCGGTCTGGACGGCTTTAAATGCCCTGCCGCCGGGAATTCCACCGCCGATGTCATAAATAATCTTACGAAGCGAGGTCCCCATCGGCACTTCCACAAGACCACAATTTGCGATATTGCCGGTAAGGGCGAATACGGCGGTCCCTTTGCATTTTTCGGTCCCGATGGCGGCATACCAATCCGGGCCTTTTGAGATAATCACCGGGATGCTGGCAAGGGATTTCACGTTATTTATTGTTGTAGGTTTGCCCCAAAGACCGGATTGGGCTGGAAAGGGAGGCCGAGGTCGAGGTCTTCCGCTCTTCCCCTCTATGGAAGCCAAGAGGGCCGTTTCCTCGCCGCAGACGAAGGCTCCCGCGCCCTCCATAACATTCACACGAAAGTGAAATTTCGAGCCAAAGATGTTTCGCCCCAGGAAGCCTTTCTCTTCAGCCTGCCGTATGGCCGTGCGGATTCGATGCACTGCCAACGGGTACTCAGTGCGCACGTAGATATAACCCTCGTCGGCCCCTATGGCATATCCGGCGATTACGAGACCCTCGAGGACGCTGTGTGGATCAGCTTCGAGCACGCTGCGGTCCATGAATGCTCCCGGATCCCCTTCGTCGGCGTTGCATACCATGTATTTCTTGGAACCTGGAGCATTATGACAGAGCTCCCATTTCCTTCCCGTCGGGAAGCCCGCACCTCCCCTGCCGCGAAGCCCGGATTTCTTGACCTCTTCTATGACCTGCTCGGGGGTCATCTCGGTCAGCGCTTTTTTCAGGCCGTCATAACCGCCGACAGCCAGATAATCGTCGATGACTTCGGGGCAAATATGGCCGCAGTTGCGGAGAACGACCACTCGTTGCTGTTCACTATAGAACGGAATGTCGCGATAGTGGGGAATGGGCTCGTCTGTGACGGGATGTCTGTAAAACAGGCGTTCTAAGGGCTTATTGTTCTTCAGGTGGGAATGAACGATCTCGGTTGCGTCTTTAGCCTCTACGGCGGAATAGAAGATTCCTTCGGGCTCGACGATGACTATCGGCCCTCGTTGGCAGAAGCCGTGGCATCCGGTGAGTTTTACTTCAACATCCGTGAGGGCCAGCTTTCGAGCCTCGTCTTCAATTGCAGCGGCTATGTCGGGCGACCCTGCCGACACACAACCCGTACCCTGACAAATGAAGATTGTCCTTTTATTGTTTTTCATTTTCCTTCCCATCGTTTTCGGACCTAATCTCCGCAAATATCTCTTTGATCCTTTTCTTCGTAAGTCGGCCGTAGGTTCGTTCGTTTATCACCATATTCGGAGCCACACCACACGCGCCGATGCAGGCCACGGTCTCGAGTGAAAACTCCCTGTCGGGCGTGGTCTCTCCTTCCTCTATGCGCAGGTCCTTCTTTATTTCATCCAATATTCGAGGGGCCCCCCTGACGTGACACGCAGTGCCCCTGCAGACCAACACATGATGTCTCCCTATCGGCGTGAATCGAAATTGGGCGTAAAAGGTTGCGACAGCAAATACGCGGGCCTCCGGCACACGAATGAACCGCGCTATCTCGAGGAGCGATTCCTCAGGAAGATACCCCAGCGATCTCTGAACCATTTGGAGGATGGGGATGAGTTCCTCGGGCTTCCCTTCGAATTCTTTCCGCATGGCCGAATTGGTTTTTTCAATTTCAGCAATATCCTCCGAAACCGGAGATTCAAGTGCGCCAATATCCATAAGTCCAATCCTCCCAACCACTGAGATTGAGTCAAGCATCCGTTGTCAACATCGACAAGAACCTACCAAGCCTCCCGCTCAAGCGGCTTATTAATGCAGCCGAGCCGTTCTTCCGACAAATCTCCGACATCTTTTCGAATCCATTCTAAAATCGCCCGATAGCATCGCGGCCTTGGCCTGGCGGGAAAGCCGATACCCCTCAAGGGCCTCCGAGCCTCTATCCATCAGCTCGTTCCAGAATTCGACAACTTTCTCAGACGCCCCTGATGGGTCTCGACGAGGAGATTCTCCATTGAAGCCCCTTGGCTGGACTTAAGAGCAGAGGCAACGGCCGCCTTGAACTCATCGTCCGTGAAAGGTTTTCGGAG
The DNA here is from genome assembly GCA_964607485.1 of uncultured bacterium. Classification (GTDB taxonomy): domain Bacteria; phylum Abyssobacteria; class SURF-5; order SURF-5; family SURF-5; genus CAZSKP01. Next base: position 123,563 of record CAZSKP010000004.1, on the reverse strand, counting down.
ATAATCGATCACGCCGATTTTCACCGCCGCCACCGCCGAAGAGATCGACGGATGTTCGGTGATGACCAGCATTTTCGTTTCGGGACGTTCATTACTGATCTGCTTGAGCACATCCATGCCGTCAATGTCCGGCAACCGAAGGTCGGCCACAACAAGATCAAAACCATTTCCCCTGAACGACTCGAGTGCGCTTGATCCCGTCGTCGCCAGCTCAACGGCATAGCCTTCCTCTCTCAGAACCGTCTGAAGCCCCTTGCCGGCATTCGCGTCGTTCTCCACAAGAAGAATGCGGGGGTTCTGAGAGGCGCGATGTGCCGTGGCTTCTTGATTCGGACCCATAGAACTTGCTCCTTTTGCCAAGCCACAGAGATTCTCATCCGGGGTGTACGCCTTGAATTCGGCCCAATATCCATAATACCAAATCGGTGGCCCCGATTGCAAGTCGGAAACCATTCAGGAGAGAGAGAGGAAAAGCCCCATTTTTGCACGCTTTTCGAGGGCTTTGTGCAGCATGTCGCCGGATGCGATTACATCCCCTGTCGGATGACCTCCATCGCTTCGCCAACCGAATCGGTGAGGTGAATCAGGCTGAGGTCCGAAGCGCTTATCGTTCCTTCTACGACCATCGTGTCGCGAATAAATCCTGTCAGCGCCCCCCAGAACTCTCCTCCCATGGCGATGACGGGGAACGACTCGATCTTGTTCGTCTGGATGAGCGTCAGCGTTTCGAACACCTCGTCGAGCGTGCCGAATCCGCCGGGCATGACGACGAATGCTTGGGAATATTTCACCAGCATGACCTTCCGCACGAAGAAATGCTCAAACTCGACAAATCGGTCAACGTATGGATTCAGTTCTTGCTCGCTGGGAAGCTCTATGTTGCATCCGATGCTCAGCCCGCCGGCGTCCCTGGCGCCGCGGTTTGCGGCCTCCATGATGCCGGGCCCGCCGCCGGTCATGACGGTGAATCCCTCTTCCGCCAGCCTCCTGCCGAGTTCGCGCGCCAGTTTGTAATAGCGATGTTCCTCGGGAAACCGCGCCGAGCCGAACACGGTCACGCACGGCCCGAGAGTCCCAAGAGCTTGGAGGCCGTAAATAAATTCAAGAAAAATTCTGCCGGCGCTTGCCAATTCTTCCGGATGCTCGCGAGTTCCGGCCAGAAAATTTTTCTCGTCCCTGATTCGAAAAGAATCGAAAGATCCGGGCGGATACTCCCTTGGGTTGTCAGCCTTTGCCATTTTCTGTTCCCTTTCCGAGGTAGCTCTGACGTGGTCAAGGAGTCACGTCGTCATGATTCTTACAGATGACTCTACTCTAAGCAGTCGGCAGAATCAAGTCCCCGACTTCTCGTTGGTTTCTCACCTCCACAGCCCCCGGTCGAAGCCGCGGTATAGGATGGCCTCGGATTGCTTGAAATTAGAGCGGCGGGCGAGTATCATGGTTGCGAGATGATAGCCTGATTCTGGCGAGTAAATCGACGAAAATATCAGATGCAGCCGAGGTTCTCTATGGATAACGGCATTTCAAAGACACCCCCTCGCAAGATTCGGTCGAGTCGAATCATGAGGGAAATGATGTCAACCTATTATCTCGAAGCCAAGAATGCGGCCGAGAACAATCGTAAAGTTGCATGGATCACGGGCGGAGGACCCGTCGAACTTCTGATTGCGATGGACGTGATTCCCGTCTATCCTGAGAATCATGCGGCAATGTGCGGCGCCGCCAAAATGGGTGTGGAGCTGTGCGAAATAGCCGAGCGCGAGGGATATTCGCGGGACATCTGTTCCTACGCTCGCTGTGATATCGGCTCCGCTCTCACCGGAAAGAGCCCGATAATGGGTCTTCCGAAGCCCGATTCCCTGCTCTGCTGCAATAACACCTGCGGCATGGTGACGAAATGGTATGAGGCCCTGGCTCGTCTTTTCAACGTCCCTCTCATTTACATAGACACTCCATTCATACACGAAGACTTGACTGAGAATGCGCTCAATTATGTGAGACGCCAACTCGACCGGGCCGCCGGTCGGCTCGAATCCCTCGTGGGCACGCGGTTCGACGTGGAGCGCCTGAGAGAAGTCGTCGCGCTTTCGAGTAAGGCGTCACGACTCTGGGGAGACACGCTTGCAATCTGCAAGAGTATTCCTTCCCCTATCAGCGCCTTTGACGGTTTTGTCTTGATGGCGCCCGTCGTGACTCTTCGCGGCAAGCAGGAGGTAATTGATTTTTACGAAATTCTCAAGGATGAGCTGGAGGAGCGTGTGGCGCAGGGGGTGGCCGCCGTTCCGAACGAGAAGTACCGTCTTCTTTGGGATAATCTTCCCATCTGGTTCAAGACTCGAAGCTTGTCCGAGAAATTCGCCGGCCTCGGGGCCTGTGTGGTAGCATCCACGTATCTTAACGGATGGGTGTCTTACGATCTCGAGGCAGATGACCCACTGGACGGTATCGCGCGCGCGTATGCGTCGGCATTCGTAAACATGAGCATACAGCATCGTGCAAAGCTGATGCGTTCAATCATCGAGGAGTATGCAATTGACGGAGTGATATTTCATTCAAATAGAAGCTGCAGACCTTATTCGTTCGGACAATACGACATTAAGAATATGTTATCGGAGTGGACAGGAGTGCCGGGGATCCTCGTGGAAGCGGACATGAACGATGAACGTGCATATGCGGAGGGTCCTGTTTTCACCCGGATGGAAGCTTTTGTTGAATCGCTGAAGCCCCGGAGCAGGTCTGAGACTGAGAGTCTCAGACGAGGATGATCTTGATCGAAGAAATTCTTGCTGCCGGGTCGAAGCCTACGGGCAGCAATCACTATCCTCGCATCCTCATATGTTGTATCATCCGGGAACTGGTTGAGTTGGCGGTCTTCAAGGAGAAGAACGGTGGAAGCGAAAACTGATGCCAGACAATACCCCGCGGCGGTCATCAACATAACAAACAGATGCACCCTTCGTTGCAAGCACTGTTTCATCTACCGCGACGGAAACCCGAACGACCCGAGCGAAGAGATGGACACCGCGACGATGCTGCGGAAAATATCCGAGCTGAAGGAGCGCCATGGATTACAGACCATGCTATGGATGGGTGGAGAACCCCTCCTCAGGCCCGACGTGCTGACCGAGGGAACCAAGCTTTTTCAAAGAAACATTGTCACGACCAATGGCACGCTCGATCCGATAGACCTGCCCCGATGCACATATGTAGTATCAATAGACGGCCCGCCCGAGCTGAACGATTCCACCCGAGGCAAGGGCGCATTCGCAAAGGTGATGCACACTTTGTCGCGGGTACCTAAAGAGTTTGGGCCGACACTCATGTGTCAGTGTGCCGTGACGAAAGCCAGTGAGGACGCCCTCGAAGAGCTGGTTGAGCTCTTGCGGCCGACACGGGCCGAGGGCATGACCTTTTCTTTCTATGTCCCTCACAGCAATGACGATTCAGAATTTACCTGGGGCTCCCTCGAACGGCGGGATAAAGCCGTGCGAGAAGTGATCAGGCTGAAGGAGAAGTACCCCGATTTCATCTGGAACACCCGCCGCGCCCTTGAACTCACGCTATCCGATAACGCGAGGGCCGTCACCGACAACTGTCCGGTAAAGAAATACCTGCTGCCGCTCTATCTCGCGGGTGACGAGTTTGTAAGCCCCTTCTGCTGCTACGGTAACGATGTGGACTGCGACCTCTGCGGCGCTTGGGCGGTGTTCAATCTCGCCGCGAAACTCGACCTCGCGGCCAAGCCTTGACAATTTTCCCCACCTCCAGAGCGCAACCATCACTCATCCGATCGCTCACATACCGCTCCAGATGAGTCACGGATCGTTCTCCAATTCTGCACGGCCAAGGATGCTTCGTGACAATTCTGCGGGTGAACAATGCCGCCTCTTCGGAGAAAGCTCTCCCACGCGTTCGCTTCCATTGAGATTGTCTTGAAAAAGCCGAGGCCACCGAGTAGTATAGTTTCGGTTATTCGTTCAGGCCGTCCACGGAGAGGAGCGAAACATGATCGAAAAGCTTACAGCGGAACAGATAGAAGGTATGTTCGATGCGATGCCGTTTCAACTTCTGTTCATCGACGAGAATGATCGCGTCAGGTACTGGAACAACTCCAAGGCCCGCCTGCTGGAGCCCCCCGAAGAAAGCCTCGGAAAAGACGTCCGGGATTGCCACAAAGAGAGCAGCCTACCGAGGCTTGAAAAGATGCTGTCGGATTTCAAGAGCGGAAAGAAGGACGAAGACGAGTTCTGGGTAATAAAAGAGGATTGGGGACTCAGGGCCTTGAATTGTTTTTTCGCAATCAGGGATAAGTCCGGCAAGTATCTGGGTACATTGGAATACTTCCTGAATTTTGCATACATAAACAACATCGCTGAGGAAAAGAAGGGAGCCTACGTGTCCGGCTCATAGTCCGGCCCGTAACACGGGTAAAGTTAAATCGATGGGAGGAACCAGATAATGGACTTCGGTTTTTCACCAGAGGAGCGGACGTTGCTGGAAGACGTCCGAGAGTTTCTGAGGTCTGAATCGACGCCGGAGTTGTTGGCCGAGACCCTGCAATTGGGATATATCTACGGGGGAGAAGAGGGGCGCAAGTTTATCAAGAAGTTTGCAGCGAACGGATGGTTGACGCCCAACTGGCCCAAGGAGTATGGCGGATTGGGCGCTTCGACGACATTAGCCTTCGCGATACGGGAAGAGATGGCGCTGGCCGGGGTGCCATTGATTTTTGTTGCCGCGCACATGGCGGGCCCAACCATCATGCACTTTGGCAGCGAGGAAATGAAACAGGAATGGCTGCTGCCTATCGCGCGGGGAGAGGTGGAATTCTGCCTCGGCTACACAGAGCCTCAGGCAGGTTCCGACCTTGCAGCTTTGAGCATTCGGGCGGTGGATGACGGCGACTTTTTCACCGTCAACGGCCAAAAGACGTTCAACACTCATGCCCACGTGGCCGACTATCACTGGCTGGCATCAATAACCGACCCCGACGCGGGGAAATATCAAGGAATGTCAATTCTCATCGTGGACCTGAAAAGCCCCGGCATCACGATTCGCCCTTTGATTACCATGGCCGGCTGGCGTACCAACGAGGTCTATTATGACGATGTCAAGGTGCCGAAGAAAAACCTTGTCGGCAACCTGAACGCAGGATTCTACTATGTCATGCATGCCCTGGACTTCGAGAGGATGTTCCCGCTCGCGGTTTATCGTCGGGTATTTGATGAATTAGTGGAATACGCCAAGCGGACCGAGGTGGACGGGGAAATGTTGTCAAAGAAGCCGTTGGTTCGGCAGAAACTGGCCCAGTTGAGGATTGAGGTGGAGTGCAACAAGCACCTCTACTACAGGTTGGCTCACATGCTCGACACCGACCAGCACCCGAACTACCAGGCATCGATGCAAAAACTGTTCGCCACCGAAACAGCCCAACACATTGCCAATACAGCCACGGAGATATTGGGCATGTATGGCCAATTGAAGAAGGGCTCAAAGCATGCGGTACTGGCCGGACAGATCGAGCACCTGTATCGCAACAGCGTCGTCGAGACGATATATGCCGGAACGTCCGAGATACAGCGAGGCATCATGGCCCTGAGAGGACTGGAGCTCCCGCGAAAATAGGGAAGGGAAAGAGGAAAATGTATTACGACCTTACGGAAGAACAGAATATGCTCAGGGAATCGGCGCACAAGTTTCTGGCCGACGAATGTCCGAGCGAGCTTGTGCGGGAAATGGCAAAGGATAAACAGGGGTTCACGCAGAACCTCTGGCGGAAGATGGCCGAGTTGGGATGGATGGGCCTTCTGGTTTCGGAAGAATATGGCGGCTCCGATATGACCTTTCTCGATCTGGTGGTCCTTCTGGCTGAGATGGGCCATTATTGCCTGCCGGGACCGTTTTTCTCCACCGTTGTCCTTGGCGGACTCACGCTGATTGAAGCGGGAAGCGAGGAACAAAAGGCGGAAATCCTGCCCGAACTCGCCGAAGGGAGTCGTATTCTGACACTGGCATGGCTGGAACAAGCCGGCACTTACTCTCCCGATGCAATAAAGCTGGCTGCCAGGCTTCGGGACGACCAGTATATCCTTTCCGGAACGAAACTCTTTGTGCCGGACGCTCATGTGGCCGATACCATCATTTGTGTCGCCAGAACCGGTGCGGAACCGGAGGACGTCACTCTGTTCCTGGTTGACGCGAAGAGCGACGGAATCAAGATTGCCCCCCTCGACACGCTGGCGGGCGATAAGCAGTGTGAGGTGATTTTCGATGAGGTCGCGGTGCCGAGGAACAACGTGCTTGGAGAAGTTGGCACGGCATGGCACATCCTGAAGAAAGTGCTCCTGATGTCTGCCGTTGCCAAGAGCGCTGAGATGGTCGGTGCGGCCCAGAAAGTTCTGGAAATGGCGGTCACCTACGTCAAGGATCGGACACAGTTTGGTCGCCCGGTCGGCGCATTTCAAGCCGTTCAGCATCACTGCGCCAACATGCTCACATATGCCGATACGGTCAAATACATGACGTACGAGGCGGCGTGGAGAATCGCCTCAGGACTTCCTTTCGAGCTGGAAGCCTCGATGTGCAAGGCTTGGGTGAGCGATTCCCACCGCAAACTGGTAGCGTTGGGCCACCAGGTTATCGGCGGCATCGGCTTTATGGAAGAGCATGACCTCCAGCTCTACTTCAAACGGGCGAAGGCCGCGGAACAGATGTTCGGAGATGCGGATTTTCACAGAGAATTAGTTGCCCGGGAAATGGGACTCTGATGGTCTCTTGCGGGCATTTCTCATTACACGGCAAGGAGGTGCAATAAATGAAGCCCATAGATTATGTATCGGCCCTCAACGAGATGTATCAGAGTCAAGGATTCCCGCCCTATAAATGGTCCGAATTTGACACGAGTCCGTGGTCTTCGCTGAGCAAACCGCTGAAAGAAGGTTGCCTGGCGCTGGTCAGTTCAGCCGGCATTTCCAGAGACGACCAAGAGCCGTTCAACCCTTGGGCTGTGAATGACTTGAGCTTCCGTCAGATTCCAATCGACACCCCATACGAAAGGCTCAGGCTTCATCACAACTACTTCGACCACAGAGACGCCGCAAATGACCTAAACTGCGTGTTTCCCGTCGAGCGGCTGAAGGAACTCGAGGCTGAACGGTACATAGGAAAGTTGGCGCCGATTGCGGTCACGCTCGGGATGGGTCGGCTCTATAAACGCACAGCGCTACAGAATGAGACTGTGCCCGAAATACTGGCTCTTCTGAAACGGGAGGGCGCAGATTTTGTCCTGCTTGTCCCGGCCTGACCGCTGGACCATCAGTCGGTCGGACTGATAGCACGCAAGATCGAAGAAGCCGGACTCTCCACAATTTACCTCGGCTCGTGCAGATACATGATGGCCCGGGTCAAACCTCCTCGCAGCGCATTCCTCAATTTCCCGCTCGGCCATCAATGCGGCAAACCGCATGATGTCGAGCTTCAGACCCAGGTTCTGAAGGATGCGCTGAACGTGCTCGCATCGGCCTCGAATCCGGGTGAAATTGTGGACCTCCCCTACACATGGGACACGTCCTTTGATTTTTCGGGCTTCATAAAAAGCATAGAACAAATGCTTCAAGAAGAAGGCGGCACACCACCCCAGACGTGACAGGGCGCAAGAATGTTTTGGAGGCATCCGTGACAACTCGTAAGAGAAAGACAGACACCGTGCGCTTGCAGAACCTGAGTTACGGACACAAACAGAGTGCAACTCTGAGAGCAGCGATACAATTGGATTTGTTTACCAGGGTATCTGAGGGCGCCATAAATGTTTCTCAAGTCGCAGGCGCTGTTGGTTTGAGTGACCTCAATGCGGAAAGGCTTGTCGTTGCCTGCGCGGCTCTCGGGCTCCTGGAAAAGGAAGGAGACCAATACCGGAACGCGCCCGATGTGGAGCGATTTCTGGTACGAGGAAAGCTTACCTACATCGGGCCGTGGCTGCTTTTTGCCGGAATGGATTTCGAGCAGTGGAAGAACCTGGCCGACCACCTCAAATCGGACACCCCTCCCAAGGTGCTCGGGCTTTACGAAAGCATGACGGAAGAGATTGCCAGAGAGTATCATGAGGCCACGTACGCCGTCGGTTTGGGCGCAGGCATGCTGTTTGCCAGGGATGTGGACCTGAGCGGACGATCAATGATACTCGACCTCGGCGGCGGTTCCGGCGCGTATTGCATAGCGGCAATCCAGAAGTATCCCCATCTCAAGGCGACCGTATTGGATTTCGAACCCGTGTGCAAGGTAGCGCAAGAGTTCATAGCTCAATGGGAAATGCAAGACAAAATCTCAGTCTATCCGGCAGACTTCACCAGAGACCCACTTCCGCGCGGCGCCGATGTGATGATTATGGCGAGCAACCTGCCGCAATACAGCGAAGGCGTTCTCCTGAAGATTCTCACAAAGGCTTACGAGGCGCTGCAGCCGGGTGGAGAATACCATGTCGTCGGGGAAACCTTGAACGATGAAAAATGCGGGCCGCTGGGTCCGGCCCTCTGGGGCATTCACGAGGCTCTATTCGGAAGCGAGGGACGAGCTCATTCCGAGGGAGAAGTGGTTGGATATCTGGAGAATGCCGGATTTATCGATGTTCAGGTCCATTCATTTATTCCCGGTTCTCTGACCAGAATCACCGGCAGGAAACCGTAGGCTGATAGTCCGGCAATCCACCGATGGAGGCCGGACCGCGCAAAGGCCGTCGGCCGAGGACGGCCTTTAGAGCCTGAACGATCCGGGTCTATCCGGCTCGAATGAGAATACATTGGAGGACACCCTGAGATGAAGACAAGAATAACGGAACTCCTGGGGATCGACTATCCGATCATCCAGGCATCGATGGCCTGGATTGCGGATGCGGGCCTCGCCGCGGCGGTTTCGGAAGCCGGTGGTCTGGGGACAATAGGGCCCAATGCGGGGAGCAAGACGGTGACGACCGACATCGACGAAACGGGAGAGCGTTTGAGGGAACAGATCAAAACGTGCAGGGAGATGACGGATAAGCCGTTCGCCGTGAACTTCGTGGTTGGGGTAGTGGGCTGGGACCGCGATTTCAGCGACCGGTGTGTGCAGGTGGGAATCGAGGAGCACGTGCCGGTGGCAATCGTGTCCCAGGGCAATCCAATGGCCTATACTGAGAGGCTGAAGAACAGCGGAATGAAAGTAATCCATGTCTGCTCGACGGTCAGGCATGTCAAAAAGGCCGAGGAGGCCGGAGTGGAAGCAGTCATTGTGTCCGGAACGGAGGGGGGCGGGCACAGCGGGTTTGACCAGATTACGACGCTGTGTCTCGTGCCGCAGGCCGCCGACGCGATTGCGATTCCTGTCATTGCGGGAGGAGGAATTGTGGATGCGCGGGGTCTTGTGGCGGCGCTGTCTCTCGGCGCGGACGGCGTGTACATGGGAACGCGTTTCATTCCCACAAAGGAATGCCCTGCGCATCCCAGGGTCAAGCGTGCGATTCTTGAGGCAACCGACACGAGCACAATTGCGTTGCGACACGGGAGCCCAAAACCTGAAGACGACGAGAAGAGAGGAGAGAGGGGCTTCGTCGAGGAACGACGGGGCTCTGTCAGAATCCTTCTCAACGATTTCGCAAGGCAAATTCTAATGAAAACGGGTGGGGTTGCTACATTTGAGGAACTCGTCAGAGCTTCGGGTTCCTCCGACCTCCTTCCGGAAAGTCATCAAACCGTGTCCGCTTTCTTGTATGGCAATCTGGAGAACAGCACCATCACTGCGGGACAAGGTTCAGGCATGATCGGCGACATACCAAGTTGCAAAGAGCTGATCGAACGCATGATGGGAGAGGCGGAAGAAATATTCAGAAGACTGCAAAGCATATATTCCAGCCCGTTCTGACAACTACACAGCCATCCCAAGCGAACTGCCTTCAAAGCGTGCACCTGACCGAACCCTGACCGTTGGGGCGATAGGACTCCTTTCAGGGTCGAAAGAATCGAGGCGGCGCGCCGACAACAAAAAAGGGAGCGCAACCGGATGCGCCCCCATATAGTCTGTTAAGCCGAAAAACAATATCTCGTTAGCTCAGTCCCCTTTCGCTTGCGAGTCTGTGGAGGACCTCGTCTATATCCGCAGGCGGAGCTTCCTCGCCCTCCTTTTCCTCGAGCGTGATGGCTTCGACCGGACACTCCGACACGCACAGCCCACAGCCGATGCAGCGAGCCGGATTGACCTCCATCACGTCATCCTTTTCCTCGATTGCAGCGACTTGACATCGGTCAACGCACGTTCCGCACGCGGTGCACTCGTCCGGGTCGATCACGGCCCGGTAATACGACTGGACGAAATCGGCAGGATTTTCGAGCAGCTTAATGCGTTTGAGACTACCGCAGCAGCAGCCGCAACAGCAGCATATGAATTCAAGCTCCTGCGTATTGCTGGGCGACATCACCAGCGCTGCTTCTTCGGCCTTGTCGAGAAGCTTCAACGCCTCTTCCGGCGTGATCTGCGTCCCCGTACCGTTGTCCAAACCGTATTGCGCAAACTTGCCAAACGAAAAGCACAGGTCCCGCGGCCGGTCGCACTTGTTGCCGAGCAATTCCTGTTCCTTCCGGCAAATGCAGGGATTATTCAAGATAAGCTTCTGCTGCTTGACCAATTCGCGAATCTTGTTATACGGCGCCACCGTCGGCAGGGCATCGACCGAGGAATTCACTGGCGCAATTCGAAGCTGTTTGGTCTTGAGCGGCGCGAATGACATTCCCAGATAGGGGAAATACTCCTCCATCAACTCCGCAAATTCGCGGTCTATGCGAGGCAGTTGGAATTCGTAGATGCCGACGATATACTGAAACGCCTGGTACTTCGGCTTGCCGTCTTCCCTCGTCCGGAAGATGAGGCCGCGCTTCGCCATATCCTCGAGCTTCTCGGCCGCGTTCGCTTCATCGATACCGAGACGCTCCGCTATAGAAGAAACCCCCTCGGGTTCAGGCTTAAGTTTCATCGTCAGTTCGGCGTCCTCGGGCGAGAACAACTTCTTCAGGATTCTGATTTCGACCCCGCTGTCGGTCTCGGGATATCCCCCCGGCAGCTTGTCCAAGAATTCACGTAGTCTCTTGTAAACATCCTCAGTCATAACGAACCTCCCTGCTTGCTCCACCCGGAGCAAAGGCGCGACGATTTCGATTCACGCGTCATGCGCAAATTCGGAATTATCATAGCGGGCTTTGAGATCAAATGCAAATTCGGCGTCATGGCGGTTCCATCGCGGCGCGCAGCTGCCTTGGAGAGGCGGGATCATTATGTGCTACCAACCAGATAGAGGATGCAACAGCCGGGACATATCGACATGAGACCCTTGCGCTCCATATGGGCTCGCAATTTCCTATAGGGTTCGCCATTCCAGATCTCTTCAAAACTCTGCTCGTAGATATTGCCCATCACGAGGTCGTAAAAGATGTGACAGGCGGCGACATCGCCGTTTGCAGTGACGTCGAGCGAACTCCACGGAACTGGGCAACTTGAGTATCTATCGCTCATCTTACCCCAGTCCATGCGGAAATATGCGGATAGGTTTTCGGGTGTAAATGTGCGGGGCAGAAGCAGGACATTCTTGCCAAGCTCCGCGAAACGTTCTTGAACTTCTCCTACCTGTCGCGAGAGTTCGACGGTATCCATTTCAGCAAGATCTTCCCGCGACCTCACCAAGCCACGCCAGAAGGAATCACTCGTTATCCCGAATTCCGATTCAAGCAGCTTCGCGTAGGCCAGTCCCATTGCCTCCGTGATGAAATTCTGACTCTGGATCGTCACCCAATCCATTGCCTCCAGGTTCAGCTCATGGAGGAAGAACTGCTCGATGAAGAGGTAGTTTTCCGGTGTGACGGTATAAGTGACACTCAAAATGGGAGAAGCTGAGCCTACCCTTATCTTTTCTTTGAAGACGGCCTCGATGCCCGCCATCGCTTTGTCATAGCTGCCCTTGCCACGTTGTGCGTCGTTTATCTCCCGCGGGCCATCGAGCGACACGCGAATAGAATCAAAGCCTGTTTCCACCAGCAGCGATGAATACTTTTCCAGCAGAGTGCCATTCGTGGGAGCTTCGACAGGCGAACCGGCCTCTTTGATCGCGCGAATGATCTCTTCCAGGTGCGAATACGATAAAGGCTCGCCGCCAAACAGTTCGTAGTTCGGGCGCGCTCGGGCGAGCTCTCGTACCAACCGCTTCAGCCTGTCGATGTCGAGAGATTTGGGCTTCTCTCTGTCGCCGGTATTGACATAGCGGCCGGTCTCCCCCCAGAAGTAGCACATCTTGCAGCGCAGATTGCAGGCCTCGGTAAGGTGGAGCGAAACCTGATACGGATAGTCAACGCGGTCTTTGTCACTCACTATTTTGGCATCCTGCTGATTTTCCCCGATGACGCTATCCGCATTTTATGGTAGTCCGAAAGCCACATTGGTCATAGCTGTCTCTCATTCGCTACAGGCCCATAAGTACCCCGGCTTCAAGCGCAATTCCATCCTACCTCCAGAGGCCTCTATCGAAGCTGCGGTACTGGATGGCCTCGGAAATGTGTTCGGCGCGGATGACATCGCTCTCGGAGAGGTCGGCGATGGTGCGAGCGACTTTGAGGATGCGGTCGTAGGCACGGGCGGAGATGCCGAGGTTGAGGATGGCCGCCTTCAAAAGCTCCTTCGCGTCGGCGGTGGTAACACAATATTTCTTCACATGCTTCGAGCCCATCTGCGAGTTGCATCGGAGCGAATCGTCGCCAAAGCGCTCGCGCTGGAGGTTCCTCGCCTTCTGCACGCGCGTGCGAATTGCGGCGGAGGGCTCGCCCGACGGCTCGGTGGATGAAAGGTCGGCATACTTGACGGCGGGTACTTCCATGTGCATGTCGATCCGATCGAGCAGCGGGCCGGATATTCTGCCGAGATACCGCTGCACCTGCCACGGCTGGCACGTGCACTCGCGCCTGGGGTCGCCCAGGTTACCGCACGGACACGGATTCATCGCGGCGGTGAGCATGAAGCTGGCGGGAAAGGTGAGCGAATATGCGGCGCGCGAGATGGTGACGCAGCCGTCTTCGAGCGGCTGTCTCATCGCCGCAAGCGCCTTCCGGTTGAACTCGGGCAGTTCGTCGAGGAACAGGACGCCGTTGTGCGCGAGACTGACCTCGCCCGGTCTCGGGTAGTTGCCTCCGCCGACGAGCGCGACGTCGGAAATCGTGTGGTGCGGCGAGCGGAACGGCCGCGTCGCGATGAGCGGCTTCCCCGGAGGAAGGAACCCGCTGATGCTGTGAATCTTCGTGGTCTCATATGACTCTTCGAGGGTCATATCGGGCAGGATGGTCGCGAGGCGTTTGGCCAGCATCGTCTTGCCCGAGCCGGGCGGGCCGATCATGAGCACGTTGTGCCCTCCCGCGGCGGCGACCTCGAGCGACCGCTTCACGTGCGCCTGTCCCTTCACCTCCTGAAGGTCAATCGCATATCGGGAGCTTTGCCTGAAGGCGGCTTCGAGGTCTATCCGGTGAGGCTCGATCGGCGTGAAATCTTCGAGGAAATCGACGAGCGCTCGCAGCGTCTTCGCGGGTATGACCTCCACCTTCTCGACGACCGCCGCCTCGGCCGAGTTGTCGGTGGGAACGACGATGCCGCGCCTGTTCATCTTCGACGCCTGAAGCGCCATCGTCAGCACGCCGGGAATGCCGCGGATGGTTCCGTCGAGCGATAATTCCCCTGCAATGTAATAGTCGAGGAATTTCTCGCTCTTGACCTGCTCGGAGGCGGCGAGGATGCCGATGGCGATGGGCACGTCGAACGATGAGCCCTCCTTCTTCACGTCGGCGGGGGCGAGGTTCACGGTGATGCGCTTGCTGGGCAGCACGTAGCCGGAGTTCTTGATAGCGGCGGCGACGCGTTCCCTGCTTTCCCTGACGGCCGTGTCGGGCAGGCCGACGACTGTGTACGAAGGCAGCCCGCCGCCCAGGTCCACCTCGACCTCGACCTGGTAGGCGTCCACCCCGAACACGGAACTGCTGAAGACCTTCGCGAGCATCGGAATTTCCTGGTTGCATGCTGGTAGAAAACAGTGGCGCAATTATAGCGGCAGGACTGCGTTCATGTCAACGCCAGACGGCAGGATTTTGTCGGCGGCACCACAGCACCCTGGACAATCTTGAAATGTCTCATATTTTTGTGGTTTCGGAGAGCCGGAAAGGTCGGTATCCTTCACTGCGTGGGACTCGGCAGGCCGGACAAGGAAAAGCTTTCAAATGGTGCAGAATTGAAAACGAAAACTTGACTCTCTCAAAGCGATGTTTGAGCGATCGGAAGGGTGGAAGGTGCACTCGCGGGCAGCCGGGAAAGTGAAGCGGCCTCAGGCACGCTCTTGTTCAGCCTTGTTTTTTTGAAGATCTGCATAGGCGCAAGGAACCAAGTCAGACTCTTTGATGCCCAACCTATCCATGAGATCGGATGCAATTCTCCGTCCCTCGTCCGGGCTCTGGCCGGGACTCAACACTACTTCCACTTCAACAAAAGTCCCCAACGTATCGACCTCATCTAAGTGAATCCTCGTCTGCCCTACTATGTAGACCTCTCTCTTCTTCTTTACCGTTGCAGTCTCACCCAGAGCCTCCGACAGGATTTTTCGCAACTCCAGCGGCTTGGATGTGCGGTGAATCTGGTAATTTGACTGTTTGGCTCCACTGATATCTGGACGCTCGTATTGTATCAGTTCACCTGTACCATCTGAAAAGATTCGTAGCTTAAGCCTTCCCGTTCGTACGCGGAAGAAAATGTCTTCTTGATGAAGTGTCTGCAACGGTTCTGTGGCCATGCGCATTGCAATGCATCTGAATTGGTCCAGTTCTCTGACCTTAGCTTTGACCTCAATATTAGATGACATCTATCAATTTCCCATTTACCCGAAGACTATTATGTTATTTTGCATAATGGCCTAAATCTGTGACCGTTTCCCTGAAACTGTACCACTACGGACTGGAGGAAACCAGGGCGGCTGCTCCTTGGGTTTCGGCCATTAGCCGGGTATATTCACCGGGTGGCATGCCCCCCAGTGAGCGGTGCGGCCTGGTTTCATTGTAACAGATGCGCTTCGGGTCGGCGTCGAAGACGTCAAAATCGTGTGCACGCAGGACCGCGGCAACAATGTCTTTCCCGATCGTCCAGGGACCGTCAGGCACGCCGAGCACAATGCGTCCCACGGGCACCTGCTTTTCTTCCTCCAGATGGGATTGAAGACAGGCCATGCCCATTTGAAACGCCGCGGCCGACCTGACGATGGAATCAAGATACATACCCCTCTTCCGGTAGAGCTTGGCTGTCTTGACCATCCCCCTAGACAATCCGTGAGTGACTATCTCCCTCGCCTGCAACCCCGCCGCGTGCGCCTTTTCGCAGAGTTCCATGATGGCGCCGTAGCTCCCTGCAGTCACAGCTTCCAGGATTTCGTCAATATGACCTGTGTTCATTTGCTGCTTCTCCTCTGTCACCGCTCTTCCGTTGAAACCGGATAGCGCCATCCTCCGGAGCGCGTGATTTCACTTGGCAAGGATTCCTTCGACAAAACACTTGATCATCAAGTCCGACATTTCCTGACACTTCATTTCTTCATCCTCCAATGCCCATCGAGCGAGCAGGATATACGCCACCATCCCATCCGCCAGCACGGTCGCCCATACCGAATCAATATCCGGCCGAATCAGACCTTCGCGTTTGCCCTGTTCGAGTATTTCCACGAAAATCTCCGATGCAGGAGCGAGGGCCGCGAGGATTTCCTTTTGCCTCTTGGGGTCGGCAGCGAAGCCTTCCCGGATGATCACCTTGCTCAGGGCTTCGTTGCGCTCCATGAACTCGAAGTCGACCTGAATGGCGCGCTTTGCCTTTTCCACGGGATCGGTGATCTCGGCGATCTCTTCCCGTATCCGCTCTGTGAGCATTTCCATCGCTCGGGTGAGGACTGCCACGAGCAGTTCGTGCTTGGAGCGGAAGTAGTTATAAACCGTTCCTGCGGCGTAATCCGCCTTCTCGGATATTCGCGAGATGTTTGCCCGAGCATAGCCGACTTGAGCGAATTCGGCTGCCGCCGCATCAATGAGACGCTGTCTCGTGAGTTCTTTCTTCTTTTGTCGCAACGCGCACATTTTGCCTCCAATCTGGTGTTATCCCACATGGGCATTCCAAATACTGACTCTGCATTCACATATAAATGAGACCTCATTCATTATCGTAGCTGCTCTTGGCTTACTTGTCAAGGGCGAAGAGGGGTCCCTCAAGTTCGAGTTAACAACAATGGGCGGCCACAGAGCGGAAGACTGGAAATGCTTGATTACCAATCGCTTAAAGCATCGGTTTCTTTGTCTTACGGTGTCCGGGCTTAGAAACTGCAGGTGGCCTATGTGGCTGCGTAAATGAGAGAAGAAATTTGACAAAAAATGAATTTTATGATATATAACTTTGCGCATAAGTATGATAAGTTTTTTCTCTAAAGTTGTCATTGTCCGGGACGGATAGCCGGAGATTCCACAGGGAGTTTCCTGATAAGTGTTGATTTACGGATGCCATCATGTCAAACGGGTGTATTGCGAAAGATACGCTCAGAGACACTCAAGTCAGCCAGCGAACCCCTCCGAAGAAGTCTGACCTGCGAACAATGCCGGATTGTCCCGGCTCCGAAGCTCTGAACTCCGACTACGTCTCTCACGATCATTCAGTTCCGCTTGTGTCGGGTCCGTGCATCCTGCGGGACCGGACAGAAAGGAGGAAGTAGTATGCCCCCAGCGACGAAGATGAAAGATTTTGTGGATGCGCTCAGGACGGGAAAGACGAAAACCATGCATTCGCTGGACAAGCTCTTTCAGAATGCTCCGACCCAAACGGATCATCCGCTCAAGAGCGATCCCGACTTCACCGACGAGAGGTTCAAGAAAAGGAATGCCCTCGACAGCCTCCCGGCCTGGGCCAAGACCAAATTGAAAGACAACCTTCCTCCCCCTGTTCCCGATGCGACGTTCAACCTCATCGTCAAGCACATCGACGATTGGCCCAACAGCCAGAAGGAAGATATGCGCAGCAAACTCGTCGAAGTAATTAACGAAAACCGCAGAGTCGATTTCTTTTGGGAACTGCATCGGGGCGAAAATGAGGGGATTGTGATCGAAGACACCGGACCCGGAGGCGCCGTCACCATCACCTTTCGCAGCCCGCGAAAGAAAGTGAGGTTCGAGGAGCCGGAAGTTATCGTAGACGTATAGGGCCGGTGCGCATCGCCGGGCCACGATCCGAGATTCCTCCTCCGAAACCGAAGGAGTGTAACCATGGCGAAAAAGGAAACCAGGCTGACGAGAAGGGAACTCCTTGGAAAATCCGCCTCGCTGGGGGCGGGCACGGCATTGGGGATTCTCGGCTTGAACGTGATTGGTGTCCCCGGTTTCCGCGAGAGTGTGCGGGCAGTTTCGTCAGAGACAGCCATCTCCTGGGACACGATGCGCCCGGAGACTTTCGTGGATATCCTGCGAACGGGCAGGACGAAGATCACGAAAGCGTTGGACACGCTGTTCGCCGATCCAGGCCGGCTCAGGTCGGACCCAAACTTCGCCGAGATGCAAAAAGAGGCTGCTGCGGATGGGAACGCTCATTTCGACTCGCTTCCTACCTGGGCGAAAAAAAGGCTTGAATCCTTCCTGAACGCAAAAGACCACGCGCGGCTCTGTGCTCATATCGACGCGTGGCCCAATGACCAGAAAGAGAAAGTCCGGAAAAAGCTCGTTCAAGCCATTGACGAGAACCGCCGGGTTCGCTTTTTCTGGGAACTTCACCGTGGCGAGAACAGAGCGACCGAGATTTTCGATCCCGGCGAGGGGCGGGAGATTATTATCACATTTCGAAGCCCCCGCAAGAGCATCACAGAGACCCACGGTCGCATCAAAGTGAACGTCGGGTAGCTCCTCCACACGGCGCATGGAGAGGACTCGTCGGCGGATTGCTGAAGGGATCGGGCAGCCGACCCCCCGTTGGGCAATGTGAGGGGAAACCATTCCCTCAGCGCAGAGCGGAGGCCACCGATGCCCGAAGCGAAATATTCGCCTGAGGCTCGCCTCGGAACCGTCACCCTCCTGTTTACCGACATCGAGCGCTCCACCGAGCTATTGGAGCGACTCGGCGACAACAGGGCCCGCGTGCTGTGGCTCACTCACCTGCAACTCCTCCGAAACGCCATAGCTGTGCGAGGCGGGCAGGAGGTGAAGAAGCTGGGCGACGGACTGATGGTGGTCTTCGCGAGTGCCCTGGATGCCCTCGCCTGCGCCATCGCGATGCTGCAAGCAGTGAATCTCTTTAATCAGCGGCACGATGAAGGTCATCGCCTACAGGTTCGGGTGGGCCTCCATGTCGGCGAACCAATCCGGGAAGAGCAGGATTACTTCGGCATGTCGGTGGTCGTTGCAAAGCGACTGTGCGAACGCGCCATGGGAGGGCAGATCCTCGCTTCCGATCTGGTGCGACGCCTCGTCGGCTCGCGCGGCGGCCACAGCTTCCACGATCTGGGACTGCTCACGCTGAAAGGCGTTGCCGAGGCGATTTCCGCCTTCGAGGTGATATGGAAAACGGCCGCAGAAGATATGCTCACGCCAGTACCCCTGCCTCCACTGCTCACGACCGGCGAAAGGTCGGCCTTCGTCGGACGGGAACGGGAATTGATGTGTCTTGGGGAGGAATGGGTGAGAGCACGGACGGGAGAACGCCGGTTGGTTCTGCTGACAGGAGAGCCGGGTATCGGGAAGACGCGCCTCGCATCCGAGATAGCCGTTTCCGCTCACGCCGAGGGAGCAACCGTGATCTTCGGACACGCGGACGAGTACGCGACATTCCCTTGCCAGCCTTTTGTTGAAGCGCTACGATACTATGTTTCTCTTTGTCCGGTTGAAAAACTGCAAGCGCAAGTGGGGGAGGTTGGGAGTGAGCTGGCCGCGCTGGTGCCGGAAGTGGCCGACCACCTGCACGATATGCTCGAGCGACCGGCCCCTGACTTGGCCGGCAACGCCTCTCATCGCGTATTCGATGCTGTCACCGCATTTCTGTCGGAAATGTCCAAGGATAGCCCCGTAGTATTGATCCTCGACGACTTGCAGTGGGCGGACGAGCTCACACCGCTCCTCCTCAGGCATATCATGCGGTCTTCGATGCAGTCGCCCTTGCTCATCATGGGAACTTACCGAGAGATGGAACTGGCGCCCGAGCATCCGCTTAAGAAGGCACTCGCCGACATGCGTCGGACTACTGCTTTCAGGAGGATTTCCCTGAAGGGTCTCGATCGGCCGGAGGTAGCCACGATGATCGGCCACTGGCTCGGTCAAGAGCCTGCGGCGACGCTGATCTCCACCATCCACCAGCAGACCGAGGGCAACCCCTTCTTTATTGAGGAGGTGCTGCGTCACCTCATTGACACGGGAATCATCCGCCAGCGCGCCGACCGCTGGGAGACTGACGTGTCCATAGAGCAGATGAGCATCCCCGAAGGCGTGAAAGAGGTTGTCGGCCAAAGGCTATTGCGTCTGTCGGAGGAGTGCAACGGCGTCCTGGCGATCGCGTCCGTCATCGGCCGGGAATTCACCCTTGAGGCTTTGGAGCGGGCAAGCGACCTTCCGGGCGAGCGGTTGCTTGACCTGCTGGAGGAAGCGATCTCTGCCGACGTGATCAGGGAAGTGCCCAACATTGCGGGCCGCTATCGGTTCTCGCACACCCTTGTTCACGAGACCCTATACGAGGGGTTGACAGCGACCACGCGCGTGCGTCTCCACGGTCAAGTCCTCCAGTATGCCGACAGCAACGGCGTAAAGCTCGCCTACGAGGTGATCGGGGGGATGGGTCCTCACGTGCTCGCCGTCGGACTCAGCAACTGCCCGGCCATTCGTTCCGGAAACAAGTTTGTCCAAAAAAGATGGGGCTGGGTCGCCCGCCGCTGCCGCGTGATCCTTTACGATCGGCGCGGCGTGGGCTACTCTGCCGCACCCGCAAGGGGCTACAGCCTCCTTGCCGGCGCGGAGGATATTCGCGCCGTGCTCGACGCCGCCGGAGTCGAGCGCGCGGTCCTCTGGGGTTCCACGGATGGGGGCCCCCTGGCCATCTCCTTTGCGGCCCAGCATCCCGAGCGTACGGCAGGGCTGATCCTTGCCGGCACCAGCCCAAAGCTTTTCAACTCAGAGGATTTCCTCTTCGGGATCAACCCCGAAGTCCTTGCTTCCTTCCTCGGTGCAGACGCATCGGACCGAGGCCGTGCTATCCATCAGCTCACCCGTGGCAGAAGCGGGACAAACCGGGCGGACGCCATCTCTGCCGTTTTGAGACGGGTTCCCAAACATGCTTGGTCTAAGATAACGGCGGCAATCGGCGCGACCGATGTCCGTCCGCTCCTTGCCGACATTCGTGTTCCTACCCTGATTGTCCACGACCCCGACAACAGCTATATTCCCGTGGACGCTGCATATTACCTGCATGAGCACATCCGGGGCAGCAGGCTTGAAATCAGTGAAGAGTATGGAATGAATGTGATCGGAGAACACCTGTATGGCAAGATAGAGGCATTCATCGATGAGGTAACCACCGGAAGCCATAAGCCGTGGGATATGTATAATTACCATTTCATGGGAACGCGGGAAGCATTGCTTCGGGGAGATCATGAGCAGGCTGCGGCGCAGGCCGAGCAGGCCCTGAAACTGGCCGTCGATTCCGGGTACCCTCTTCCCGCGGCCATGTCTCATCTGGCAAAGGCCCATGTTATGCATGAGTCTGGGAACCATCGGGAGGCGTCGGAGCATCTTGCGCACGCGCTCGCGATCGCGCATGAGACCAAGAGCGCACAGCTTGAGTTTCACGCCCTCTGGGCGGAGGCGACGTTTTGCTTCGATCGGGGCGAGCAAGAAGCCGGGCTGGCGTCGCTCCGCAGAGCCATGAGGGTCGGAAAGCAACGGGGATACACCGAACCCTTTGGCCATCGCCCGGCTGTCATGGCCAGGCTTTGTGCCAGGGCGCTCGAGGCCGGTATTGAAGTTGAATATGGTCAGAAGCTCGTCCTGAAGCATGGCCTCGTTCTGGATACTCCGCCCATCCACCTGCAGAATTGGCCCTGGGCCGTGAAGATATTCACATTGGGAGGATTCGAGCTCGTTACAGAGGGAAGACCGGTCCAATTCTCCCGGAAAGCACAACAGAAGCCTCTGTCCCTCCTAAAGGCGCTGGTAGCCTGCGGTGGAAGGAGAGTAAGAGAAGAACAGCTGTCCGATTTGCTCTGGCCCGACGCCGAAGGTGATATGGCGCATAGATCATTCGCAACCACCCTTCACCGCCTCCGTAAGCTGATCGGGTATCCCGAAGCCGTCCAGCTTCGAGAAGGTTGTCTGACGCTGGACGAGAGATACTGCTGGATTGATGTTTGGACATTTGAGCGGCTGCTCGAACGGGCCGATGCTGTTTGGAAAAGAGGGAAGATAACGGAAAGCGCTGCCGAAGAGGCGACTCGGTCGATCGAGGAGGCCATGGAGATCTATCGGGGCCCATTCCTCGTGGAGGAAAGCGAGGCGTCGTGGGCAATACTTCCTCGGGAACAAATGCAGAGAAAATTCATTCGTGGCGTTGGAAAACTGGCCCAATATTGGGAACAGATCAAAGAATGGGACAAGGCTGCAACATGCTACCACCAAGCTCTGGACGTAGAAAGCCTCGCTGAGGAATTCTATCGAGGGCTCATGCGATGCTATCAGCAGTCAGGGCGACGAACCGAGGCCCTGTTGATTTATGACCGCTGCAAGAAATTGCTGTTCGAGAGCTTAGGCATAGAGCCATCGTCCGAAACTGAGGCTGTCTACAGATCCGTCCTCTCGGAAAATTAATCAAAAAAAATCTTGGTCACCTGATTTTTTTGTCTATCTGTTACCTCCCCGTATCCTATCCGTAATCCCCCATGCGATAAGATTCAGTCAGTTTCAAGAAGCGAAGACGACCGGCAAATAGTGGGTCATCAAAGAGGGAGGTGCGTGATGGAAAGCTATTTCATTCAGGTCTACCATCGCGGCGTAAGGAACCCCGAAATATTCAAGGGAACCATTGAAGAAGTCGGCTCAAACTGGAAAAAGGTCTTCAGGAACTTCGACGAGCTCTGGTTAATGTTGATCTCTCCGAAACAGAGTGCAGCCGGGGCAGAGGGGCAATCGTTCAGGAGAGTGCCTAGCTTAGGCGCTTCTCCAACCTTCCTCCATGGCCTATCTGGGGGCACGGCTGATTCCAGTTCGGAGCAGGCTCGGGATGTCGTGGGATGCGGAACGTGACCGTGGCTGACGACTCTCCGACATCTTCAGGGAAGCGAGCTGCAACGTCGTATGCGGCCCGAGAGTCTGAAACGAGACTGACGGATAATCAATGGTCTCTCTTGGAGAGCGGGACGTGGACGATATGGCCATGACGCGACTCCTGGACAGTGAGGGTCACCCTGCATGATATGAACGGGCGGCCCACCCTTTTCGCAGATAAGAAATGGAGGAGATTCGAGGGATTGCAAATATGGGAGGACGACATGGAGAGCATTTCCACAGTGCTTGACAGAGCAAGGAACATGCAACTGTATCCGTACGCACCCACGGTCAACAGTCCCCACGAGCCGGAGACAGTTGTGGAAGGCAGAAACATCTTGATGTTCTCGAGTAATAACTATCTCGGCATGTTGAACGATGCGCGGGTAATTGCAGCAGCGGCCGAGGGTCTAAAGAAATGGGGAATGGCAACCGGTGCATCCAGGCTGCTGGGCGGCAACTCCGAGATTCACGAAGAGTTGGAGACGCGCATTGCCGGTTTCAAAGGCAGGCAAGCGTGCCTGACGTTCTCCACCGACTACATGACCAACTCCGGGGCCATTCCCGCGATCGTTGACGTTATCAAACCCTCGCTCTTGATGCTCGGTGAAGGCTTCTCGAGTGGGTCAGAAACCGTTGTCTTCAGCGATCAGTGCAATCACGCCAGCGCGATAGCTGGAATAAGAGTAAGTGGCGCCCCCAAAGAGATCTTCAAACACAGCGATATGGCAGACCTGAAGGCCAAGTTGAGAGAGCACACGAAACAAAAAAGGAAGTTGATTGTTGTTGAAGGAGTTTTTGGCATGGATGGAGATATCGCGCCACTGCCCGACATTCTGACGCTGGCCAAGCGATACAACGCAATGGTATACGTGGATGATGCCCATGCGACCGGAATTTTGGGAAGAAACGGACGGGGGGTCGAGGAATACTTCGACATTGAGGGAAAAGCCGACGTTGTGGCGGGCACTTTAGAGAAATCCTTCGGCGGTATCGGCGGTTTTGTCGCCGGGAGCACGGAACTGATTGATTATCTTCGGATATCGGCCAAAACGTACATATTCTCCGCCCCCATCGCGCCTCCGGTCGTGTACGGCCTCATGAAAGCTCTAGAACTTGTCAGAAACGAGCCATGGCGCAGAGAGAGACTCATGGAAAATGCGAGGTATCTGCGAGAAGCCTTTTTGGAAATGGGGTTGAATATTTGCGGTTCGGAAACTCAAATAATCCCCATACTCATAGGCGACGAGAGAAAAACATATGCCGCCGCGCAGATGCTGTCCAGCTATGGCATTCTTGTTCCCACATCAATGTGGCCGGCCGTGCCCGAGGGAAAGGCCAGACTGCGGATATCTGTGATGTATAACCATACAACGGACCAGTTAGACTACCTCATATCAACTATAAGAAAAGTGAGGGACAAAATATTGGACAAAAGGGTGGAATACGCCCGCAGGAGGTGAATTGGATTTTGCACAGCCGGCAGCACATTCGGATTGCAGGATTCCCACGAATGTCTTCGCAACGGCTAAAGCATCTAAGAGGAGGATGAGCCATGACGACCTTCCAGATTTTTGATGGGCTCAGCAAAGGGGAAATCAATCGAATCATCGAATGGGGCATGATTTGCCCCCTCCCCGGCGGAAAGCTGCTTTTCCGCAAGGGGGATCCAGGCCATGAGATGTTTCTCATACTGACGGGGAGGATCGACATCATCGACCAGCTGGGTGATCAGGGGGAGATCATAGCCAAATTGGGACCTGGTGAAATCTTCGGGGAGATGGCGATGTTCGAAGAAGGCCATACGCGCTCGACGCACGCCGTTGTCAGGGAGCCTGCACAGGTTCTTGAACTGAGCGAGGACATGCTGGACAACCTGCTGCGTAAGAGAGTGTCCAGGCAATTCCTTATCAACATCATCGCCATGCTCTGTCATCGCCTTCGACTGACCAACAGCATGTACATGAGCGCCCGATATGGAGGCCGCAGAGTTTCTGCGACGACGCAATCGGTTGATTCGTAGGGTTCCTTCATTTCCAGGAGCCATTTTGAGCCGTTGTGTGAGGGCGTTCTCTATATCCTGACGGTGCAACTATAAAACCCAAGCATGCAAAGGATGGAAACCGCGGTCAAGGTTTGGTCAGGAAGGGTTGATATTCTGCAATTTTGCATAGTGCAACTCTTGCCCGAATTCGCCAGGCGGAGCGAAAGAGGGAAAGTCAAGATTCTCATCACAAATCTTCTCCCAGATCCTATTCATTCCATCCAAAGCGCAGAAATTCCCAGATGCTCTTTGGTTGCGCATCTCAAGCGTTCCAGCAAGCAGGAATATTTCAAGAACGCAACAACATTGTCATGGAAGGACTTAGGGAAGGGAATAGTCACGCTCTGCCCGGCGCAGGCGGAAATTCTTCAGCGTGTTGAGGTCCCACGAGGCGACTCATTATAAGAAAAAAACCATCGCTTCTCCGCAAGGTGCGCCCAAATCTCGCGCAAGCCTGCGGAGCGCGTCGTTTCCCCATCGTTTACCAAATTCAATCAGGATAGCAACAAATACCGTGCGTTCCGACGTGGAGGTCTTATCATTCGGACCAGGAGAGACGCATCGTCATCCAACAGAATCAGACAAGAGAAAGCCTTGCGAAATCTCTCTTCACCGAGCCCGTAATTATTGATGGCACCCGCAATTTGGAGTCAGCCAGCGATTGTTGTAGGCATCCAGCACGCGGGCACGCCTCACCATTTGGTGTCCGCTTAGAATGTAAGTCCGCACTCGATATGGCAGTTTTCCGGAAAAACCGCAGAGCAGTTCGTCTGCTGATTCTATTGTTCCCGCAACTGGACCAGGATCCGAACCATTCTCAATGTTCAGTTTGGCGGCAATTAGTTGTTTGGCCAATATCAGGCTTGCATCCCCTCTCGGAGGTGTGTTCAGAATGGTCAACAATTCTGTTTTCGAGTAGCTCTGACATCCCAATTCCAGGGATTCAACGGGCCACGCAGCCGGATGATTCTTCCAATACCCTTGACTTCTCGGACAAACGAATTCTGATGGTCCTTCCACAAGAACAGGGCCGGATATGCAGACGTAACCCGGGGCCTGCCTGTCTGTCCTTTGAATATCCTCGTCTCCTGCTTTGGTAGCCGCGATAACACATCCTTCCCCGATTGCGTTTCCCGGAATCAGTGCGGTCTCGTCAAACGTGACCCTGAACGTCTGGCTTTCGCCGTCGGCAAGAATAGCCTCGAATTTCATGCCATCCAGTTGGGTTGTCGGATCGGGAATCACAAGGCCGCAATCCATGCCCTCTTCCAATCCCCCAACCGAACAGGTTTCGAAAAGGTCGGATAAGGTCTTGCCATCGGCGAGGAAAAGCTGGAGCTGATCGAGGTCGATGCCGAGGACCCAGTGAGCCAGATCTCTGTCGACCGTCGTGTCCGGGGTATTCTGTACCTCGTAAATAAAGGTAGTCTTCCTTGTCACTGCGTCTTTGACGATGTCGATGAGTGTGATGGAGAAATCCTCCCTGCACGTTAAAACAGGGCCCCGCTCACATTCGTCACAAGCGTCCTTGAATACCTCGACTACGTCGGCTCCACCGCCGGGCTCAGGACAAAGCTGGGCCGCCGCATACGGGGTTACGGCAAAAACCGACAGAAGGAAGGAGCAGATAAAAATGCATAGTCTCTTCATGAGTCATCACCCTTTCTCTGTTGGCGGGTTGAACGACCGGTGAATCTTGGGGCTCGAGCCGGCAGGAAATTCCCCTTTAGAGCCAAATCCAGCTTCAAATCACATCTCCGTCAAGTTTAGAAAGCTCGCTGCGTACGTCGCGTCAATGATTCCGCCGAAGTCTCCGGATGTTCCAGCCACGATTGATTTTCCGTTAAATGAAATTAACCGATGACTCTTATAAGAATAGCCTATAAGTTGTTTCTTTTATAGAAAATGTCCGGCACGCCCAAATATAATCATACCCGGGCCATTTTGTCAAGTCTGTAAGCCGTTTTTTCGGCAATTCTGGAGCCATTGCGACTCTTGACCAATGGGGAATCTCTTATGCCGAGTTTGCTGAGTTAAGAATTGAGAGGGGAAGGGTTTACTGCTGATATTGAGAGCTTTTACTCGAACCGCAATGCCTCTATCGGATCCATTCTTGCAGCCCGTACGGCAGGGTAGGTTCCCGCACATATCCCAACCAGAACCGACGTGGCCAAGGAAAGTGACACCGACCAGCCCGTGACAACCGTCTTCCACCCTATGAATGTCGCAATCTG
Source organism: uncultured bacterium (assembly GCA_964607485.1). Classification (GTDB taxonomy): domain Bacteria; phylum Abyssobacteria; class SURF-5; order SURF-5; family SURF-5; genus CAZSKP01. The sequence goes on along the minus strand of CAZSKP010000004.1, from coordinate 96,930 downwards.
AACAGAAACAAAGATGCCGCCGGCAATTCCGAGGACACCCCCGATGAGCGTGAGCACGACCGTTTCAACCAAGAATTGGACAAATATTTGTTCCTTATTTGCGCCAACGGCGCGCCGGATGCCGACTTCTCGTGTTCTTTCCGATATCGTTGCAAGCATTATGTTCATTATGCCGATACCGCCGACCAATAGAGAAATGGCGGCAATACATCCGAGGACGGCATTGTAAACTGCGTGTGTCCTTCGTGCCTGATTCAGGAGTTCCTGAGGGATAACTATGCTGAAGTCCTCTGCGCCCCGATGGGCTTTTCGCACAATGTCCGCTACGAGGTTCGCGGTCAATGGAACGTCGCTTTTGTCGGCGAGCTTGACCACAATTTCCGAAAGCCTCCCGTCGGAGGAAGTCGAATCTTGAATCGCCCTTTCGGTGCCCAATGGGATCACAATCATTCGGTCTATGTTTCGCACCGAAATCGGCTGACCTTCGCGGCTGCTCCACCCTCGCTCCTGCAGAATCCCAATAATCTTTAGAGACGTGTCTTCGATTCGGAGCGATTGGCCTATATTTCCGGCGGGTCCCAGGCCTTGGAAGACATCCCATCCGATACAACAACTGAGATTCTTTCTCCTCACATCTTCTTCGCAAAGAAATCGGCCTTCTGCCATAGGCAGACTCAATATTTCCCGGTAAGCCTCGGTCGTGGCAATTATCTCAGGGTTGAACCCTCTTGGCGCCTTTGATAGGGCAGCCTTGACATTTATTACCGGCGCAATCTCTTCTGCATTCGACGTTGTTGCCCTTATTCTATCCGCATCGGTCAACTGCAGCCCGCCTGAATGAGATTCTTTGGCCGCCCATTCCTGTGCTTCGGTCATGTCCAAGCTTCGCAGGATTATGTTGCTCTCACCGAGCTGCTTAATGAGCGCCAATGACTCGCGTTTGGCGCCTTCTCCGATGGAGACCATTGCTATTATCGCAGTCACGCCGAAAACTATTCCGATGGCGCTCAAGAACGTTCTGAGCTTGTGCTGACCGAGGGAACGAATGCTGTGTTTGACCAGTTCCTGAATTCTCATCTTTGGCTCTCAGACCGAATTGATCACGCCGTCTCTAATACGGAGGAGTCTCTGCGCAGACGCGGCCACATCCTTATCATGGGTCACGAGGATGATGGTAACTCCGTGAGAATTGAGTTGCAGGAACAAGTCAATAATGCTCATCCCTGTGCGAATATCCAGATTCCCGGTAGGCTCATCGGCCAAGATAATCGACGGATTGATCGATATCGCTCTTGCAATTGCAGCCCGCTGTAACTCTCCACCGGATAGTTCAGAAGGGCGGTGCCACATTCTTTCCGCAAGTCCTACCTTCTCTATTGCGCTGACTGCCCGGAACTTGGCCAGCTCCTGCTCATCATCTCGATAAATGAACGGAAGACTCACGTTTTCCAGGACATTGAGTTGGTGAACTAAGTTAAACGTTTGAAAGACAAACCCAATTCGGGTCGCGCGTATTCGGGAAAGCTGTCTGTCGCTGAGATGAGAAACATCTTCTCCGCCAAAATAATATGCTCCGGAAGTAGGGCGATCCAAACACCCGAGTATGTGCAACAAGGTCGATTTTCCAGAGCCTGACGGCCCCATTATCGCCACGAATTCCTGCTTTCTGATAGAAATGCTTATCCCGCGCAAGGCTTCCAGGTAGGTTTGCCCTCGCCGGAAAACCTTTGTGATATTATTGGTTTCTACTAGTGATTCACTCATCTTCACGGTCGACCGCTCTGCTGGGTGAGCCCATCTTCTCTCCGCAGAAATTTCCGGGTTTGAACCAGGCTCGACGGTGGTTCAACGAGGCAGACCTTCTCGCCCTCAGTCAGGCCGTCCTCGACCTCTGCGAAATCCTCATTCTGAATGCCTAACAGCACCTCTCTCAATTCGTATCTGTCTCCGACGGCCACATAGCAGCATTTCCGTCCTTCCTGCTCAAATATTGCGTGCAACGGAACAACCAGCGCATCCGTTACCCCACCGGAATAGATGTCCACTTTTGCGGTCATCCCCGGACGCAACCGCTCATCGTGTCCAAGAATTGCAATTGTCACCTGGAAATATTTTTCGGGGCTCTTGACCTCCGTCTTCTTCTCCGCCAGCACTCCAATGGAGCGAACGGCGCCCTCGAATCGAGTTTCTGGATAAGCATCGACAGAAACCGTTGCTTGAAGGCCTTTTCTCAGCTTATGGAGATCTATCTCCCTGACTTCTGCGTTTACCAACATCTCAGATATATCCGGCAGGTAGAGCAGGGGTTGGTTTCGCCATACTGCGTCGCCCACTTGTATTTTCCTCTTTTCCCCTTTTACGTAGACTTCGCGTACTACGGCCAGACCCCGTATCGGTGCTCTAACCACCGTCTTTGAAAGCTGCTCCTTCGCGACAGCCAGTGAGGTTTCGGCTGCTCTCAACTCCTGCTCGCTCTGATCCAACTCAGCAGATGCTTTCGCAATGCTGATCTCGGCTGATTTCTTTGCTTGTTCCAAATCCGACTCGGCTCTTTCGACTTTGGCTCTGGCCATTTCAATCTTCGCCGGAAGCAGGTATTCTTTAAAAGCATTGAGCTTCCTTACCGCTATCTCATACACCTCCTTTGCTTCTTCTATCTTCCTCTTAGCCTGTTCCACCTCGGCGGGACTGCTGAAACCCTGTTTCTCCAGTTCCTCCAAGTCTGAAAGATAGCCCGACTTCTGAGTATAGTCGTCCTTTGCCTTTCGCATGTCATTCTCGAGTTGGGCCAGTTCCAGAGGTCCTTCGCCTTTCTCGATCTTCTCAAGCTCCATTTTCGAGACTTCCAGCTCATACTCCGCTGCGCTTACCTCTCGCTCGGCCTGATTCTTTTCCCAGTCGAGAGCCTGTCGAAGTGCCATGACCTTGGCCTTGCACGCCTCCACTTTTGAAGAGCACTCGGTCACCTCATCCTCGAATGGGGTGGGATCCAATCGCACCAGAACATCACCCTCTTCGACCTGTTTGCCGTTCTCAATGAGATGGATGATCTTCCCTGCATCTCCTTTTACCTCGGAAGAGACGGTTGTGGAGCGCGCGGCCTCAAGATGACCCACCAGCTGAACTCTGACATCGAATGAGCTCTTCCTGACTGTCTCAGTTATCATCCCATCAGTGCGCGAAAGGTCCCCGTTTGATTTGACGCCGGCCAACATGAACACTAGAACCGGCGCCACTATCGTTGGCGTTGCAGCAGCGGCGATGAGCGATATCAGTTTTCGCTTATTGGTCATTGTCATAACCCCGCCGGTTGTTCCAGAAGCGTTCCCATTGCTGCTCTGAGATCGTAGCCTCCCGTTATGTAGTCAATTACTACGGAGATTATATTTGTCTCAGCTTGCCGCAACTGTTCCTCAGCCTCTATTAAGTCGAAGTTGTTTGCCATGCCGTGTTTGAATTTCACTTGGGCAAGTCTGAGTTTGCCCTCAGCATTCTTAATTTGTTCCTTCTGTATTTCGATCCTCTGTTCAGCTTCTCTGAGGGTCCGTAATGCGCTTTTCGTCTCGCGAATCACTTCATCCCGCAATAGACTCACATTTCTGTACGCGGCATCGACGTCCAGAACACTTTGCCCATATGCCGCTCGCTCCGCCGTTCGCCTGATATCCGTGCTGCTCGACAGACTGACGCCCCAAGTATATTCATCCAATTCTGCGCCGAAGTCGCTGCTGCTGCCGAAGGGAGCAAGACTCAAAGTCACGTTAAGGTCTGGAAGAATGCTGTGTTTTGCCACTCTGGACCGCCGTTCGGCCTCTTTCACTGCGTCCCACGCCTGTTTTAGCTCAACCCGGTTGTTGAGCGCCGTTTCCGTTGCCTCTTTTTCATCCATGTGAACGATACTGTATTTCAGGGGGGCGGACACATCGATATCGCCTTCCAGGGGAAAAGCGAGGATCACTTTCAGGATGTCCATTGCGTCCTCATATGCTTCGCGGGCGCTGGTAAGGTTATCTTCAGACCGTTTCAGTTCGATTTCGGCGCGATACACGTCGATTGGGGTAGCAAGCCCGAACTTCTCTTTCACCCTCGCCGCCTCTGCGTGATGCTTCAGTCGTGAGACAGACTCATCATTTACGCGCATCAGTTCGCGCTGGCGAATAACTCCATACACAGCCCGGACCGTCGACGTCACCGTACTGACGCGAGTCAGATAGAGAGAACGTCGGGCCGACCGCGCACCGAACTCGGCTCCGTGTACTCCCGATAGATTGAATTCACGGTTCAGCCCTCTCAGGAGTGGCTGGAATAAGCTCGCATCCACACGCGTCTGATACGTGCCGGCAGTCTTTTGCACGTTCGGTTCGAGCGTTACCAGAGTTCCAACAGGCAATCTCTTCTGGATTCCAACCCCGGCTCCGAAACTCTCTTCGGCATCCTCGTCGCTGCCGTCCGTAAACCCGGCCTCACCGACCGGAAAGAATTTGAGTTCAAAGTCTGATTCTGCAGAAACTATTGAAAGTCGGGCACTCTCTACCCCGTCTCTTGCGTCCAGGATGTTCCGGTTTGCTTCCAGGGCCAAGTTTATTGCTTCCTCCAGTGTCAGCGGCTGAACGGCCGGTTGAGGGGGGACGGCGTTCTGATGTTTTGATTCCTGCTCTTCCGAAACGGCGACTGCAGAAGGCTGATTTGTTTGGGGCAGAGGACTATCTTGTGCAGAAGATGCCGATGAATGGACCATTTGGTCGCTTTCCGTCCACGAGTCAAACTCTCCAACGTCGACCGCCTTTTCCCTCGCGGTTGTCTCAATCCCGGCCTGCGCGGCCAATGAAAACAATGAGAGAACCGCAGTCAGGACGGACAAGAAACGCAGTGGATTCATCTCTTCTTCCTTAAAAGGAGCCACGCAGCTTGCCGTTACGCTGCAAGACCTCGGCAAATGCTTCGAAACCTCTTCCCCGGACTATGGGGGAAGCTTGAGACGAAAGCCCACGGGCAAATCCGGCGGATTCCCGATTTACTCCACATGATATGTCACTCTGGCATCCCAGTGCCAATCTGTTCCGAGCGGGCCCGTTATGACGCGGATGGTGACAATCGGGGAGGAACCGTCTGCACTCCCGGTCAGCACTATGTCCTCTCCTGGATCGCCCGAATCCTCTCCCACAAACCCGGTATCGCCAATTACATTGCCCATGTACAAGATTTGGAATTGGTCGGGAACAGTGAAAGGATCACATAAGACCCTCACATCCACTCTTGTTACCTGGCGGCTCCCTATGGCGGAACTGCCGTCGATGTCTCTGTCTACTGGAGCGGGAGCGTAGTTGCCGGTTTCGCTCGCCGTTTCAATAACGCCCGTTGCGCCTCCTCCACCACCTCCACCGCCGCCAACAGCCGCGGCCACTGCAGCACCAGCGGCCACGCCGCCTGCCACGGTGGCTTGGCCCGGCGATACATGGAAGCCAGCGCCCATCCCACTCCTGAGGAGGCCGAATTTTGCTTGATATATGGCCCATTGCGCCAGGAAACCGGCGGAGATAGCCGTTGGCGCCGTGGGCGGTTTGTTTGGAGCGACCTCGGTCATGCGATTTTTCTTGACCCGAACCGGCTCCATTTCCATGTTGCGCGTGCGTACGTCCACCCCTCCATCGACGACTGCGACAGTCGTCTTCTTCTCAGGAACCGTTTGAACAGTAAAGACCGTCCCGCGAACTCCCGTGACTGCTGCAGGGGTGGTTACGTAAAATCTGGAGTCTTTTGTCTTTAACCTGCCCACGTCGTTCCATATCTGACCGCTGTCAAGTCGTACCTTTATGTCTATTTCCTTCTTCGGAGATTGCCGCAATCTATCAAGACCTAAAGTGCTCTCCGGCTCAACGGCCATGATCACCTGATTTTCTAGAACGGCAATCGCATTCGAATCGGGGCCGGTTCGAATCGAGTCTCCCTCGTTCAGGACCATTCCCTTTTCCGCCGGTATCCATTGCTCTTTCCCTCTTGGAAGCACATTCACGGCTCCCGTAACCTCGGCGACATTACCTGTCGCAAGATCCAGTTGGGTCTTGGTTACGGACTTGACCTCCTCCATCTTAATAAAGGATGTCCCAGCATCTGTTTCGATTGCGATGAATTGTTCGGTTTCTTCAACGACCGTTCCCTCCACAATTTTCCCACTCTTGAGTTCGATCAAATCGGCAGATACTGTAGAGACAAGGACGGAAAGGATTATGACGGCACATAATATTGAAAAGACCCTTGTTTTCATGTTGTTTACCACCTCCTTCAAGCGAACAGAATTATATCATAGAATAACCGTACTGACCACCACGTAAGGACAGCCAAAACAAAGAGTTGCCGAATTTTGCCTCCTCCTGAGGCAAACCAGACGGATGATTTTGAAGGTCTGATTTCGGAAAGCGGGTATTCTTCACCGTCGCCGTAAGTGCCGTATTCACTCCAATTTGCGAGGCATGGCAGACGGGCGAACTTGAAGAGTTTAATCAAAAATCTTCACGATTTGTAGAGCCCAGGGGACGGCTTTTGCGACTAGTGACAAGGAAAGCTTTGAAAGGGTAGAATACCCTCAGCGAGAGAGGAAATTGGATTGGATAGGCACCATTTTCGACACAAACGTCCTACATGGCTGCCTTTGTGGACATTTGGACGATCCGAGAAAAGAATGCACGTGCCAGCCGTGGCAGGTGCAGCGGTATCTCGGCAGATCTCCGGCCCGCTGCTCGACCGCATCCTCAATGTCGTCCGCGCCTTCGCCGACTTGGCCGAGAGCGACACCATCCGCGCCGAACACATCTCCGGAGCGATTCAATACCAAAGCCCTGATCGAACGCTGCATGGATAGCAGGTGCTTGGCCGGGAATATGTTCACGCGGAGGTGAAAACGCAAACTTCACTGGCTGAGAGTGATATTTGAACGATGGGATGGGTGAAAGTCACACTTTCAGAGAGGCAAAAAAAGTCACACTTTCAACAATATTCTCAGATACTATTTCTTCCGCTTATATTGCTGAATGGGTAGTGGCGGATGGAAGGCAGTGGTTCCATTTATTCCGATTCGTTTGTTGGGACCGACAGGTTCGCTTGCTCCATGTCGTTTGCCGCGTGATTCTCACGGAGAAATGCCGCAATCGAGCGGCAGAGCGTCACAGTTTCATCATCATGCTCATAATTGTTCGCTTCGAAATCTGGATCGACGCTCGTTTTGACAATAACAAGGTTTTCTTTCGGATAGACATATATGTATTGCCCCCAGACTCCGATCGCCAAATACTCACCGTCAGGATTGTCTGGGATCCACCACTGGTACTGGTATCCGAAATTGCCGAAAGTCTCGTATCCTTTGGGTTTTTCTCCCGGCTGAAGGTGAGGATTATCCGGCGTGACGGATTCCGATACCCATTCCTTGGAAACGATCTGTTCGCCATTATAGCTTCCACCGTGTAAGTACAGCGTGCCGAATTTCGCATAATCGCGGAGCGCCGCGTTCAGGAATCCGAAGGCTATCTCCGTTCCATGATCGTCTGTGGACCAGAATGCATCATGTTCCATTCCGATTCTGCCCCAGATTTTTTCCTCGAGGTATTCTGAGACCGACTTCCCGGTTGCCGCCGAGATCAGCATGCCAAGCGCCTGTGTGTCGCAGCTCCTGTAATAACTGGTTTCGCCGGATGGACTTTCGGCACCGAGGCCTGCCATATAGTCATCCATAGGCTGGCCCAACCCGAACACTTTATAGAAGAGCAGGTTGATGTCCGAAAACAGGTCATCGTATACCTCGTTGAACTTCACGCCGGATGACATCTGAAGGACATGCTTGATGGGAACACCGTCGTATCCTGAGCCTCTCAGGGTGGTGACGTAATCGGTTATGGAATCATCGACGTCCTTGATAAATCCCTCATCGATCGCTATTCCGACAAGCGCCGACACGAACGATTTCGCCACAGACATCGAAGTGAACATCGTCTCTTCAGTCGCACCGAGAAAATATTTTTCGGTCACGATCTCGTCATCCTTGACGACAAGAAATCCCGTGGTCACGGTTCGATCGAGGAACCCGCCCACACTCCTGGTCTCGCCCCTGAATTCATATGTCTTGTTGAGCTCGCGGATATTTCGCGCGAATTCGTGTTTCGACCCCGACCGTCTTATCCTCTTGGCAGGCATGATTTGCTCTAAGTGGCGGAAATTCTCGATCCTCTTGCCTTCGTCAAAGAATGTATATATCTTCCACATCTTTCCCGGATTTGTCTTGACAAGTATCAACAGGACAAATCCGAAGAGGACAAGAAGAATTACAGCGGCCAGCCTCAACATCTTGTTGCCGGGCTTCACTGCCGGGGACTTTTCATTCATGCCGAGCTTTTCCATTTCTTTCCCAACTCCACAGATGGATAAACAGAGTTATGTTTTTCGCAATTTCTCCCGAGATCGCTCACGACACGGCTCCGATCGAATATGTCCCATACTCGCGCGCGGCCCGCAGCATCGTGAGGAAGTGCTCGGTCGGCACGCCGCTGTGGATCGAGTTGCTCGAGCTGAGCACATATCCGCCGCCTGGCGCGGCATCGCGTATGCATCGGCGCACGGCATCGACGATCCGCCCGGGCGGCCCCTCGGTCAGCAGGGAACCGCAGTCGATGTTGCCGAGCAGCGTGAGCTTATCGCCATACGTCTTCTTGAGCCGTGCGATGTCCATGCCCGCCGTCGGCTCGATCGCGTGGTAGCCGTCGATTCCGCAGCCGAGCAGCAAGTCCTCTTCGATGGCGGCGATGTTGCCGTCGGTGTGCTTGAAAAACGGTACGTCGTGCGCGTGGCACCGCTCCGTTATGCGACGGAGCTGCGGTGCCATGAAGCGCCGGAACATGGCGGGCGAGAACATCGTGTTCGTGTGGTGCGCGATATCGGTGCCGCCGATGAACCCGTCGGCGCCCGCCTCGACCTGTGCGTCGATCAGGTCGAGCATCGACGTGGTGGTCACCTCGACGTATCGTTCGATCAACTCGGGCTCGAGGGCCATCGCTTCGAGAAACAGCGGAAACCAGCTCTCGCCGGTCGGCAGCAGCACGTCGGCCTGGCCCAGCACGAAGAACCGCTCGGTCGCGGGCTCGAGGACTGCCTTCAGGCCGGCGGCCAGCTCGGGCGATACGATCGACGGGTTTTGCTCCAGGTGCTCGACGTATTGCCGCAGGGCGGGCATGCCCTCCCGCTTGATCTTCGAGTCGATCTCGCCATGGTAATCGGAACCGGGCTCGTAGGTGATGACGCGCCAGAAGCCGGAGGCCGGATCGGTGTAGCGCCAGCGGTTCTCGCCCACGGGCTCCACCGACTCGTCGGTCAGGGGAAGCGTGGGCAGCGGGAAGATATCGAGTTCGAGGTGTTCGTACAGCTTGATCGTATCCTGGAATATCTTGACCGCCAGCTCGAGGCTGCGTCCCTCGGCCATCCATTCGGAGAACTGTTTGGCGACGAGCCATCCGCCAAAGCCGACGTACATTTGGCGTCCCATGATATCAGAGGCGGCCGGCGAGTTGATGGTGAGTTCGAACACGGGAACCCTGTCAGGTTCTCTGTGCGCAATAGCGGTACGGACGCGTTCTTTTGGGGTCATGGGGAAAAGCGTGCGGGGCAGACGCGCGCGCTTGAAATCCAGTCCTGAATTTTGTCTTTCACCTTTTCTCTATGATAACAACCCCTGCGCCATGGTATCCCCTCCCGGGACACGGCTACGAGGTCGCTAACGGCAAATCTGAAAGAATATCATACCACAACAATGGGTCAAGTCAAACCCGATCATATGAGCCGGCTTTCCATGAATCGGGGATGTAATCGGGTGTGAAGTTTTCTGGCGGGAACGGTGGAATTCTCTCCTTCTCGAGGCGAAGAACTAGCCTTCGAAGACCAGAGACTCAGTGCAGAGTCGAAAACGTTATCTGCATTAGCGGAAAGCAACGTTTGCACAATCGGATGGGTGAAATGTGCACTTTCATAAAAGCCGGAGAAGTGAAGCGTTTAACAAGTATTCTCAGAAATCTATCTCGTCCGCTTCTGTTGCTGAATGGGTGTTGGCCCACGGGAAATTATGGGAGACATCTCTCGAGGCCGATGACCTCAAAACATCGGAGGAGGTTTGGAATAGGAAAGATTCTTCTTCGGAAAGTCCCTTCATGTCATGTAAATATTTGAAACGAAGAGGTTTACATTGCTGGCGCTCAATTTTTTTGGCATCGTGCAAAAAAATACTTGACAAAGCCTGTATTGGGTGATAGAATGTATATCGAAAATACGCAATATTGCGAATTAACGGAGTTGGAGCATGATGAATCAGGAACAGTTAGTCAGGATCTTCAAAGCCCTTTGCAATGAGAATAGGCTCAAAATGTTCCAGGCCATCCGGAAGATCCAGTCGCAATACGCCAATTATTCAGAATGCGCCGAGGCGCTTGACGTAAAGGAAAATTCTGTATGCTGTGTGGATAAGCTTGGCGAGCAGTTTGAGATGGCGCCATCGACTATATCGCAATATCTCAAGGAGCTCCATACAGCAGGATTGCTAGAGCGGCATAAGCGGGGAAGGTGGGTATATTACACAATAAACCTCAATTCAGTCACAAAGCTTGCTGGATTCCTGGACCGATTTGTCGCTGAGCCTGGGGATCGGGGGAAAAATTTTTTGGGCTAATAGTTCGTTAAATAGAGATATTTAGATAAGAGGAAGTGTCCGGCCATCAGGAAGGAGCGGGATCATGCAAACGAAAATTGAGGAACGTAACGGTAAGAAGAACAAGACTGGAAGATGGGCGTCAAATATTATCGACCACAAGATTGCGCTCTTGTCTATGGCAGGCGTAGCCGCGAGTGCTGGTTGCGATCAATGCTTAGACGAGATCATCCCCGAGCTCAAGGCAACTGGCGTTACGAAGGAGGATATCCAAAAGGCCGTGGCAGAAGGGAAAGCATTGGGGATACGGGTCGAGGACGGTATCGATCCGCGCTGGAGTGCGACCTAGCGGATAGGCGAGGATAAAGGAGTTCGATGAGGAAACCCGTTTCGGAGACTTCCTCGTCCAGCGAGTCGAAACAGGCGCCCGGCTGTTGCGGATAATGTAGGGCTACACTCAGGAAGCAGGGAAAGGAGCAGGACAATGAATAAGAAGTCTGGAACCTCTCAGGCAGCAGACTTGGGGCAACAGCAGCCTCGCGACGAGTCCGCATCAGGGCAGGCCGCTGAAAAGCGTAGCGCCAATACCGACTGGAGCTGCTGGGATTGGTGTGGCGGCCGCGCCAGGGCCGGCAGAGGCTCACATAGCCGGTTCGGAATCCTGCTCATCGCGATTGGCCTGCTCTGGTTGGCCGATACCGTGGGATGGATTCAGGCGGAACAGTTTTGGCCGCTCGCGATGATAGCGTTCGGCTTGTGGATCGGTGTCTTCAGCCGCATAAGGTGGAAAAGCAAAAACTGATGGCTCGAGGAATCACCGTGCCATTATAGTCAAGTGAAGTGCGAGTGGACTAAAGATCTTAAAAGTTCTTCGGCCAAAAAGAAAGAGTAAAGACAATGGCTACAGACTCTGGAGGCTGTGGCGGAGATGGAACGATTTCTCAGACGGTAGGCAAGGTTCCGAGGAGCGATGGGATCAAGAAAAACGTTCGCAATCACAATGCCGTGGCCATAACTGCGGATGGCCAGGCGAGGAGGCTGTCATGAGTGAGTCAAAAAGAAGTTTTAGTCTCGAAGTTCAAAGCGCGACAAATGTCTGCCCGGTTGGAGAAACTGCGGGGAATGCGATGCTCGCGCAGGGGAAAATACCGGTCATTTCATGCGAAGGTGGATGCATCCGTGGGGAAATTGCCAGGCTCGCAGCTAACATGGTGGCAAAGGAAGAACCGTTTGCACGCAGCTGCCACGGAGAAATATTCACGGCCCCCGATTCGGCTATAGCGAAATGGGCAAGGGAGGCTGAAAAGTTTGTAGTGATTGATGGCTGCTTCATGCATTGTCATGGCCGAATCATGAAAAACCTGATTGGTGGGGAGAGCCTGCGCATTTTCGACGGCCTCAGTATATATCGCAAATATTCAGACCTCATGAATATTGACGATGTCCCGGAAGCCGAGCGAAAAGAAGCCGCTCGACAGGTGGCGGATAAAGTCCTCGCTGATCTGAGATAACCGCCAGCACAAGCATAGCAGGCTGGCAGGTGCCGTTCCGTTCAAGAGTCAAGATAGGGAGAGGTTGCCCAAAATGAGCGAAGACGAAATTTAGGAAATTGAAAGGATGGGAGCTGCATCTCGGTCTGGACTAGCTGAGAGCGATATTTAGGCAATCGGATGGGTGAAATGTGCACCTATGGAAAAACGGCGGAGTGAAGTTTTCAACTGTTATTCCGGGGAATCTTAGAATCTGCGATCTATCAAGAAGGGCTTTGCGTCACAAAATCCAGGATGTCACGCACCACTTCTTCTCTAACCTCTGTCATGAATGCGTGGCCCACAGACTCATACCTCTTAAGCACCGCCTCATGGATCTGAGATGCAATAAGATCCGAGTTCTGCGGTGGAATAAGGATGTCCTTTGTCCCGGTCATCACTAATGTCGGGCATTTTATGTCTGGCAGACGATCATAAGCATCATGCCGCATTGCCGCCGCCATTTGGCGTTTGAAGGAGAACGGTGGCGCAGTGTATGGAAGCTCTCGACGCATTTTCTCGTCGAGCCACTCTTCATTATTCTGGATGAACTCCTTCGTGAAACTGAGGGGAAGGTTCTTGCGCCAGATTTCTTCCGGGGTTAGTCCATCTACTTGAGCAAGTTTTTGGATAACTTCCTGCTCGGGCGGGACCATCATGTCTCCACCGGGAGCCGTGCAACACAGTATGAGGCTTTCTGTCCTGTCAGAATGGCGTAGAGCAAATTCCTGGGCGATCATTCCTCCCATGGACGCTCCCAGGATATGAGACCTTGCGATGCCAAGCGCATCGATCAAACCTGCAGCATCGTCTGCGTGCATCTGAATTGAATAATCGACATCCGGCTTGTCGCTGCGTCCTGCCCCTCGATTATCAAACAGAACTAATTGTGTCTTCTTAGAGAGCTCTTCAACAAGCTCCAAATCCCAGGCGGCCAAATGAGAGCCAAGACCGCAGATGAGGGTTAGATAGGGGCCTTCAGAACCATGTAGCTCATAGTAGAGCTCAATTCCGTCAATTGTGATTTTTGCCATGGCATCACCTTTTCTTTGAGTTCAGTATATCAGAATGCAAAGGGATCTTGCCACTGAGAGTTTGAGATTTGGAGGGGCGAAGAAACTTCTCAGGGAGGGGGGAATTCTACGCTTCTGGAGGCTGAGAATTCGGTTCTTGATAAGCGAAAATCAGTCAAGAATTGAAACTCACCAATGAACGATCGGACCGGTGGTAGAGTTGGAGATTTTGGCCGCGATTTCGAACGATTAGACCTACTGCAACTTCATTCCACTGATCTTTCCTTCGGGAGAAGTTTGTCGCTGAATTTGGCGATCATGTACATGCGGTTAGTGACCCTAAGACGATGACAGAGTATCTTGATAATATTCATAAGGAATTTCTTTGGAATATCTTTTTCAAACAGCTCGTTTAGCATCTTCTCGCTCAGCACGAGAACCTGCGTCCGTTCCTTGGCAATGGCGTGGGCCGAGTGCTTATGGGGTTCCCCAAATATCGCGACTTCGCCGAGGACCTCGCCGGGCCCCAATTCCGCAATAATTCCTAAAGCATTGGCTTTCAACTCATCAACAATATTAATCATTCCCGTCAATATGATATACATTTCTTGGCCGATGTCGCCCTTGCGAAATATCAGTTCTCCTTCGTTAATTGGGCGAATCACGCCCAAATCGAATATGCGGTTTATCTCAGGCTTGCTCAAACCCTCAAAGATTCTCTTGGCAGGCATTCCAAATCTCCCTTAGGAAACCTTTAAAGTGCACATCGATGGATTGCCTTTTAGGAAACTGGTCTATTCAATCGCTGTATTAGAATCGACTTGATGCTCTGAGTCCGGCAAGTTTCAGATTGACGGGACTGTCTGTTCGATTCTGGAGATTCGCTTATCGCTCTGGCCAGTCCCCGAAAATTTCTTAAGGCGTTTCCTAACAGCTGATAATTCCTCATCTTTGTGTGCATCGTTCGCTATTCTGTTGACGGTCTTTGCCAGTTGCTCATAAATATGGGGATCTTTCCTTTTCCGTGAAAACCATCTGACCCGAAACTCAGTCAATAGGGGGATCAAAGAAACTAAAGCCAGCGTGATAATTATCCAATCAAGCATCTATCCTCTCCTGAGGTTCCCTGCGTATGCCTCTGAGCCGTCAGGCCAATGGTCGTCATGAAATAATTGGACCTATTCATGTGATAGAATCCCGTACCTTCAAGAGCCCTTGAATCGTTTCGATGAAAGCGTCCGTATTGAAAGGCTTCTGAATATAGGCCTCTGCTTTGCTGAATATCTTCCTTCTTTGTTCCTCAGGCTCGATCCAGCTGGGGAATCCAGAAGTGAACAGTACTGGGGTGTTCTTGTGTTCTTCGCTGCTCTTGACTACTTTATACAATTCAACTCCATCAATCCCCGGCATGGCGACATCAAAGACCAACAGATCATATTTGTGACCTTTAATCTCCTCAATGGCTTCTTCTCCACCCCTCATCGCCTTGACCTTCAATCCGATAAGCTCAAGGAGAATCTTGATTGAATCTAGAACATCTTCATTGTCGTCCACCACAAGAACTTTCTTTTCCGCTTTTTGGGAAAGCATGGCCGACATCATCGCTTTTGCCGGATGGGATCCAACTTGTCTCTGAAGATTCTTAGACCGGCAAATAAAAAAACTGTCTTCTCTCTTCCTACAGTCAGAGAAGACAGCCCTTTTTGAATTCCCTTTGCAAACCCCAGCGCCATTGTTCCCCTCCGGGAAGCACCTGAGGTTGGGAAAGTAATTTCAACCAAATTATAAACCGGCAAAGCGCAAATGTCAAATCTCAACCCTAGGCAGCATCAGATTTGAGGTCATCCCGACCCTAGTGAGATGGGTGTCCTTCAGTTTCGTAAAGAGCAAGAATGCTTTATGGGAAAGGTCGTAACTAGTGCAGAATCGAAAACGTCTTTTACACTCTCTCAGAGCGATATCTAAAAGGTCGGATTTCCCTCCGAGAGGTAAGGGAAACGGCGAGGTTTGACACGGAACTGGATTGTTCGCACTGCCATTTGCAGGGCTGTCCAATATGATATGATATTCTAAATCAATGAGGGAAAACTCATAGACGTTGGGGCTTAAGATAAGGATTATCGGAGGAAGCCATGAGCGAAACACCAAAGCCGATAGCGTCACCTCCAACCGAGGAGGAACTCACCGGTCGTCTGGAGAAGGTAAGAGCGTTGATGCGGGAAAGAAACCTGGACTACTATGTCTCCTTCGATCCGGTGAACATCTATTACCTTACCAACTTCGCCAATTATGTGCACGAGCGGCCCTTTCTCCTGGTGATATCGAATAGTGGAGCGCCGAACATGGTGTGTCCCCTTCTGGAGGCAGCCCATGTTAAGACACGGGCGCGGATAGAACTGGATTATGTAACATACTATGAGTTTCCCGCCCCGAAAGGCGAGAACTGGTTCGAGGTGTATCAACTTCTGATCGAGAACGATGCCCTCGTGGGAATCGAAGGCGCCATGCCAATTCATATCTCCAAGAAAACGCCCGGAGAGCAGATAGTCGACGACATCATCGATGAGGTTCGCCTTGTCAAGACGGAATACGAAATCGGACGGAACGTACATGCCTGTGGGATCATAAGCGAGGGACACAAGGTGCTGCTCGAGGTTGCAAGACCGGGCGCATTGGAGATGTTCGTATTTACCGAAGTCCAACGATTCCTGATGGAAAAAATTCTCGAAGACATCCCGGACTGCAATTACTTTGTCACCAAGCCCGTAGCGATGGTCCTGCCTCCATCAAAGTCGCACGACCCGCATTTTGTGCCTACCCCGTTCCTTCCCATGGAGGAGGGCGGCCCGCATGTCTCCGGCGTAGGAGGACAGATTGACGGTTACGGCGTAGAGATCGAGAGGACATTTTTCCTCGGCCACGTGCCCGAAAACGCAAAAAGGCCTTTCGAGGTTTCCATGGAGGCAAGGGCGCTTGCCTATGACATGGCGAAACCCGGCGCAGTTCTGAGCGAGATAGACAAGAGAGTGCGCAAAGTCATTGCAGATGCGGGCTACGGCCATAACATCATCCACCGAACGGGTCACGGTATGGGAATAACCGGCCATGAGGCCCCGTATGTCGCTCTCGGCGACGAGCGCGAACTCGTGCCGGGAATGATGATCAGCATCGAGCCGGGGATCTACATAGAGGGCGTGGGCGGCTTCCGACACTCCGACACGGTGCTGATTACCGACACGGGAAACGCGAAGCTCACCGAAGCGCCCGAGACCCTTGACGAACTGACGATACCGCTATAGCGATAGAATCGGCCTTGTAAAGCCAGTCAAGAGTTGAATACGTATTGCGCACTACCTGAGGACGCCATTTGAACGATCGGATGGCCGGGAAAGTGAAGGTTCTCACTGTATTCTCAGGAATCTATTCCCCGCGCTCATATGCAATGCTCATGGAGACGCCTAATACGCAGGCTTAGTAGATGTGCTTCGCAAGGCCGCTGGAGGAATAGATCATTTACAGAGTTCCTTCATGTTCTGCTTGCAACAAAGCTACTGATAAAGTGGAAACGCAGTGGCTATAATGGCGACGCATCAAACGCCACGCGCGCATCGAGGCTTTTTGGGCACGACTCTTATATTCATCAACAACGGGTTACCTTCTGAAAGGTGAAGAGATAGTGAAATTTCCGACCATTTCTGAATCGGCGCGCCTGGCTCGGTTGCAGCCGCCAACGAATAAGGTACGGATGGTACTTGATACGGATACTTATAATGAAGTTGACGATCAGTTTGCCCTGGTCTATGCGCTGCTGTCGCCGGACCGGCTGGCGGTTGAAGCGATCTACGCCGCACCGTTCCACAACGACCGGTCTTCGGGACCGGCAGACGGCATGGAAAAAAGCTATGAGGAGATTATCAGGCTGTTAAGTAAAATGCAGTGGCCCGCAGAAGATTTTGCCTATAGGGGATCGACCGCCTACCTTAACGCCAACCTTCAGCCTCAGGATAGTGAGGCCGCATCAAATCTGGTGGCGCGGGCTATGGCCGCGTCAGCGGATGACCTGCTCTATGTCGTCGCTATCGGGGCCATCACCAATGTGGCTTCCGCAATTCTCATGGAGCCTGAGATTGTCGACAGGATTGTGGTTGTCTGGTTGGGCGGGCATGCCCTGCACTGGCCGCATACGCAGGAATTCAATTTATGGCAGGACGTGCCGGCCTCGCGGCTTATCTTCGATTGCGGCGTGCCGCTGGTTCATATTCCCGCCATGGGTGTCGCGTCTCACCTGCAGACCACGGTCCCTGAGCTTGAGGCTTTTGTCCTCGGCAGGAGTGAGTTAGGAAATTACCTGGTGGAGACTGTTAAAGGGTATCATACAGACCACTTTGGCTGGTCTAAAATCATCTGGGATATCTCCGCCATTGCCTACCTCATCAACGACAATTGGGTACCGACAGAGTTGGTCAACAGCCCGATTGTGACCGATGAACTCACCTGGAGTTTTGATGGCAGCCGGCATCTTATCCGCTATGCCACCTATGTCCATCGCGACCCGATCTTTCGCGACCTGTTCACCAAACTGAATAGTCTCTAATGGTTATTCGACGCACCTGCCTCTTCTAAGGCCTGAAACGGCTCCAGAACGATGTTCAAAGCAAGAGATCCTATTGGGCTACCCTTTCGGGGGAAGACGCCATCTCATAAAATGCAGAATTGAAAACGTATTATGCACTCTCTGAGGGCGCTATTTGAACGATCGGATGGGTGGAAGGTTGATTTTCCAAAAATTGGAAATAATTAATATATGAGCAAATCTATTGTTTTTTCTCAAATTGTCACCGGATACGCCACAGCTCAATAGATCATGGTATAATTAATGTGCGCATGTTCAAGGCCAGAGCTACCAACTGGCGAGGGTGTCAGAACGGGCTAAGGAATAAAGGCTCTTAGGCCAATGGTTTAGGGTGTGTTGCCTCAGTTTTATAGGGGCGCCTCAGCCTTCTCAAGAGTTTTCCCTGGTTTGGCTGGACATGGGGAGAACGTCCGCACGATTGGAGCCGTAACCCGAAAACTCTTGCGAGGTGAACTGTGGCAAGAAAGGGTGATTGATCATGCCAAGGAAGTCATTGGAGTCTGCTGAGAAGAAGGAGCGATTTCTTGTTGACTTGGACAAATGGCAGAAGATGGAATCACTTTCAGCAAAAACATGCACCGAAGTTCAGAAAAGAACCAAGAATACTTTGATAAAAATGATCGCTGAAATAATCCGAAGAGATTCAGAGTCGCATATTGAAGTTCTGAAGCTTATTAGAGATAGCCTTACAAAGGAGGCACTTCACCTGACGCCGGACGAGCTGGTGGAAATATGGGATTTGGTGGAAGGCTACCACGGGATCGAGCATAAGTCAGTGGATATCGCGCAGGAAGCGATTCGCGACAGTCGACTATTTGAGATCAGGTATCTCCTCACATATTTGCTTGAAGACGAATCCAAGCACTTGAAACTCCTCAATCAACTTGACGACTTCAAGCGCAGCCTCTTTCCTTATCGATAATAGAAGGACGAGAAACAGTCCGGCTTTGGCTCGATCGACATTGCAACGATAATAGCGGATAACAACTGGCACAAAAGGGAGCGAGTGTATTGGGGAGAGGTTGGTGAACCCTGGAGGGCGTAGCCCGGAAGGGTTTACCAACGCGGCCAGTCTTATGGGAGGCTGGAAAGCTGCGAGAGTTCTTGTGGGCGGAGAGGTTTGAGCTGGCGCCTCCCGAGCCAACGACTTTGTACGAAGGCAGCCCGCCGCCCAGGTCCACCTCGACCTCGACCTGGTAGGCGTCCACCCCGAACACGCAACTGCTGAAGACCTTCGCGAGCATCGGAATTCCCTGGTTGCATGTCGGTAGAAAACAGTGGCGCAGTTATAGCGGCAGGACTGCGTTCATGTCAATGCCAGGCGGCGGGAGTTTTCGGGCGGCGACGTCTCATCATCGGGTTGTGCAGGATCGATTATGAAAGACTGGCGCCAACAATCTCATCAAAAAGGTCTACCATGTGTCTCTCATACCATGTATTGAGCCTGAAGTTCTCTATAAAGCCGTTATGTCCCCCATATTGATGAATCACAAGCTTTGTCAGGCGATTCAGTTTCAGCCGACGAAAATCCGCAATGGGAATGATGGGGTCGTCTTCTGCGGTAACAATGGTGGTTGGAACGGGTATGTTCATGAGTGAGTCATTTTTGATTGAATAAGCTTCGAAATATTGCTGTGCATTTTCATAGGAGCTGTACTGTTTAATCAGTTCTTCGGTTAAGTCGCGTATATTGTTGTTGAGGAAACTGCCAAAATCGTATTTTTCGGGGAAGAGGGACTGTTTTTTCAAAAGGGATTTGCGCCATTTTTTCAAGAAATAGGTACGGATGATTCTATTACGGTCAACTGCATCCGTTGTTTTCTCCGGATCAAGGAGGGGGCTGATGCTGACGATGTGCTGCAGACTTTCAATATGGGTTGTCGCACACTTTCGGGCGATGCGCAGAGCAAAATTTCCCCCAAGGGAAAAACCGGCCAGAAAGGCTGGCCGGCCTTTTTCAATGGACGCCGCCTGGCCGACGCACTCAAACACTTCATCCAGCATGGTTGCATAGAAAGGCCCCTCATTGAGATGATGGCTGTCACCGTGATCCCGGTAGTTGAGCCTGAAAACGCTGTAACCATTTTGATACAGATATCTGCCTGTGCTGATGATGTATGCGGAACCCGCATCTCCCAGCCAGCCGCTTAAAAGGATCACAAGGCCTCTGGATTCGGGGTGGGCGGAATAGTGGCCGATCAGCCGAACATGGTCACTCGTTTCAAGTATCATTTCCCGGGTGGCTGACAGCATAGGGTTGTTTCCCAGCTTGCGCAACTTGCTGCCGCCCAGAACGGTCTGGAGGAAAGGATTTTTCAATACGGGTGCCGGACGAAACTTTTCAGTCATTGGCGTACAGCGATTTCCCAAAGAAGACGGCTTTGGCCTGCCCCCATCGACACTGCATACTATTGAGTAGTTCCAAATCCAAATTCCCCCGAACTCTCCTTAGCGGGATTTCCGGTTCGCGATAACGCACTCCACAATCGAATCACCACTCCCCTTGTCCTCCGAATTTCTTCTTCACGTTCTTGCCGAACTCTTTTCCGGCCTCATTTATGCTGTCCAGTATCTCCCTGTTTGTTTTTCCGGAGGAATTTCTCGCCGCGCGAATCAGGGTCTTGCATTCATTGCTGTCCATAAATCGTGAAGCTTCAAGAAGACGCTTCTGGTCTTCAGGGGGGATAACCAAGAATCCGTGTTTGTCCGCGTGTATCAGGTCTCCGGGTTTCACCTTTGTACCGAACACCTCTACTTCGCAGTTCCAGTTTACCGGATGGCAATGGGCATGGCCAACGCACATTCTGCGCGCAATGGCCTTGAATCCCGCGTTCGCCATCTCATCGACATCCCGCACCGCTCCGTCGGTGATTGTTCCAACACAGCCCAGGGCCTTATGTATATTGGAATTGACCTCGCCCCAGAAAGAGCCGACCCCTTGCGGTTTGTCAAGATCCTGCACCACGACAATCTTCGGGCCATCTACAGAAGCCACATAGTCGCGGTATTCCGCCCAGCCGTTCGGTTTGTCTTTAACATGATTGGGATTTGAGGGTTCAAACACGACCGTCACCGCGTATCCAATCATGGGCCCCATCTGCGGCATGAAATCGCGGGTCTCTTCCATATTGAAGCACTCACCCGCACTATCACGCTCAGTCACTTGCTCCCACCCGTTATAGACGGAGGGCGTATTCCACCGCTTCAATTCAAGGAGATCTGAATGACCTAATATTCTTTTCATATATTTCCTTTCATTACACATCCCATCGTCGTCCTCCCCTCCCATGACGGGAGAGGACCAAGGAGAGAATGATCTATCTTACGTCCATTATTTCCGCTTTCGGATCTCAATGTCCTCTCTTTTCGTGAATCCGACGCCCCAAAATACTGACGTATGAACTGGATTCGCTTCCGACGGTTGGGGAAAGAGTGACCTGCATCTCCCAACGCTATCAGGTCTTCTTGGTATCCCGAAAACGATATTAGCATACCAGAATGCACTGATTTCTGCACAAAAGAAGCCTGGGACAGCGGTTAGGCTTCTCCCCGCGGGGGAAAGGCAAATGCCTGCAGGCAGACCTTTACTTGCTTGACACGCTAATATCTCACTACTATACTTACTACGCGCCGCACTGTTACTCCGCCGCGCACTCCATTCCTTTTGGGCCGTTTGTGAGACGGGAATCCTGAAAAGGATTGTGTCTGATGGAAGAATTGACGGGAAAAGTACAGACGGTTCTGGGCGTTATCGGGCCAGAGGAACTGGGCTTTACGCAGACCCACGAGCATCTCCTCGTTAACTTGATTCCTGAAACGTTGCGTGAAGAATACAAAGGTGAACCGATAACGCTCGAGAATGTCGGCTATTTTCGACGCAACTGGCTCAGCAATCCGTACAACTTGAGCCTCGACAGCGAGACAGATGCCATTGAAGAATTGAAGCGCTTCAAGGCATCGGGCGGCGCAACGGTTGTTGAGCTGAGTCCCATCGGTACCGGCCGCGACCCTGAGGCATATGCGCGCATATCGCGTGCCGCAGGCGTCCATGTCGTCATGGGAACGAGTTACTACAACGCCGCCTTTCATCCGCCCGACATAGCAAATCTCTCGGAAGAGGATATCGCCGGGATTTTCTTGAACGAAATCACCCGCGGTGCAGACGGAACAGGGATAAAGGCCGGCATCATCGGTGAGATAGCGCTGGATTGGCCGGCATATGACAATGAGGTTAGAGTTCTTCGCGCCGGCGCCATGGCTCAGACGCAATCAGGCGCAGCTCTCAACATTCATCCCGGGCGCTCCGAGGAGGCGCCTCTCGATGCGATCCGCATTGTCAAGGACGCCGGAGGTGATCCGGAACGAACGATTATGAGTCATGTGGAGCGGACACTCCTGAAACTGAACGATATGCTCAGGCTGGCCGAAACCGGATGCTATATTGAGTTCGATCTCTTTGGCCAGGAGGCAAGCTACTATCCGCTTTCGGATATCGACATGCCGAATGATGCGGGACGGGTCGATTACATCATCAATCTCATTGAAAGAGGGTACGGTGACAAAATACTCGTATCGATGGATGTCTGCCACAAGACGCAATTGGCGAAATACGGCGGGGAGGGGTATAATCACATACTCGACAGCGTGCTTCCCATCATGAAGCGCAAGGGAATGAGCAATCAGGATATCGACGCGATAACGGTTGGAAATCCTGCGAGGATGCTGACGTTCATTTAGGCCGCTCGGGGGTCGTGTGGCCGAATGAATTCGGCCCTGCACCCCATATGAAAATACAAATCTTCTCGCATATCGCTGATCTATCCCATACCTTCTGCAGCGCGATTATCTGCAGGACGGGATTCTTGCCCACCAGAAGCCGGAGCATCTTCGCATCCCGCATCAGGCTGAACGCGATCATATTAAGGTGCCCGGTCGAGAACGGTGCGTGATTCTATGTGGCCTGCCAGCTCTTCAGGGTCGTACCACGTGGGTTTCAGCGTGCGCTTGCTGAAGAGCTTTTCGGCCTGATCGTTGTAATGCGGCGACTCCGGTCGGTCGCTTTGCCCAATCGGTACAGCGGTCCAGCTCCTCACGGGTTTGCTCATGACGACGATCTGCGTTGAGGTCTGGCCACCACTGCCCCAGCGAGTATGGTCTGGCCGTTCGGGTCCATATTCCACGTTACGGAGCGTTCGCATACCCAGATTATTGGGACCTCCACCGCCTACAGGCCAGGACTTGTCGTCTCGCCCCACGCGGAACATGTCGCCATATTTCGCGTCGAGCGAGCCCATGTCGGCCTTCAGGCTTGCCATGGCCGAGGCAAAGGCGTCGGCGAGGGCCGCAAGCTGGTCGTCCGTCAAATTCAATTCTGGAGCGGGAGCACCCACTGAGCCAAGCAGGTCATCGATGCGCCCGGCCAATTCAATTGCCGAAGGATCGGTTCCGTAATCCTCGAAGAGCTGCTTCTTCCAATAGTAGTACTTCAAGGCGGCTGATGAATCGCGCCGAAGCTCGCCATTCCAGGCTTTCATTTCTTTGATGCCTGCCACGTAATCGCTGTCGTCCTTATGCGCTGCACCGAATTTTGCGTCCGCGTTCCTCAAGACCTCAAGCCATCGATCAATACCGGCCGGGCGAACATCCAGAATATATGATTTGGCTTCTTGCGCAGTCACCGAGTCGTCGGCTTGAAGCAGCTCGACCGCCCGGGCACCGCGTGAAGTTATCCAGCCACTGAGCGGACCGTAGATCAGGTCGCCATACAGGTAGGGCAGCGTCTTCCCGGGCGTGAGGGGACTGCCGACCATCATCACATCAGGCGGAACGTTGCAGTTCTGCATGTATCCTTGCGACGGATTGAGTATCTGAACAAAGTCAGAGGCCGGATGAAACCCTTGCCATTCGGTCGCCGATGTCGATCCGTTGACCGGCCGCGACCAGTCGAATCCCGCCGGCCGGCGGGGCACGCGCCCCACGCGCTCATAGAAAATATTGCCGGAGGTATCGGCGACCATGACGTTCTGCGGGTAGAGCTGGAGTGTGTCCGCCGCGGCGATAAGACCCCGATAATCTTTTGCGAAGTTCAGTTCATACCATGCCTCACCCGCCTGGACACAATCGGCGTAGGCGGTTTTCGCGGCATAGGCTTTACCGTTCTTCTGGGCCACGACAGGGCCATAGTGCGAGTAGTAGACCCTGAAATGCTGTGGTTCCATTCCTTTCACTTCTATCGTTATGTCACGTGAAGTCATCTGCCTCCATTCGCCGTCGTAGAGATATTTCGAGGGGTTATTCGCGTTGAGGGTGAGTTCATACACATCGGCAGTATCGGGCCCACCGGTGGTCATCGCCCAGGCGAGATAGTCGGTATGGCCGAGCCCAATGTTCGGAAAACCGGGCAGAGTGAAGCCGCTTCCGTTGAGCTCGCCTGCATGAATGCGGAACTCCCAGAAGCGAGTCAAACCCCACCACGAAAGATGCGGATCGATAGCAAGAATCGCCGCTCCCTCTGCGCTCCTGGCGGGTGAGACGGCGAACTCGTTCGAGCCATGCTTTATCGGCTCTATGCCGGGTTCTATGCCGCCCCTGGCCAAATCGGCAAACGCCTGCTCAAAAGACCAATTATAGAGAAATAATCGGCCAAACGCGATCATCATGTATTCATCGACCTTGCGCGTTCCCCACCATTCCGGAACATCCTCCGGATGCGCAGCATAATAATCGTTGATGCCGCGGACGCAGGCCTGCTGCATCTTACGCACTTCAGGCCGGATGCGGTGAGCGTTTTCTTTGGAGACTTCGTAGTTCCTCCACGCACGCATCACCAGATCCGACTTGATCCATGCCGGGCCTTCAACCTTTGCGTCTTCACCCATGGCTCGAAGGAAATTTTTGAGGAGTTCCTCCGGTCTATCTTCCGCCTGGGCCCAGCCAATGGCGTACGCGCCCGCCTCGACGGTCGGCGCAAAGATATGAGGCACGCCCCACGTGTCGCGATACACTACTGTCTTCCCCGCGTCCTTACCGGTTCCAGGGATGTCGCCCGCCATGGCTGATTGGGTTGAACACAACGCCAGGGCAGCGATAGCCAGTGCGATCACGCCAACAGTAGAGAACTTCCTACGTGATTTACCGTGAGCGAGCCTGTCTTCTTTTCTTTCTGCCATTGTGGATAACATTCCTTTCTTTTCGTTTCACATCTGGGTATCTCGGAAAAATCAGTATATCAGAAAGCGGCGGGTTTTTCACGACCAGGGGGCATCGACAAGAAGCTGGGATTCTTCCTTGAAGAGAGAAATATTCTCCATTTCCAGAAATGCTTACTGGAGAATAGGAGTTTGGGAGATGAGTGCAGAATAGAAGACGAAGTGTGCAGTCTCTGAGAGCGATACTTGAAGAATCGGATAGGTGGAAGGTTGACTCTTCGTTGCTTCAAAACAGTGAAGGTATGTGCCAACTCGTAGCTCTCATCGTTCAATCTGCGCCGCGTGAGGACGCCTCTGCGGCAGCAACTTTAGAATCCGCTTTCAGTGTTTCCGGAATTCCTCGAATCAGCATCATTCCCGTCGTCAACAGAATCACTATCACAATGAACAGTATATGGTACCCTCGGCCGGATGCTGCCCCGAAACCGTCCACAATTGCGCCCAGTGTCGGTGGCACAACTGCCCAAGGAATCATGGAGGTGTACTGAATCAGTCCGATGTATTTGCTGGTCTCACCTTCGGGAACCAAATCAGACAATAGTGTCCAGTACAGGCTCCAATATGCTGCATTGCCCAACCCGTAGAGCAGCCCGGTCGCGTAGAGCGTGGAATGAACCCAGGGAAAGACCAGAAAATTGACCATGGAAACAACTTGAAGAAGACATGCGACGAACAGGACCCGTTTTCTTCCGAATCGGTCGGCTATCCATCCTGCTGCAATCGCCGAAAAGACCGCCACAGTCGTCCCGATCAGATTAACATTGCGGAAAGTCTCATTGAAATGCTCCGGGTCGATGTGATCCTTGATGAAGTATAAAAGGAAGCAGGTCATCGCGACTGTCCCCATCTGAGTGAACAAGTTCACCGCTGCGAGCCAGCCCAGGCCGCTCGAGCCCTCCAGTTTCGGGAGATAGACCTCTTTCCAGGAACCGATTCGAGGAGGCAGATTGGCCGGCGCCTGTTCTCTTATCCTTAGGGCGACCCACAGGCTGCATAAGGTGTTGGCCGAAGCGGCAATCAATGCCAAACTCATCACGTGACCCGCTGTAATGAAATGGGGCGACACCGCATGGGCAAGCAAGAGTCCCAGCGTGCTCGTTATGTTTATAAGGCCGGAGATGCGGCCGCGGCGCTGCATCGGAACGACATCGCGGATAAGCGCATAATTCGTATACCAACACGCCTCTCCTCCGTGCATCAGGAAGAGCAGAAGAAACAGAACGGGATAATATCGAGAAGGAACAAGCAGAAGAGTGAGAACGGAAACGGAGAGAGCCGCCGACAGGTAAAACGGCCGCCGACGCCCCAGTTTTGACCGTGATCGGTCGCTCATCGTTCCGACGAGAGGAAGGAGAATAAGCAAAAATATATTCGACACTCCCGTCATCAAGCCCAGGCGAGAGTTCTTTACGGAATTATCGACCATTCCCAGCAGCACATTAGGAACTATGTAGGCTGTGGCAATGAACCAACAGAAGATCCAGCCAAAATAGTTGATGCTCAACTGCGAAAGGTACGACCAACTCTTGGATTCGCTTATCGGTTCGGTCATAGGGTGTTCAAGGAGAATATCACTTAATCACCTGCTATTGTATTTCGGATCAAGAGACCTATGATACCACATGCCATGTAAAATTCCCTGCTCGTGATAGGATAGATACTTGAAGCATTAGAAGGTTGGGATCCTCATTCCAGGGTGTTCGGTGTGGTCCAGGGCTACACACACTTGCCTATGCCGCGAGGGATTGGTCTGGTTCCTCAATCTGATTCAACCTCTTGCATCGTGCCGATATGATGTGTTAACAGGTCGGGACATAATACCCATTTCTTCAGATGATGGGGCGCCATGAGCGTAGCATTATGTCCTCGATAGCATGCCGTGCGCGTGCGCAGCGACAACCAGCGCGTTGATATTCTCTAGCGGCGTCTCGACCGGCCACGGGCTGCCGATGCTCACAACAAAGCCCTTTGCCTTCAATCCCGCCCGTATCTGCCGCTTGACTTCGACTCTAACTTGCGCCGGATCCGCATACAGGCCGAAATGAACGGCGTCAATGTTGCCGAAGATGCATTTCTGCTTACCAACCCACTTAACGATATCCTCGATTTCGAGTACAAGGTTCTTTTTGCTCTCCTCGAATGCCAGCGCATCACATGAGAGTTGCGTCAGCTTCGGAATCAGAGGCACAGGATTGCCGCACAAGTAGTACACGGTCAACAGCCCAAGTTCTCTCGCGATTCGGAAGTATTCGACGTTGCACGGCAGCACAAAGGCATCGTAGAACTCCGGCGATATAATGTCGGCACCGCTGAAGATCTCCTCGACATACAGCCCATCATACCCCGCTTTGGCGTATCCCTCCAGGATCGGCTTGCGTTGTTCGAGGATTCGCTCGATGAAATACTTCAGGTTGGCCGGATTGTCGTGGAACGCGAGCATCAAACCCTGAAAACCAAGCAGAAAGGATGCCGTATATGGAGTGCTGTCCAGAGCCACTACGAAGAACGTGTCGCCTCTTTCCCGGATAACCCTGCATGGGAGGTCGAATACGCCCTGATCCTCGAGCTCCTCGAGGGGCACGAGCCTTACGAGCATGTCTATGACATCTCTGTTCTGGATGAGCTCTGACTGATCCCAGACATCCTGCTCATCCGTCGGGATGTTGCCGTAGAGGTAGTCTCTGCCCGAAGGCAATTGAGAGGCCAGCATATCGCGCCGGTCGCCGGTGACAGTATCGAGATACCAGAGCCTGGAATCTTCGTTGATGATCTCCGTTCGGGCGGCCCAATCCCGAGCGGGTCCCGGCGCCACTTCGATCCAGTCCGGTTTTTCGCTGAACATGTCGTAAGCGCGGCGAAGCGCCTCTGCCCTGAATACGACATCTTCCTCGTGGTCAGGATGGTAACGCTTCATCCCTCGCGTTCGTTCCCGATAGCGCTCCACATAGTAACGCTTCTCAGCCGCCGCCCGGAACAGGCCCAGATAGCTCGGAGCGGCCGGCACTACGTCGGTCTTTCTTCCGCGCAGCGCCGCCCTCAATCGCTCTTTAGGGCTCATGATCCTTTCTCCAGGAGGCGCCAATGAGACAAGCAGGGTTTCTATAGATTCGTTTTGTGTTTGCCGGCTCGTCCCTTATCGGCCTTGTGGTAGAACGCCTTCAATAATTCGGGGATTCTCGGGTTCGCCGCGCCGCTATAGCCCGCCAGGGCCTCGTAGGTCAACTGGTCGTCGAGCTGACGCCCAATGACGTTCAGGATTGTCTCCTTCGCCGAACGGATTGCCCACGTATCGTTCCGCAGAACTGTCGCCGCCACCTTCTCTGCTTCTTCCATCAATTTGTCGTGGGCTACAACTCTCGATACCATGTTGGCCTGCAATGCCCTTTGGGCGTCGATGGGTTCTGCAGTCAATAACATTTCCAGAGCAACACCGACACCACAGATATTAACTAGGCGAACAATTCCTCCGTCACCATGATGGTAGCCCCGCCTGACTTCGAAAGAGCCGAATTTGGCATTCTCCGAAGCGATGCGGATATCACACGCCAGAGCATATTCAAGGCCTCCTGCCAACGCCCAGCCGTTCACCGCGGCGATGATAGGCTTATAGATGCGATGAAGGCCGCGGGTGATTCCACCAATACCGTCTTTGATCTTTTCCCTCGGAAACATCGCATTGGCATGCTCGAGCCAATAGGGGGCGTGCGTCTTGAGGTCTGCCCCGGCGCTGAAGGCTTCGTCTCCTGCGCCTGTGACAATCGCCAGCTCAAGCGCGTCATCGTCGCGGAAATCTTTCCAGGTCTCCCATAATAATTCGTGCATTTCCAGATCAATCGCGTTCATTGCTTCCGGTCGATTGAGTGTTACATAAGCAATCTTACCGCGTTTTTCGTAAATGACCTTCATCGCCTGTCTCCCGTCAGAAATTCAAACCGAACCGGCATTGGAAACCATCATGTTGTATACAGACTCTTATATTGCTCGCGCAGGACCTTCTTATCACATTTCCCAACGCTGGTCTTGGGTATTTTCTCAACAATGAGAAGCTCGTCAGGCAACTGCCATTTCGCAAATCTATTTCTTAAGGAATCGATGATATCTTGCTTTGTGACTTTTCCCTTTGCCTCATCTTTCAAAACTACGAGCGCCAGCGGCCTCTCCTGCCATTTCGGATGAGCCAACCCGATTACGGAGGCTTCCAGCACGTCCTTGTGCGCAACGATGGCATTCTCCAAATCGATGGAAGATATCCACTCGCCACCACTCTTGATGATGTCCTTGAACCTATCGGTAACCTTGATATATCCGTGTTCATCAATCGTGGCGGCATCGCCGCTCTTCCAGTACCCATCAACGAAGCATTCCTTGGTTCGTGGGTCATTGTAATAAGAGGATGTGATCCAGGGTCCCCTCACGTAGACCTCACCTACCGTCTTTCCATCAGGCGGCACATCTTTACCTTCGGCATCCACAATCTTCACGTCGAGCCCTGCCGCCGGCAACCCCTGTTTCTTCTGGTTTTCCCACCCTTGTTCCTTTGACCATCCCTTGATGCTTGGCTTGAATTGGTTGACCAGTGCGAGAGGCCCTGTTTCTGTCGCTCCGTACGCGTGCACGATTTGCGCTCCCAGCTCTGAATAACCCTGCATCATCGACAGGGGAGGTTCCGTTGCTCCGGAAATCATTCGAAGTCCTCTGAAGGCAGGCTTCTCGGGCAGCTTGCTGATGTGTTCGAACATCGGCATAAAGATGGCAGGCGCGCCGTTGGTACAAGTTACTCCTTCGGCCAGCATGAGATCAACGAGTGTTTCCGTATGGTCCATTGTATATCTTCCTGGAAAAACAATTTTTGCGCCTGCCATAGGGGCACAAAGCCATAATCCCCATCCGGCAGCGTGGAACATGGGTGCTATTTGCATCATTACGTCTTCCAGGCATATTCTGAAATTCAGTGCTACGGCCATGGTATGGAGATAAGCGCACCGATGTGAGTAATACACGCCCTTTGGCTTTCCCGTTGTCCCGGTAGTGTAGCAGGCGCTGTAGGCCGACCTTTCATCGATCATCGGCCAATCATAGTTCGCCTCCTCGTTCTCAAGCAGCGTCTCATAGCTGTATATGGGTTTCAGATTGGTCTTGATTTCGTCGAGGTTCTTGTCGGTAATGACAATACACCCTTCGACTGTCTTCAATTTGTCGGAGATGGCCTCAGCCACGGGAAGCAGGGAATCCCCTGAGACCATCAGTTTGGCCTCGCTGTGATTCATCACGTAAGCGAGGTCGTCGGGTGAAAGCCGCAGGTTCATCTGCAGTACGACTGCACCGATGCCCGAGATGGCAAAATAGAGTTCAAAGAATCTGTAAGTATTCCATTCCATCACACCGATGCGGTCGCCGGGCTTTACCCCAAGATTTCTGAGGGCGTTGGCCAGTTTTTGTATCCTTTCGTATGCCTGCTTATAGTTGTAACGAAAGATCGTGCCATCCATTTTTCTCGATACGATTTCTACTTCCGGATAGGTCCTATATGCGCTTTTCAAGATAGAAATGACATTCAGCTGGCAATCATCTCCCGATGTTGAAGGGCAACCGTTAACCATTTGATAGCTCATGATCCCTTTCCTTTTCTGAAGGTCCTTCCACTGGTGAAGAAATGCAGATTCTAGTCTTCTCCAATATCACCGATTTGAACAATGTTGGCGTGATGAAGCAGTGCTATTGCTTCGACTTCTTTATGGAATCGCTTGACAGATGGAGTCACTGCTTACACCTGTTGTTGCTTGTCTTTCCAGTATGGTTCCCGGAGGGTCCTTTTTAGAATCTTCCCTGAAGGATTACGGGGCAGTTCGTCGACGAAGTCGACCGAGCGTGGTTTCTTATACTCGGCGGCATTCGCCTTACAGTATTCGATGATTTCTTGTTCAGTGGCGCTCTCGCCGGGCTTCAGGACAACTATGGCCTTGACCGATTCGCCCCAAGTCTCGTTGGGAACTCCGATCACGGCCGCCTCCATGATCTTTGGGTGCGAGTGGAGCGTCTCCTCGATTTCGGCGGGATATATGTTCGATCCGCCGCTGATGATCATATCCTGCCGCCTGTCGACGATGTAGTAGTATCCCTCCTCGTCGCAGCGAGCCATGTCGCCCACCGAGAAGTAGCGGCCGTGTGTGCCTTTTTCCGTGGCGTCGGGATTCTTATAGTACTCCTGCATGAGGAATGGATTAGAGGCGTAAATTTCGCCCACTTCGCCCTGCTTGACCTCATTGCCGTCGGGGTCGAGCAGCTTGATGTCCGTGCCGGGAAACGACTGGCCGACGCAGCGGGTCTTCCTGCGCTGATCGCGCGGGCGAAGGTTTGTCACAATGCCGGTCTCGGTCGCGCCGTAGAATTCGTGCAGGTCAGCTCCTTTGAAAAAGTCCAGGATCGCGTCCTTGGTGGCAGTGTGCAGAGGGGCCGCCGCGGATATCGCGCATCGCACCGAGCTTACGTCGTATTTCTTCCTTTCCTCATCGGGCAACGAGAGGATAAGGTCATACATCGTCGGTGCCATGAAGAAGTCTGTGACCCTTTCCCGCTCGATTGTCTCCAGTATCGCCACGGGGTCGAATACCTTGAGAACGCACACCTTCGCTCCGATGTAGAGGTGAGTGTTCGCGAAGAATGCGGGCGCCGAATGAAAAAGCGGGGCGGCGGTGAGATTGACATCGTTCTCGCCAAATCCGTACTCCGCGCAAGCGAACAGGCCCATCAGCACCACGCCTCGATGCGAGCGCACGGCACCCTTGGGATGGCCAGTCGTGCCGGAGGTATAGATGATAAGGCTCGGATCGTTTTCGCTGACCTTTATGCCGGGGTTGGCCCCGTCGGCGCGCTCGAGCAGGTCTTCATAGTTGACGGCCCCTTCGGGGGTCTGTTCTCCCATGACGATGTAATTGCCGGGAGCCACCTTTTCGAGGTGGTTTCGAATCGGCCACACGCGATCGATAAATTCCTCGCCCAGTATGAACGCTTTGGAGTCGGAGTCGTTCACCTGGTAGGATATCTCCCTGCCGACGTTGCGGAAGTTCATGTTTACAATGACAAGGCCCGCCTTGTTCAGGCCGGCAAATAGCTCGAGCATCTCAGTGCAATTGAACGACAGTATGGTCACTTTGTCGCCCTTTTTCAGCCCCATGTTCAGGAGTCCGTTGGCCACGCGATTGGCGCGCTCGTTGAGCTCGGCCCACGTCCGGCTCCGCGCTCCGCAGACCGTGGCGATATCATCGGGTCGCGTGAGAGATTTGTGCTCGACACCCTGATAAGTAAGCAGTTCCTTGCTTTCGATCATCATCTTCCCTCCGGCATCCTCTTCGAGCATCTGTTTGGTTCGTCGATTTGGGTCGGAATCCGCACTTCAGGCCTTCATCGAGCATCGCAAGAAAGTTCTCGCGATGAATGACGCTTGGGACGCTATTGCCCGTCCCGAGCATGAAGCCGCCGCCCGGCGGACAGACGGCGATTATCTCGCGCACGCGCTTTCTGACATCCCGCTCGGATCCACGGGCGAGCAAATCCATATCAACGCCCCCCAGCACGGCAATCCGCTCACCGCCGGCACTTATTGAGGAGTTTGCGCCCATTGGCGGAAGGCGGAGACGATTTCGGACGTGGGACGTCCAGGACCGAACACCTCTTTTACGCCAAGCCTCTTCAATTCAACCGCATCCTCGGGAGGAACGATCCCGCCGACGATCACGGGTATGTCTCCCAGACCGTTGTTCCGCAATTCGTTTATTATCCGGGGAATGAGTATCATATGCCCTCCGGAGAAGATTGAGAGGCCGATCACGTCGACGGATTCCTCGATCGCGGCTTGGATCAGTTGGTCGGCAGTTACCTGAAGCCCGAGGAAAATTGTCTCGACTCCCGCATCTCTCAGTGCGCGCGCCACCAGACGAACGCCCCTGTCATGACCATCGAGTCCCGGCTTAGCCAGCAGTACTCTTATCTGTTTTCCTTCGTCTCCCATTTCTCACTTCTGACAGGTGCCGGTTCGAATTCTCTTATTCGCATCTGCTGCTCATTCCCTGCCTGCATGCGTTCATCATTTCCTCGATCGTGGCGTATGCGGCGGATGCCTTGATGGATGGAGGCATGACGTTTTGTCCCGACCCCACGGCCTCGCATAATCGCTCCAGTGTTTCTTTCACCTCGCGATTGTCCCGGCTCTCTCGCACCTTGGCAAGATTCTTTTTCTGAAGTTCCTCAAACGAACCGTCGATCTTGAGCACCTCTATGGGCAATTCGTCTTCTTCGGTCTTGAAGCAGTTCACCCCGACAATGAGGCGTTTCCCCTCCTCGATGTCCCTGTTGTATTTGTAGGCTTCCTCGTGTATCTGTCTTTGAACCCATCCCTTCGCTGTGGCCTGTACCATGCCTCCCTGCGCATCGGCCGCGGCCATTATCTCCCTGGCCTCTTCCTCGAGGTCGTCGGTGAGCTTCTCGATGAAAAACGAGCCGCCCAATGGGTCCACCGTATTCGTTACACCGCTCTCGTGAGCGATGATCTGCTGGGTTCGGAGCGCGGTTCGCACCGCTGCCTCGGAGGGAAGAGCGTAGGCCTCATCCATCGAGTTGGTGTGCAGGGAATGCGTCCCTCCCAGAACGGCCGCCAAAGCCTGTATCGTGGTACGTACAACATTGTTAATAGGTTGTTGCGCAGTCAGCGACGAGCCCGCTGTCTGAACATGGTAACGAAGGAGCCAGCTCAACGGATTCTTTGCGCGGAACCGCTCACGCATGAGGCGGGCCCAGAGCCGCCTTGCGGCCCTGTACTTGGCTATCTCCTCAAAGAAATCATTGTGCGCGCTGAAGAAGAATGAGAAACGGGGAGCGAAGTCATCCGCATCGAGACCCCTTTCCACAAGCGCGTTCGCGTACTCGACAGCGCTTCCCAGGGTGAAGGCGATCTCCTGGGCCGCGGTCGACCCCATTTCCCGAATCTGGTATCCGATAAAACTGACGGGATTCCAGCGCGGAATGTTCCTGACGCAATATTCGATGACGTCCACCGATATCGGGAAAATTGACGGGAGGTCCATACGCTTGGGATTTGCCGTATAGAATTGAGATATCATATCGTTCTGCAGGGTTCCCCGAAGGCGATCAAACGGCACGCCCCTCTTCTCAGCCATTGCGAGATACATCGACAACACCGCCGCACCCGAGGTTATGATGGAAGTGGAAGTGGCTTCGATGTCGATTCCATCGAAGATGACCTCGACATCTCTGAGCGTATCGACGGGGACCCCGTCTCTGCCGACTTCGCCTTCGGAGAGGGGATTATCGGAATCATAGTGATAGTGAGTGGGCGAGTCGAAGACTATATTGATGCCCGTTTGTCCCTCGGCTTGGAGGAACTTGAGGCGTTTGTTGGTCTCTTCCGGAGTGGCAAACCCGGACACCTGCCTTCGGGTCCACAACTTCCCTCGATAGCCGGTCGGCACGACGCCCCTTGTGAACGGGTATTCTCCCGGAAAGCCTATTTCTTCAACATAATCCTTCTCGGCCACATCAAGCGGCGTGTATATGCGGTTGATGTTTCTGCCCGAAATAGTCTCGAATTTTTCCTGTCGCTCCGCCCATTTATCAAGCACAAATTGAAGGGGTCCCTTCTCCCATTTCTCCCTCGCTTTGCGAAGTTTGTCGATATCCTCTTTGTCGTACATTGAGGTCTCCTTTATTGTGGGCACCGGTCAGCTCGATATCCATGAAGACCCGTCTTTGAATCGCTTGTGAGGATACCTGTCCAGTGCAGGTACTTTTTGGTGTCTCGGGAAATCCAGTATATCAAAAAGCAGGCGGTTTTTCACAATGCGGGATTGGGAACAGGCGCAATGAACTTACTAGGAAGGATTCTATTGCTTTAGTCTTGAGGTCGAGAAGTCGGGCAATTTGAAAGCGAAAATCGGTTCTGGATTCCATGCTCCCCTCTCCAGTCACTGCTGCAGGATCCTTCTGCTTACTAGAACGCCTTCTGATGGGCCAGCGTCTTGACCGAAGCGCGTGGCAGACAGAAGAAAAGCGTGCTTCCAGAGAATGGAGCTTCGAAGACGAGCTCACGACCAACGGGGAGCGGTATTTGAAAGGTCGGATGCGGAAAACCTTGTCGGTTTGGCGCTTCAGAATGATGTTATTCCGGCGCCTATCGCGTCCGCGTGATCCGAGATAAGGCGGCGGGCGCGTCCCTGAATCGACATCACTCGCGCCACTTGTCAGCAAAAAACCCCCTACACATCCCATTTCAGGAACGCATAGGGCGCGAAGGCGGCGGGGTCGGCCTCGGCAACGACCTTTCCCCTGCGCATCGTGTTATTGCCCACGGTATAGATCGAGCCCAACAGCCTGACAATCTCGACTTCCGACCAAGGGTCATAATCCGACGGTTTCATGATTACCTCGGCCTCACCCATCTCGGCCGATGTCGGCGAGAGTTCCACTTCCTCGCGGACGAGCCGTGGATTGTAGTCGAATACTCCGCCTTCGGGCGCAGGAAAATGCTTGAAGTTGTAGGAAACGGCGACTGAATCGGCGCCCGGATTGGTTATGCCCGACAGGATTTCCGCGGCGTCCTCGGTGTTGAACTTGCCGGTAAGCTTCGCGCGCACCTCGAAAAAGCGTATGCCGCGCCGCTCGACCCATCCCTCGACGTCATCACCGTCCCGCTTCAGCTCGATGACCGCCATCTTCTTGGGATAACCGAAGACCTCGCGTCCTCCCGCCATGGCTATATCGTTCGTCACCGGCATCGCGAGACAGTACGCGCCGGGGACACCGTCGTACTCGGCCATCAGGAATAATGCACCCTCCAGATATGTTACGTTGAAATTCGTGCGTGGATAGTTTGCGACAAAGGCGAGCGCGAGCGGCCTTTCCGTCGGCTTCAGTGGCGGCGGCAACAGCCGTTCGACGATCTCCGGCTTTGTTTCCCATGCGACGGTCAGCATCTCGGCATCATAAAATTCCGCCTTCTCATGATACGCCGCCATGATTTCTTCAAGCGATTTCACGAATCCCATGCGTATTTCCTCCCTCAATTGTATATGCGTCAACTATCAATTTGGAAGAACTGTAAGAACCATTCTCAATGCTTGAAAGGGCAATTCCGGGAGCAACGATTAAGAGTATAACAGAAAAACGACGAGATGTTCAGGTTTCGGGCGGTTCGAACAATCTCTCAAATTCCATTGTGTCGTGCATCCGGACGGATGGCGAGACCTCTAGCCGGGTGGGGTCCTCGTGTCGGGTCCCTCGTCGTAGCGATATCTCGGCTCGGTGACGCGAAAATACATAATACCCAGGGTCGAGACAGTACACACGCTTGAGATGAGAAACACCGAGGCATATGAGACGTGGTCGGCCAACAGACCGGCGACGAGGGGGCCGACGGAAGTCGCCATTTCGCCGATCGAATTGACAATGCCAAGGCGCATCGGCATCCCGGCGGTATCGCCAAACTCGAGCACCATATTGGACATGGACATATTGAATCCCCCGACACCGGCGCCAAGCATGAGGAAGACGATGACAGCGAGGGCATACGATGCGGGAATCAACACCAGCGCCAGCAACGCTACCGTCCAAATCGCCACCGAAATTATGAATACTTTCCTGAAACCACTCGTATCGGCGATTCGTCCCATGTAGAGGTTAATGGATGTCTGGGCAATGAAATAGCAGAAGGTGAGCTGGCCGAGCTGATGGCCCGATATCGACATCCTGGTGCCCGCGTAGAGAATCAGGAATGGGTTCGACATGAGGGCCAGAGAACCGATTGCGCGGCACAAGCAGTAGTTGGCGAAACTTCTGTCTTCCCTGATCTGCGACGGCATTGAACGAAGGCGCTCAATCAGTGGCAGTCTCTTGAGAACAACCGGGGTAGCGGGCTCGCGTGAGAGTGCAAAACACAGAAGCCCCACGAAGGTAAGGACAAAGGCAAGCATATAGGTGGAGGCATATCCCTGCGGAAATTTCAGGTTTTCGATGAGCGACCCCGCGGCGAGCGCAACGAGCGCTGCGGTGACTCCCCCTACGAACTCGCGCAGTCCTATGAAGCGCCCGCGCCGCTCGACAGGGATGACCTTGGCCATGACGGTGTTGTACACGACGTTCTGCATTCCCAGGAACATATTGAATAATGAAAAGAAGATGAAGAACGATATCAGATTGAGATCAGTGGGAAAAAGAAACCCCGCAACCGCGATGAGCAACACCTGAGAACGCATGAGCGTTCCGATGAGGACAGCTTTCTTCTTGAGCAGGGATTGGTCCTCGACGTAGGTTGCGATGAGCGGCGGCGTGATGAATCGGGACAGCCCGCCGACTGACAGCAGGATCCCGACAATGAGATTTGAACCGCCGAGCTTGTAGATATAATCCGGCACGAACGTGGGCGCCATGATGAGACGCCACCCCGTCGTGCCGAACAATCCATACAGCAGGTTGACGGTGAAATTCCAGCGAAAATTCTTTCGAACGTCCTCGTCGAAGATCATTTCTTCGACCGAAGGCGACGAGTGTCCCTGCTCCATCATGCCGAGTCTGTCTGTAATCAAGCAACCAAGTCAGGTAGAATCTTGCCACAATATAGCATATTTCGCTGCGTATTCCTATCATGGAAAAGCGCGCGAACCCGGCGACCTCCTGTCTCTTTTCTGATATACTCTTTGAAGCGTTCGGAACTGCTGGCAACGAGTCTGGCTCAATGCGATAGGGGCTGAAGGTGATGAGAAAGTTTCCGCCGGGCAAAATTCCATGGGACCACATTGCGCAACACATCCGCGAAGCGCTGCCGCCCGAGGTTCTCCTCGGTCCCGCCTGTGGCGAGGACGCGGCCCTCGTGAAGATTGGCGGCGAGATATGGGCGGTGGCCTCGGACCCGATCACGTTCACATCCACACAAGGAGGCAGGCTCTCGGTTATCGTCAACGCCAACGACGTCGCCGTGCGCGGCGCAACCCCCCTCTATTACACTGCGGTAGTGCTCGTCTCTCCCGACCAGGCAGACGATGAGTCCGTCAGTTCCCTGTTGCGCGAAATACGCAGCTCTTGCGAAGACCTCGGCATCGCGCTCATCGGGGGGCATACCGAGGTGGCTCCCGGACTGCCGCATACCATAATCGCGGGCACCATGCTTGGCAAGGTGACGACACGCCCGATAACCAGCGGCGGTCTCCGCGAGGGAGACATCGTCGGTATGACAAAGTGGGCCGGGATGGAGGGAACCTCGATTCTTCTCAACGACTTCGCCGAGCGCCTGCATGAATTTCATGGCCCGCACGTGTTTCGCGAGGCCGAGGATGTTTTCGGAAAAGACTGGCTCAGCGTGGTCGCCGACGCCACCATAGCCGCGGCCTGCCCTCAGGTGAGCGCCTTGCACGACGTGACCGAGGGAGGTGTCGGCGAGGCGTTATACGAGATGGCGGTGGCCTCGGGTCTGCACATTCGAGTGGAACCCGGCCGAGTGCCGATCCTGCCCGCAACGAAGACTCTGTGCTCCGATTTCGGCATAGAGCCGTTCGGACTTATCGGCTCCGGAAGCCTGTTAGTCGGGTGTGCAGAGGAGGGAAAAGAAGCGCTGGAGGCAGCGCTCGCCGAGCGTGGCATCCCCTTTTCATGGATAGGTCAGGTCAAGTGCGCCGAAGATGAACCCTCCTCAACACTGCCGCGGTACGAGAGAGACGAGATACTGAAGGTCTGGCTGCTTGAAGGCTTGGAAGCCTGCGTCTTCGACATGGACGGCACCTTGATCGATTCCAACTATGACTGGCAGGCCATCAGGTCCGCGCTCGGCGTGAGCGGTGCATCCATCCTCGAGCACCTGGACAATCTGAAAGGCGAGGAGCAGAAGGAGAAGTGGCAACGGCTGCATGAGTTCGAACAAAAAGCAACTCAGACTGCGAAGGCCAAGCCCGCTGCCTCGGATCTACTCAGCCTCCTT
Source organism: uncultured bacterium (assembly GCA_964607485.1). Lineage (GTDB taxonomy): Bacteria > Abyssobacteria > SURF-5 > SURF-5 > SURF-5 > CAZSKP01. The sequence continues at coordinate 57,891 of CAZSKP010000004.1, read as the reverse complement.
AGACGCCAAGGGATCAAGACCGCGCTGGTCACAAATAACTCAGATCGCAATGTCTCTTACCTTATGGAGAAGTTCGGGCTTCGCTTCGATGTTGTGGTCACGCGCGACTCGGGTCTCTACAAACCGTCGGGCGCGCCTGTGGCGGAGGCCGTCAGGCGGCTGAACTTTCCGAGGGAGAAGACCCTGTGCGTGGGGGATTCTCTTTACGACATCATCGCGTGTCGGGAGGCGGGATGCGGCTGGGTGTGCATCCTTTTTGATGAGAAACACATCTGCAGCCCGAATGCCGACCTGAGCTTCCCGGATATCAATGCCTTTATCCGATATCTGAATCTTGTCCTGTGAGCCGCCGACTCTCCTTTGAGGAACCGCTCTCGGCCGGGTCGGCCCGGTTGAGGTATTACGTCGTCGAGGGGTCACAAGAGAGGCCGGAAACGGAAGACGTCCTTGGAGACGTGGCGCCTGATGATATATACTTCGACAAAAATGGGGAGATATGGGAAAAGAGAGCCTAGCTCAAGCAGCAGGCCCTCGCCCGCCAGTCGGATCTGTGCAACGGAGAAGGAAGCATGCCCCCAAGGATAGCGATCATCGGCGGAGGAAGCTATAACTGGGCTCCGACGATCATCAACGACATCCTCTTGACTCCGGGCCTCCGTGGGAGCCACATCGTGTTGGAGGACATCTCGCCCGAACCCCTGAAAACAATCTGGGCGCTGGGTGAAGAAATGATTGCGGCCAAGAAGTCGGACTGCACGCTGACCTCGACCACCGACGAGGCCGAGGCGCTTGAAGGAGCGGACTTCGTCGTCGTCACGATTTCCACGGGCGGTTTTGCAAGCATGGAGAAGGACCTTGAGATTCCACTCAAGTACGGCGTCACGCAGACCGTCGGAGACTCCGTCGGACCGGGCGGCATGGCGAGAGCATTGCGAAGCATTCCGGTCATGGTTGGAATCGCAAGAAGAATGGAGAAGCTCTGTCCGGACGCATGGTACGTAAACATCACCAACCCAATGTCCGCGATATGTCTCGCTCTCAATCAGGCCGCCAAGGTGAAGAACATCGGGCTCTGCCACGAACTAAGAGCAGTGCTTTACGTTCTGCGTGACATGTTCAAGCTTCCGAAAGACGTTCCGACTGAGCTGAAGGTGGCAGGGGTCAATCATTTCATCTGGCTTCTCAGCCTTTCGTTCGAAGGACGCGACGGCTTCGAGATGCTTCGAGAATGGATGAAAAATCCAACCGAATTTCATGTCGATGATGAAGATGCCAAGCTCATGTTTGCGCCCTCTTTGATAGACGCAGCCAGACTCAAGCTCGAACTCTTCGAGCAGTATGGCTGCCTCCCGGCCGCAGGCGACAGGCACATCGCCGAGTTCTTCGACGGCTATTTGAAGGATGTGAAGCAGGCCGAGGACAGGTACGGCGTCAAGCCGACAACGATCCAGGAGCGTAGGGATTCATGGTTTGCTGCGGTGAAGGCATACGCGGAAGGCATGCTCGAAGGCACGTTCCCTCTGCCCGCCGGGAAATCCAACGAAGCGATCTCAGACGTAATAGCCTCTCTCGCGGGAGAAGGGTCGACGCTTGTGGATGTTGTGAATCTTCCCAACGAGGGGCAAGTTGCGAATCTGCCCGCCGGCGCGGTAGTCGAAACACTGGCCCAGTTCTCGGCGGATGAGGTCTCGCCTCTCGAGCCGATTGAATTGCCTGAGGAAATCTGCAAGCTCGTCAATCCTCACGCCGAGAATCAGTTCCTCGTCGTGAAAGCCGCGCTTGAAGGCGACCGTTCGAGCGCGCGAGAGTTTCTGACTCGCGACCCGTTGACCCGCAACTGCGCCGACATCGACAAGATGCTCGATGAATTACTCGCGGCCCACGCCGAGTGTCTTCCCAGATTCAAATAGGGTGGGGAGACGAGAGGACACGGTTCTCGAAATCCTGAGGGAATACGAGAAAAGATCCGAAGCGGAGCACAGATAGGAGCTTGAGGTGAGTTACAAATACGCGGTGATCGGCGGTGGAAGACAGGGCACGGCAGCAGCCTATGATATGGGCAAGTTCGGTGATGCCGAAAAGGTTTTCATCGCCGATATAGACCTCATGGCTGCTGAGGCTTCTGCCCGACGTGTGAATAAGCTTTTGGGCAAAGAAATCGCCCATCCGGCGCGACTCGACGTGAGGGATGAGCCTCAGCTTAACGACTTCTTGAAGAATGTGGATTCCTTCCTCTCGGCAGTCCCATACTGGCTCAATCCCGACATCACCAGAGCGGCCATCGCCGCGAAGGCTTGTATGTGCGATTTGGGTGGAAACACCGACTTGGTTCTTGAGCAAATGAAACTCGATTCTCAAGCCAAGGCAGCCGGCATTGCGGTCATACCGGATTGCGGCCAGGTGCCGGGAATGGGAACCTCCCTGGCCGTCTATGCGATGTCTCTATTGGACAAGACGGAAGAAATCTATATGTGGGACGGAGGTAACGACCAGAATCCCAGACCGCCCTTCAACTACATCTTAACCTTCAACATCGCAGGCTTGACCAATGAGTACTATGGAGAGGCCATATTCCTCAAGGACCACAAGATAACAAGGGTCCCAACCTTCCGCGAGGAGGACTACGAAGTGCTTGAGTTCCCCGAGCCCATCGGCAAGATGGAAGCCTTTGTGGCAGGTGGCGGTACCTCAACCGCTCCGTGGACCTTTGAGGGGAAAATCAAGACTTACCAGAACAAGACTCTGCGTTGGAAGGGACACTTTGCCCAGTGGAAAACGGTCATCGACATGGGCTTGATGGACCTCGAACCGGTTGAGGTAAACGGAATGCAGGTCTGTCCCCGCGACGTGCTGCACGCCTGTGTCGAGCCAAAAATCAGGGCGACCGAAACCGACCGTGACCTGGTCATCGTGAGGATCAAGGCTATTGGTGAAAAAGATGGGAACCCGTCCGAGGTTCTTCTTGACATGATCGATTACTATGATGAGCGGCTGGGCTTCACAGCCATGGAGAGGACTACCGGTTGGCACGGCTCAATAGTAACCATTATGAACGCCAAGGGCCAGACTCCAAGGGGAGTCAAACCGGTTGAGGTGGGAGTGCCCGGACCGTTGTTCGTCACCGAAATGCGCAAGAGGGGACTCAGCCTTGTAGAAAAATTGACGATTACCAAGCGAAGATGACCCCGGCCGCATCCGTGGCGGACTGCGTGTGGCAGAAACAGACGGATCTAACCTGAGGCTTTGCACACTTTAGGAGGAGTCAAGGTGGATTGGCAAGATGTTTCAAGAAAAATTGAGATGGAAAAGCATTATCTGGTCGAAATCCTGCGCGAGATGATCAGGATCGACACGTCGGTTCCGCCCGGCAGCAATTACGGCCCGTTTCTTGACCTTCTGGCGCCTGAGTTCAGAAAATTTGGGTGCGAAACTCAAAGAGTCCTCGTGCCGGAAGATAAGAAGAAGATGGATGCCGCGGGGCTTTTCGGCCCAAGAGAGAACCTGATAGCCAGCCTGAGAAACGACAAACCTAAAGTTTCGGTCTATGCTCATATCGACGTGGTTCCGGCTGACAGCTCATGGACTCATGATCCCTTCGGCGGCGAGGTCGCAGACGGCAAGCTTTATGGCCGCGGCTCGGTCGACGACAAAGGGCCGATCGCCTGCGTGTTGGGCGCGCTCAAAGTAATGCACGAGCTTGGGCTCGAATCCAAGTTTTCAATTGATACGCTTCTGTGCACGGACGAAGAGATAGGCGGAGAGTATCAGTGCGGGGCGGATTATCTGGCCAAGAACGGATACTTCTCCAACCATCTGATTTGGCTTGACCTTGCCGCGGTCGAGCCTGCATATACTATGGGGGCGGCAGGCAGCATACAGTTCAAGATGACGGCCATGGGCAAGAGTTGTCATTCGGGCATGAATTTTCTCGGGGTCAACGCGCTGGAGGAGATGGTGCCGATACTTGTCGAATTGACTGCCCTGAAGAAAGAGGTGGAGCAGAGGCAATCCCGTGTGCCTGCTTTTCCCAATCCGGAATCGCCGTTTGAACATGGCAAAATGACTCCCATGTTCAACCTTACCATCATGCATAGCGGCACGAAGGTCAATATCATTCCTGCCGAATGCACGCTCACAATCGACCGTCGCTATATTCCGGACGAAGAACCCGATGAAGTTGTCGCCGAGGTTCAGGAGGCCGTTCGAAGGGGAAAAGAAAAGTCCAAGCTTCTGGACTTAGGGCTCGAGACGATTCGCAGTTATGGTGCTGTCGAGTTGGACATTGACACCCCGGCTGTGCGCAAGATGCTGGAGGCGATCAAGACTGTCCAAGGGTACGACAGCCTCGTATTCGGCGGTATGAGCGGTTCCACCGACCTCGCCTGCGTGGCCGACGCGTTGCGTCCCCAGAAATTGAATGTGGCCCATTTTGGTGTGGCCAGAGCGTTCGACCTTCGCGCTCACGCCGCCGACGAATTCGTTTACGTCGAAGACCTCGTGACCGTGACAAAAGAGATCGTCCACTATTTCTGTTTCTAGAGTGCCCTTCCCTAAGCCGAGGTCGAGTGCGTCATAGCCGGGGACATTTCATTTGTTCTTCCCCAATTCCGCGACGGTTATTTCCCATAAGCCGGCAGAAGAGATCCTTCAGAAACGGAAATCTTGCCCCTTTCGGCCGGGGTTGCCACATATTCGCTTCTCTAGAAGTTCTACAACATGTGATGCGCCAAGAATCGACATTCATGGAAGGACAGAATCGTGCAGGATCGAAAGCGAAATATTCGCTCTCTGAGAGCGAGATTATGCGGTCGGATGGGTGAAAGCTGCACTCTTGGCAGCATGCGAAATCCTTTCCGTGCACGGGGCGAGGCAACAATGGTAGAGCCGGCTGACCGCCAGACCTTCTCCAAGAACCTCTCGTCGAAAGCTACTGCCGGTTCAGCCTCTGGTACATTCGCTTATTGTTCTTGTATATGTGGAGGAAAGACTCGAATAGTTCATCGTAAAGCTGACGGTTTCCCGGATTTGGTGAGAAGCTCTTCTCGTATGAAATCAATTTCGGAATATCGTCGAACCTAATTTCGCCCAATCCAACCAAAGCGATGAAGGCCGCGCCGCGAGCGTTCGCCTGCAAAGGATCCTGTACCTGTCTAATCTCTCTGTCGAGCACATCCGCAAAAATCTGGCACCACACGTCCGACTTTGCGCCGCCGCCGACGATGTTGAGCGGATTCAAGCTGCGCTTCACGAATGCTTCCACGTATTTGAGGCTCCAGCGCGTGTTGTATGCCACTCCCTCCATGAAAGCTCGAATAATATGGTCGAGAGTCGTGGTTTTTGAAATGTTGAACAGCCCGCCTCTGAGGGTGGCGCTGTCAACGGGCGTCCTTTCCCCGTTGAGCCACGGTGTGAAGATGAGCTTGTGGCTGCCGGCGGGGACACGTTCGGCAATCTCGTCCATGAGCTGATAAGGATTCTCAGGAGGTTCGCTGGAGACGAGACCGTTCTTGTGGAAGAGGATGTTGTCCACAAGGAACCCCAGGCATCCGCCCGCAAGGTCCTGCTCATTGACGCTCTGATACCTTCCCGGTATCGCCGTCGGGAAGGAGGCGATGGCATGGAACGCATCGGATTTCTTGAAGGGTATCGGACACTGTACCCACGATGAAGTGCCAATATAGATATGCCCCTCGTAGTCCCTGACGGCGCCGGAGCCGATCAGGGCGCACTGATGGTCGGGCGAACCCATCACCACTTTCACGCCCGCGCCGAGGCCCATTTCTTCGGCCACCGCGGGAGACAGCGTGCCGAGTATGTCGGTGGACGCTTTGAGAGGAGGCAGCTTGTTCTTGTCAATGTCCAGCAGAGATATCAGTGTGTCGTCATACCGGATATTGTTGACATCCCTTGTGTCGGTCACCCAGAACAGTTGCACCGAGTCATACGACGCCGCAAACTGACCGGTCAGCTTGAGGTTCAGGTAATCCTTGCTCGGGAGGAACATGTATGCGTCTCCATATACGTGTGCGAACTCGTGTTTCCAAAGCAGCACGTGGGCAATATCATCCTTGCCTGTCAGCGACGGGGCTCCGGCGGTCCTGGCAATCCATCGCAAGACCTTGAACAGCCCGTAGCCCATGACGCTGGGGAATCCGGCCATCGCCTTCTTCACATATGGGGTCCCACGGGAGTCCATCCACGTGAGCGAGTTCATGAGGTGATTGCCCTGCCTGTCCACGGCGACCGTGCTGGAGAATGTGCTTGAGACACACACTGCGGCAATGTCTTCGGCAGGCACCACACCCTTTCTCACCAGCCGTTTCGATGTCGCGAGCAGGGCGTTCCACCAATCCTGCGGGTCTTGTTCGGCGCCTCCATTCGGCAAGAAGTATATGGGTGTCTTCTCGAAATCGGAGGCGACTACCTTCCCGTGTTTCGATACGATGGAAGTCTTAACGCCCGATGTGCCGTGGTCGTAGGCAAGGATATATACGTCGTTCTTCAATGATTCATTCCTGCATCGTAGAGAATGTGTAAGGGCGGCGAAGAGCGCCCTTCTTGATCAAAAGTCGATTCTCGTCGCGTTTCCCTGTGAATCGACCTTTTCCGCGTAAAGAACTCGTTCAGCCTTCTTCCTGCCTCTTATCTTGGCACGCTTCATTCTGCCCTGCAGATTGATCAAGTCGTTGGGGTTCACGCATCCCTCCGGTGGCAGCACGCCCTTGGCCGTGACCTTCCCCTGATGCATGAGAATCACTCCCATGGCGGCGGGCTCGCCCGTGCCTTCGCCCAGTCCCGCCCCCTCGGAAGCCATATGCACTCTATACTCTTGATATTCTCCGTTCTTCTTCCCCTTTACGACAACCGCCATCGCACCGCGCTGGACGCCGAACTTCGTTCTCTTCAGGATTTTGTCCCGCTCTCTGATGATATAGGCGATGGCAAAGTCATACGGAATGATTGTCTTGCCCTTTACATCGAGCGGCTCCCTGTCGGCGAGGCCCAGCCTGCACACTTCACCGGTGAGAGTGTAGTACTCGATCGGCAACACCGAGCCTTTGTTCGTGACGCGCTTTACTCTTATGTATTTCGGCAGCGTTACCTGCTCGGGATGCGGATATGGGTACAGGGGAACCTCGCCCACGATGGGGAACTCGAAGGTCTGTCTGAGCGCGATTCCGTCCTCCCGGAAGTATTTCACGTATTTCAGCTCTCCATCGAGGAACATTGGTATGTCTATGCTCATGCAGTGAAATCGGTGGCCGATGACGCCGGGGCCCTCTATGGGCTCGCCACCGTGGGTATGGAAAATATCTATCGACTCGGTCTCATCGAGGAGCGTGTCCGCCACGAATTTTGCGAACAGATTCGTGACCCCCGGAGACGCCCCCATGCCGATGAGCGCGGTAATCCCGGCTTTCTTTGCGGCTCTGTCCATTTTCAGAATGTCCACGGTCACATCGACGTCGTCACATATGTCCACATAGTTGATCCCTGACTCAATCACCGCGGTGAGAACACTCTTGACGCTCTTATAGAATGGCCCGACGCAATTCAGCACGATGTCACAGCCTTCAATCGCTTTTCTCACGCTCTTGGGGTCCTCGGCGTTGACCTTCACCGCCGAGGCCTTCTTCGGGCCGATTTCGGCAACGATGGTTTTGGCCTTGGCCATGTCCATGTCGCCTATGATAACCTTGGAGAACATATCCTGCGCCGCGAGCGTCCTTGCAGCAACATTGCCCACCGCGCCACAACCGCCAAGAACAATCACTTTCTCCGAGCCCATGAGTTTCTCTCCTTTATGAAATCGCGCTCATTGTGGAACAGAACAACGTACTGCAACCGACCAAATACACGCTTCCCCCCGTGTCGAGACCACAGTCAGCCGGAGTTTCCCTTCTTCGTCCCTCAGGCAAGTATACATCATCGGTGTTCCGGCTTCCAAGCAGCCCGCGCCGGCGCGTGGGTCCGAAGGCGGCCTGAAAACGCGATATTGAGTCGCCCGGAGCGATGGCTAAACGATCGGATAGGTGGCAGTCGCGGCCTCAATGCGGCCAGTATTGACGTTTCCATGAGAAACGTGATAGGCTCTCTGTTAGGCTCCTGGTTCATGGGCAGGCCAGACGATGTCTCGCTCGATTCGGGGGCGTGTCAGCCAATGTCCGTGCGCTGAGTGAAACCGGGGCTTATTCCTATCAAATGGGGGGGATCAGGAAATGAGTCTTCGTCAGTCAAGACGCACTATCACCGCTGAACGCAAAGCCTACCTTGACAATCTGGTCGAACGAGCCAGGCTTGCCGCCGCCGAGTTTGCGCAGTTTTCGCAGGAACAGGTGGACGGCGTCGCCAAGGCGATGGTGATGGCCGGCCTTCGCAACGTGAAACGGCTGGCGCGCCTCGCCGTCGATGAGAGCAAGCTTGGCATCTTCGAGGACAAGGTGCTCAAGAACTTCGTTGCGACGGAGTTTGTCTGGAATCACATCAAAGGCAAACCGACGGTCGGGGTCATTCGGGAATATCCCGAACGCAACCTCGTCGAAGTCGCCGAGCCCATCGGCGTCATCTTTTCAATCACGCCGATCACCAACCCGACCGGCACCGTCCTGTTTAAATGCATCACGTGCCTCAAGACGCGCAACACGCTCATCTTCTCGCCTCATTTCCGCACGGCCAACTGCTGCCTGGAGGCGGCCAGGACTATGGGCGAAGCCGCCGAGAGGGCGGGCGCGCCGGAGGGGGTCATCGCGTGCATCGAAAAGCCGACCATCGAGGACACTCAGTATCTGTTCACCCATCCCGACGTTCAAATGATAGACGCCACCGGCGGAACAAGTCTCGTGAAAGCGGCGTACAGCACGGGCAAGCCGGCCCTCGGCGTGGGCGCGGGCAACACTCCCTGCTATATGCACCAGAGCGCCGACATCGACATGGCCGTCGTGGACGTGATCGTGTCGAAAACGTTCGATAACGGCACGGTGTGCGCGTCGGAGCAGACGATTGCGATAGACGAGGAAATCTACGACACGGTTATCAAGAAATTCGCCGATCTTGGCGCGCATATTGCGAGCGAAGACGAGGTTGCGCTGCTCGAGCAGACGGTCATCCATCCCGAGACGGGCATGATGCACCCGCTCGCAGTCGGACAGAGCGCACAAGACATAGCGAAGCAATGCGGCATGAAGGTCTCCCCGAACACGCGCCTCATAATCGCGCCGTTGAAGGGCGTCGGCGACGGGCATCCGCTCTCGGTGGAGAAACTGTTCCCCGTGCTCGGCGTGCTGCCCGTCCGCTCGGTGGACGAGGCCATCAACGTGTGCCTCGACATCAGCTACAACGGCGGCCTCGGCCATACGGCATCCGTCTTCGCCACGGATGAGGATGTCATAAGGAAATTTGCGTTCGCGCTGAACGCCGGCCGCATCGTGGTGAATTCGCCGGCCACCATCGGCGGACTTGGCGGCGTGTACAATGACCTCTCTCCCACGTTTTCGTTCGGATGCGGAACCGGTGGAGGCAACATCACGATGGATAACCTGAACATCTATCATTACATGAACATAAAGCGGGTCGCCCGCCGGACGCCCGGCAATGCGTGGTTCCGGCTGCCAAACCAGATTTATTTCAACTTCAAATCGCTCGAAAACCTCAGGAGCGTAGACTCCGAGACCACGGTCATCATCAGCACAAAAGGCGCGGAGAAGCGCGGACACGTGGACATGGTTCGCAACTTCCTCAACCCGAGCACGCATGTGCACACGTTCTCCGAAGTCGAACCCGAGCCTTCGTTTGCCACCGTGCTGAACGGCGTGAGAGTCCTCAACAACTACCAGCCCGACCATATTATCGCGGTCGGCGGCGGCTCGGTCATTGACGCCGCGAAAGCAATGCGCCTGTTCTACGAGAATCCCCAGACCAAGTTCGAGGAACTGTCGCTTCCGTTCCTCGACCCCCGGAAGCGAGTGACCGAGTACCCGACTCCCCCGCCCGACCGGCCTCGGCTCATCGCGGTGCCGACGACGAGCGGCACGGGGTCGGAGGTGACTCCGTTTGCCGTAATCACCGACTGCGAAAGCAATCGCAAGATAATGCTCAGCGACTATCAACTCGTTCCCGACATGGCCGTCGTCGATCCGACGCTCGTCATGAATCTTTCGCCGTCCGTGACGGCCGACACGGGTGTGGATGTGCTCACTCATGCGCTCGAGGCACACGTGTCGATTGCGGCTTCCCGCTATACCGACTCGCTCACGCTGCAGGCGATACGGCTCGTGTTCACGTATCTTGAGCGCGCGTTCCGCAATCCGTCGGACTACGAGGCGCGGGAGAACATGCACAACGCCTCGTGCATCGCGGGAATCGCAATCAGCAACGCCTTCGTGGGCGTCAACCACGCGCTTGCTCACAGCTTGGGGGCGACCTTCAAGCTCCCCCATGGACGCGCCAACGGCGTGCTTCTGCCTTATACGGTCAGGTACAATGCGACCACTCCGACAAAGTTCATGCCTCACCCGAACATAAAAGCATACGTCGCCGACAAGAAATATGCGGAAGCGGCGACATTCGTCGGACTGGGAGGTTCCACGACGGCCGAGAAAGTGGACGCGCTCATAGAGGCGATCCTCAGCCTGCTGAAAAGCTGCAAGATGCCGACCACACTGAAAGAACTGGGCATCTCCAAGCAGGATTTCGAAAAATCGCTGCCGGACCTGATCGATAAGGCATTCGATGACCCAAGCAGCCGCTCGAATCCGCGCTTCCCGATGGTCGATGAGATCGAGGAACTGTTCCGCCGCGCGTATCAAGGGCGGCTATAGGAGGAGAAGGGGAAATGCCGAAACAAACGAAGAAATCCGACTACGTGAGACATTCGATCAGTGGCACGTTCGACTCGAAAACGGGACTCAGCATTCTCGAAGAGCTGAAGCCGAAACTCGAGGAAGCTTCTTCCCCCGGAACAGTGCTTGATTTTTCCGAGGCCGCTCACATCACTGCGGGCGGTATGCAAGCGCTTCAGTGGCTCACGCAACAATTGGGCGCCGGCGGGAAACGGGTTGTCATATCCGGGATGCGAACCGAAATGTATAAGGCCTTGAAGGTCGCGGGCGTTTCCGATGCCCTCACCTTCAACCATCGAACGGTAACCGATGGGCCGCCTATAAGAAAAACCTGAACCAAGGCGCGTGTGCACCGCTGTTTCGTCGCGTGCGTTCAGGCAACACATCTTTTCCCCCGACTGCCCGCCTTCGCAAGATGTGTTTCCTACAGAAATCCTGCCTTCCATTTTTGGAAGTCGCCAGCTTTCGACCATGGACCAAGAAAAAGATTGTCGTAGGTATTGTCCGATCGAAAAAAGGATGTTACAATAAGAATAACGAAGGAGGCTCGTCAGAAGAACTCGCTGCGTAAATCCGAGATATCAGAAGTCGATTCCGTCCTGAGCGCCTACCTTTTTCAGCTTCCCGGTTAAGCAGGATAAGTGGTAGTCAGTGCAGTTTGCATTGTTACCAAAGGAAGAGGGTGAGACAATGGCGACTGTACCTCATAAGTATTCGGTTCGTCTGGAGCTTCAGAAGTATGATTTCCCGGATGTGCCGCCTGAGTCCTGCCATGTTGACCTTCTCGTCAATCCAAGAGAGCAGGTGAAAGAGGGCGACCTCTGCTATGCTCCCCGGCTAAACCAGGTGATGTGGTTGAAGAAGAAAGGGGCGAAGATCCCTCTTCACAAGGTGGTATCGGTAAATTGCCCTTCGGAACTCGCGCTCAAGCGGCTTCCCGACCTCCTGTTCATGAAGGGCGCCTTCAATTATTCAGCAGATGCTTGGCGAAACCAACACGCCTCTTAGTCGAGATGCCGGGTGCGTTTTTTCCGCTTCCGGGTTTCCAGATGTCTCACATCCTCACATCAGCATGGGGGGAACATCCATATCCTCCCGGCTCAACCCAATATTCCTGCCTTCCCTTCGGCCTTGAGGCCTCCGTTGCGTAAATGGTTCGCAGTCATTGCGAGGGCGAGTCAAAGACTCGACCGAAGCAATCTCGGAGGCGATTCCTCCTTTCCATCGGGATTGTTACGTCGCTTTGCTCCTCGCAATGACGAGGCAGGACGCTGTTAAGTAAGGAACCATTTGGGCAAGAGGTCGGTGAGGCCTGTCATTGACAAAGCGCCCTCTCTCCCATAGAATGGAGATACGGTCGGTTTAAGCTCCCGGGCAAAGTTGCATGAGATGGGGCGGCCCCCTCTTCAGATACAGGACGAGGGAGAGTCTGCGATGGAGTCGTCCGATAAAAGGCCAAAGTGCTGGGAAATCAGGGATTGTTCCCCCCTGCTTTACCTGAACTGTTCTGCGTACAATCAGAGCGATGCTCCATGCTGGGAGATGTCGGACACCCAGTGCAGCAAGCTATCGGGAACCCCGAAGACCTGTGAGTTCTGCGAGGTCTACCTCAGGTGGCAGCGGCGCGTGAGATCCTCCGACCGGAGATCCTCAGAGACAGAGTGAAGACACCCGCCGCTGACGACATCAGGCGGGTTCTCTCCTTCCCTATCCCCCCGACGAGCCAGGTGGGCTCTCAAGGTTGACACGCTGTAGATTCGGTACTATACTCTTTCACAAGCCAACGTCCCTGCAATACCGCCCGCTCCGCTTCCCCCCAACGGTTCGCATACAGCAGCGCCAAGGCAGGCTCATTCTGTTTTCAAGAGGAGGATAGAAAGGTGTCGGAACTATTCAAGCCCGGCTCAATTGGAACAATGCAACTGAAAAACCGCTTTGTGCGCTCCGCGACCGTTGAATGCCTCGCATCGGACGATTGCCGCATCACCGACCGATATCTGCGGGCCTATGCTCGGTTGGCAAGAGGAGGCGTCGGCCTGATTGTTCCGGGCAACTACTATGTGCATCGTATGGGACGCGCGGTGCCTCGTGTTATGCTCCTCGACAAGGACGAGATAATCGACGATCTCCGACGGCTCACGGAGACCGTTCACGAAAACGATGTGAAGATTGTCGCTCAGTTGAACCACGGTGGGCGGCAATGCGACCCGAAGGTTCTCGGCGCCCAACCCGTAGGGCCATCGCCCGTGCGTGACATGCTCAGCATGGTCAAGCCACGCGAAATGAGCGGCGCCGAAATAAGAGAGAGCATTACCGCCTTCGGAGACGCCGCCCGGCGCGCGAAAGAGGGGGGATTCGACGGGGTGCAAATACATGCGGCGCATGGCTATCTGATCAACGAGTTCCTTTCCGGCCACACAAATCGACGCAGTGACGAATGGGGCGGGCCTCTGGAAAATCGGATGCGGTTCCTGCTCGAGGTGTACCAGTTGATTCGTTCCATCGTGGGGACCGATTTCCCGGTGCTTATCAAGATCAATTCCGAAGACTTTATTTCCAACGGCGTGACGCTTGACGAGTGCATCACTGTGTGCAGGAAGCTCGATGAAATGGGCATAGATGCCATAGAAGTAAGCGGCGGGATCGCGGAAAAGGGGCTGATGAATGTCAGGGGGGATGTACCGAGAGACCTTGCCATGCGAAACCGCAAACTGCCCGAGCGCATATTGATGCGGCTCTTCGTCGAGAAACGCATACGGGAGGCGGCTCGTTTCGAAGAAGCATACTTCCTCCCTCAAGCGGCGGCGATTAAGAAGAACGTAAGAGCGCCGGTCATGGCGGTAGGAGGAATGCGGCGTCGCGCCACGATGGAACGCGCCCTCGAGAGCGGCCAAGCCGACTTTATCTCGCTGAGCCGGCCCTTTATCCGGCAGCCAAATCTTGTGAACCTGATGGAAAAGGGTGACGCAGATCCGATTTCGTGCACGAACTGCAATCGGTGCGCGTTCGAGATCGTGGTTCATTACAATCCGATGAGGTGCTACCACACCGACGGCCCGAAATGAAGACGTAACATCTTGCTGCCCAAATGGTTGGGAGTCATTGCGAGGGGAAATCACGGACTCGACCTGAGCATTCTCTGAGGCGTTTTTCACTTGACAAGGCAGTGTTCAAGTGATATATATTGTACGGGCGACCACACAAAATAATCGGGAAAGTCACCGTGGGTAGGAAAAGCCTCGCCAAACAAAGACGCGCTCAGATTATCGACGCGTTCTATAGATGCATGTCCCGGGATGGACTGCAAAACGCTTCGACCCGCTCGATCGCAAAAGAGGCCGGCGTCCAGCCCAGCATCCTGCATCACTATTTCAAAGACCGCGATGAGATGATCGAGGAATTGGTCAAGGATATCGTTGACCGGATAACCGAAAAATACCTGGCCGAGATGGGCAGATATGAAAATCCCAAAACCCGTTTCGACAAGGCCGTCGAGTTTCTGTTCGGTCCGGAGCTCATAAACGGTGAACACTCCGGGCTCTTTTATGATTGTTGGGCGGAGGCGAAACGTAACGACCGGGTCCGCGAGAGTTTCGCGATGTTGTATAAGCGTTTTCGTGAGGCGATTATTGACCTGCTCGCCGAAACGAATAAATCGGCCGGGTTATCGACGGCTGAGGTGAAGGAGCTGGCCAACATGATTATCGCAATTCAGGACGGCGTGTCGGTTCAGTGGGACATGGACCCGGAGAATGTCGATCTCAAGAAGATGGCACGCCTCACGAAGCGTTTTGTCGAAGCTTATCTGGAAGAAAAGCAAGCTGAGGGCGAAGGCAATCGGCGAGACTGAACTTTCCCAGGCATGAACCGGGACATCTGAATTCGGTTGAAGGACGCGCAGGTTCAACATGGATGAGCTTCACATCGAAATATCTCCCATAAAGAAGTCCGATATCGACAACATCGCGGATTTGCTCGCCAATGCGTTCCTTGAAGAGCCCGGAGTGGTTGCCGTCGTGAGAGGAACTCCTGAAAAGCGGCTTAAGATACTGCGCAGGCACTATGCGACATATGTGGAAATGAATCTTTGTCAGGGGGTCTCCAGAGTCGGCGTTCTCAATGGAAAGATTGTTGGGGTCATGCAGATATCGGCTCCCGGGAAGGAGACCGTGAGCGGTTTTGATCTGATAAGACTCTTGTGTCGGTCCGTCCTTTACGTGAGCCCGGCAATCATATATCGGGCGCTGAAGTCATCGTTGGATGACGGAAATCATCGACCGGCAGAGCCAAACTACTATCTCGAGACTCTCGGGGTCGAGCCCAACCTCAAAGGACGCGGTATCGGTTCGATGATGCTTTCATATCTCACAAATCTGTGCGACGGAGAGGGAGTATTGGGATACCTGAGCACAACGGAACCGCTCGCCCTCCCCCTGTACGAGAGGTTCGGATTTCGGATAATTTCCGAAACCGACCAATTTGGAACTCCCAATTATCATATGGTGCGCAAACCAAAGAGGAATTAACAATACTTCTGAATGTCCCTGGTGGGAAAGGAGGCGCTATCGATGTTCTCGCTTGAAGGGAAAACTGCGGTGGTGACCGGCGGAGCATCGGGCATCGGGCTCGCAACCGTCAGACGCTTTGCAAAGGCCGGTGCGAAGGTTGTCATTGCCGACATAACCGACGCCGACAGCGTGGCGAAAGAGGTGGACGGCTTGTTTATCAAGACCGACGTCACCCAAGAGAAGCACGTAAAGGCGCTCATGGACAAGACGGCTGAGGCGTACGGACGCATTGACATCGTAATCAACAATGCCGGTGGCGGGGAGGGAAGCGGTCCGAACTTCATACAGTTCCTGCCGGCGGAGGATTTTGAGAGCTCTTACAGGCTCAATCTGATGGGAGTGGTGTTTGGAATAAAGCATTCGGTCGATCACATGACGAACGGCGGGTCCATCGTCAACACGTCATCCATCGCCGGCTACCAGGGAGCGCCCACGTACGGTCCCTATGTTGCATCAAAGGCGGGCGTGATTGGGATCACACGGACGGCCGCGCTCGAACTGGCGCCTCGGAATATCCGCGTCAACTGCGTGTGCCCCGGCACGGTGGATACACCGATGGCATACAGCGACGAAGCGAACACGGAATTGAAGCTGGCATCGTTGATGATGCCGCTCGGACGCCTGTGCAAACCGGAGGAGGTGGCCGCTCTGTTTCATTTTCTGTGTGCCGACGACTGTCCGTTTATTTCCGGCCAGGCCATCTGCATCGACGGCGGCATGACGGCGGGACTCAGCATGGGGCTGATAATGCCGCTGATGGAGATACTGTAGAGCGTTGGGCTGAAGCAACCGAGGGAATCTAACTGGTGTAGCTTGTTGTTGTCTGATAAGGAGATGAGATCATGGCAGAGATTACCGGAGGCGAACTGCTCCTGAAGTGTTTGCAGAAAGAGGGACTGAAGCGAATCTTCGCCCTCCCGGATTTTGCGTACAATCCGGTCATGGGAAAGGTGGCGGAATACGGGATACGATGGGTGCCCCCTCGTCACGAGTCCGCGGCTGCGCACATGGCCCAGGGGGTGTACAAGACAAGCGGCGAGATTCCGGTGGTAATGGCAGGCGCGGGCCCGGGAACGGCAAACCTTATCCCGGGAATTCTCTGCGCGAAGGAGGAGGGCGCTCCCGTTATCGCAATCACTGCTCAGCGGCGGTCGGGGGTGATATACCCGGCCAAGTCGGGCGTGTTTCAGGGGCTTGACCAGTATGACCTATTCAAACCGAT
The DNA here is from genome assembly GCA_964607485.1 of uncultured bacterium. Classification (GTDB taxonomy): domain Bacteria; phylum Abyssobacteria; class SURF-5; order SURF-5; family SURF-5; genus CAZSKP01. The sequence continues at coordinate 41,263 of CAZSKP010000004.1, read as the reverse complement.
CACAAAATGGAACGCGGTTGTGCATAGCTGGGAGAGAATACCCGAGCTTATCCAGACGGCGTATCGCATGGCGACTGCGGGCAGGCCCGGGCCAGTCCAGGTGGATATACCGGATACGATATTCTACGAAACAGGAGACGATTCGACGGTCACGATACTCGAACCGAGCCAGTATCGAGCACCCGTCCCCGCGCCCGCCCAGGAGCACATCGAAGAGATGGCGGCACTCATCGCCAACGCGAAGAATCCTCTGCTCATGGCGGGCACCGGCGTGCTCAACGCGGGCGCGTGGGGAGAATTTGCTGAACTGGTGGAGTATCTGAACTGTCCCGGCACCACCACCGCCAGCTCGCGGGGAGCCATCTCCGACCGGCATCCCAACGGCCTGCTCACATGGGGCGACGGGGCGATGACCGCGAGGCGTGAGGCCGACGTCATCCTGGCCATCGGGACGCGGCTGGGCGAGCTCGACCTTCCATTCGACCCGTATTGGGGCGACAGGAAAACGCAGAAGATTATCCAGGTGGACATCGACCCGGCGAATATCGGCGTCAACAGACCCATCGCAATGGGCATCGTCGGAGACGCCAAGGCGACCCTCAAGGCACTCATCGGCCAATTGAAGAAGAAAAAGGTGAAGCCGTTCGACGGGAGCATCGTCAAGAGGTACAAGAAGCTTGATGAGGATTGGGAGGCGGAGATGAAGCAGCCCATAAGAAGCTACGAGGGAGAGCTGATTCACCCCGCCCACTCTGTCGAGGCCGCAAGACAGGTATTCGGAGAGGACGCCATCAATGTCGGCGACGGCGGTAATACCAGCCTCTATAACACGCTGTTCACCACGTTCACGAAACCGAGAACTGCGCTCGGCATCTTCGAGTTCGGACATCTGGGCACCGGCATACCGCAGGCCATCGGCGCGAAGCTTGCCAATCCCGACAAGGACGTCTATGTAATCAATGGAGATGGAGCCGCCGGTTTCAACTTCATGGAACTCGAAACGGCTGTCCGTGAGAAGGTGAAGATCACCGTGATGATCCATGCGGAGCGCTCCTGGTGCATGGAAGAGGCCACCCAGATAATGGAGTTCGGCGATCCTTCCAAAGTTGTTGGATGCGCCCAGCACCCCGTGAGGTGGGACAAGATGGCCGAAGGAATCGGCTGTTACGCGGAATACGTGGACAAGATCGACGCCCTGCCCGATGCGATCAAGAGGGCGAAGGACGCCGATGAGCCGGCTGTCGTGCACGTCGCCACGGACAAGACCTCAAACCTGATTCCGCCCGCAGCAGATATGTTCGGGGTGGTGTACTCCGGCATATAGCCCGTATTATTCGTATGAAACGGCTGCGGCATATGATATACTAGCTCGGGACTGCCCCTAATACGGCAACGACGAAGAGGCGCTCAATGCCGACATCGTCCGTCATGCCGTGGAATCCCTGACCCGTACGTACTGCCCGAACAGGTCGGGTTTCTCAACGAGATGCCGCTGACCGCGCTTGAATGCGGCCTGGACGGGCTGAAACTGAGCGAAAGGAGATAGTGAGCATGGGCGAATGGATGGACGGCTATCTTGCGAAGCTTGAGACGATCCGGCAGGAAAACCTCGCGGGTGGCGGGCCGGACCGCGTCGAGGTACAGCACAGCCTAGGCAAGCTCACCGCGCGAGAGCGCATCGAATATCTGGCCGACCCCGGCACTTTTGAGGAAATCGGCTCGCTGGTCCGGGAGTTTCGAGCGTTTCCGGATTCCAGCACCAAACCGAGCCCTGGGGACGGCGTGATCATGGGCATGATCAAGGTGGGCGGTCGGCCGGTCATGGTCTATTCGATGGATTTCACGGTGATGTCCGGCTCCTTCGGCGATCAGGGCGTATGGAAGATCGCCGAATTTGTCCAAATGGCCGGGCAGGAACAAATGCCGATTATCGGCATCTTCGATTCCGCCGGAAGCCGCGTCAGCATGGAGAAGGGATACGTCGGACAGTACGGTATCGCCCGTGTGCTCAAGAATTATTGCTACTACTCCGGAGTAATCCCCCAGATTGCGCTGGTGCTGGGGCCGTGTACCGGACCGATGGCCAAGGTGCCCGTGCTGTCGGATTTCCTGATCATGAACAGCAAGACGGGGTTCTTGTGGCTGGGCGGCCCGATCGAGTCCGAGGACGCGGGCTCGGCCGATTTCCATATGACGCAATCCGGCCAGTGCCACCTCGTGGCCGAGAGCGACGAGAAGGCGCTCGACCTCTGCAAACAGGTCCTCGAGTTTATCCCTCAGAACTGCTGGGAGCGGCCAGCGGCAATCGAGCCGACCGACGATCCCAACCGGCGTGAAGAGGCCCTGCTCAATGTGATGCCCGACAATGTCCGGTTCACCTACGACATGCACGAGATCATCGACCTGATTGTGGATAACGGCGAATTTTTCGAACTCCAGGAGGATTTTGCCCCCAACATGGTCATTGGCTTCGCCCGATTCGACGGCATGGTCACGGGCATCGCCGCCAACAATCCGGACGAGCTGAGCGGCATCATGGAACCGGATTCGTCCGATAAATATGACCGCTTTCTGATGTTTCTCGACTGCTTCAACATCCCCTTGCTGACCATGTCCGACACGACGGCCTTTCCCCCCGGCGACCGATGGGAGCGCAAGGGCGTTATCCGCCACGGAGCCAAGAACCTGCACGGCTATACCAACCTGACGACACAAAAGGTCACCATGGTGCTGCGGCGATCCTACGGCGGCTCCAATATCGTCATGGGCTGCAGCAAGATGGGGCCGGATTTCATTTACGGCTGGCCCACGACCGAGTTTGCCCCCACAGGCCCGGAGATGATGGTCCATGCCGTGTTCCATAAGGAACTGGAAAAGGCCAAGGAAGCGGGCAACTACGATGACCTCTTCAATTTCTACGTGGGCATTCTTCGTGAAATGTTCAGTGTCATGACGATGGGCAAGCTCTTTACGACATGGTACACCGTCCATGAGGTCATCGACCCCAGGGACACTCGCTCGCGCATCATCAAGGCGCTCCACGCATCGGCCAACAAGCATGAAGAGAGGCCTGAGAAGAGACGCTACATCAAACCCGCGTAGTCGTGTCAGGGTTTTTCGAAGCATGGGAAACCGAATGGTCGAATCAGGGGGTTATTGAAATATGGGAAACCGAATGGAAGAAGCGCTCAAACGCTATCGTGAAATACAGGAGAAGAACAAGCTGGGTGGCGGCATCAAGCACATCGAGCGGCAACACGGCCGCGGCAAGTTGACCGCCCGGGAGAGGATCGACGTCCTCATTGATGAAGGCACGTTCGCCGAACTGGGCTCCTGTGTGAACACCACCGGCATCCGCATCGACGGCCGCTTCACCGACGCGCCCTGCGACGGCGCCGTCGTGGGCACGGCCAAGGTGCATGGCCGCACCATCATGATTTATTCCTCCGACTTCACCGTCCTTGGCGGCTCCATCGGCCAGCAGCATATCATGAAATACTGCCGCGTCCTCGAAATGGCGGCTGCATGGGGCATCCCGCTTGTGAACCTGCTCGATTCGTCGGGCGGCCGCCTGGGATACCGCGACGTGGCCATGGCCGGCGTGGATTGGATGTTTTACCTCGAATCCATATATTCGGGCGTGATTCCACAGATTACCGTGCTGATGGGGCCCTGCATTGCCGGCGGCGCATACCTTCCGACGCTGTGCGATTTCCTGTTTATCAGCCGGATTTCCGGCAACCTGTGGCTGGGCGGCCCGCGCCAGACCGCGGCGGCGACCTCGGAAAAGATCGACCGCAACGTGGGCGGCGCCGACTATCACATGCAGTTGAGCGGAACGTGCGATGTGGTGGGCGACGACGACAAGGAGTCCATTCTGGCCTGCCGCGAATTGCTGCGGTACCTGCCGGCGAATTATCGCGAGAAACCGCTCGCCTGGGAGCGGACCGACGACGCCGGCCGCGAAGTGGGAAAGCTGGTCGATATCGTGCCCGATGAATTCGATCGTAAGTACGATATGCACGACGTCATCCGGGAACTGGTTGACGACGGCGACTTTTTCGAGATCAAGAACGAATACGCCAAGCAGCTCATCGCCGGATACTGCCGCTTCAACGGCGAGGTGGTCGGATTGGTCGCCAATAATCCCGCCGAGCCGGGCAGCATTTACGAAATCAACGCCTGCGACAAGTATTACCGCTTTCTGCAGACCCTCGAGGCCTACAGCACGCCATTGGTCAACCTGGTGGACACGCCGCCCCTCGTTCCCGGCGAGGAAGAGGAAGCCAAGGGACTGCTCCGGCATATCGGCAAGATTGTCGATGTGTACGCCACGGCGACGGTCCCCAAAATCGGAGTGGTACTGCGCGAGGCGTACGCCGATTCCGGCAGCATGGTCATGAGCGGCGTGAAAGGGCTCGGCGCGGACCTGACGTATGCCTGGCCCATCGCCCGATTCGCCGTCGAGGCGTCGGAGCTGAAATACAACGAGATTTATGGCAAAGGAATCGAAGAAGACGCGTATGAAGTATACCTGAACCGGTCCCGCGAAAAAGTGGACGTGTTCGACGCGGCCCATTCCTGGACCGCCCAGGTGGTTGACGAGATCATCGAGCCAAAGGATACCCGAAAGAAAATTATCGAAGCACTGGATATTACCAGGAACAAGGCGGAGAAGTTGCCGCGCAGAGCGAAGAAACACGGCACTTCTCCCGCGTGATAGACATCCCGACCAGACGCGCAGCCGAGCCTTATCAAATGACAGGAGGTATTGCATGAGCGACAAAGCCATACTGACGTGCGCCCTTACCGGCGTTCTGACCAATCCGAATATGGGGAATATCCCCGTCACACCCGAGCAGATGGCCGACGCCGCGGAGCAGGCCTGGAATCAGGGCGCCTCCATCGTGCACTGCCATTTCCGCGATCAGAATCCGGGCATGGGCGCATATCCCACGTGGGACGTCGGCGTCGTCAGGTCGATTATCGACGCCATCAGAGAGCGGGTGCCGGGCATCATCATTAACCAGAGCACCGGCGTGGTCGGTCCCGACATTTCCGGGCCGGTGGCCTGCCTGGAGGCGATCAAGCCCGAGATGGCCGCATGCAACGCCGGGTCTTTGAACTACCTCAAGCTCAAGGGAGACGGCACTTGGGCCTGGCCGCCGATGACGTTCGATAACCCGGTGGAGAAGGTCCAGGCATTCCTCGACGTGATGACGGCCAACGACGTCGTCCCCGAGTTCGAGTGCTTCGATTCGGGCATCGTGCGCAGTGTGGCGTTGTACAAGAAGGCCGGGATGTTCGAGGGCGACCCGCACATCTCGCTGGTCATGGGCGTGGCAAGCGGCCAGCCAGCGAAACCCGAATGGGTGCCGCTCCTCAAGAAGGAGATGCTGCCCGGTACCCACTGGCAGGTAATCTGCGTCGGCCGGAAGGAAGTCTGGGACCTCCAGCGAAAGGCGCTGGAAGAAGGCGGCAACGTACGCACCGGGTTGGAAGACACGTTCTACCTGCCCAGCGGCGAGAAGGCCCAAAGCAACGGGGAGTTGGTCGAGGCCCTGGCCAAGATCACGCGCGAGGTGGGTCGGGAGATCGCCACTGCCGAGGAAGCGCGCCGAATCCTGGGGCTCAAGAAATAACACGCCACGAACGAGGAGGGACGACCATGAGCGAGAACCAAGAGGTTCTTTATAGCGTCAAGGACAAGGTGGCCACCATCACCATCAACCGGCCGGAAAGGCGCAATTCAATCAACTCCAACGTCATGGCCGGCCTGAATCAATATTTCGACCAGGCCGGGGCGGCCCCTGACGTTTCGGCAATCATCCTGACCGGGGCGGGGAGCAATTTCTGCTCCGGCGCCGACCTGGGCGGCAGCTTCGGCGCTGCGCAGTCGTTTCTCGACATGCACTACGACCGGCTCCATTATGTCGACCTCTTGGTTAAGATGAATAAATGCAAAAAACCGATCCTGGCGGCCATCGAAGGATACTGCCTGGCCGGAGGCATGGGGCTCTGCCTGTCCAGCGACGTTGCCGTGGCCAGGGAGGACGCCCAGTTCGGCCTGCCGGAGATAAAGCGCGGGCTTTGGCCCTACATGGTCACGGCCGTGCTCATCCGCAACGTGGGCCGCAAGAAAGCGGCCGAGCTGTGCATGACCGGAGACCGTATCCCCGCGGCCGAAGCGGAGCGCATCGGCTTGATTAACTATTGCGTGTCCAAGGACTCGTTCCATGAGAAGGTTTCCGAGATGGCCAAGAAGCTCTCGTCGTACAGTCCGGCCGTCATGGGACTTGGCAAGTCGTCCTTCTACCAGATAGCGGACATGGCCATGGAGGACGCTCTGAGCTACCTCCATTCACAATTGACCGTCAACACGCAGGTGGAGGACCTGATGGAGGGCATAGCCGCCTTCATGGAGAAGCGCGACCCCGTGTGGAAGGGACGCTAGTAACGCCCCATTTTAACTGAAAACCAACCCCAGATTCGTTCAGGAGCAAATGAGGAATGAGCAAAAAGATCGAAGTGCGAGCGCCCATGTCTGGAGTGTTTTACAGAAAGCCGGCTCCCGATCAGCCGCCATACGTCGAGGTGGGCGATACGGTCAAAAAGAAGCAGATTCTTGCCCTGCTGGAAACGATGAAGGTTTTCCAGAAGATCAAGTCACCGACGGCAGGCAAGGTCGTCGAGATTGTAGCTGAGAATGAGACCCCGCTTAAGGACGAGGATTTGATGTTTATTATCGAAACCGAATAGGCCTTATTCCCTGTCGGGATGTGAAATCCCACAAGGGTAGGAAGCGATGTTTTCGAAGATACTGATAGCCAACAGAGGCGAGATCGCGCTGAGGGTCATACGCGCGACCAAAGACCTCGGCATAAGAAGCGTGGCAGTCTATTCCGAGGCCGATGAGCGCAGTCTCCACGTTCGCCGCGCCGACGAGAGCGTCTGCATCGGCCCGCCGATGAGCGCCAAGAGCTATCTGAACATCGAGGCCATCATCGAGGCGGCAAAAAAAACAGGCGCCGAGGCCGTCCATCCCGGCTACGGCTATCTGGCCGAAAACGGTGGCTTTGCCCGTGCATGTAACGACGCCGGCCTGGTCTTCGTCGGTCCGACTCCGGAAAACCTGGCTCTCGCCGGCGATAAGATCAAGGCCAAGACGCTCATCAGGCAGGCCGGGGTGCCCATCGTTCCTTCGAGCCGGAATGGAGTGGGCTCAATAGATGAGGCAGTCGCCCTCGCTTCTGAGATAGGCTATCCGGTAATGGTCAAGGCGGCGGCCGGCGGCGGCGGCCGCGGCATTCGCATCTGCCCGGATGAAGAGGTTCTGAGGGAAGAGTTCGCCGTGGCCCGGGCGGAAGTGAAAGCGGCCTTCGGCGACGACTCGTTATATATTGAAAAATGCCTGGTGGACCCGAGGCACATTGAGTTCCAGGTTCTGGCCGACAAACTCGGCAACGTCATCCACCTGGGAGAACGGGAATGCTCGATTCAGCGGCGCTATCAGAAATTGATCGAAGAAGCGCCGTCATCGGCCATGACACCGGAACTGCGAAAAACCATGGGCCGGGCCGCCATTGACGCAGCCAAGGCCTTGAACTACTTCAATGCAGGCACGGTTGAATTCCTGCTTGACCGGGAGGGCAACTTTTACTTCATGGAGGTCAACGCTCGCATCCAGGTGGAACACCCCGTCACGGAGATGGTCACGGGCGTGGACCTCGTCAAGGAACAAATCCGGCTCGCCGACGGCGGCAAACTCGAATACGGCTTCGACGACATCAATCTCAACGGCTGGGCCATCGAGTGCCGGATTAACGCCGAGAATCCCGACTTCAATTTCGCGCCCTCGCCGGGGGTCATTAAGGAATACAAACCTCCCGGCGGTCCGGGGGTGAGGCTGGACACCCACCTCTACGAGGGCTACGAGCTGCCGATATATTATGACTCGCTTGTGGCCAAGCTCATCGCGCACGACGCGACCAGAGACGGCGCCATCCGCGTCCTGAAGAAAGCCTTGCAGGAGTTTGTGATTCAGCCGATAAAGACGACCATCCCCCTATATCTGAGGATAGTCGATGACCCGGCGTTCCAGCAGGGAGATATCCACACCGGATATATCAAGAAGTTCGTTCCGGACGAGGACGACGACGAGGATGAGGATTGAAGGCGGTGACGAGCGCGGCCGCTTTAGAGAGCTTTGACACCATCGACGCTTGCGCGGCCAGTTTTGAAGACCTCCAACAGGGGCGGCACGTTTTCATGCTGCCGCGTTGGATGCAGGCATGGAGGCAGGCGTTCAAGCCGGATGACGAACTCTATATATGTTTGATTAAGATTGACGAAAGACCTATCGGCGTCGCCCCGCTGTCCATCACGGGCGCGGCGGCCTCTTTTGTGGGCGATGCGGAGGTCTGCGATTACATGGATTTCGCCGTGGCGCCCGGATATGAAGAGGAATTCTACAACGCGCTTCTCGACGATCTGTCGAAGCGGCGTGTAACGGAACTTGACCTTCGGTGTCTGCGGCCGGAATCGACGGTGCTCTCCCACCTGGTGGAAGCAGCCCGGAATCGGGGCGGAGCATGCTCCATCGAGCCGGATGAGGTGTCGGTGGAAATGGAGTTGCCCGGCGACTGGAACGGATACCTTGAAATGTTGGACGGAAAACAGCGGCACGAAATCAGGCGCAAATTGAGAAGACTCGACGAGGAGGCCGAGGTACGTTTCATTGTCCTCGATGACGCCGGGGAAATTGGCGAGCAGTTGGATTCTTTCCTGAAGATGTTTCGTGAGAGCCGGCCGGATAAGGCGATCTTTATGAATCCTCGGACGGAGTCGTTTTTCCGGTCGATGATGCGGGCCATGTCCGACGAAGGCATTCTTCGACTCTTTCTCCTCAGATTGAATAATACAACTGCCGCGGCGGCCGTCTGTTTCGATTACCGGGACACGATGTATCTCTACAACAGCGGATACGCTCCGCGATTCAGTTCGTTGAGCGTCGGGTTGGTCTGCAAGATTCTCAGCGTCAAGCACAGCATCGAGATCGGCCGGAAGAAGTACGATTTCCTGAAAGGCGCGGAGCCGTACAAGTACCACCTGGGCGGCAAGGAAGTGCGCCTGTCGAGATGCCGGGTCGTCCTCAGGTAAATCACGTATCGAAAGTCGGGTGAGGAGCGAACGTGGCGGGAAACAACACATCGATGGAAGCTGGAAGCCTCACTGTCGCGATGTTGTGTTTCCACAGCTATCCCCTGGGCCGATTGGGAACGACGGACACCGGCGGCATGAGCACGTATATCCGCGAGGCGGCCCGCGAACTGGGAAAACGAGGATACGCGGTCGACATCTACACCCGCGCTCGCAGTTCCGAACAGCAGGGCGCCCTCACGATTGGCGAGAATGTTCGGCTCATCCACATCAAGGCCGGAGACGGCCGATATCTGTCCAGGCTCGCCCTTTATCCTTATATCGAAGAATTCATCGAGGGCATGGAAGCCTTCCGAAGCGAGGCCGGCCTCAGGTACGACGTGGTGCACAGTCACTACTGGCTGTCCGGCTGCGCGGGGCGCTGGGCTCGGGAAAACTGGTGCGTGCCCCATGTCATCATGTTCCACACCACCGGTGCGGCCAAGAATGCCTTTTCGCCCAAGCCCGCCGAACATGAACTTCGCCTGCTTCGTGAAAGGGAGTTGGTCGAGGATTGCGATCTCATCATCGCTCCAACCGAAAGAGAAAAACAGCAACTGATCGAGTTCTATGGCGCCGACTCGACCAAGGTCACCGTGATTCACGGCGGGGTGAACCTCGACAGATTCCAACCCATAGACCAAGAGGAGGCCCGAAGAAGAATCGGCCTCGCGAACGGCGAAGCCATCCTGCTATGCGTCAGCCGGATGGACCCCATCAAGGGCATCGACAGGCTGCTCGCCGCCGCCGCTCTCCTAAAGGGCCGCCTCCATTTCAAGCTATTGGTTGTCGGCGGCGACGATTCGCCGAATGGCGAACAGAAACGGTTGCAGGACATGGTTCGAACGTTGGGCATCGAGGAATCCGTCATCTTTACCGGCAGCCTGCCACAAGAGGAATTGCCGTTCTACTACAGCGCGGCCGACGTTCTTGTGCTCCCGTCGCACTACGAAAGTTTCGGGATGGTCGGGCTGGAATCGTTGGCCTGCGGCACACCGGTGGTGGCAACGGAAGTGGGTATTCATCCGCACGTTCTGAATGACGGCCCGACGGGTCGTTTGGTGACCGATGCTCGCTCCGACTTGCTCGCGGAAAAAATCGCGGAGCTCCTGTCCGACCGAGGGGACGGGAAGAGCGTGCCGAGCGAAATCCGCAAGGCGGTGACGCGGTTCACCTGGGACAGCGTGGCCGATGCCCTGGTCGCTGAATACAAGCGATTGATGGAGCGAGAGGGTGCTCTGATGATAGCGGGTTTGCACAACCGCAGTGAGACGAAATGTTAATAAAGAGGTGACACGAGCCAAGGAGAGAAATATGAGCAGACCAATCTTGCGGACAAAACTCTGTGACATGCTCGGCATCGAGTATCCGATTCTCAGTGCGGGCATGGGGCCGTCCCTTATCGGCGAGAGCACGGGCGCCCCGGTGGACCTCGTGGTGGCGGTATCCGAGGCGGGGGGACTCGGAGTGCTGGGAGCTGCCGGCTACACGATCGAGGAAATGCGGGAGGCCATTCAGGAAATCAGGAGCGGAACCGACAAACCTTTCGGAGTGGACTTGCTCCTGCCCAAACAGCTTGTGGAGCTGGGCGACACAGATATTCAAGGCCCAAAACAAATGCCCCTCAACGAAATACTGAAATCCCTTCCCAAGCCTTACTACGAGTGGGTCCAGAAGGTCAAAGCGGAAATGCAGCTTCCCGACATTGACACCATGGTGAGGATGGATACGACGACCATGCAGCCCATTAAAGCCGTGAAGGCTTGCATCGAGGAAAAGGTTCCCCTGTTCTGCTCCGGGCTCGGCAATCCGGGCTTCATGGTGGAAGAGGCCCATGCCAACGGCATGAAGGTGCTGGGCATCGCAGGCAACGTAAAGAACGTGAGGCGCATTGCACAGTCCGGCGTGGATCTCGTCGTCGCTCAAGGATACGAGGGAGGCGGGCACACGGGTCGCATAGGGACTCTGGCGCTGCTTCCACAGGCGATCGACGCGGCAACGCCCGTGCCCGTCTTGGCTGCCGGCGGCATCGGCGACGGGCGCGGCGTAGCGGCGGCTTTGGCGATGGGCTGTCTGGGTGTGTGGGTAGGCACGCGCTTTCTGGCTACCGAAGAGGGCGGAATCCTGGACATTCAAAAGCAACGCATCGTCGATGCCACGGATGAGGACACCCGCCGGACTTACCTTTACACGGGAAAGACATCGAGAGCGATCTACAACAAGTTCCACGACCTTTGGGAGCAGTCCGGTCTTGAGCCGTTGCCGTTTCCCACGCAGGTCACGCTGGCTTCGGGCCTTGTCGAGATGTTTCTCAAAGGCAAGCAACTGGATTACGTGGCTCCTTTTTCCGGCCAGGTTTCGGGACTCATCAAGGAAATCAAACCGGCCCGACAGGTGCTCGAGGAAATGGTTGAAGAAACGGTGGATATCCTGACCCGCCAGATGCCGGAAAACATAAAGGCAGGTTGACAAGGAACCGCCATGTCGAATCCGGATCCCCCGTTCTATGCCATGGTCGTGAGCCCGCATCCGGATGATGCGGAATTAGGCGCTGCCGGCACGGTAGCTCGATGGATACGCGAATCAAAAGAAGTCGTGTACGTCATCTGCACGGATGGCAGCAAGGGCACCGGCGACCGAGACATGAAGCCGGAGACATTGGCCAAAATCCGTGAAGCCGAGCAGAGAGAAGCCGCGCAGGTGCTGGGGGTAGGTGAGGTCGTGTTCCTGCGATACCCGGATCAAAGCTTGGAAGATACGCCTGAATTTCGCAAGGATCTGGTGCGAGAAATCAGAAGATACCGGCCGGAAGTGGTCGTGACCACGGACCCATATCGGCGGTATCTCTGGCACCGCGACCACAGGATCACCGGACAGGTCGTTTTGGACGCAGTCTTTCCGTTCGCCAGAGACCACCTGGCATACCCTGACCTGTTGAAGGAGGGGCTGGAACCGCATAAGGTCAAGGAGATGCTGTTCTGGGGCGCCGATGAAATAGACTATCGCTCCGACATTTCGGACACATTTGAATTGAAGGTCGCCGCCCTTCGTTGTCACAAGAGCCAGGTCGGCCAGTTCGAGCCGGCGGAATGGATGGAGTGGCTCAGGCGGCGCAATCGGGAAATGGCGGAGGGGGAATCGTTTGAACTCGCCGAGGCTTTTCATCGGGTGGAGGTTCGTTACTAAGCCCAGATAGAGAGAGGACAGCGATGAAACAAATCTGTGAGGATTTGAGAGCTGAACATGACGCCCTGGAGGCCGTTCTGGCCGACCTGGCCGAAGAGAAATGGATGCTCATGACGCCTTCGCCGGGATGGAACATTAAAGACCAGGTGCGTCATCTGGCGTATTTCGACGATAGGGCCGCGCTTGCAGCCTCCGATGCGGATGCGTTCGGCAAGCACCTTCAGGAAGTAATGAGCGACCTCAGCAAGTTCATCAAAATGCTTGACGACGTCGGCAAGAATATGTCGATAGAAGAATTGATGAGCTGGTGGCGGAGAGAACGGAAAAAGATGCTGGAGGCCTACGCAGCCCTCGGCAAGAAAGACCGGCTGCCCTGGTATGGTCCGCCCATGAGCGCTCTGTCTCACGCGACGGCGCGGCTGATGGAGACCTGGGCTCACGGCCAGGACGTGTTTGACGCCCTCCGATTGAAGCGCACGAATACCGACCGCCTGCGCCACATCGCCCACCTCGGCGTGACCACGTTCGGCTGGAGCTACACAAACCGCGGCCTTGAGGTTCCCCAAACACAGGTGCGCGTGGAACTCACCGCTCCTTCGGGAACCGTCTGGACATGGGGACCGGAGGATGCCTCGGAAAAGATAAGCGGCCCCGCCGAAGATTTCTGCCTGGTCGTAGCGCAAAGGCGGCATGTGGACGACACGCGGCTCGAAGTCGTCGGTGACACGGCCCGCGACTGGATGCTGAAGGCACAGTGCTTTGCCGGTCCACCGACGGATGGCCCGAAAGCCGGCGAGCGGGTTGTGAAGTTGGACTAGACACACCGCCCCAGCGCCCGTAGCAGCCCCAATGGGAATCGATTCCTGCGTCATAAGAAACTATTGTCCCGCCGATTTGGACGAATATGTCCGACTGCATGCCGAGGGCGAATCAGTCTGCCAGTCCGCAGATACGTTCTTGCTCGCTTCGCTGACGAGTGAGTCGCTCGAACCCGTAGATTTCTCCGAAAAGGATCTGTTTCTGGCCGAGGAAGGAGGAAGAATTGTTGGCGCGTGCCGGGTCGTTCCGGAAATGGCCATTGGCCGAGTCGTTCTGAGGCTGTTGGTCATGCCCGGTTATCTCGGCCGGGGAACGGCGGCCGGGCTGCTCCGTTCCGCGCTTGAGAGAGCCCGCGAACTCAAGGCGGCAAAGGCGCATGCTGACCTAAGAGAAGAGAACCGGGCCGCCCGCAATCTGTTCGCCGATCTCGGATTCAGGCCGGTTCGCCGATACACCGAAATGACGCTGGAGCTCGAACCTGTCTCGATTGCTGAAAAGCATGACGGCCTGTCCCTGCGTCATCTGAAAGCCGGCGGGGAGGCGGAATTCACACGGCTTCAGAACCATGTGTTCGGAGGCTCCTGGGGTTTCTGTCCGAATACGACGCGTGAGATCATTCAGCAGTTGAACACGCGTGGCTACGGTCATGACGGCGTCATATTGGCCTATCACGGAGAAAAGGCTGTCGGCTACTGCTGGACCGCTGAGGTACGCCGGCCGGAACGGAGGAACGGCGCGGCGATTGGCCGGATACACATGATGGGCGTGGCGCCGGAGTTTCGGCGTCGGGGCGTAGGAAGACAAGTCTTATGGGCTGGTTTGAAACACCTGGCGAGCAAAGGCATTCAAACCGTCGAACTGACCGTTGACCGCGAAAACGAGCCAGCGTGTTCGCTTTACGAAAAAACCGGATTCAAACCGAAGACGGAGTTGGTATGGTATGAGAAGAAGCTGAGGTGACGCTCTCAGCGGCACACAATCGCTTTGAGGCCGCCGGAAACTTCTACAGCCACCCCCGAGGATTCTTGATAAACTCGCTCTCCCATTGCTCCATCAGTTTCTGGAGCCGTTGTCCGACGTCGGGGTATCTCTTGATGAGATTATAGTTTTCTCCACTGTCGAGTTCCATGTCGTAGAGCAACGGCATCGAGCCCAGTGAGGGTATAGCGACATCAGACCCTTCCGGCTTGTATTCGTATCCGGCCGCAACATTGCCGACGAACGTATGAGGCTTGTCCAGTGGGATCGGCCATACGTATGAATTGACATATCTGAAGTATTTCCACTTGCCGGCCCTGACGCCTTCAAGCTCGTTGTGATGGAAAAAGAAGAGAGCCTCGTGAGGGGATTTGTCTTCCAATCCTGCGAGCAACCCCCAGATATTCTTGCCGTCGATGATGCGATCGCTCGGAAGCTCAAGCCCCGCGAGACTCAGAAAAGTCGGAAAGAAATCGATATTCATGGAAGGCTCCGCGCAGACGCTTCCCGCCGGGATGTGTCCGGGCCACCACGCGACCAGGGGAACCCTGTAGCCGCCCTCGAAGCTCTGACCCTTCCTTCCCCTGAGAGCGCCGGGGCTGCCGTTAAACCACGGGCCGTTATCGCTGCTGAAGAGGACGAGCGTGTCGTTCTCCAACCCGTTTTTTTGAAGGCATTTCATTATCTCGGCAACGCTCCAATCAACCTCCTGCACGGTATCTCCGTGCGGGCCGCCCGAAGAGCTGCCCTCGAACTCTTTGGACGGTATGCATGGCTGGTGCGGGTCCTTATGCGCGAGATACAGGAAGAAGGGCTTGTCCTTAGAGCGTTCTATGAAATCAACAGCCTCTTTCGTGAAAAGGCCGGTGTAGCGGGCCTGGTCTATGCCGATATCCTTGACCAGCTCCGTGTCATTTCGCCAGAAGGCGACAGGCCAGTCGTCGTTCGCGCTGTTGAACCCGATGAAGTAATCAAACCCGTGCTTCGTCGGCAGATACTGAGCGTCTTTGACAAAATCTCCAACGTGCCACTTGCCGATGCATGCAGTCTGATACCCAACGAGTTTCAGCGCCTCGGCAATCGTGATCTCGGAGGCGGGAAGACCCGGCGCGATATTTTTTCCGCCTTGCATGTCAAGGACGCCGAAAGACCCAAACATGAGCCCGATTCGCCTCAGCATATTCCTCCCAAACGTATCCGTCGCGGCGGAAATCGGGAACGTCACTCCCGTCCGATGCGCGTACCGGCCGGTGAGGAGGCCTGCACGTGAGGGAGAGCACACCGCGCTGGAGGAATAGAAATCGGTAAAGCGCATTCCTTCGCTTGCCAACTTATCGATGTTCGGCGTCTTGATTGCCTCGCCCCCGTAGCAGCCGAGGTCCCCATACCCCATATCATCGGTAAGAATCACAATTATGTTGGGCCTGCGACCGCTGAAGCCTTGAATCTGTTTGATCACCGCGCTCGCAGGTATGGCGTCTCTCTCGGGATCGACATAGATGTCGGGACTGAATTCGAAGCGTGATGCAGGATTCTCTTCCTTCGACGAGCAAGATACGCCGAGGCTGGCAAGCCCGACAGAGGCAGCCCCCATCGCTCCCATTCTTATCAAAGCTCTTCTGGTCATCAGTATCCTCGACATTGAGAATCTCCTTCTAGAACATCTTCAACCAGAGTTATGCTTCCAGGCTTTCCTTTGTTTCGAATGGAGCGAGGGTCAAATTCAAGGCCGCTCGCCTTCATCACGCAACATTTGGTCCCGCCGGGCACGAACTTCCTCATTGTAGCAGTCAACCGGCCACATTGCGCCGCGCGCGTAGCATGCGTTGCAGAAGTCGCATTGGGGTCCTTCTCTTCCTTCCTGCATGTGCCGGTATAAGAAAGGGTCGGCAATGAGGGCGCGGGCGACCGAGACCATATCGCATTCGCCGCCGGCTATCGCCTGCTCCATCGCCTCGCGATGTACGAAGCCGCCGACGCAGATCACGGGAATGCCGAGCGCTTGCTTGAAAAGCTTCGAGTATCGCAGGTTGAAGCCTTCGCTATACCCCGCGATTCGATTGAGTCCCCAGTCCAGGACCGGAGCCATCGCGCGCGCTGACAGCCGATGATACCACGGCAGGTTGGTTCCCATTCCGATAGTCGTGACCGTCGAGAAGAATCCCTTCCAATTACCTCGCTCGAAGGTAAATCCCGATTCATAATGTCCCGCGGTAATCTCTACCGCGTCAACACCCTCGTCCTGCATGCGCTGGGCAACCTTTACCAAATCCTCCGGCTTCAACCCTTTGCGCAGTGAGAGATCGTCGGAGCCGTTGAGCTTCATGATGATCGGATACTCATCTCCAACCCGCCGGCGGATCGCGCGATACACCTCGACCAGCAGGCGGATGCGGTTCTCGAACGAGCCGCCGTATTCGTCGGTGCGGCGGTTTGTGTGGGGCGTGAGAAATGCGCTGAGCAGGTAGCCGTGCGCGGCATGGATTTGGATGCCGTCGAATCCCGCCTCCTGCGCGCGGGCGCATGCGTCGGCGAATCCCTGAACGGTTTCTTGGATCTCATCCCGCGTGATTTCGCGCGGACGCACTCCGAGAGACGGCTCAAAGACGGCGGAGGGAGCGACGGCGTCCTTACGCCCGACAAAACGCGGGATGGCCTGGCGGCCGACATGGTAGATTTGCATGAATACCTTCGAGCTATGGCGATGGACGGCGTCTGCGAGGCGGCGGAGGCCGGGAATCTTGTCGTCGCTGTCTGCGCCGAGCTGCCGCGGGCCTGCGTTCGAGTACAGGTTGAAGTATGCGTTTCCGGTGATAAGAAGCGGGGTGCCGCCGCGCGCTATCTGTTCATAATATTCGATGAGTTCGTCGGTAACGAAACCGTCGGGGGTGCAGCGAGTCTCGGTTGTCGCAGATTTCACCAAGCGCCCCGGCAGCTCCAGCCTGCCGATGCGGATAGGTGTGAACAGCAATCCTTGCGTCATTGAGGGAACCTCCTCTGACGGGCGGCTTTCAGCGCGTCGGCTCCCGACACTCCCCTTGTTTCGGGCTGATTTTCTCGGAGAAAGGAATAAGCGTCCTCATGAATTTTTCAACCATAAAATGGTAGGCGATTTTCGCAATGTTGGCGATTTCGAATGCAGGGCTCTTGATGTTAAACTTGTGCAGCAGCGAGATGGCCAGATTTGCAACCATCGGGGGACAGCCCTTGATGCGATAGACTCTGCTGGCCACAAGTTTGCCTTCTACGCCGGCGCATGTTCCTATGAGCGCAACGGGCTGGCCGGGATGAATCACATCTCCCTTGTAGTAACCCATCACGATTGCGCCTTCTGTTGCATGCGCGAGTGTGCCGGGATATCTTTTCTCCGCTGTTCCGAGCGCGCCCTTTATGGAGCAGATGCACCCGCCATAACAGATATTTCCTGTGTCGCGGTTCATTCCTTCATAAAACTTGATAGGCGTCTTCACCATATGCAGGCTGAAATGAGCCGGGTAGGGCGGCTCGATTTTGCTGGTCTTGTTGGCTAATTCTCCGAGGTCCGCATCGCCGGTTATCTCTATGTCGTCGAAGTCGAGAGAGCCGTATCCCCTGGCGGATGCCTCGACGAGGTGCAGCACCTCTTCGGGCTGATAGTTCAATATGCGGGCGGCCACCATGTCCACCGCAAGCGGGTCGTTGGAAATCATTATGACACCCAGATGGAACGGATACGGGCTCGACTCGAAGCCGTGTCCGATGGTTATCGCGTCGGTCACAATCAGATTCGGATATCCCATCTCGAGCAGGTCCACTATCTTTTCGTTCAGCCTGTCGTCGTGATAGAGAAACCTTTCCTTGTGTGTCAGGATGCCGATATTAAGCTTCAGCGCATTCGTAATCTGACAGACAATATGGTATTTGAGCTTCGGCATCCATATTTTATATTCCGCTTCATAAAGCGACTTTGCGACCAGCATGGTCGTATGCCATTTGGCCCTGGACAACTCGACTCGTTCCGTCCTCTCGGTATTGAAATTCCTGAGTGGCACATTCAGTCTCTTTGCCAATCTGCGATATCCCGAGTCGGTAAACATCAGCCGCGTCGGCATGCCGATGCCGCCTGATTCGCCGACTCTGATGTCGGCGTCGGCATCGTGCTCGCGCAGGACGTTGACCATGCCCTCGACCACTCGGGGTTCGGTGTATGAATGGTGCACATAGTCGGTATTTGCCATGACGACATTGGGCTTGATCAATATCCTGCCGGACGGCTTCTCGCCAAGGTCCTGCATGCCCTCGCGTATTATTCCCGCTATCGCGGTCGGCTCGTATTCTTTGCACTTCCTGACGATTACTCTGCGTTGTTTCATTTGTTCCGCCTTAGTCTCAGATTGATTGGAAGGAAAATATCCATGGCCTGTTCTAGCGCCTCGTCAATGTATGGCTCTTGAATCCCTGGCACGTTTCCACCACGGCTCTTTCTATCGGGGTTCGCTCAATGGCGGAGGCGCCGACGAATCCCTGCGCGTCGGTTTTCTCGTATATGACCGCCGTGCTCTCCGGGTCATAAAAGGGCCCTCCGTGTATCAGGGAGATGACCTCGGGATTTTCCTTTCTGGCCGTCTCGATCGTCTCCTGTGATTTCTTGAGGAGCGCGTCCATATCCTCCAATTCGGCAAATCCGGTCAGACCTCCCATCGTCGGTCCGACGTGGACGCATATCACATCGACACCCGCCTTGGCCATATCGGCCGCATCCACCGGAGTGAAGACATAGGCCATGGTGAATATGTCCATCTCCCGCAACAGACGAACCATCTCGACCTCTCTCGGCCATCCCCAATGCTCGACGCCGTAGCCGTGCGCCATGTTTTCGGTAAACTTCCTGAGGGCCATCCCCCCCTCTATGAGGTTCTCATAGAGGCCGACCGTCGGAAAATTTATCACTCCGTTGAATCCCTTATCGACGAAGCGTTTCAACGACGCCTCCAAATCAAGGTGAAACGGGTCATTGGCCTCGACGCCGGCGATGATGGGCGTGTTCTTCACGACGTTCATCAATTCATCCGCCATGTCCAGCGTGATGGGATTTGAAGGGCCGATTATCGTCGTCGGAAGCCCCATCATTCTTGTCTTCCCGGTGCTGTAAACGATGATGAGGTCCGCCTTGCCGAGCTCGGCGCACTTCGCAATTATTCCGGCGCTGCATCCGGCGCCAAAGATGGGCCGGTTTTCGTCGCTCTCCTTCCGGAGCCTGTCGAGTATCTGCTGTCTGGTCACCTTCACACCCATGGTCTCACCCCCGCCCGGAAATCAGTTCATCGAATGTATTCTCCACCTGAGCTGCGAACTCATTGTCGTTTATATGGCAGTCAATCTCAATTATCGGGATTCCTTGATGCACATTCCTCTTAAGCGCATCAATAAAGGCCCGGTCAGCTTCGGGGTCGTAAAGCGGAGCGCCTCTTCTGCTCGCCTCGGAGAAGCCGCGCAGCGGAATCAACACGACCACCGGTCCCTTCGCCTTGTGTATCCTTTCGGCGATGCTGTGCGCTATCTTCTCCAATTCATCCTTGCTGGTTCGGAACAGGACTATGTTCTCCCCATGCATGGTCCATGCCCGGTCGCGGTATTCGGAAGGGACGGAGTCTATTCCGGTCCCGGGAAAGATATGCATATCGAGCCCGCCGGGAGCGATTATCTGCGGCAGCCCCTTCCTGTTCGCACTATCGAGCCGGGTCCTGCGAACGTCGGGTGACCCTACGAGCAGGGAAACCATCTCGTCCGAGTAAAGCGTCATGGGAACCGTCTCGAAAGACGTGAGGTCGATTACCGCGCCGATCGTCCCCTCTTCTATCAACTCGTCGAGCTCAGCCGTCTTGGCGTGAAACACCGTCGAATCATAGCCTTTCTTCTCAAGGCGGGAGATGACGTTCTGGACTGCCGGAGTCGTCACCCCCAGCGCCGTTATTCCGACCACCATCTTTTCTTCTGACTCTGAGAGTTCCTGTTCCACCATGCCGGCGATGGCTCCGGCCGCATTCGATAAAGCCTTCTTTACTATCCTGTTGAGGCCGACGAGGTCCACGGGAGTCTGCATCACCGTTATGTCTGCGTCGCCTATCGGAGCCGAATTGATGAAGGTGGTGACTATGAGTTTCGGGATGCCCGTCGGAAGCGCTCGCATGGCTGCTGCTCCCAATGTCGCTCCCGTGCTGCCGCCGAGGCTCATTATGCCGTCGAGTTTCCCCTCCGAATGCAGGTTGGCGGCGATCTTCCTGACCCCTTCAATCATGACTTTCGATGCTTCGTACCTGTCGGCGCCCCGCTCGGCCGCCCTGACAAGTTCCTCAAGGCTCCCGCCGCCTGCTTCCGCGACCTTTTCCCTGGTGAAATCGCCCGCAAACAACGGTCGGCCCATGACGCCTGCATCCACCGTTATGACAGAGTGGCCCCTGTTCTCGATCAGGCCTTTAAGGAAATTTACCTCGTCGCCTCTTGTATCGAGTGTTCCGATAATCACGATCGTCTTCTTCAAGCCCGAATTCCCTACTTTGTGCATTCAAATAAGTTAAGTCCCGCCCCTTGTCGTCATTCCCGTGAAACTTGTCCTCGACCCCGATCGGGGAACGGGAATCCACGCATCGGCGAAACGTCACGGATTCCCGCCTCCATGGGAATGACAGCATTGTTTGACATCTACGGAGGCGCCACAACCAAATAGGACATTGTTCTTGCCGGGCTCAATAGAGGGCGGATGGGGCAACACCTTGAGCTTTGTACATCATAATCGCCCAGTGCCGCGATTTCAAGCACTTTTCGCATCGGGTTCAGCAGCCGCTGCGATAAAAGCCGGAATCTCCGGATGTGCGCTTACGATGCGTGGCCCAGCCGGACGAGCCTGGTTTTGGCCCGGTTGGAAATTTGGAAGGATTTGTGGTAGTGTGTATTGACCGTATTTTCTGTGCCGGGGTTATTGCCGTCTCTTTTTAGGGATAGGGTGGCATATGATCAGATTTCCATCGGATTTCAAACGATTTCGCGCTTCAGGGGGACTATCGCTGCTGGTCGCGGCGGCCTTGTGCCTCGCATCGTATGGCTGCGCCAGGACCGACAAGGCTGTGGGACTGGAGCCGGTCAGCGCTCAGGAGATCTCCGAAACTCCCAGGCCGGCCAAGTTCATACTGGGCCCCGGGGACGAAGTTGCGATAACGGTGTGGAGAAACGACGATCTCAACCTGACCCAGAGGGTCAGCCCCGCCGGAGAGCTGCATTATCCGCTGGTCGGAGACGTCAAGGCCGCCGGCCTGAGCATCACGGAGTTGAGAGAGACCATCGCAGAAGGCTTGTCCGAATATCTGGTCAACCCTCAGGTGACCGTGAGCGTCAGTTCCTACGTAAACCAGAAGGTGTTTGTCCTGGGCGAAGTGAACAGGCCGGGAGTCTTCCCCATCGTCGGTTCCATGAACGTGGTCGAGGCGATATCGGGAGCGCAGGGATTCACCCTGGACGCCGCCTCGAACAGCGTCGTATTGATAAGGGGAGGCGCGGGTGAGCCGCAACTGGCGCTGCTGGATATGAAGCAGGCGCTTGAAAAAGGAGTCGTGAGCGATAATGTGGCGTTGCGGGGCGGAGACATTGTGTATGTGCCCGCCAGCACCGTTGCCAACGTGGACCGGTTCTTCCAGCGTCTTCGCGCAATCGTCCTTCCAATCGTCACACTGGAAACCGGCATAGTCCTGGGCCCGCTCGTCGAGGACGCCCTGCAAGGAAAAACGACCAGGGCTGTCGTGACAACGGGAACTTGACGGCGCGAAAACTGAATCCAAATGACGCGCGATGGTGTATCTCCAGTGTTCCATCGAACCCCCTCCGCATCATAAAGGATTCCCTCGAAAATTTTGTGGGCGCTCGTCCGCACTGCCAGCCAGTCCCGAATACAAGCCTCCGCGACGCGAAAAGCTCTTGCCTAACATGCTTTGATATTGTTATTCTATTCTAAATACACGAATATCCCCGTGCGACTATGAGGTCAGGATCCGCCTGAGACGGCGGTTTCGCATGCCGTCGGCGCAACTGCGGCCAGGAGGTCGTTCATGATGAAAAGAACTTTTTCTTCTGCTCCCCTGCTTTCCCTGTGTTTCCTTTTTCTGATGGTCATGTGTAAAGCCCCGGCCCAGGGTGAGACCCCTCGCGCGAGGGTTCCGGGAAGAGGGCGGCTTCAGGCGGTGGTTGAAAACCTGGAGGAGAGCCCGAATCCCGAGGCGAATCGGCTCGCCAGGAAGATGAAATTTGTGGTGAAAGAAATAAAGAAAGACGGAAAGGATACGGGCGCTCTCCGGCCATATGTTGAGAGAATCGAGCAGTCGGCTAAGGCGGGAGACTTCGAGGCGGCCGACAGGGCGCTGATGGATGCCGTCGGCAAGGCGTACGATGCCGAGTTCTGGAAGGAAGTCAGCTTCAAGAGTACGGACGGATTCAAGGTGTATGGCTATTTGAGCGAGCCCAAGGACCAAAAGAGATTCCCGATCATAGTCCTGGTTCATGGTGGCGAACATGGGTCGGCCGCTTCCTATGAGCGGCACGCGTTCAGGTTCCTGAAAGCCGGCTTCGGCACCCTGGCCATCGATTATCGGGGAAGCAGCGGCCACGGAGAGAACTACAGAGACGCCGCCGATCCGGCGGGGAAGGAAATCGACGATGTTGTCAAAGCCGTCCAGTATGCCCACGGACTTCCTACGACGACCAAGGTCGGCCTCATGGGTTCCAGCCACGGAGCGTTTATCGGCGCTAACGTGCTGACTCGTTCCTCGCTGCTTTCCGCCGCAAACCTGAATTTCGGAGGGTATGATTTCCGGACGCTGCTTGAAGATTGGAAGAAGTCCGATGACCCCATCGCCCGAAAGAAGATAGCGACATGGTCTCCCGTTATCGGTGACCCCGACAATCCCGACTTCTCCAAAGCACGGGCGCTCTCGCCTATCGATAACGTGGATAAAATCAATACGCCTGTGCTGCTCATTCACGGCAAGAGCGACAAGGTAGTTCCCTATTCGGAATCCGTCAGCCTGTATGAAGCGTTGAAAAAGAAAAAGAAGAAGGTTTCTCTCAAGACATATAACGGCGCCCCTCATGGGTTCATCTTTCATTCCGGCGACGAAGGCGAATCGGCTTTTGAGACAACAGAGAGCTTCTTCAACAAATACTTGAAATGACAGGAAGACGCGGCAAGAAATGAGAAGACATAGACGACGGGGCACGGCGTTCTGCCTTTTCTTAGTGGTATTCCTGTGTTCCTGGGCGACCACCTCTCCTTGCAGGGGCGAGCTGAAGGCCGACGCCGGCGATGACATCGTCGCGACGGCCGGAGACACGGTGAAATTTGACGGGAGCCGCTCGCGGGGCAACATCGCGCGTTACCGATGGAACTTCGGCGACCACAAATATTTCGACAAGGCTGCCACTTTTTTTGAATCCGATCTGAAGATGCTCAAACCCGGCGAGGGGCCTCGACCCTCGCACACCTATTGGAAGGCGGGAAGATACGATGTCACCCTGAACGTGTTTGACCGTCACGGCAATACCAACGCCGACACCGTGGTTGTCACAGTCAAACCCAACAGGCCGCCCATAGGACGCATAGCGACGTCGGTCGAAAATGAACGCGAAGGCGAGGTGCTTTTTGACGCTTCCGGTTCGACCGACCCCGACGACGACCCCATCTCGTACTCGTGGAACTTTTCCGACGACACCGGCTCCAATGAGAAAGTGGTTCGACATCGATACGACCTGCGTCGAATCATCTCCGACATCGGCGATTGCAAAGTGGAATATCGGGTTCTGCTGAGGACCACCGATTCTCATCATGCCACGCATGTGGCCGGAAAGTGGGTGTCGCTCAAAACGGCCCCGGAGGCTGCCGCGGAGAAAGTCACAACCCGCCCGCCTTTCAGTCGGGACCTCCACATCTTACTGACTATTCGAGACGGAGAGATTTATGTGGAGAAATCACCGGAGGCAATCGAGATCTTCACGGGTGAACGCATATTCATCCCCTTCCGGGTCGCCAACCGCGACCGCAGGAGCCACACGCTGACTCTGACGAAAATCTCGCCGAAGAACACCTTTGCCCGGCTCGAGGAGCGGCCGATTCCGCCCGAAGAAGTCGTCACGCTCAGCATGGAGGTCAAGACCCTTAACGTTTATGACCACGCGCTCGACCTGAAGCTCGCGTCCGACGAATCCACCCACAGCTTTTCCATTCCCGTGGTTGTGAGAATCAGGCCGTTCACCCCGCTTCTGGGCGGCTATTCGCACTTTGCCCGGAACGCCGCGCCGGATGTGACCGGCAGACCTTTCGAGCAGAGCGGAAAATTCGTCCACGTCTATCTGGGTGAAAAAGAGGCCGCCGAAGACATGCAGCTTATGAGCGACTACCCCATCCAGGTGTACCGCGCGAGCTGCCAGTGGCACAATGTCCAGCGCAAAGGCCCCGACAGTTACGAGTGGGAGCTTTCCGACTGGGAAATCGACCATGCCGTGAAAGCGGGCGCCCGCGTCGTGGTGACTTTTTGCACCGGCCCTCCCGAGTGGGCGCACCGGTACGATTTCACCAACGATCCCGACACACTCGCGGCCTACCGCCTGTTTGTCGAGAAGATGGTTGACCGGTACAAAAACAGGGTGGACTACTATGAGCTGTCCAACGAGCCCTTCACATTTTGGCTGGGAAAATTTCTGGGGCCGAAACGCATGAAGGCGCTGAAAAGCAAGCGCGCCGAGGCCGAAAAAGTGATGGACAATTTTACGACGGTCATCACCGAAGCGGCACGGGTGGCGTTCGAGGTCATTCAAGAAAAAGATCCCACCGCTATGCTGATCATGCCCGGCTTCGAGAACAAGACTCGGAAGGCCAGCCGGCCCTTCTACTTCAGCGTATGGGAACGCCTTTTCAACAAGGGGATCCAGTGGTACTGTCAGCGGGTGGGCGTGCACGACTTCCCGCTTTGGTACAACGCGGAACCTCCGAGCCTGAGCGATCTCTCAGGCTGGAAAAAGCTGGACGAAAACGCCGACTCGAGCGAATTGCTCGCCATCATGAAGCGATACGATCTTCCTCCCGGCATCTGGCTGACGGAGACGGGCGGCTTTAGGAACTCCGACGCGACCGAGGTCAACCAGGCCATGGCCGTGCTCCACACGACGGCGATCATAGCCCATCAGCACGGTGAAGGCATCCTCACCGTCGGCCTGTACGATTACCCCACCGACGACAGCCCCTATGTGTACCTGATGAAATACGAAAACCATCACAAGACTCTCGGTTTCTATGCGTTCAAGCATCTGATATCCGCTCTCTCCGGCGCCGTGCCATATGAGGCGGAAAGAATACGAAACTCGAATATCATCGGGTCGAACTATGATTCGGTCGTAACGAAACTGTTCAACCGGGATCGCGAGGATATATTGTGCCTGTGGAACAACTCGCCCACTTCGGAGAAGGTGACGCTGAAGCTGGCGAACGGTTTCGACAAGTCGAAGCTTTACGAGATCGAGGAAACGAGCTTCTCCGCCAGCGGCCAATTCTACTCGATACGAAGGTATTCCGAGTTTGCGAGTTCGAACGACACGTTCTCGTTTCCGCTCGAGCCTCTGGATTTCAAGATAATTCAGGTGATTACTCCGAGCCCTCGATTTCATTGGCTGGCGACACTGAGCCACCGAGGTGACGCTGAGAGGAATGACGAGTGAGTTCACCAGGGCGGGTGTTGATTGTTGATCATCATCAGGACCTGGCCGGGGGCGGAGAGGTCGTGCTTCTGAGGCTTCTGCCCACGTTCGACCGCGAGCGATTCGAGGTCACGGTAACATGCGTTCCCGGCGGCACGCTCGCCGAGCAAATCGAATCGATGGGAATCCGCCTGCTTCCGCTTCGGGTCAACCCCGCGACCACCTCCACCAACATCATTCAGGAGTCCTCCAATCTGGACGCCGTTCGGTACATGCTCAAGAGTTCGGGCGAATTCGTCTCCCTCGCGAGACAGATACGCCGCCGGCTCACGCAGGAAAGCATCGACCTCATCTACACCAATTCCCTCAAGTCATGTGTGTTGGCGGCGCTGGCGGCATCGGGCACAAAAGCCGTCGTGGCGCATCACATGCACGACATCTGCAATCCCGATGCGTTCAACTTTCCCATGCTGCTCACGCTAAAATGGGCCCTGCGGCACGGAGTCCACTCGATCGTGTCGATATCAAAGGCCGTGACCGATTCACTCGTAAACATCGGGGTGCCGTACGGAAAAGTCCACACCATCCACAACGGCATCGACCCGGGGAACTATCCGCCCATGCCCGTGCGGGAGGCCAAGAAACAGTTGGGGTTGGACCCCGATGTCCCCGTTGTCGGCCATGTCGCACGACTGATGCGGTGGAAAGGGCAGGATTTTTTTCTGCGCGCCGCATCCCGTGTGAAAGGCGACGCCCGGTACGTCGTGGTCGGAGGCCTTTTCTGGGAGGAGCCTGATTATGAGAAGGAGCTCCGCCGGATTGTGGAAGAAAGGAGCCTGCAGGACAGAGTGGTGTTCCTGGGACATCGCGACGACGTGCCACAGGTGATGCGCGCGCTCGATATTCTGGCGCACACCTCGACCAAGCCGGAACCGTTCGGCCTGGCCATCATCGAAGCGATGGCCTCCGAAAGACCGGTCGTCGCGTTCAACAACGGCGGCATTCCGGAAATAGTAGAAGACGGAAAGACGGGGGTCCTCACCCATCCCCTCGACGAAGAGCAGTTCGCCCGGGCGCTGGACAGCCTGCTCTCGGAACCTCAGCACGCTTTGGAAATGGGGAAAGAGGGACGGCGGCGCGTGGAGAAACTGTTCACGTTGGAGAGACAGAGCGAACAAATCCAGGCGTGCTTCGCGGCGGCGTTGGGCATGAGAGCATAGCGGACGGAGCCTACTGCCGCCCCTTCAAACTGGCCCAGAGAGCCCCCGAACCCAGCGCGACGGCCCTCACGAAAAGGAGAGCGGGCGCCACTATTCCCACCGCAGGATCTTTGAGCAGCGCAACTTTCCAAAAGGGGACACATCCGAGCAGGAACAGAGCGAGGGTGAGAAAGAACCACGGAATCGCCGCCTTCATTGAGAAGAGTGCAAGAGGCAGCGAACAGCAAACGAGGAACGCGAGGAGAATCTGCAGCTTCAGCGATTGAGGCGTGTACGAGTCCTTCACCATTTTTTCGGGGTAGCGTCGGTACACCACCATCCGCCAGTATCCCCTGCTGAACTTGAGCCGGAAATATTTCCAAATCGAGTCGGGATGCCGATGATACACGATCGCCTCCGGAACGAACACCATCCTGCAGCCCATCCTCGCCAATTTATATGAAAGCTCCGTGTCCTCGTTGTTGGCCCTGGGAAAAGACGTGTCGAATCCGCCAGCCTTGAGGAAGTCCGACGTGCGGAATGCCGCCGAGTACGAATCGACAAAGTCGATGTAGGTGTGTTTGTTCAAAAGTTCGTAGCGCTCCTCGAACTCCACCTGCGCAAAGCGCGCGACCAATCCCTTCTGCTCGGTACGATAGGCGCCCTTGACGCCCCCGATGTCTCCGTTCTCGAACGGGCGCGTCATCGACTCTACCCAATCCCGCTTTGCCACGCAGTCGGAATCGGTGAAGAGTATGATGTCGCCCCTAGCGTTTTCCACTCCCAGATTCCGCGCGGCGGCCGGTCCGCGGTTCTCCTGATGAAAATAGCGGATGGGAAACTGTTGTGCGAGCGCGCCCGTCCGGTCGGTGGATCCGTCATCGACGAGCAACACCTCGTAGTCGGATGAGGGGACGGTCTGGTCCAGCAACGACCTCAGGCAGGCCTCGACGGTTTTCTCGGCGTTGTAAGCCGGAACGACGACGGAAACCATCCGTTCTGTTTCACGCTCCAATTCGGACTCTCCGGTGTGCAAACGGCTAATCCTTGAAAGAGCCCCTGAACAGGTACTTGAAGAAGGTCCGGGCGGCCTTCATCGTCCTGGGGATTTCAGCCGGCCGGGTTATCATCTGGCGCAATTTGTAGGCGATGTATGCCGGCCTCAAGTAGAACTCCCTGCGGGCGCGGTCGCAGAACTCGACTATCTCTCGGGGCGTCAGCTCCTCGGTTCGCACCACGCAGTTGTGCAGTCCCTCGTCGGTGAGCCAGTCGGCGTACGTCTTAGCTTCGAGCAGGCCCGACTCGACAAACCAGTCGTAAGCGGTCGTTCCCGGGTAGGTCATGAGCGGAAAAAACTGCGCCGTGTCGGGAGTAAGCCGTTTTGCAAGCCTGAGTGTTTCCTCCATCGTCTCCCGAGTCTCTCCCGGGAGCCCGGCCATGAAACAGCCGTGCACGAGTATGCCGGCCTTCTTGGCGTCCGTCGTGAACTGCTCCATCTTGGCGGGTGTCATATTCTTCTGAACTCTGTCCAGAATCACCTGGCTCCCGCTCTCAAACCCGACGCAAACGGTTCGACATCCGGAGCGGCTCATTATCTTCAGCGTCTCGAGGTCGATGTCGGCGCGACAGTTGGCCGTCCATGAGAGTCGAAGTCCCCGGTCAATTATCGCCTGGCAGAGATCCCGACACCGCGCGCGGTTGGTCGTCAGGGTATCGTCCTCAAAAAAGATTCCTTTCACCTCGAGGAAAGCGCCGGCCACGTATTCGAGCTCGTCAACCACATTCTTCACCGAGCGATACCGGATTTTTCGCCCCGAAAACGTCTGCGGATACACGCAGAAGGTACAGCCGAAGGCGCAGCCGCGGCTGGTAATCAGGGTTATCATTGGATACAGCGCGTTCGGGTTGAAATAGTTCCTGGCGCTCAGAAAGCGCTTGTAAATTTTGCTGACGAAAGGGATATCGTCGAGGTCTTCGAGGAGAGGAGCGTCGGGGTTGGAAACGATTTGTCCGTCGCTGCGATAGGTGATGCCCTCGACTCTTCTTAGATCGCGATTCTCTTCGAGCGTGCGAGCGAGTTCCGCCAGTGTCGTCTCAAATTCCCGCCGGGCCACGGCGTCAACTGCCGGCTCGAGCTCGAGGGATTCTTCGGCACGGGCGGACACGTGGGTTCCGACCAGCACCGTGAATGGGCCTCCGAGGGCGCTCTTGAGTTTCCTTGCCACCTCGACATCGTTATAGATGCTGGGCGTGCTCGTGCTCAGGACCAACAAATCGGGGCCGTACTGCCTCGCCCTTCCCTTGACGGCCCCATAATCGAGATCGTCGGCGGGGGCATCCAGGAGGAGTATCTCGTGGCCTTTTTTCTCGAGATACGCCGCCCCGTACGAGAGCCACATGGGATAGTAAACCGTGCCGCTCTTGGTGACGGCGGGGCTTCGTTGCTCTCTCGAGTATTTCCTAAAGAAGGGAGGGTTCAGGAGCAGGGCTTTCATGGGGCCGGCGTATTTGGTCCGAGATGCAAGCGACGTACGCACTCATTGGTTTCAGGATAACAACGCTCGTATCAACGAGTAAGCACAAGACGAAACTCTTGCTGAATATTAGCATGGCCGCTTCGAGAATGTCAAACCAGACACCTGCCTCGGAGCCTCATTCATGTTGACTTTTCCGCATCGGTCTGACATAATTTTATAAATTATTTTTCAGCGGTTACTTACGTGCCAAGTCTGTAGCCTTGAGGGGATTCGATAAGAAGGCAGTGGTCATTCCTGCCTCATGAGGGCATATACTCTTCCCGTTTGCGGTCGGCGCTGTTCAGCCCGAGATTTCCCGCGTCCGGCTGGCCTCTGGGAGCTCCAGTATGAGCAGAAGACTCTTCGGAATCGGTCTCGACGGGGCCACCTTCGACCTCATAGACCCATGGATAGCACAAGGGGAACTCCCTGTCTTAGCATCCTTGTTCAGAGAGGGAGTTCGCGGAACGCTAAAATCGACCGTCCCTCCCATGAGCCCGCAGGCATGGACATCGTTTATGACCGGCAAGAATCCCGGCAAGCACGGCATATACGATTTCGTTCAGTATGTGCCCAACAGCTATAATTTGTATTTCTGCAACGCCGCCACGAGGAAGGCAAGCAGTCTGTGGAAAATCCTGAGCGAGGCCGGCAAGACCGTGAGCGTCATCAACGTGCCCATGACCTATCCCCCCGAGCCGGTGAATGGCTGCATCGTCTCGGGCATGGAAGCGCCGGGCGTCCAGAGCCAGTTCACCTATCCGCCGGATTTATACAAAGAAATGAAGAGCGTGATAGGCGAGTATGACATGCACGGCGACTATTGGACGCGCGTTGGCCCCAAGGAATACCTCGACAGGGTGATGAGGACCATCGACAGCCAATCCAGGGCGATCAAGTACCTCATGGAGCGGTTCGACTGGGACCTTTTCTTTGCCGTGTTCGGTTCGACCGACCGGGTGCAGCACTTTTTCTGGAAGTACATCGACCCGACCCACCCGCGTCACGACCCCGCAGAAGCCGCAACGCTGAAGGATTCCGTCCTTCGGGTGTATCGGAAAATAGACGGCCTCATCGGTGAATACCTGGAGATGCTCCCTGAGGGAACCACGACCTTCATCATGTCTGACCACGGCGCGGGCCCCTTTCACAAGATCGTGTATCTCGACAGATGGCTGAAACAGCAGGGCTACCTGAAATACAGGGACTCGATTGAACGGTCATCCGTCCGGAAGATGGCGTTCAACGCTTTCAGACGAGCTTACGTCGGGCTAAGAAAGCTCTTGCCCCGAACCGTAAAGGACCTGCTCAAGAGCGCCCTGCCGGAGATGCGAAGAAAGATAGAGTCGCACCTCATGATGGCTCCCATCGACTGGGAAAAGACGAAGGCCTTTTATCTCGGAATAGAATCCACGCGGATATTCATCAACCTGAAGGGACGCTTTCCACAGGGTACCGTCGAGCCCGGCGCCGAATACGAGCAACTTCGCGACGAGATAATCTCGAAGCTGGCCGACATCAGGGACCCGGATACCGGGGAGCCGGTGTTGGCGCGTGCCTATAAGGGTGAAGAGGTTTATTGGGGAAACGCTTTGCCGGACGCGCCCGATATCCTCGTGCTCTGGAAGGACGACCGATACATCACGCGGAAGAGTTACGGAGTCGAAGGAGACGAACGCTCCGACGCAATAGTGGACGACAACCTTCGTTTCGGAGAGATCGGCGAGCTGATGAGCCTCGAACAGACGGGTACGCATCGTCCGCACGGCATTTTCCATATTCGGGGAGAGGGCATCAAAACGGACGAAGGACTCGTCGGCGCGGAAATCATCGATATCGCGCCCACGCTGTTGTACCTCCTCGACCTGCCCGTTCCCTCCGACATGGACGGCAAGGTGCTCGAGGACGCCGTCACGGCCGACTACCTCGCCGGGCATCCCGTAAGGAAAATCGAATCCGGCGGAGACGAAACCCGGGGGCCAGGCGAATCCGCATATACCGACGAAGAAGCCGAGAAGATCGAAGAGCGGCTGAGAAGCTTGGGCTACATCGAGTAGAGAGACGCTTGA
The DNA here is from genome assembly GCA_964607485.1 of uncultured bacterium. GTDB lineage: Bacteria > Abyssobacteria > SURF-5 > SURF-5 > SURF-5 > CAZSKP01. The sequence goes on along the minus strand of CAZSKP010000004.1, from coordinate 9,586 downwards.
CGACCGAATCGAACAAAGAAAGAGTTTTCGTCATCGGACTGGACGGCGCGACGAACGACCTCATCGAACCATGGGTCGAGCAGGGGCGCCTTCCCGTGCTCGGCCAGTTCATCCGGGACGGCGTCCACGGCGACCTCGCCAGCGTCATCCATCCCCTGACTGCTCCCGCCTGGACTTCCTTCATGACCGGCAAGAATCCCGGCAAGCACGGCGTGTTCGATTTCGTCGTCCGGAAAGACAACGGCTACGACATACGACTGGTCGATTCCAGCATCCGCGACCAGAACACGCTCTGGAAAATAATGAGCGAGGAAGGCCTGCGGGTGGGAGTCATGAACATTCCGTTGAATTATCCGCCGCAGGAGGTCAACGGCTGGATGATCAGTTGGATGGACGCTCCAGGCGTGGACAGCGTCTTCACGTATCCCGAAAGCCTGTACCGAGAGATTAAGGACAACGTGGGCGAGTACGTGATGACCGTGAATTTCCACGTGTCGCTGGACGAATACATACGACAGCTCAATCGAATGATTGAAAATCGGGCCGAGGTCACCCGCTACCTGATGGACTCGCACCCGTGGGATTTCATGATAACGCTGTTCAGCGCGACCGACTATGTTCAGCACGCCTTCTGGAAATTTATGGACACGAGCCATCCCGGCTACACGGAAGAAGGAGCGAAGAAGTTCGGCCATGTCATCCTCGACGTTTATCAGAAGATCGACGCGGAGCTGGGCCGCATCCTCGGAAAGCTGGATGACGACGTCAAGGTATTCATCATGTCCGACCACGGCGCCGGACCTCTCAGAAAAGTGGTCAATCTCAACAAGTGGCTCGAAATGAACGGATACCTCGCCTTCAAACGTGGGGAGAAACGCGGGGGAGGAATCCAAAAGTATTCTCGGAAGGCTCTGCAGAGCATTTTCACCTCCATGAAGCGCAATCTGCCGGGTTCGGTCAAGGCCATGCTGAAAAGAATCATGCCGGATGTTCGCGACAAGCTCGAGTCCTACCTCTTCGCCTCGGCCATCGATTGGGGAAGGACGCGGGCCTTCTCGTGGGGCGCCTACGGGAACATATGGCTCAACGTGAAGAGGCGCGAGCCGGAAGGAATCGTCGAAGGAAACGAGCAGTACGAATCCCTCCGGAGGGAAATTTCCGAGAAACTTCTCTCCCTGAAGAATCCGGACAACGGCGAGCCCGTGGTGGAGCGAGTTCACTTCCGCGAAGAACTCTACACGGGCCCCTTCGTCGATAGGGCTCCCGACCTGATCGTTCAGTGGACCGACTACGCCTACCACAGCCGCCAGCGATTCGGCGAGAGCGAGGACACCCTCTTTCTCGACGTCCAGACAATGCCGCTGAGTCGGCTCGAAATGAACGGCTTCCACAAGCTCAACGGCGTCCTCATGGCGAAAGGACAGGGAATCAGGAAGAACCTGAAGGTCGAGGGGGCGAGCATCGTGGACCTCGCGCCCACGATCCTGTATGTTTTCGGGGTTCCCATTCCCGACGACATGGATGGGGAAGTGCTGACAGACATTTTCACCGACGACTACCAGAGGACAAAGACCGTCCGTTTCAGGAGCGGCGAAGCGCCGGCTGTCACAGGCGTCGCAGGTGGACACTATTCGGAGGAAGAAGAGGCGAAGATCAAGGACCGTCTTCGGGGGCTGGGATATATTGAGTAGCGGCGCTTCGACATGAGCGAGCCGACCGGGGACGGGAGGACATAACAGGAAAGGATAAACACTGCCTTGGAACTGAGAGCTCTGCTGAAAACCTGCTGGAAGAGGAAGTGGGTAATTCTCGCTTTTGTGATAATCCTGCCTCTGGCCACACTTATCACCTGCTTGATGATGACGAAGGTGTACGAGGCCTCGGCCAAGGTGAAAATCCTCCAGTTCGAGGGCGTGCAGGCGCTGCTTCAAAGGCAGATTCCCGAAAACTGGGGCGAGCTCGACCACGTCAGCGGCATTCCAACCCACAGCCAGGCCGAGGTCATTCGGTCCCGAATGGTCATGGAACCCGTAATCAAAAAGTTGAACCTGCGGCGGCGTGTGACCATAGTAGATAAGTTGCTGAAGTCAATCGGCCTCATCAAGGAGTACCGCGACGAGTATATCCGGCTGGACAAGCTGGTCGAGCCGGGATTCATCGGCGCATTTCTGCAGCGACGGCAGGCGTACGTCGACCCCATCGCGGACTCCGACATCATAGAAATATGCGCCTATTCCGATATCCCCGAAGAGGCGCGCGACATGGCCAATGAGATCGCTCTGAGCTATGTGGAGCAGGCCGGCGGGCTCAAACAGCAAAAGGCTCGCGAGGCGCTGGAAATCATAGAGAACAATCTGGCCGCCTCCAAGGGAAAACTCACAGAGGCACAGAACAATCTCAGGAAATTTCAGGAAACTCACTATGTGGTCAACCTCGAGGGACGCATCAACGACATCCAGGCCAACTTGAACAACCTTGAGAATCAGCGCCTTTCGGTCGGCAACGACCTGATGGTCCGCGAAAGCCGGCTCAGGGAACTCTCTGAGGCGCCGTTCGATTCTGAGGGGCTCCAGGCCACGCTGAAAAGCGCCGAAGGATATCCGCACATCCGCGACATGCAGAGCCGCTTGATCGCGCTCGAAGCCTCGCTCGCCGCAACGCTGACCGGAAAGACTCCGAAACATCCTGATGTCATGGAGCTCCAAGCTGAAATCGACGGCATGAAGAAGCAAATACTGGATGAGATTCGGCGGCTGCTCGAAAACGACATCATCGAATTAAAAAAGAACAAGCAGCTCCTCGGGGCCAGCATAGGAGACATCAAGAAAGAATTGGAGAGGCTTGCCGACACGAATCGGGAACTGGCGGACCTGCAGAGACAGATAGATATCGCGGAGACAACCTATCTGACCCTTGCCGCAGAACGAGACAGCGCCCTCACCGCTGCCGGCACAAACTACAGCAACGCGACCATTATTACGTTTGCCGAGCTTCCCGACCGCAGCGACCCGTACTATCCGAAGCCCGCCTTGTACCTGATCCTTGCCGTCGTTCTCGGCCTGATGTTCGGGTTCGGCATGGCGTTCGTCGTTGAGTTCATGGATATATCGGTGAAGAGCGTGGACGACATCAAACGGGCATCTGACCTGAGACTGCTCGGCGTGATTCCCAAGATGCGTTCGCTCCGCGTCTCGAAGGTCAGAAAACTCGATACGCCGGATAAGTTCGCCGGAGCTATCATGGAGATCAGTCACAACGTGCTGACTTATCTGGAAGACAAAAAGATAATTGCGGTGGCCAGCGCCTTGACAAAAGAAGGGAAAACAAAACTTATCAGCCATCTAGCCGTGGCCCTGGCCGACCAAGGGCGCAGAGTGGCCCTCGTCGATCTGAACCTTAAGAATCCCGCTCTGCACAGTGTGTTTGATGTCTCGAACGTGAGGGGCGTGTCGGACATCCTGCTCCGGGAAGACGAGGCCGCAACCGAAATCGTCCAGACGAATGCGGCCTTTCCGCAGTTAAGCATAGTTGCCGCAGGTCCAGGGAGCGAGGGGTTGCTCCATAAGCTGGGCTCACCCGCCCTCGAAGACTATATAGAATCCCTCGGGGAGAATTACGACTACGTCCTGCTGGACTCCGCCGCCCTGGATTGCTTCGCCGGGGGCTTGGCGGTAGCCGCCCTGGCCCAGCGTGCCCTCCTCGTCGTTTCGATAGAGGGACCTTCTCCGAAAAAGCTCAAGGAAGCCGTGAACGCCCTCGAGAGCGCCGGGGTCGAGATAACGGGCGTCGTCGCAAATCGTGTCTGAGTCGCGAAGGGCTTAGAAGGGGCTGGCAGCATCAACAGCTATCTCTTGACAAACAAGATCAGGCAGTGGACGTGCATACTCGCGTTCATAATTTCTGTGTCCGTGGGGATGAGCTTCCTCATAGGCATCGCTCCGCTGCTTGAGATGAGCGTCGGCAAGCTTGTCGGAATCGAATTCACCGGCATACCCGAATACTACGTTTACTTCCTGGCCGCGGCGGCGGGGGTGATTGTGTTCGGGATCGCGCTGGCAAATCCGTTCTGGGGCATTCTCATTTTCATGCTGCTCCTTCCGTTCCGGAGCGAACAGTACGCGCTTGCAAACATCGGCGGAGCCGTCGTTCGCCTGGCCGACCCGGTGGCTCTCTTTACCTTCATCGGCCTGCTCAATAGAGATATATTCACGCGCAGGACGGGGCTTCCCCTGGAGCGAACGGGAATCGAACTGCCGCTGCTGGCGCTGGCGTGGTGGGCGTTTCTCTCGTTCACCTGGTGCGTCAGCTACAAGTCCGCCGTATCTAAACTGCTTCAGTTCTCCTACGCCATTGTGCTCTTTTACATGGTTCTGGCGCTGATAAAAACGAGGAAGCAGCTCATCACGGCCATGTATTCCTGGCTGCTCGGCGGTTTAATCATTGGCGGGATTGCGCTTGCCGAGGCTATCGCCGGCATCGGAGGCGGCGAGGGAAGGGCCGTATCGTTCCAGACTTCGGCCATCGAATCGGGCGAATACCTGAATTACAGCATTCTCATGGCCGTCGGCCTGTTCATGATAGCAAAAAGCAAGCTCGGCAAGGTTTTTATCCTGTCGAGCATACTGCTTATGCTGATGGGCACCGTTCTGGGCTCGGCCGCGCGGGGTCCGTTGTTGGGCCTGGCTTTCGGCCTGCTGTTTCTTTATCTAATCTGCGACCGCTTCCGCACCTATGTCCATTGGCTGATTCCGGTCGGCGTCGTCGGCTCCGTGGCGGCCTTCTTTGTCCTCGGGCTTTTCGGGCAAAACCTTTTCACCCTTGTCGCTCTCGCCTTGAGGCGTTTTACCGAGCTTATCGAGAATCCCAGCATGGACCCCGGCTGGGCCTATCGACTGAACATCTGGTCCGCCATATGGCGGCTATTTACCGAACATCCCGTGCTCGGCATCGGGGTGGGCAGCTTGTCACAACTGTTGCCCGATTACACAATGGAATACTTTCGGAATCCCGAGCTGGCGCACAACATGTACCTCGAGGTCTTCATCGCGCTGGGTCCGTTCGGGTTTCTCCTTTTCCTCTGGTTCATGTGGCGCATCTTGAGAATTCTGGCAAGATACTTGCTTGACAAGAGCGATTATGTTCTTTACCTGCTGTATGGCACGCTGTTGGCCGCTCAGGTGGCCAAGGCGGTGGGGAACCTGACCTTCGGGATGTTCTTCGAAGACCGTGTCGAGTGGGTGGCGATCGCTCTGTGTTTTGTAGCGGTGAAGATATATAAAGATTCGCGCGAAACCCGCACCCGGCAGGCCGCCATGGAAAGCCAATGAAACGGAAGCTTCGCTACATAGCCAAGTGGATTTTTCACTATGTCTTCACTCCAATTGTGCCCTATATTCCCTTCCCGCTCTTGCGTCACATGGGCACGATCCTCGGGAATTTGAACTGCCTCATCAGCACCCACCTTAGACAACAGATCGAGAGCAACATAAGGGAAATCTTCCCCGAAAAATCCCGAGAGGAAATCCGAAAGATATGCCGTCGAAACTTCACAAACCATGCGACGCACAGCCTTGAGATTCTTTACCTGCCGAGGGTTGATGACAAATTTGTAAAGAAATACGTTCGTGTAAACAAGTTCGAAAACGTCAGGAAAGCCCAGGAAAATGGCAATGGCATCGTCATCGTGCTCGCGCATACAGGGCCCTACTACCTCTCCGGGGTGACGCTGCAAATTCTTGGGGTACCGATGAACGACATCTCGCAGGATACAACCAAGCTGGACATGAGCGGGCTCGACAGAAAGATACTCGAAAGACGTCTGAGTTACTATGAGAGCCGCATCAGTGGTAAAATGTTTCGCCGGGGCGGCTCGCTCCTGGGAGTCATCAAAGCGGTCAAGCGCAACGAAAGCGTCACGCTCTTCCTCGACGCCTTCACGACCGACAAAGACCCTGTCGTCGATTTCCTCGGCAGAAGAACGCGAGCGCCCCAAGGGCCCATTCGCATCGCCATGCAAACGGGCGCGCCCATCATCTTCTACGCGCCTCTCCGGGAAAAGAACGGCGCCGCGACGTTCACCCTATCCGAGCCCGTGGAGCTGGAGACCGAGGGGGACAAGGAAGAGGTGCTTCAGCGAAACGCACAGAGATGCATGGACTTCCTCGACCCCGTCATACGCCAGTACCCGGACCAATGGCACTTATGGAGAACGTTCCACGAGAGATGGATTGCTTCCGATGAAGGCAAGTAGCGACAGACCGAAGGTCATGATAGTGGGCCTGGACGGCACCACGATGGAGCTCATAGCTCCGTGGGTCGAACAGGGCAAGCTGCCCAACCTCGGGCGCATGATGAAAGACGGCGTATGGGCCGAATTACGGTCAACCATGCCGTACATCACGACCACCGCATGGGCCTCGTTCGCAACCGGAGTCAATCCCGGAAAACACGGGATATTCGACTTCTATCAGCACCTCCCTAAAAGCTTCGACGTTTACTTCACCAACTCGGGCGTCAGGCGAGGCAAGACGATGTGGAGACGCGTGAGCGATGGGGGCGGGAGGGTGTGCATCGTCAACGTTCCCATGACCTACCCACCCGAGAGCGTGAACGGCGTGATGGTCAGCGGGATGGATTCGCCAGGAACGGGCGCTCGGTTCACTTACCCCGAGCATCTCTATCAAGAACTCAAGGATGCTCTGGGCGAGTACATCATCGACCTGCATTTCGACGAAGTTGCGAAGAAGGCCCGGCCGCAGATGAGCCATTACTCGGCCTTCTTCGACAGGCTCTCCGAGATGGTGGAAAAACGGTGTCGAGCAACCGAGTACCTGATGCAGAAATATCCGTGGGACCTGCTGGTCACCGTGTTCGTCGCGCCCGACAGGATACAGCACCAGTTCTGGAAGTTCACGGACCCTTCACATCCGCAGTACAGGCAGGAAGAATCGGAACTGCTCGGCGACGGAATCTGCAGGATTTACGAGAAATGCGACGAAGCGCTGGGGCGGCTTATGGACCGAATCGACGATGACACGAGCGTGCTCATCATGTCCGACCACGGCGCCGGTGCCGGCCACCGCGTCTTCTATCTTCGCACCTGGCTGCGGGCCAACGATTATCTCGTTCTCAGGGATTCTCCCGGTTCCGGGCCCGGCCTGAAAAGAGGCGCCGTCTCCGTCGCAAAAGCCTTTTTCGCCACCGGAAAAAAGATTCTTCCGCGAGGGATGAAACAGAGGTTGAAAAGCCGAGTCGGCAGAGACAGGTACATCGCCATGAGGCTTTACTTCGGCGTGGATTGGGAGAAGACACGGGCCTATTCCGAGGGCGTGTTCGGAAATATCTTTATCAATCTCAAGGGACGCGAGCCGAATGGTGTCGTGGCGCCGGGAGAGGAATATGAGAGAGTGTGCGAGGAAATAACGACAAAGCTCATGAAGACAAAGGACCCCGCGACGGGAAGACATATCGTGAAGAAGGTACACAGGAAAAAAGATCTCTACTCCGGCCCGTTCGCCGAACACGCGCCCGACCTCACCGTCGAAGGGTTTACCGAGTACCACTGTCGCGGAGATTCCTTCTCGAAAGAATCGTCCGTCGGCGAAGCGGCCTTCTTCAGCGACGCTCCCATGTCCGGAACGCATAAGATCAACGGAGCCTTCCTCGGCCTCGGCCCCCATTTCAAGAGCGGACATCGGCTGTCGGATGCGGCGATAATCGACGTTGCCCCCACCACGCTTTACTTGCTTGGCCTGGACATTCCCGAAACGATTGACGGAAGAGTCCTGACGGAGGCTTTCAAGGACGATTACGTCCGCAGCCATCCCGTCAACAAGGTGCCCGAGGAGGGCGGCGACGAGGGAATATCGGGCGAGGATATTTATTCAGCCGATGAGAAGGAGCTTATTGAAGAACGACTGAGAGGGCTCGGTTATCTGGAGTAGCACATCAGGCCTTTCTTTCTCCGGCAGCGACGATTCGGTTCGGCGACACTCTGATACCATTCAATGAGCGGAATAGCGCGGATCAGCAAGAACATTCTTTTTAATGTGCTCGGAAGAGTCTACGATACCCTGACCGCGCTGGTCTGGATCGCGCTTCTTGCTCGTTACCTCGGCCGCGACGGGTTCGGCGAGTATTCATTGGTGTGGGCCGTCGTGACCATGGCCATCATCGTCCCCGAAACCGGCCTCAATAATCTGCTCATTCGGGATGCGTCGAGAGACCGGGAGAAGGTTCCGGAACTGCTTAGAGCCACCATCCAGGTCCGGCGCTGGCTTTCCGTCGTCTCTGTCCTCATCGTCATAGGCATCGTTTTCGTCAGCACAAAAGACCCGCGTGTGCGCGCGAGCGCCTGCATCGGCTCCGTCTGGATACTGGGGCGCGTCGCCATGGCGACGAACAGCGCGATTTTCTTCGCCTACGAACGAATCCAGTACGATACCTTCGTGACGGTCTTTTATGGCACCGCTGTGCTTGCACTGCTTTTCGCCGTCGTGCGGCTCGACTGGGGGCTTGCGGGGGTGTTGGGAGCATTCGCGATGGCCGCCAGCCTGGGCGGTGTGTTTTCCTCGATTCTCCGGCGATGGAAATTCTGCGCGGCCGCCGACAAGACCGACAGGGGGCTGCCCGGCTACATACTCCGGGAATCGCTCCCCGTGGGCGGCAGCAGGGCGCTGCGGCTGACGGGCAACAAGATCGACACGCTCGTTCTCTCCTGGCTGAGAACGAGCGGAGAGGTGGCCATCTACAGCGGCGTTTACAACCTGATCCTGCGAATCATAAGCATCCCGTTCCTCATCTCACGCCCTCTCTTCCCGCTCATCTCGCAACTGGCCGACAGCCCCGAGGAAAAGGACCGTTTTGAAACGGTAACCCAGAAATCCATCAAGCTCATGTTCCTTCTTGCGATGCCGTTGTGCATGGGGCTGACCGTTGTCGCCGACAAGGTGGTTCTCCTCATCTTCGGACCCGAGTTCGAGGCCGCCGTCATCGTCATGCGCATTTTGAGCTGGGTGCTGATGTTCATGTTTCCGTCCGCGTTGGCTGCCTTCGTGGCGGTTGCCGTCAACCGGCAGGTGTATCTTCTGAAGACGTTGGGGGTTTGCATCGGCCTGAACGTTGTCTTGGACTTCCTGTTGATTCCGTCCATGGGATACTACGGCCCCTGCGTCGCCACTCTGGCTGCCGAGATACTGTTCGCGTTTTTCCTGTGGAGGCTGCTTCGGGAGGTGTTTCCGTCCTCCAACCTGCTCCGGGGCTACCATAATATCCTGCTCAGCGCAGGCGTGATGGGCGGCGTCTTGTATATGCTGAACTCGCTCAACCTGCTCTACCTCATCCTCCTCGGGCCCGTTATCTATGTTCCCTGTCTGTTTCTTTTCCACGCGTTCACCCGAGAGGAAACCGAATTCTTTCGGGACCTTTTGTTCCGCCGTCGCAGGGAAGCAGGAGGCGGGATAGCCGAATGAGCGGCCTGCACAACGAGGCCGTGCGCGCGCTGCTCACCGAAAAAAATCCGCCGCCTTCCCCCGAGGGAGAAAGGCGGCGTTTCTGCTCAAGTTCACAGGGCCGGTCGTTGCCCGGC